>NZ_JACFPQ010000009.1:0-13729 GCF_016101925.1 Commensalibacter sp. M0268 | reverse complement strand
AAAGATACAGCTGGGGAACCAGTACCTGTCTGCCATCAACCAGCGCGGGAACATACCAGACAATATCCTTCGCAAGTGAGGCCTGTTCCATCATTTCATTAACAATTTGAATTCCCGTCTAGCTGTTAAACTACTTTTTTTTAATTAAAAGAATTTTAATTAAACAATTAATTATTTTTATAGAGGTTTAAAAATTTGCGAATACAAATAGGAATAATTACATATGTATAAACACACATAATTAACAAAATTATAGATAAGTTATAAAAATGTAATAAACTCATGTTTTTAGGAATAAAAAGGTTTTTGAGTATACCAAAAACTGTTAAAGGAAAGAAAATGATAAATATCAAGCTGCTTATTATATTTTTCATATAAAAATAAATCATGAGCAGTAATAATACATACGAATCAAGACCTATAAAGGACAAATATTTTTTTCTATAATTTTTTATTATGAAAAAATCAAAACTTAAACTTAAAGAAATAAATATAGATATAAATATTGTTAAATAATTTATATCTATTATAGGTATATTGTTATTAGATTTGATGTCTATTATTATAAAATATACTAAAACAACTATATTGATAAATAACTTTATTAAAAATATTTTTTTTATATTGTAAATTAAATAATTTTTCATAATGGTAACTTATTATAGGCAGTAAAAATACCTATAATAATTATTATTTTTTCAAAATATTTTCGTAAATAATTTTTTTTATAAATTTATAAAAACCAATGGGTACAAAAATAAAACTATAAATCCACATTAAAATTATAAAAATTATTATCCCATAAAAATTAAATATTGATAAATTATTAGAATCACCTGCAGCAATAAAGATAGGCATTAATGAAAACGGAAATACTAATGTTAAGAACATAGTATTAGTTAAATCGTTTTCAACAAAAAAAATAATTAATAAAATTATTGTATAAATATCCAATAATAAATATGACCAATATTTTTTATAAAATTTATTTAATAATAGAATATTAAAAAAAACACTTAAAATTATAAAAAATAATATAAATAATTTTATATAATCTAAATATAGATGTTCCAATTTATCTGATAAGGGAGGTTTAAAATCAATCAAAAAATATAAAATGATTATATTTAAAATGATTTTACCTAAAAGCAGGATATTGATTAACAGATAATTATTATGTTTTAGCATAATTACGCCCTTTTATCATTTTCCATTAATCTTTTGATTGAAATCGAATTTTATATTCAAAATATCTGTGTGTTTGCGCTCTATTAGCAACAGACCCGGAATGATAGTAAATCATATCTGGTTCCCATGTATTATTATGTTCATAAGGATCAGATGGGAAAGTTTCTACAAATCTATTTGTTGATGGATCACTCACTGGCGGTTTTGGTAATATACCCAAAAAAATTTAATAAATTTATAAATACATGTTGGAATAATTATAAAAGTATAAACCCATAAAAAAGATAAAAAAATATAAAGTGTTAAAATTTTTAATGTTCCAGTCGGTAGTTCTGCTATATAAATATAAGATATAGGAGCAAAAAAATTCATACATAATAAAATTAAAGCATCTTTATTTATTAAAATAAACAAACCAATGATAAATATATATAATTCCAATAAAAAGTTATATTTATTAAAATAATCAATTCTCCCGAATTTAAAGGATAATATTATATTTAGAATGATACTTGTTATTAAATAAATTAGTATGATTCTTTTAATCAAAATTAAATTAATTTCTGTGAAATTAACATCTTGAGTTACAAAAAACTTTCCTATTATAAAAAAAACAAAAACCATAAAAAATATATTAAAAATAAATTTTATATTCAAACTTAACGGACATTTCAAATAATTTCCTTTAAAGAAACTCTTCATATTACATTTCACCCTTACTTGTGATTAACATCATGAGACAATTGATCTTTGGTCTTATAATATTCATGGTTGGTTGCCCTATGTACAACTGTGGCAAAATGCAATCCAGCAGAATTCAAGATGTTATAGGGATACAAGACACCCTGATCTTCTGGTACCGCTGAAATATATTCTGTTTTAGTTCCTGTTATGGGATCGTTAATTAGTATCTACAATCTCATTTAATTAATTTATTTTTAACTAATTTAAATAGTTTATAAATACTCATAAAAATTATAATATATGTAGATATAAATAAGTAGGTTGCTAATCTAATTTTAGTTTCACTACAATAATTATCGCACATAAAAATTATACCAAATAATCCAAATAAAGAAAAACCTAAGGCATCTAAATTTTTTGTTTGAAAAATTACAATAAAAGCAACAGAAATTACATATATTTCTAACATAAAATAGAAAAAATTAAATTTTATATTTTTAAAAAAACATAATAATGATATTGTACTAATTGTTATTATTATTATAGATATAATTTTAATTAAATATATTATATTTATACTTTGTATTAAATTATAATTAAATATTATATAAATAATATAAAATATATAAATAAAATTTATTAAAATTTTATATTTTAAATATTTTTCCATATTTTTCCTTAATGATTCTGGATCAAATGAGATATTTGATTTTTTGTCTTATAATACTCGTGATTAGTAGCTCTATGTGCAACACTTCCAAAATGATATTGATAAAATGGTGCGTCCTTATCCTCTGGAGCAGCAGGTATAATTTCAGTTGTTGTTCCATGTATAGGATCATTAATCGGTGAATGTGGTGGGATATCTTTAATTGTATTTATAATCGTCCCATATCCAAATATATTAGAAACATTATTTAATTCATGAATGGGAGTTACAACATTTACTACAGAATTAACAATTACATTTGCTCCGTTTTGTAAGATATGCAAAGGTTCACCTTTTACATAGGTATTATATGAAATATTAGATATTGAATTGTTAACTGTATTATGGTTCAATCCTGCCGCATTAGTCGTTACCGAATTTAATCCTGTTATTTTACCTGCCGCATTTGCCAATCCTCCGCCAAGTGAATTTCCAGCAAATATTGGTGATCTACCACCTATATTCTGGTATATTTGATTGAATTCTTTAACTATTTTTAAATTATATTAAATTAAGAATAATTTTTATTCTTGTTTCTTAATATATTTATATATTTACAAGTAAATATTGGAATTATAATAAATGTATATAACCACATTATAATTAAAAAAATACTTAAACAAAAAGCACCAATTAAATTCAAATTATCCATATTAGGTATTGCACTACTTATGAAAACAATTGTAAGTGGAAAAAATATCATAGCTCCTAAGTAAATTATAATATTTTTCATAAATATAAATATTAATAACGTAATTAATATATAAATATCTATTATCGTAAACGGAATATATAATTTTTTATAATTTTTGAATAAAAAAATGTCAAAACTTAAACTAATAATAATGTATAAAATTAATAATATTCTTAAAAGATTTATATACATAAAATTATTATTATTTTTCAAATAAAAGTAACTAATTATTATTAAAATTAATAGTAATATAAAATTTATAGACATTTTTAAAAAAAGAATAAAATCTATATTTATTCCTACAAAACTCTTCATATCACATTTTACCCTTACTTATGATTAACATCATGAGACAATTGATCTTTGGTCTTATAATATTCATGGTTGGTTGCCCTATGTACAACTGTGGCAAAATGCAATCCAGCAGAATTCAAGATATTATAGGGATACAAGACACCCTGATCTTCTGGCACAGCTGAAATATATTCTGTTTTAGTTCCTGTTATGGGATCATTGATCGGTAAATGAGGAGGAATATTAACTTAGTATTGATTGCTTTAGTGTTTGTAAGAAGTTCTGAAATGATATTTGCCCCTTGAACTGAGACTGAAACACCACTTATCCCACCATTATTTACAATATAGTTTAATCCATCTTGAATTAAATGTAAAACTTCTCCCTTAACATAGGTATTGTATGATGTATGAAATAACGGATCATTTACTGTAATGTCATTTAATCCTGCAGCATTCGATGTTACTGAACTTAATCCTGACGCTTCACCTGCCGCATTTGCCAATCCTCCACCAAGTGAATTTCCAGCAAGTATTGGTGATCTACCACCTATATTCTGGTATATTTGATTGAATTCTTTACCTATATTTTGAGCCGCACTATATTCTGGCGAACCAAATCCTAACCCTTGGCTTACATCTTCAATTCCCTCATAAAACCAATGTGTAGTTCCTTTAAAGATTATCATAGGCGGAGTCAACGGATTATCAGGATCATTAGGCAGATACATAACTGATTCTAAATTTGTTGATTTTCCAGTTTCCGGATTTTTGGGATGATACAACATTTTGCTCAAACCATCCTGACCATCTATTCCCATCTTTCTCAACTCCTCATCCGTGGGAACATGATATTCGTCAGGTGGTAAAGCATCCTTATTGATTTTTCCATTTGCATCATAATATCCCCTGCTTTTTTCTGGAAAACCATGCACATACCCATCTGCCGCATGGTCGGCAATTTCCTTTTCCTCCATTGTCTGAACCAGTTTTTCATATCCTCCTTTTTGTATAGCTTTTTTGACCACTCCCCATGCTGTATCATTATATTCATTTATTAAGGATGCAATAGATGCCCCGTTTAATGCTTCCGTGGCACCTCCAACTGCACCGCCTGCTGCCGCTCCCGCTCCAGTAAATGCTGCATTGGTCAACAATATTTCCGGCCACCTTACCGGCAACTGTACTTGCAACAGCCGCTCCTGCGTTTCCACTAGTGACAGCGGCAATGGCGGCACTTCCTCCGGATTCAATAAGAATACGTCCGATATTATTTTTTGCATTCGTCTCGTCAAAACCCCATACACCGCTATTGTCCAGCTTGTCAGATACCTGTCCCATCACCTCACCAACAAGCTGCATTCCCGTCTGGCTGTTTTGCAATTCATTGGCAAGCCTGTTCGCATCAAACCGATTCTTTATATGACCATTTGCCTCATCCACGCTGGTGGCATACTGGCCGGTCACACTACCGGCATGTACCGTTATGTTATCTGATATGGCTGACTGACTGATGCTTTGTTCAGCATGTTTTCTCTGCGTTCCGCTGATCAGACCAGAATTTGCAGCAATATTGCTACCAATATAGCCAAGAGGACCCAAGCTTCCTCCAAGTCCTGCACCTCCAAGGCTTAATCCGCCTCCTGTAGCTGTCGCTTTCCATCTGGATTGATTGCTTTCACTTTCAGCGACCAGTTTTCCTGTATCAAAATGGTTTTTGGACTGGGCTGCCGTGCTGCTGATTACACCCGCCTTTAGATGCGTTGTATCCCCAACATGGATATCCACCCCTTCTTTGCCAGCGTAAATGCCAGAAAGCTGTTTGCCTGTGCTTTGATAATTATCCTTGATCTTTTGATTGCCATAGCTGACACCTCCAGCAGCTGATCCCGCACCAAGTGATATTTTGATGCTGGCCCCGGCCTGGCTCGAGTTGCTCTTATAATGAGAGATGTCCTGAGGGGTTACAATATCAAGATTGCCTGTATTGACACCGACATGATCGTTAGATACCGTCGCACCGTTGATCGTCGTTTTGCCAGAAGCATTGATTTTTATATCATTGGAGGCTATAACCGTGGTGTTCACTGATGTCAAGCTATTCCCCCGGGCATGTTGGGAGGATCCCTGACCATTGGCACCAAGTGATAATCCTGCATTACCTATCTCTATACCAGCCCCTCCTCCATAACTGTGACTTTTGCTATATTCATGCGTCGTGTCCCAGCCAGATTGCAATATTACATCATTGCCAGTCAGGGATACGTTATTACCGGCAAGATGGGCTGCCGTTGCAATTAAATCACCATTATGAACATCCGCCCTGTTATCCCCACGAGCCACAACATTGAGTTCATTACCGGCAACAGCTGAGGATCCAACCACATTGCTTTGTGAATATTCGCTGTATGATTTGCTAACATTAAATCCAAGTGCTGCAGTTCCAGAGATCAAACCTCTTCCAGTGCTGTTTCCATTCGTTGCAAGGGCATTGCCAACTACATATCCGCCCTGCATCGCATTCAGGGTTCTGCCAGCCGCACTACCCTTGCCGTGCATGTCAGAAGCTGACTGTCCTGAACAAGCCGCTTGGCCAGCCGCCGAATCCCCGGACAATCCTACACTTAAGCCCGCAAATACCGATGATCTTTTATGCGTTTCTTCTACTGTATTGTTCACTGTATTGAAATTTACTGATGATCCACTGATGTTAAGATCATTGCCAGCACTTAAATCAGTTCCCGTAAAGGTTGATGATCCCCCAGATACTAGATTCAAATCATGACCAGCACTGATTTCACTTGGTGTCCAATGAAATGTTTTGCTGGTATCTGTCTGCTTCATTGAGTGATAGCCAATTGATGTCATACCCCCGTTGAAACTTGCCCCCAATCCAGACTTGCTTTCATGATGATAATTGCTTGTTGTATCCTTAAGTGCGGTGGTGGCTATATTAAAGATTAACGTCTTCCTTGCCTGTAATTGTACCAGCTACATTCAGATCATGACCTGCAGCAAGAATTGTATTTTTTCCTGATAAAATAATTGAACCAATAGTGTTAATATCATGGGTTGCACTTATGCTAATATTTCCATTGGTAATGACATTACTACTGATTGTTTCAGAATAATTTCTCTTATTTTCGAATGAATTTGAATTGAATGAACCTGATTTATGTCCTCTAACATCAGTAAGGCTCTTGTCCGTGATGGCGTCAATGGCTGTATTGGTGCCATTGAGATTGTCACTGCCGCCCATGATGCCGGTAATCGCACTCGCACCGCCAATGATACCGGTATGGATCATGCCGCTGGCTATCTTGTTTATGTCCGTCGTGTCGTCATACCAAAAGAAAAAAGAATGCTTTATAAACTTATTGGGGGGTATCAGTGACTTTGGTTACTTGAAATAAAGGTTGACTGATTTGGTAAATTCTTTTTTTACCCAGCAAGTTGGGATATTGATACAACACCGATGAAACCAAATGATCTTGAATATATGCTGGATCAGGAGAATTAGTTGTCATGGAACCTACACCATGAAAAATCGTTTCATAAATGTCTTTATATTTAAGTGAGTCCGTTATATATTTATCGGGCATAAATTTATCAGGATAAGTACACAAATTTGTACTAAGTGAAGTATTATTACATATATAAAGTGGACTTTCCTTATTAACAGGTCTTACTAGACTGATTCTAAATATAATAGTATTCATGGTGACTTCATCGACATGATTTGTCCACATGGTGGTTGCTCCTGTACTTGGATCGCTAGAATATGGCACTTCAGATATAAATCTTTGTGTATAGGTATCAATTATTCCTGCGTCAATTAAAGCAAATACGGTTGGTTTTCCTCCATGTGTCATGGCCTGTTTTTCATTACCCTGGCTATCAATCCATTTAAATTTTTTAGATTTACCACTATCTCCACCATCTAATCCTGTATCTGTTAACTGATAGCCTAAATCTTGGAGCTTTTCTTCAGTATCCATTTTTGCTGTTAAAAATAAAGTAGCTATATCGCCATTTTTTCTCCAATCTGGATCATAACTTCTTGCCTTGGCAACATATTTTGTCAAGCTTTCCGGAACAACGACCCTGATTACATCATCCGTTTTGGAAAGGGGTTTCGCTGTCCCTTGAGTATTCCATATTCTTGTATAAAATATGTTAGGACCACAGGCAGTTAGAGATAAACACAGCATCATTAAACTTGCCAAAGAATAAAGTCTCATTTTGTATCCCCTTTCTTTTCAATCCGCTCCGGATTTCTGTCAGCCTGTTCGGCTTTGGGTTTCGGCCCCGCTTTATCGGTCGGCTTTTTACCCCTGTTTTTACCCTTCTCAATTTTGGGTGCGTTTTGGGCAAGTCCTGTCAGGCCACCCGTGATGGCGTCAATGGCTGTGTTGGTGCCATTGAGATTGTCACTGCCACCCATGATCCCGGTAATCGCACTCGCACCGCCAATGATCCCGGTATGGATCATGCCGCTGGCTATCTTGTTTATGTCCGTCGTGTCATCGTATTTTATATTTGAATTTGTTTTTGCAACTTCATTTTGTTTTGATGAAGAATTATATATTTTCTGACCTGTTAATCCTTTTTGATTTGTATTATTTACATCTTTATTTTTGTTTTTAGGGTCTAGAGGGTTTATATCCTTTCCGAAAGGACCATCAGGGAAGAAGTGGTTATAGATGATGTTGCCAGCCAATCCACCCGCTGCACCGGCAGCCGTTGGCCCGACATTGCCACCCCCCATGATCGCACCGCCAATCGAGGACGCGGCCCCGACTATCGCCGTGGCGTTCGCGCCATTGATCAGGGATTCATCAGGTTTCTTATTCAGGCCGATTTCTGAAAGCGCATGATTGAGATCCAGTTTGTCCTCTTCGTTTTTCACGTTCTCCGCACGCTTGTTCGCACTGACAACCGTGTCGACAATCATGTTGCCATACTTGTTCATGACCTCTGTCGCCTTGTTCTGGAGATTGAAATCATTGTTGATCTTGCCAGGATTGAACTTGTCCTCCATATAGCCGTTGGCCTCGTTGATATCATGCGAGAAATGGCCGTTCACGCTGCCCGCGTTCACGGCGATATTGTCCCCGATCACGGATTCAGTCGTTGAATGCTTGTTGTGAACGATACTGTTGCCAGATATCCTCGTGCCCGTTCCATTCCCGAGTATGTTTCCAGGAATATTCATGACTTCCTTACCACCCTCAACCGTGCCAACCGTATCTATACCATATTTGGTATCAAGATTTTGTTTCATCTGGATATCGAAACCGCTCCATATCGAATGGTTCCTGACTGAATTGCCCTGCAGGCTTCCTGTGGTGATCTGGTTTCTGGAGGCGTCGGCGGCACTGGTGATGGCGCCCGCTGTCAGGGTCGTGTCCCCCCTAACATTGACATTCAGCCCTCCCGTGCCGGCATAAATCCCGGACATCTCCTTTTCTGTCGACGCGTAATCATTGTCAATGACACGTATGTCCCCAAAGAGATCACCACTCGTATAAGGCGTGTCAGGTTTATTAAATTTAGTTGGTTTTGCAGTATTATTACTAATATCAGATAATGAATCATCAAGATTTGACCCATTACTTGCCTGCTGTTTTCCCTCACCAAAGTTGTGATAGTCGCTAAGGGGTGTGTGAAACTCCATGCCAACCGTCTTGTTATTGCTGTGATACCTGTTGACATTCTGCGGTGTGACGATGGACATGCTGCCTGTGTTGATGGTGATGGAACCGTTGCTTGGTGTTCCCCTGGTGATTGTTCCATCCCCGTTTTTCACATCGGGATTTTTGTTGACAATCTGCGCCCCATTGAGAGCAAGCCTGCCGTTTTCATTATTGATGGTGACCGAGTTTGTTCCGTTCACGACCGTGTCAATGGCCGTCTTGCCATAGGTCGTGGTCTTGCCCCAGCTCACCGATGCATCACCTCTCGCTCCAAACGCAAACCCGTGCGCTCCCACATTGGCATTCGCCCCTATATCCTCCCTGTTCCCGGAAATGGTCGTCTTGCTTCGACTGGTTCTGTATCCCGCATCCAGGCTGATATCCCGGCCCGCATTGAATATCACGTCGTTCCCGCTGATACTGCTGGCCGTGGCTTTGATATCCTTCACCGCATTCACACTCACTTTCTCTCCAGCCTTTATGGTCGATCCGGTATCCGTGACCGTCGTCGACGTCATGTGACTCTTATTCGTTGAATGCGTGAAGGTCGCCGTGATCCCTATAAGATTGTAGTCAACGGCTGTCGCCGCTCCATGGGCAAACGCTCCCGTCAGGATCCCGCTTTTCCCCAATCCCGCGTTGAGACCCTGGCTCGCCATGTCCGCGGCGTTTAGCGCCTCCATTCTCTCATCCGTCGTGTTGGCCGCCGCAAAGCCCGTCTTCGCAAGATTCGCCAGAAGACCACTAGCACTCAGGCCTATCCCCGTAAAGCTGTCCCTGTTGATAAGGAAGGATTATATGAGAATATGATGTTTTATTTATCATCGGTGACTTTGGTGACCTCGAAGAAAGGCTGGCTGATTTGAATTACACGTTTTCTACCCAGCAAGTTGGGATATTGATACAATACCGATGAGGTCAAATGATTTTCTATATAGTCAGGATCTCGTGCACTAGTATTCATTACTCCAACACCATGAAATATAGTTTCATATTGTGAGTTATTTCCCCAATAACTGTCAGGATAAATACATAAATCAGCACTTAAAGAGGAATTGTTGCATTGATAAAGGGGATTGTCTTTACCAATGGGTCTTACCAGTTTAATTCCTAAAACAATAGAATTAATGGTGACTTCATCGACATGATCTGTCCACATGGTGGTCGCACCTGTGCTTGGATCACTTGAATAGGGAACTTCAGATATAAATCGCTTTTTATAGGTATCCAGAACTTGAGAATCAACCAATGCAAATACGGTTGGTTTCCCTCCATGTGTCATGGCCTGTCTTTCATTACCCTGGCTATCAATCCAGTCTATTTTTTTTGGTTTACCACTATCATTTGAACTAAAATCAGTATCTGTTAACTGATACCCCAAAGCCTGCAATCTTTCTTCCGTATCAAGTTTAGCTGCCATTATATATGCAGCTAGTTTAGCATTTTTTTCCCAATCATCTTCTGCTGCACGTGTTTTTTCAACATATTTTTTTAGTCTATCCGATACAACAACCCTGATTACATCATCCGTTTTGGAAAGGGGTTTCGCATCTCCCTTCCTATTCCAGATAGGAATGTAAAACTTGTTGGCACAGGCAGTTAAAGATAAGCATAGCATCACTAAACTAGCCAAAGAATAAAGTCTCATTTTGTATCCCCTTTCTTTTCAGTCTGTTCAGCTTCGGGTTTCGACCCCGCTTTACCGGCCGGCTTTTTGCCTTTGTTTTTGCCCTTCTCGACCTTGGGTGCACTCTGGGCCAGTCCTGTCAGGCCACCCGTGATGGCGTCAATGGCTGTGTTGGTGCCATTGAGACTGTCACTGCCACCCATGATGCCGGTAATCGCACTCGCACCGCCAATGATACCGGTATGGATCATGCCGCTGGCTATCTTGTCTATGTCCGTCGTGTCATCATATCCAAAAGAAAGAAGAATGGTTTATAAATTTATTTAGGAATATCAGTGACTTTGGTAACCTGGAAGAAAGGCTGGCTAATTTGAATTACACGTTTTTTACCCAGCAAATTGGGATATTGATACAATACTGATGATACCAAATGATTTTCAATGTAATCTGAATCCCGTGCATTTGTTGTCATCGTACCCACGCCATAAAAAATTGTTTCATAATGGGAAATATCATTCCAATAACTGTCAGGAAAAGTACAAAAATCAGTACTCAAAGAGGAATTGTTGCATTGATAAAGGGGATTGTCTTTACCAATGGGCCTTACCAGTTTAATTCCATAAACTATTCTATTCATGACGACCTCATCGACATGATCTGTCCACATGGTGGTTGCACCTGTGCCTGGATCACTTGAATATGGCATTTCAGATATAAATCTTTGTGTATAGGTATCAAGAACTTGAGAATCAACCAATGCATATACGGTTGGCTTTCCACCATGAGTCATGGCCTGTCTTTCATTACCCTGGCTATCTATCCATTCAATTTTTTTAGATTTACCACTATCTCCACCATCTAATCCTGTATCAGTTAATTGATAACCTAAATTTTGTAACCTTTCTTCAGTATTTAATTTAGCCATACCAATATAAAATGCAAGTTTTGAACCTTTTAACCAATCAGGATCATTACTTCGTGTTTTAGCTACATATTTCGTATATCTATCCGGAACGATGACCCTTATTACATCATCCGTTTTGGAAAGAGGTTTCGCTGTCCCTTGTTGATTGCAGATAGGAATGTAAAACTTGTTGGCACAGGCAGTTAAAGATAAGCATAGCATCATTAAACTAGCCAAAGAATAAAGTCTCATTTTGTATCCCCTTTCTTTTCAGTCTGTTCAGCTTCGGGTTTCGACCCCGCTTTATCGGCCGGCTTTTTGCCTTTGTTTTTACCCTTCTCAATTTTGGGTGCATTCTGGGCAAGTCCTGTCAGGCCACCCGTGATGGCGTCAATGGCTGTGTTGGTGCCATTGAGATTGTCACTGCCACCCATGATGCCAGTAATCGCACTCGCACCGCCAATGATACCGGTATGGATCATGCCGCTGGCTATCTTGTCTATGTCCGTCGTGTCATCATATTTTATATTTTTTTCACTAGCATTTTGTGATTTTTGTTTAGAAGATATATGAGTTAATTTTTTTTCTAAACCACCTTTATGTTTATCACTACCATTATTTTGTTCATTATTTTTAGGGTCTAGAGGGTTTATATCCTTTCCGAAAGGACCATCAGGGAAGAAGTGGTTATAGATGATGTTGCCAGCCAATCCACCCGCTGCACCCGCGGCCGTTGGCCCGACATTGCCACCCCCCATGATCGCACCGCCAATCGAGGACGCGGCCCCGACTATCGCCGTGGCGTTCGCGCCATTGATCAGGGATTCATCCGGTTTCTTATTCAGGCCGATTTCCGAAAGCGCATGATTGAGATCCAGTTTGTCCTCTTCGTTTTTCACGTTCTCCGCACGCTTGTTCGCACTGACAACCGTGTCGACAATCATGTTGCCATACTTGTTCATGACCTCTGTCGCCTTGTTCTGGAGATTGAAATCATTGTTGATCTTGCCAGGATTGAACTTGTCCTCCATATAGCCGTTGGCCTCGTTGATATCATGCGAGAAATGGCCATTCACGCTGCCCGCGTTCACGACGATATTGTCCCCGATCACGGATTCAGTCGTTGAATGCTTGTTGTGAACGATGCTGTTGCCCGATATCCTCGTGCCCGTTCCATTCCCGAGTATGTTCCCAGGAATACTTATAACTTCAGTACCACCCTCAACCGTGCCAACCGTATCTATAGCGTATTTGGTATCAAGATTTTGTTTCATCTGGATATCGAAACCGCTCCATATCGAATGGTTCCTGACTGAATTGCCCTGCAGGCTTCCTGTGGTGATCTGGTTTCTGGAGGCATCGGCGGCACTGGTGATGGCGCCCGCTGTCAGGGTCGTGTCCCCCCTCACATTGACATTCAGCCCTCCCGTGCCGGCATAAATCCCGGACATCTCCTTTTCTGTTGACGCGTAATCATTGTCAATGACACGTATGTCCCCAAAGAGATCACCACTCGTATAAGGCGTGTCAGGTTTATTAAATTTAGTTGGTTTTGCAGTATTATTACTAATATCAGATAATGAATCATCAAGATTTGACCCATTACTTGCCTGCTGTTTTCCCTCACCAAAGTTGTGATAGTCGCTAAGGGGTGTGTGAAACTCCATGCCAACCGTCTTGTTATTGCTGTGATACCTGTTGACATTCTGCGGTGTGACGATGGACATGCTGCCTGTGTTGATGGTGATGGAACCGTTGCTTGGTGTTCCCCTGGTGATTGTTCCATCCCCGTTTTTCACATCGGGATTTTTGTTGACAATCTGCGCCCCATTGAGAGCAAGCCTGCCGTTTTCATTATTGATGGTGACCGAGTTTGTTCCGTTCACGACCGTGTCAATGGCCGTCTTGCCATAGGTCGTGGTCTTGCCCCAGCT
>NZ_JACFPQ010000008.1:0-27343 GCF_016101925.1 Commensalibacter sp. M0268 | reverse complement strand
AAGCGAACGGTTGGACAGGTTAGAGCAGGAAAACCAACAGTTGAAGAGCTTGCTCGAAAAGTCTCTAGATGCATTGAAGTAAAACTCCAAAGGCAAGCCTTAGAAAAGCGAAAAGAGGCAGAGGCAAAACAGCAAAGAAAACTCGCAAGAGATAGGGGAATGGGATTATAAATAAGATTTATTTATCATTAACACATTTAGGGGTTATTCCTAACGCAAGAATAGGGCATCCGCCATTTCTACCTGCATCTAATCGATATAATAATTTTCCCATCCATGTAGTAGATGCACCAAATTTTTGATAGACGTATGTTTTTCCTTCACTTTTACCATCTTGATTTAGAACCCTTCCTAAACTTTTGAAAAATTTATTATTTAAGCTAGAACCTCTTGTTAGCACTACACCTACGTCGATTGCTCCAGCTTCATAAAAAGCAGAAAAAGCATATAAATCTCTATCATATGTTTGATCTTTGCTATTCCATTCTAAATCAAATGCGACACGTCCAGAAACAAAGTCTATTCTGTGTCCATCTAAATATCCTTTTCTCGTGTATTCTGAGAAAGTATTATTTGTTTTCGCATGATGTAATTTCACTATTAGATCTGCTGATATCCTGGTTTCCACCCATTTTTCAGTATCAAAAAGATCATCAACGTGTTTTGCAATAGGACCTTTACTACCTCCTAGAGTTCTAATCATAGTTTTTGTAATTTGAAGATTTTCTAAAGCAGATATTATGTCTTTGAATTGTTCGGGAAAAGTTTGGTATAAAATAGCTGCTGCCGATCTATAGCTATAAATTTCAAATTTATTTAAAATATTTTCAGGAAATATCTTAGAAAAATAGTTTGGGTTATCTGCTATTCTGCCATTAGATATATCATCTTTTATAATTTCATCATTATTGTTTTTATTACTCAAAATGTTATTCCTAATTTTTGATTATAATCAAATTCATTATAAATATTGGCTACAAGAATTATGTTTATATGTATTCCATGTCGGTTTGTAATCATCAACGGCTTGATTTCCCCAAACAGTCCAATTTTCTCGACGTCCTCTTCCAAATAGCTCTAAGTACGGTCCCCATGAACAACCCTCTATAATTTCGTATTGTTCTTCTGGTTTTCTTGAATGTTCTCTTTTTCTGGTTGCTAGTAAATTAACTTGTGTTCTACCTCTTTGTAGGGTTCTAGCATTTTTACCTTTTGTGCCAAAAAGCAAAATTTCAGTTACGTTTCTAAAATAAAAACCAACCCCTCTTCCATCAGAACCTCCATCTTTCCTTATTTTATGCCAAATAATATTTGATTTATAATTAAATCCCCAAGCATTAAGAACCTGTAACCCTTCAGGTAAAAGAGCATTTGGAACCCACAAATAACAATGAGCAGTCTCCTCTAAATGGTTTTGAATTGGGAGACTGCATATTTCTTCTAAATTCATGGTTGGATATCTAGCAAGCCTTTTATGCTCTGGTGCAACTTTTCCTGTTCGGTTAGTAAAACGCCATGGAGGATCAGCCATGATTGTTGCAAACTTTTGCTCTTTTAAAAAGTTACTTAGATCTTCTGAAGCTTGTTTTTTATTAATCATTTATTGTATTTTCCACCTTCAAAAAGTGTTAACCTTGGAGCTTCTCTTTGAGTTTTTTCTCTAATTTCTTGAGGGTAGTGATTAGCTATATTAGGGTTCATGTAATAAATTACCCCTCTGCCTTCTTTGTGTTTAATAATAGCCTCAATACTTTCTAATTCTGTCATAATGTTTGTTACGCTATTTACATAAAGCTGTATTTCTTTTGCAATTTCTTGCCGTGTAAGCATAATTTGACCAGTTTCACGATGCACATTTTCGAATAGTAAAGCCCATAATCTAAGAGCTTTTAAAGGTCGTTTACTATTTTCTTCAAGCCAATTGACAACTATTCTATTTTGTTCTGGGCTAATCATAATGAATGTCTATTTGTTTGGTTCTTGTAAATTGTTTTTTCTTTTCGTTTCCCATAATAAAGCAGAAACTTTTTATTCGTTAAGTTTTGGGAACTCTAAAAGAATTAATTGTAATTGTTTTAATTTTTCTTGTGCTTTTTGCTGTTCTTTAAGGCTGTAATCTTTTGATATGGGCAGACATAGTTTTACCCTTGTTAATAAATGAACAATAGGTAACACCATGTGTTACTAATTAATAACATTGAATGTTACCTATTATCAATGTATTTTTTAAGGTTTATCAAAGAAATTTAATGATTTTGGAAAGTGCTAGATATATAAAGATATTTATATCCCTCTATAGTCTCCCTATTTAAACTGTGGAAAACGTCTAAAGTTTATAAAAAAACAAAAAACCGCTTGGGTAGTTGCAGATTTTTAATGAGAAAGAATTGTTTTTTTTGCTTTTTTATTTTATTATTATTAACGCGTATAAAGATTATTTCTTTTTTATATACGCTGAAAGAGGTTTATTATGCTCCGCTGGATAAGTCAATTTTGTAAACTCGAAACTTCGTGAACAGAAAAAGCCCTTGCAACGTAGAGACCCATGCGCACAAAAAACATTATGTTTACAGTCGAAATGCTAGACTAGCGACCAAAGAAATTTGGCATAAATAATCTCGATCAACAGGTTCGAATCCATAAAGTTGAAACGAATAATATTATTTATGAAACATGGAGGGTGCTTTAAACAAGCGACAAGATGTTGGTTCAACTCCAACTTAACTTGGCAGGTTAAAATAGGGATGATTGAAAAATCATCCCTATTTTTATTTAAGAAGAGGGTAAGGATACACAAATACGTATTACATACATTAATTTGTAACCTTACAAAGGGATTTCTCCTTAACCCCTTTAAAGTAAGTAAATTATGAAAAAACGAACAAAACGTGTAGAATTACAATTCACTGAAACAGAATATGAACAGTTACTTCAATGAAAAACAAAGGTACATTTAGCAGAATGGATAAGAGATACTTGCTTAGGAAGTAAATAAACAAAAAAGCAAAGCCTGTGCCTAAGGTTGATTTTACTTTATTGGTGGCTCTATCTAAAATTGACGGTAACCTTAATCAAATTGCACGATGTTTGAATATGGATAAAACTTTATCTGTTCACAAAAAAGTAAATATTTTACTTGAATTAGCGAGTATTGAGCAATCTTTAGGGGAGTTTGTAAGTAATGCTGATAAAATTTTTTAAGAGTTCTCTTAAAAGAACTAATGGAGGTAAAGGTGGATTAAATGAACTTGATTATGAGGCAATTGCAAGAGGCATTAAGCGAGACTGTCAAGAACGAGTTGCTTGCTATTATCGAGCAGCACAGGAAGAGCATGAACGCCGTAGAGCAAAATCATGAAGCAGAATTGAAGCTAATCAACGAGAGATTGATCAAATTAGAGCAAGAAAATTAGAAATTAAAAAATTTGCTCAAAAGCTGTTTAAACGAGTTAAAATAATTGTTCAAAAAAGAATATAAAACAATCGTGGTAGAGGCTTATAGGAATTTATTATTATTTTCTTTTTTGATATTAATTTTAAGTTCATTATATTCTTTCATATATAATGCGTACCTATTGCTATTTTTTGGTAGATTTTCATCTAAATAATGGCAAATAGAATATCCATTAACTTCTACACTATAATATTTTTCTTGGTATTCGTATGCTGTCTTTAAACGTTGTATTTCATTTATTATATTTTGATCATTAATTTCGTTAAATGATAATAAAAATATATGAATATTTTTATCTAACCTTTTGCCATTTTCACAATATAATTTTTGTATATATTTACATATTGTTTCTAGTTGATTTATATCACTTTGATTAATGCGTGATTTATTTTTACACTCAATATAGTAGTTATCATCTTGATTTTCACAAAAAAAATCAATTTCTTTTTTTATTTTTTTTCCATGGCAATTTCTATCATTATCTAAATACAATATATAATTTATTTTAATGCTGGAATTGGATAAAATTGAATGAAGTATCATGTAAGTAAAGAATTCGAATATTTTACCTTTCATATCAGAAAATATTTCTTTGTTAGTCTTACTAAAAGATACAAACTGATTATATACCTCAGTAGGTTCAGTATATAATTGTTTGGAATTTTCTATATTGATAAAATTCTTCAACGCTACAGGACTTATTCCTTTAGATCTTAAAAGACGTAAATGATGGGGTAAAAACTCGTAGCTAAATAAAAAAAACATTATGTTATTATGTGGATAGGTATTTTTAACAATATCCACTTTATGTATAAAAGGTAGAATTGAGAATTCTTCTTTCAAATCGTGTATATAGTCAGCAACAACAAAACCGCATTTCTCATTTCTCATTAGCGAATTTATAAAAGATGGGGCAGTAATGTCCCAATAAAAATTACTAACTTTATATTTGTATTTTACAGCATTAAAGCTAACAAGGCTAAATCTACGTAAGTAAAAAGTTATTATTGATATAAACATATTAAATTTTAATTTTAATATATTTTGTTGTTGATATTCTTCAGAAATATCGTTTTCATTTAAATTTAAAAAAATATAATCATTATAGGTTTTTATTAAATTAATTTGTTCTAGGGTATGAAAAATTGAAATAAAAGATGTTTGTTTTTTCAATTTCTCAGGAGATCCACATTGAATTTGAAGATCTTCTTTACTTAAAATTCCATTGTTATTTAATAATGCTATAATACAGTGTCCATATACTGAATTTTCTTTAATAAGAATTTCTACGAGTTTTTTCCAAAAAATTATAGAGCCAAAACTAGCAGCCAAGTAATATATTTTTTGATTATGTTTTAGATTAATATTGTTAAGTTTATAAATTTGTTTTTCTTTAACCATCCTAGATATTTTTTTTCTTATTGAAGCTTCTTTCTGATTATCGATCCGTAAAATTTCCTGTATTAAATTTTGACTACTTATTACAGTGTTTTTTTCTAAAACATTGAGTATAGAATTTGGTTTGATTTTCATAATGTCACACTACTCTATTTATAACGCACTTTATTAGTGCGTTTATCATAGATAATTAAAAATTTATAAATAAAAACAATTACTTACAAAGATTTATGTCGCACTTTTAAAAAATTATTTATAATTTTTTCGTTTGATCTCTGTGATAAATCTCATTCTATCTCCGTTAAATAAAAAATGAGGATTTATAAAATAATCTCCCATTCGTTTTGATTTTGCAAGTATTTGAGATTTTACAAGTTCGTTTAATCCTTTTCTAAATGTAACATAAGCCATATGTAACTTTGGATTGGCTTTTGAAAATTGTTCATGAGTATATTTGTCTAAAACAACTTCATCTTTACTGATTTTAGTTTGAACAACCCACATCAAAACTGTAAGAGCTTTTATTCCATTTGCTGACAAATTAAACGTTAGTCCTATATTTTGAGTAAATAACTTTACAAACTGCTCATCATCTACTTCATGATAGGTAATCACATTAGTTGTGCTTACTTCTCCGGTTTCCTGATTTAATAAAATATCATTTCCTTGTCCGATAACAACTTTCTTTTTACTTGTTGTAATTGCTTTCACATCAACAAAAGGATTTGTTTCATATCTTTTCTCTGGATTGAATGTCATATTTGAACAGTCTTTCAAGTATAATATCATGATACTTTTTTATATCACCTTATACTCCAAAAAAACAACCTTATGGTATTAAAATATACTATATAATGATATAATTTTATATCTTAGCATATACGAATATGTATCACCTCTTGATACGGATATGCATTTTGACTTCGCAGTTTTCTGCTGGTTGTAACCATATCTCTTCTTATATCTTATTCTACTAGTAAAATTCATCGATCTTTTAGGTAATTTTTAAAAAATACACATGAGTCAGATTGACCATTAAAAGTCAAAATCTGACGATTGTGTAGTTTTTAAAAATTAAAAAAAAACTGAATTTTACTTTGACAAACAACTTAAAAATTTCAATTAGATAATATCTTATAGGTAAGGATATACAAACCATGGTTTGTATTCTTGTAAGGGAATGTTCCCCTTAACCCCTTTTTACAGCAAAGAAGAAATCATGAAAAAGCGAACCAAAAAAATTGAGATTATGACAACCCAAGAAGAATATGAACAGTTGCTTCAAAGAAAGACCAAGCCTCGATTGGCAGAGTGGATACGTGAAACCTGTTTAAACCAAAAACCTAAAAAAAAGTTGCAACCGTTGATCCTTTACTGCTTTACGAATTGAACAAGATTGGCGTCAATCTCAATCAGATTGCCAAGAAAATCCAATATTCAAAAAACAATATTGAATGGTTGATTGAGATCATTCATATCGAACAACAATTAACGTGTTTGCTCGAAAATGATCATTAAGTTCTTTCCTCATCCAAAATCGGGAGGCAGTCCTCGTGGATCAATGGATTATTTGCTCAAGAAGAGCGAAGATGAATTTCAAGTTCTTCAAGGAAACCCAAGACTTTCCGTTGATATTGCAGAGGGATTAGACTTCAAGAATCAATATACGGTTGGTTGTTTGTCATTTGAGGAAGCTTCTATCCCTGATGCTTATAAACAGGAAATCATGCAGAAATTTGAAGAAACCTTTTTCGCGGGGTGGGAGCCAGAGCAATACAATATCTGTTGGATTGAACACACCGACAAAGGGAGGCTTGAGTTAAACTTCTTTGTGCCCAATGTAGAGCTTGAAAGTGGGAAGCGGTTATCGGTCTATTACGACAAATCAGATCGACCCCTTGCAGAGAACTTCAAGCAGGTAATTAATCAACAATACGATTTAAGCGATCCAGACGCACCGCAGAAGCGTCAAATGACTGTTTCAGGTAGGAACAGCCCAAAAACAAAAAAGAGGCTCAGGAAGCGATTAACGGGCTTTTAGAGGGGGAACTTGAAAAGGGGCGTATTCAGACACGTGAGGATGTTTTAAATTGCCTTACAGAGGCTGGTTTTGAAATCGCTAGAAGTTACACCCAAAAACATCTCCATCAAGACAGACGGGCGAAATTTAAGGCTTAAAGGGGCAATCTATGAGCAGTCTTTCGAACTCAATCGAGCAATTGAAGAAATACAGCGAGCAAAAGGACTTGGAAGCCAAGCGACAGCTATTGGAGGCAATCACCAGGCAGGAACAGAACTTGCAAAAGCAGTTGATCGCAGACATGCAGAGTTTTCGAGACGATTTGGAGCGTCAAAAACAAGCCATTCAGAAAGACTTGATCAGGCTCTACAAGGTGCCGTTCTGGATCATAATCGGGGTTGGAGCGGTTTTGATAGTGGGGTTGTTTTATCTCATCAACGCAGCGACAAACCAATATATGGATATGCGGGAGTGGAAGCAGTCGGCAGCCCTTTACAAGGAAAACAGCAAGGGGCTGATGTTGGCGAACTGCACAACGGGAAACAAAGAAACGTTAACCTGCATCAAGGTCGATCCTCAATACAACAATCAAGTATTCGGAGACGATCAAGACTACCGAATTATCAAGCTAGGGAAAAACTAAATGACACCGACAGAGAAACTTTTGAAGGACGCATTAGACAGGTTGGTGAGGCAACAAAACGAGCTTATGAACACATTAAGCGAACGGTTGGACAGGTTAGAGCAGGAAAACCAACAGTTGAAGAGCTTGCTCGAAAAGTCTCTAGATGCATTGAAGTAAAACCGCAAAAAAAAGAAATAAAAGCAAAATATCAAATAAAGCTTTTAGGAAATAAAAACACATTTAGTTAATTAATTGTGTTCTTATTATACGTAGTCCTTCTTTTGCATTTTCATTTCCTTGGTTTGCAGCTTTAGTAAGCCATTCAGTTGCTATATTATAATTTTTGGTAACACCTTTTCCATCCATATACATGTTACCAAGTAATAATTGGGCATTTGGATCTCCTTGATTAGCTGCTCTACTATAAAAATAAAAAGCTAAAGTATAGTTTTGAGGGACACCTTTCCCTTTGTAATACATTTGGCCAAGTGTATTTTGTGCGGGGGAAAAATTTTGGTCAGAAGATTTACTTATTAAATCAAAAGCTTTTTGATAATTTTTTGGAATTTTTATACCCTCAAGGTATATAACGCCAAGGGAAAATTGAGAAACTTTTCTACCTTTTTCGGATTCTATAGTAAGCATTTTAATGTTTTTACGAATATTAATTTTGTGCTTTTATTCGATTATAAAAAAATAAGATTATTACTAATAGTAAGATGGAAAGAGTTATCATTAAGCTAAACAAATCAAATTATTCCTCCATCAATAATCTTTAATTGAGGGGCTTTTTTCTGCTCGCCGTTTCTAATTTCTCTAGGATAATGGTTGGCGATATTTGGATTCATGTAATACATAACGCCTCGTCCATTTTTCTGTTTCAAAATTGCTTTGATACTTTCTAATTCAGACATGATATTGGTAACGGTTTGTGTCTGGATATTTATTTCTTGTGCTATTTCTCGACGTGAAAGCATAATTTGACCAGTTTCACGATGCACATTTTCGAATAGTAAAGCCCATAATCTAAGAGCTTTTAAAGGACGCTTACTATTTTCCTCTAACCAATCAACAACAGCTCTATTTTGTTCTGGGCTAATCATAATGAATGTCCAATCTTCAGGTAGATTAATTTTATTTTTTCGTTTAACTTCCCACAATAAAGAGGATATTTTTCTCTCATTTAATTCTGGAAAGCGCTCAAGAATTGATAATAATTCTAATAAATCTTGTTGCTTTTCTTGTTTTTCTTTAGGTTGAAATCTTTTGATCTTTGCAGTCATGATTTGACCCTGTTAATAAATAATTGTTGCTACTCTATGGCAAGTATTACAAGAGCGTTTTTTTACGGTTTCCCAACAATAATTGATAATTTTAAAATTTACTAGATATAATAGATATATTATATCCCTCTATAGTCTCCCTTTTAAACTGTGGAAAACATCCAAAGTTTGCAAAAAAAGCATATAAACCAATAGGACTTGATTTATTATTGCCTGATAGTTCTACAATTCTTTTCCAACCTTTATTGTATATTTGGGTAAACCCATTGTTTTGTGCTGTTTGTGGTTGCATTTTGCTTTTCTGTTAAACCATAATAATTAATATTCCTATAATAGGAACAATAGGAAAGACAGTGTTTTCTATTAGATGATTTTTAAGAATATAATTAAATGATCTCATAATTATTGAGCATATTTATGATGGTATTAAACATAGTAGATTTAATTTGTTCTAGATTGATAATTAAGGGCAAAAAATTAGCATCTAAAAAGGTATAATCCTTTTTCTAGATGCTAATTAAATTATTATAAAAATTAATGTGGTAATATTTGCCTATATGGGCAAATATTATTTTTAATTAATTATCCAACTTTTTTATAAAGTTCTTTTTTCTCATCAAGAAGATAAGGACCCGCAGCTAATATATTAACTATCAAGACGCTTTTTCCTGATTGGGTAGCATGAATATTTAAAGTGGCCTTTCCTTTTGTCCAACGACAAGGAGATTGTTCAATAACATCCCAGCCGGTTAAATCAGGGTTCGATAAGTGATCAGTTATTTCGTGAATATCATTTTTGTTGATGACAAATACGTTTCCAACTAATACACCGAGTTCACGACGATCATCAATAAATGAACCAACAGTTTCACATGGACGACCAGTTCTTGAAATAAGATCAACCTTGTCTATATCTTCTGGAATATTAAATATATATTTTCCATTATTACATGCATGTGGCTGAATAATTGTTCCCAATTCTGTTGTCAAATACAGATTTGGATCTGATGTAAGAGCAAAATGTTCTGTTTGTAATTCAAAATTAATATCTAGAGCACGTTTATTAATTTGATTGTAAATAGGTTCTACGAAATCACGATGAACATTCAATGGCGCTGCCGCATCATTATCCCAAGTTTTGATATTATTGAACAAGGAAACAACTTTTTGATCATTCTTAAACGTATTTCTATTTCCTGTATCCAGATAACTTTCAGTTAGCATTCCATTAGCCCAAATGACAGAATGTTGTTCTGTTTCAATATGATAATAATCATAAGAGGTAATGGAATAATCATAATAGATTGAGCGTCCGTTTACCAACATACGGGCAGGAACAAAGTTGCCATCAAAAAATAGGCAATGTTCTGGAGTTACAAGTAGATCCTCATTTGGAACATTTTCAGAAATCGCATTTTTTAAAATACGTACAGGATAACCAGCAAGATCATCTGACAAATATGTTTTTACATTGGTATGTTTCTGACCAACCCAAATAACAGTGGCATTAGTTGTCTGCTTCATTTTCCAGTCAAATGTCTTGACTATATCTCCGACTTTAATGGTTTCAACGGCCATTGTCGAATTAAACGTGGATATCAAAGTACCAGCCAAGAAACAGGCCGCAAAAGTAAGGCTACCATCAGGATTTTCACCTAGAATATAACCAGTGTTTTTGATACCGATAATATGTAATGTAATGGATGAACCATCTTTTAAAGTAATTTTTACATGATCGTCATCTGTAAATTCAACACCTGCAACATCACTACGTTGAATATCTTTTAAAGTAATTTGATCATGACCATCAAAATCATCGATAGTTGATTTAACTTCTATGCCATTTGCAGCAGCTTTTCCAGAAATAATTAGACCGTTGTTTTCTGTTCCTTGCAGATCAATAATACCGCCGGTTTCAGTTTCAATGGTGGTACGTCCGCCATTGACTAAAGTTAATGTTCCAGTCAATTTTGCATCTTTAGAAAAAGTTGCTGTTCCACCGTCAACAGTTAAATTACCAATTTGACCATCGGTTGCTTTTAGCGTAGAGTTTTCATAAACTGTAGCATTTGGAATAACTGAATTTGAGTCATTTACTATTAAATTAGCTGTGTCTGCAATATAGATATGAGCTTTATAAGTTATACTATCAGCATAATCAGTAACATTGTTTCCATATAAAAGAACATCACCAAATTGATGATCCGATAATTTTTGGTCATCTCCTCCATATGCGACTTTAACACCCCAAACACGATCTATATGACCTGGAGGTAAAAAGGAATAGAATTGAGCTTGTCCCAGATCATTTGGTTGTTTAGTAAGTATATAACTTCTTAGGTCTACACGTTTATCTGGATCTGAATCTGAATCTTCTTCATGTGGTGGATTAGTAATCCATTCTATGGGGTTTCCTTTATCGTCAGTAGTAGGAAGTGAAGAACTATTGGCGGTCCTTAAAAGAGGATTTTGTTCTTGCTCGAAATATTCAGGATTATTTAAAAGATCATTTAATTCATCCCATCCATGAATAATTGTTGTATTTTTATCCGTATTTGTATTTATATCAGTAGTTGAATCTACAGGTGCAAATAAAGTTGGATCATTAAATAAAGCGGTTAAGGTTTCTTTTGTAAGACTATTAATTACAGTATCTTTAAGAACTCTTCGATGGTTAACAAATCCACCTGTTTGTAAATGAATTTGACCCAAACCAGTTACTTGATCTGGTGATATTAATAAAGCGCCACCATTGTTTACATAAATATTTCCTGTATAACCACTAACAATATTTAAGATACCTCCATATTCAATAGTGGCATTATTGATAGTACCTCCATTAATATCAACAATACCATTATTGTTGATTGAAGCGGTATCCACAGTTCCACCGGAAACCCTGATTTCACCGCCATCATTAACGGTAATATCTTTTGCTGTGCCATTGGAATTAACTGTTACAATTCCATTATCATCTACTGTAGTAGTACTAACAACACCTCCACTCATTACATATTGGAAGCCGTTACGGACAATTGTGTTATTTGTCCAACCACCATTATAAACGTATTCTTTACCACCATTATCTATTGTAGTGGAAACGCCTGCACCGGAATAAACATTGACTGTTCCACCAGAGATGAAATTTACGTCATTATTGATACCACCACCGGCACTGACATTAAGTGTTCCACCTGATAGAATTACATTTTCTGTTCTACCCCAGTCATAAACGGTTTGGGTGGCCCCTGCATAAATGGTTGTATCTTTAGCAAAAGCAAATGTACCATATCTTCCGGAAATGAATTGTTGACCGCCATATGAAATTTTGGCTGCGGAATCAATGGAACCTGTTGAAATGTATTCCTTACCACCAGAGCTAATTATTGATCCTATTGCAGTAGCTGAATTGTCAAGAGTTGCTGAGGCACTATTTAATTTTAGGTTTGTTACGTTTGTACCGGCATTAGTAAAATAAGCAGATCCGGTATTATTTACAGTTACATCTGAAAGTGTTCCGCCAGATGCATTTAAATGTCCAGCACTGTTTATCGTTACATTTGAAAGTGTTCCGCCAGCTACACCTATATTTCCTGCGCTATTTACAGTTACATCTGAAAGTGTTCCACCAGATGCATATATATTTCCAGCATTATTATCAGTTACTCCTGTTACAACTGATCCTGAATAAGTATATAAAGAGCCACCATTAATTATAGTATTATTTGCTTTACCGTAAACTGATAAGGAGCAAGAAGGTAGAACTGTTAGGTTTGATACTGTTTCGCCCGCTGAAACTGTTCGTGAACAATTATTTCCATTACATTCGTCTCCCACAGGTATCATTACATGAAAACTATTATTATTTCCTGTATTGGCCATATGGGGATTGTGGATTTTGCCACCATTGTCAAGATTAACATTGGCAGTGGAATCCGCGGTACGAAAAGAACTGCTTCCACCTGCTAAATAACGGTTGATTAATGTACCGCCACGTTCTGCTGTATCACCAGGATCAAAGAAACTGTCACTATCAGATGTTCCACCATTCTTGATATTTACAACTTCTGATACATATTCGTTGTTTTCTGATACACCACCATTTTGAATATTTACGAAACCGTTGAAAATGTGGGAATTTTCAAGTTTTCCACCATTTTCGATATTGATGGTTGGGTTTGCATCCCCACCAAAACCGGACATATTGGCAAGCTGATAGATACCGCTAACAGTGGCGCCGCTTTTAATGTTTAAAACTCCATGGATCATATTAACAGGACCATGTACACTAGTATAATTACTGGTATAAATAGTTTCACCTGTAAATGTATCTAATACAGCATTCCAAACACCACCGGAAATAATTGGATAATCATTTTTGATTACAATATTTCTAAAATCTACATTATTTGAAAAAGATGCCATCTTAATTTTTTTTCCTTAAAATTTATTAAGTTTTTATATAGTTATTTTAACGTTAAAATTATAATTTTAATAAATTAATAATTAATTTATAGAAACATTACATAATAATATTTATATAAAAAAATTACAATTCCAAAATGTTTACAAAAAAATTTTATAAAAAGATTAAGAATTTTAATGACTATAAGAAATCTTCTTTTTAAGAAAAAACAATTGAATATAAAATATAATTGTTAATTATAAATTTATTTATTTAAAACTATTATGGTATAATCATATATATTTTATTCTATATTTTAATATAGAATTTTTTTATTAAAAAAATGATATTTAATACTTATTTTAAAATTACGAATTACATCTGTTGTCCTTGTTTTTTTATAAAATGATTTAAGTTATATTTTTCAATTTTTTTGTTTTCACAATGTTTTCGAGCTAATTCATATATACGATGATCAAGAGGTTTTCGTAATTTAAAATAGTCGTGGCTAATGGTTAAAAGCTATGGACATATAGAAACATTACAATAAAATCGAAGCATTAAAACAATATATTGCTGATGAAGGCTTAGATAATCAGTTAGAAATGTTTTGATTAAAGCAGTTGGCGCATTTTAAAAGTGCGCTAATATTTATACTATTCAATAAGTTTTTTCTTTTTTTTGGGATCAACACGTCCAACAGGAAATTCTGTTTGTGCACGTTTGTATGATCTTGGTTTTTTCCTAAGCATGTCAATTAATTCTTTATTAAATAAAACTAGAGAAAGTTCCTCTGCTTTTCTCAAACTAATGCCAGTTTTTGCACGTTCTAAAAGAGATATAAATGATTTTGATGTTTTTGAATAATTCGCCGCTTTTTCTTGGCTCCAACCTAAATTTAATCTTTCTATTCTAAAGTTGTAACCATATATAATTTGTGAATTTGTTGGTTCGTCGCTTTTTTTCATTTTATATTAATAATTCAAGAATAAAATATTTTTTTATCAATATAATTTTGTTTTGTAAAAGATATTATTTAATTCTTTTTATTGATTATTGCAATAATATTTTGATATGTAATAAATCCAAGATATTTTTAACGTATACCAAAATCTGACGTTTTTTCCATGGAAACACGTAATCACTCTATGAGTGATTTAGGCATTAAAAATAATAAAAATAATGGTTGTAAAGGGCAATTGTTTGTAGCAGTTGTCCTTTTTTATTATCGTGTATTTAGGTGCACCTGTGGATAAAATAATTTCATAATTATTTAACAAATATAATATACATAAAAAACCTTTAGTTTCGTTGTCAAAATGTACGACGAAAGTATGACGAAAAAATACTTATATATCAACAACATATTATATTTTGTCCGACACCTGTCCGACATAATTATCCAAATTATAAATAAAAATCTTATATATATCAAATACTTATGCAAAGCTATGCTTGCGTATGGTGTATGTCCTTAAAAAGCCCTAGATTAAGGATTAATCATGGGCTTTTTGTCCTATGCTGGTGAGTGAAACGAACGAAATTTACTAATCTCTGACAGGTTCTGACAAAAACTGACAAAATTCTGAAATTTTCTGACAAAAAACTGACAATTTCTGACAAAATTCTGACAGGCTCTGACAAATTTCTGAAATTCTCTGACAAAATTCTGACAAAAACAATTGACAATGATCTTTAATTTTATTTGGTGAGAAAAAATGGAAAATTAACTTCCTTGATTATATGTGATTTTGAAGGTGATGCTACAGCAGAAGAATTAATAGACAGAAGACAAAATCTCGTCAATTAGCAGGTTCACTCATGGGTGTTTATTCTGAAACATTTTCAGATATTTATTCACATGCTGTATCTGAAACAAAATGGTGAAGTATCAAAGCGTATGCTGATATAGTTTCTTATGGTGATTTTGATCCTAAAGAATTACGCAATGGAAATTTAACTATTTGTATTCAAACATCTGAACATTCATTAAAAAGCACTCCAGCTTTGGGTCATCTTATTATAGGTTCTCTTCTGAGTGTTGTATATCAAGCAAATGGAAATATAAAAGGCAGAGTTCTTTATATGTTGGACGAAGTTAATTTTCTTGGACGTTTAAAGGCTCTAGCCGATGCAAGAGATGGTGGCAGAAAATATAAAATAACTATCCATATCTTTATTATTATTAAAATCTTAAAAAGTTTTCCATTTAACAAATCCACTTTTAAAATTACAAATTACATTTGTTGTTACGATTGATTTAATGAATTGTCTAAATCCTTTTAGCTTTTCATTACTATTTGTTTTTTAATGGTATTTGTAAATAGAATTATAAAATTTCTTTCTTTTTATTTTTCGTTTTAACTTTAATGTTAATATGCATAAAAGTTAAAATAACAAAAAGCACGCAAAACAATTTTATATATTTATATAAAATTTTGTTTTAAAGATTAGTATTTTTAATATACAAAAAACAATCTGTAATCATGGAATGAATATTTTTTTATTTACAATGACCTTAAATTTATAATACATTGTGGGTATTTTAAGGCTTATGAATTTTTAAAAGAAAGGAGTAATACCGAATGAATTCACCTTTTGCGACATAAAAAACCCCGCTTTTTAAAGCGAGGTTTTTAAAATTGCCCAACCACAAGAATTATTATGTATAGGCTCAATACAACATAACCTATATATAAGTTATATAAACGACAAAAGCAAGAGAAAAATTGTTAATTCTTTTGTGTTGGGCAGTTTTCATTTTTCACGATATTTTAATATTTGAAATGATTAAAAAATGATTACTGACTGTCATATTTCCAAAAAAAACACACAATTCACTGGACGCAGAACTATTACGAAAAGCGAATTTTTCTGGTCTAAAAAATTGACAGGACAATTCAAGGCGACCACATGCAGCGAGATACTGACAGTATTTAAAAAAGTCAGCTCCGAACTGAATATCAGTGATTCCGTTTTCCGTTTTATAGAATTGCTGATCAAATGGACAAGGCCCGTAGATTGGGAGGAAAACGGTTTTCCCCTGGTATGGCTTTCAAATCAGGCCCTGTGTGACATATTGGGATATGACTTGAGAAAATTGCAAAGGATACGCAAGAAAGCAATCGACGCAGGCCTGATAACAATGTGTGAGGTTGGAACAAGCAAGAGATGGGGAAAAAGAAAAAACAATGATCCCGATCAGGCCGTTATTGCGGGGTGCGGTTTCAACCTGTCACCGCTTGCAGAGAGAAGAGAGGAGTTTGAAGCCATCATTCGGGATGCGGAAAGTTACAGGAAACAGAGAGATGCCCTAAAATTCGCATGTCATGGCTGGAAAAGAAAAATCCTTAATTTACTGGATTATGCGGGACATGATGACAAGGCCTCCATAATAGAGGAAATCGCATCATTCTCCAGTCAGCTCAAACGTTGTTCGCAAGATATCAAAACCCTGATGCGGATTGAGTATTCATTGCAGAAGATATTTGAAAAAACCGAGGTTGTTGTGAATGATGAAATAAAAGAGAACAATGTTGATATGTCACCCGGGGATGACAAAAATGTCACCCTATATACAAGTACAAACAAACATAAAATATATAATAATGTAATTGCCCAGGAAGCCAATAGTAGTCAAACTGTGGATAAAATGATTTCCGATCAAGATGCCCTGAACGGTTTCATCATCTCACCCGCATTGATCCTAAAAATAGCACCCCTCTTTCGAGACTGGATATCTGACAGGGCAACATGGTCAGATTTGGAAAATGTTGCACCTTGTGTCCTACATTCACTGGGTATCCATCAATCGGCATGGAAAGAGGCATGTGACTGTTTCGGAATAAAACAGGCCATAACCGCTCTGGCTATTGTAAACGCTCGCCATGATAAGGGACTGGTAAAATCTGCGGGCGGATTATTCAGAAGTTTTATCAAAATTCACGGGAAAAATGAATTGCACCTGGACAAAACGTTGTATGGACTAATAACAAAATAATTTTATTTTTATATAAATATATCTTTATAATTTTTTTTAAAAGCAAAAAAGTATTTTGCGTGCTTTTTACTATTATTGTTATATGCTAATATAAAAAACATTAATTTTATTCAGGTAATAGTGAAACAATGAAAGTCATAGTTATTGCTAGTCAAAAAGGAGGATCTTCAAAAACTACTTTAACAGCTCATTTGGCGGTTGCAGCAGAATTGAATAATATTTCTCCTACAGTTTTAATAGATATGGATCCACAATCATCTCTATTATCTTGGTGGAATGTTCGTGAAAATGATATGCCTGCATTAACTTCATCGGATTTAAAAAAATTACCTGAAAAAATTGAAGCATTAAAAAAAGCTGGCGTAAAATTGTTATTAATAGACACGCCACCTGCTATTACCAATGCAATTTATGAAACCATTAAACTTGCCGATTTAGTAATTGTTCCAACAAGACCAAGTCCACATGACTTAAGAGCCATAGGTAGTACCATAGATATTATTCAAAAAGTAAAATGTCCATTTATCTTTGTTATCACTCAAGCAAAATATAATACACACCTGACAATTCAAACAATTGCGGCATTATCTGAATATGGAACGGTTTCTCCTATTATTATACATGATCGCATTGATTACGCATCATCAATGATTGATGGTAAAACCGTAATGGAAACAAATAAAAACGGAAAAAGTTCACAAGAAATATACAAATTGTTATCTTTCGTGCTTGCACGTATAAAAACTAAAAAGAAAAATAAAAAGAAAGAAATTTTATAGTTATGTCTAATAAAAATAAACTAAATTTGGATGGTTTAATCTCAACTAAAAAAAATAGTATATCCACTAAAGATGTGTCTATTCCTAATGGAAATCAGTTAATTCAAAATAAAGATAAAAATAATATGCCTCTAAATTTTAGAGTATCTTCAGATTTTAGAAAGCGTTTTCGTGTATTTGCAGCATCTCATGATTTAAAGCTCAATGAATTATTGGTATTAGCTTTTGATCATTATGTTAAACAAAAACAAAATTAGTTTTTATTGTTTTACATATAAGATTTCTTGATATTAAGTGCTTTGTACAAGGTTGTTGAACTAACTTTAATGCGAGCGGCAGCCTCTCTGACATTTAATCAATTTTTAAGATGCTCTTTGGCTTTTTTAAGTTTTTTATCTGTCATTACAACAGGTCTTCCACCAATTCTTCCTTGATCTCTTGCCGCTTTCAGACCAGCTCTTGTTCGTTCTTGAATTAAATCTTTTTCAAATTGAGTTAAAGCTCCAAATAAATGAAATATAAATTTACCACTTGAAGTTGTTGTATCAATATTTTCTAATAAGCTCAATAGAATTGGTTCAAGCTTTCAAAATCATATTTAACAAAGGTTGGGCTATTGAACAATTGCATAACATAGTAAATCTTTTATTCCTCTTTATAGTAATAACTTAACGATAAAACCTGCTTTGATGGGTGTTCCAGAACAATTTGAAGACACGTGTTCTGTAGATGCATATTTTAAACATGAATATGACCTACAATATATAACAGATCATTTTTACTTGTAAGAGTAATATTACATATGATATATATCAATAGTATATATTATAAAGGAGTATTAATATGCAAGTAGCAAAAATATTTCAAAATGGCAGAAGTCAAGCCGTGAGATTGCCTAAGGAATTTCGTTTTAACGAAGATACAGTGATAATTAAAGCATTTGGAAATGGTGTTCTTTTATTGCCTAAAGAAAATCCGTGGCTATTAATGCAGGAAGCTGTCAATGAGTTTGAAGATGATTTTCAATTTACAAGAGATCTTCAAGGAGATCAAACCCGTGAGGATATAAAGTGATTTATTTACTCGATACCAATATCTGTATTTATATTATCAATAACAAACCTCCTCATGTGTTTGAGAAGTTCAAACAATTTCAATTAGGACAGTTAGGGATTTCCAGTATTACGGCTTCAGAGCTTGCTTTTGGTATTGAAAAGTCTGGATCACAAAGAAACAAACAAGCACTTAATAAGTTTTTAGCACCTTTAGAAATATTACCTTATGATGAACAATCTATCTGGCGTTATGCTCAATTAAGACATCAATTACAATCGACAGGTCAACCTATTGGCAGTTTGGATATGTTAATTGCTGCTCATGCTCTAGCATTAGACGTAACGTTGGTTACCAATAATGTGAAGGAATTTAAAAGAGTAAAAGGATTAATTGTAGAAAATTGGGTTTGATATAACACTTACTGAATATTAAAATTGGAATCATTGAATGGAAACCGAATTAATTAAAGAAATTAACCGTGTATTAAAAGCATTTCCTCAGTTTTGGGATAATAATATATTACGTCGCTCAATGGTGATCCAAGCAATTAATCAAAAAGAACCTAAGTTAATTAAAGCATTAATTTATAATGAAAAGATTAAATCAATCTATAGTACGATTATTGATGGGATCGTAATTTTCGACTTTGATAAATTAATTAGTCTTTTGAAATATAAAGAATATTGGCCAGATAGCTTTACTAAATATTGTAACTCTATAGGTTTAACTACTGATGGAAAATATTTAGATCGTAATACAGATGTTGTTCTTGATTTTCCTTTTAAAGATTGTGTGTTGGAAGGGGGAATGACAAAAGAGGAGCAAGGTAAAGACGAGGTTTATTATCATGAGGTTATTGCTCGTGATGAAATAGATCGTTTATTTTCTCCTAAACTCTTTACCAATACCAAACGCTATAGTGCCAATGGTGTTGATAAAAATATTACGGATTTTTGCGATGATGATAATTTAATAATCAAAGGTAATAATCTGATTGCGCTTCATTCGTTAAAAGAACGTTATGCGGGCAAGGTGAAACTGATTTATATTGATCCCCCTTATAATACAGGGAATGATGGGTTTAAATATAATGATCGCTTTAATCACTCTACGTGGCTTGTTTTTATGAAGAATCGTCTTGAGGTTGCAAGAGAATTATTAAGTGATGATGGAAGTATCTGGATTAATATTGATGATGGTGAGCAGGCTTATTTAAAGGTGTTAATGGATCAAATTTTTGGTAGCAATAGCTTTATATCTAATATTGTATGGCAAAAAAGGACTTCACCAGATGCTAGAACACCATTAGGTGCAGGGCATGATTATATTTTAATTTATTGTATTGACTCAAAAGCTTTTAAAGAAGCGATAAATTTAATTCCGCTTACATTTGAGCAAAAAAGTAAATATAAAAATCCAGATAATGACCCAAACGGTAACTGGGTGTCTTCTGATTTTACAGCACAAGGCTATAGACCAAATCAAATGTACGAAATTGTTACGCCTTCTGGTAAAACTTTTACTCCTCCGAAAGGTAGATGTTGGAAAAATATTGAATCAGAAATGCTTAAACAGCGTAAAGAAGGTAAAATGTGGTTCGGCATTAATGGGGATGCAATGCCCAGAAGAAAAACTTACTTAAAAGACGTTAGGGGTATGGTTCCATGGTCATGGTGGTCTAATTCAGAAGTAGGTCATAATCAAGAAGCAAAGAAAGAAATTAATAATTTTTTTAATGAAGATGTTTTTTCTACACCTAAGCCAGAAAAACTCATACAGAGAATTATCCATATTGGTTCGAATGAAGGAGATCTTGTTCTCGACTTCCACCTTGGCAGTGGCACAACGGCTGCGGTAGCGCATAAAATGGGACGGCGTTATATTGGTATTGAGCAGATGGATTATATTGATGATATTACTGTAGCACGCTTGCAAAAAGTCATCGAAGGCGAGCAGGGCGGGATTTCCAAGGATGTAAACTGGCAAGGTGGGGGCAGTTTTGTCTATACCGAACTGATGGAATTAAATCAAGTTTTTGTAAAAAAAATCCAGCAAGCTCAGGATACGGAAACCTTAAAATCTTTATTTGGACAAATGAAATCTGAAGCTCATTTAAATTATCAAGTGGCGCTTGAGAAAGTTTTAAATACTGAATATGAAATAGACGGTATTTCTCATAAAGTTACGTTTGATGATTTACCTTTGGACGAACAAAGGCGCCTTTTAATAGAGTTATTGGATAAAAATCAGCTTTATGTCAATGTTTCTGAAATGGATGATGAAATGCTTCATATTTCTGAAAAGGATAAAGCTTTTACCAGAAGTTTTTATCGAAGAGGTTAAGCGATGGTAAAAAAAACGCGTTCATCTAAGCAAGATTTGCTTTTTCATTATTATCAACAATTGGATAATGATGAAACGCATAGAAACCCTAATTTTTTGTATAAGGATTATGTTAATCCAAGTTATATCCAAGATAATTTAAAAGATAAGCTGCGTCCTTATCAAGATCAAGCTTTACGTTATTTACATTATTCGCAAGATAATGGAGAAGTAAATAGACTTTATCGTCATTTACTTTTTAATATGGCGACAGGTTCTGGTAAAACGATGATTATGGCAGGTGCTATTCTTTATTTATTTAAGGAACATCATTATCAGAATTTTATTTTTTTTGTGCATACAGATGCAATTATCCAAAAGACCAAAGAAAATCTTTTAAATCCTCATTCTGCAAAATATTTATTTAACGAACCCATAGAGATAGAGGGGGAAAGGATTCTTATTGAGGCAGTAGAAATTTTCCCACTTGTTCCTAATAAAAATACAATTTACCTTAAGCTTTCCACGATCCATAAAATTCATGATGAATTAAAAGCGTATAAAGAAAATTGTGTAACCTATGAAGATTTAAAGGAAATCCCTTTAGTTTTGTTGGGTGATGAGGCTCATCATTTTAATGCTGGCACAAAAGCAAAAAACAAAAATTCTAAAGAATATGAAGAAATCACTTGGGAACGCACAATCGAGAATATTCTTGCTTTGCGCCCTGAAAACCGACTTTTTGAGTTTACTGCAACGATTAATCTTGACGATAAAGAGATATACTCAAAATACAAAGACAAGATCATTTATCAATATGATTTAAAGCAGTTTATGCTGGATGGGTATTCTAAAAAGGTTATGCTTTTAGAAGCGGATCAAAATGATAATGATAAAATGCTTGATGCCGTCTTACTTAGTCAATATCGTAAGATGATTGCGACCAAACATAATATTACCCCCTTTAAACCGATTATCTTGTTTAAATCCAGTCAAATTACTATTTCTAAAGCTAAACAAGATGATTTTACTCAAATTATAGAAGATTTAACACCAGAAAAAATTAAACGGCATTTATTACAAAAGAAATCTCATTTACCTTCTGCTCCAAGCGTTTGGCATAAAATTATAGCTCATTATGAAACAAATGATTTAGTTTCAATCGTTGAGGCTATTCAAGAAGATTTTAATCTATTAAATATTTTAAACGTAAATACAGCTGATTTACTTGAAGATCACCCTATTTTATTAAATACTCTTGAAAATAATGATAATCCTATTCGTGCAATCTTTGCCGTTGCAAAGCTTAATGAAGGTTGGGACGTTTTAAATCTGTATGATATTGTTAGAATTAAAGAGAAAGCTTCCTCCACTAAGTCAGGAACAGATAGTGAAGCACAATTAATTGGACGGGGTGCACGCTATTATCCATTTACCTATCAAAACGAGAAAAGTTATACGCGTCGTTTTGATAAAAATACTAATGAGTTAGGTATTTTAGAGCAACTTCATTATCATACGATTAACGAGGCTTCTTATATTAAAGCGCTACATAGTTCACTTGATCAGGCAGATATCATCGCCCAAAGCGATGGAGATGGAACAGTAGAGCATGCAAAATTAAAAGAGGGCTTCAAAAAATCAAAAATTTATAAAAACGGGAATCTTTATTTTAATGAGGCAGTCGAAATTGATGACAATACCAGGAATTGGGAGAGTTATTCTTTAGAATCAACGTTTGAAGTAAAGTATAAAACTTCTCAAGAATATTCCCTAGAAAATTTATCTAATGATAATAGTGAAGGAGAAACTAAAAAACAAACGTTAACTGTAGATGAACGTTATTATTACAAAGTAATTCAACAAATTAGCTTTTATCATTTTAATAATTTAAAGCGCTATTTTCCACAACTAAGAAGTATTAAAGAATTTATAAGATCAGAAAAATATCTTGGTAAGCTTACAATCAATGTTGAAATACCCAAGAATATCACTTTAGAAAAAATATCATCTAAGGAAAAACTAGATCTGGTTAAAGAAATCTTTCAAAGAATAGCTGATAATATTAGAAGAAATTATAAGAAATTTAAGGGAACTTATAATTTTACTAGTAAACCAATAAAAGAGATCATTAAAGATTATACCATTTATATTGATACTTATAATGTATCTACCTCAAACCAAAAGATTGAAGCTAAGAGCACAACAGGTCAGAAATGGTATGTCTATGACAATGCTATTTTAAATCAATTAGAACATCGTTTAGTCGATTTACTTTCTCAGTTTATGGATAAATTAAAACAAAAATATAGCAATATATATATTATTCGTAATGATGAACAATCTACGCGCTTTAAATTAACCGAATTTGACGGCGTGCGTGGTTTCATGCCTGATTTTATTATGATCATGACAGATCTTACAGAAGAAATATACTATCAAGTGCTATTAGAACCCAAAGGCGATGATCGTATTCAAGATGATGGCTGGAAAGAGAAAATGTTAGAGAAAATCAATGATAGAGATTGCATTGTTCTTGAAAATAAAAATGTTCGTTTGATTGGAATTAAATTTTTTGCATATGAACAGAGACAAAACTTTATCGATGATATGGAAAATAAACTTTATGATGGTCAAAAATTGGAGGACACATCGCTTAGTCTGGATTTAGTATGAAATAATTTAATAATAAGTATATTGTATCTGTAAAATCTACGATAAAAGAGTTTGCAAATATTTTTTATTATGATGAGTTTGTGCAAAGTATTTTGTATTTACTAGATTACATTTAAAAGAATACATTCTCATAAATACAAAAACAATTGAAATCCGTATTTATTTAAGTTGATTTATTTAAGAATACAGTCTAATAGATAAACATCTCAAACTTAAAAGAATACAATAAAGATCATTATGAGTGATATTGGATATATTCGTGTTAGTTCTGAATATCAAAATACAGAAAGACAGCTTGATGAGGTTAAGCTAGATAAAACCTTTACAGATAAAACCAGTGGTGTAGATACGCAAAGACCTCAATTACAAGCGATGCTAGAATATGTCAGAGAAGGTGACGTTATTCATGTTCACTCTATTGATCGGCTAGCAAGAAACCTGAAAGACTTAAGCCAATTGGTAGAGGATTTAAATGCTAGGGGCGTTACTATTCATTTTCATAAAGAAAATCTAACGTTTAAAAATGACCAAGATCCTATTAAAAAACTGATGTTTCAACTATTGGGAAGTTTTGCTGAATTCGAAAGAAGCCTAATTAGAGAACGACAAAGAGAAGGCATAGCCAAAGCAAAACAAGCAGGGAAATATAAAGGTCGAAGGAAAACGATTGATAGTAGCGTTATTATAGAGGCTATGAGTAAAGAAGGGGCTAGTTACAGAAAAACAGCCAAAGCTTTAAATATCAGTCTTTCAACGGTTCAGAGAGTAATGAAAGAGTGTAAGCACTTAAAGTTATGATCTTGTTATCTTTCCATAATTGTATTGCATATGTAATACATAAGGAGAATTATTATGTCGATGTTAAATATTAGAATAGACGATCACATTAAATTTGAACTACAAGAAATAGCCAAATTAAAGAACATTTCTTTATCCAATCTTGTTTTATCTGCTGTTAATGAAATGGTAGAAAATGAGTTTGATTATAATCTTACAGATATGGCAGATAAACGTCGTAAAGCTAACGAGCCTAATTTTGATATAGAAGATTTGTATCAAAAATTTGGTGTCTAATGTGTTTAAGATTGTTTATGAAAAAGGCTTCTACAAAGATTTAAAATCATTTGATAAGCAACAGGCACGTTTAATATTAGCATGGATTAAGAAAAACCTTGATGGCTATGATAATTCTAAAGAAAGAGGTAAAATTCTTACTGGTAATTTAAAGGGATATTGGCGGTATTGTATTGGATATTATCTCCTCATCTGTGAAATTAAAGATGATCTATTAATTTTGATATGCGTTGCTGTTGGTTATCGTAAAGATGTGTATAAATAAACTGATCTAATTTTGTCCGTTTTTATCCTTTTTTATCTGTTTTTGTCCTTTTTTGTATTTTATTACAAAAAATTATTCTATCAAATAAAAGAATACAAAAAAGGACAAAAAAATACTATATTAAGCTGGCAAGATGTGTGTTCCAGTACTGGAACACTAAACTTATTCGCATTTCATGCTCAACAATAGAAATCATCTATTAGCTTTTAATTTATTATATAAGCATCTGGTGATGTTTAGTTTTAGAACTCATATGCTCCGTATAAAAATGCATCATGGTGTTTTCTTTTAATGCTGTTAAATCAAGTATGATTTTCCATGGTTTGTATTCTTGTAAGGGAATGTTCCCCTTAACCCCTTTTTACAGCAAAGAAGAAATCATGAAAAAGCGAACCAAAAAAATTGAGATTATGACAACCCAAGAAGAATATGAACAGTTGCTTCAAAGAAAGACCAAGCCTCGATTGGCAGAGTGGATACGTGAAACCTGTTTAAACCAAAAACCTAAAAAAAAGTTGCAACCGTTGATCCTTTACTGCTTTACGAATTGAACAAGATTGGCGTCAATCTCAATCAGATTGCCAAGAAAATCCAATATTCAAAAAACAATATTGAATGGTTGATTGAGATCATTCATATCGAACAACAATTAACGTGTTTGCTCGAAAATGATCATTAAGTTCTTTCCTCATCCAAAATCGGGAGGCAGTCCTCGTGGATCAATGGATTATTTGCTCAAGAAGAGCGAAGATGAATTTCAAGTTCTTCAAGGAAACCCAAGACTTTCCGTTGATATTGCAGAGGGATTAGACTTCAAGAATCAATATACGGTTGGTTGTTTGTCATTTGAGGAAGCTTCTATCCCTGATGCTTATAAACAGGAAATCATGCAGAAATTTGAAGAAACCTTTTTCGCGGGGTGGGAGCCAGAGCAATACAATATCTGTTGGATTGAACACACCGACAAAGGGAGGCTTGAGTTAAACTTCTTTGTGCCCAATGTAGAGCTTGAAAGTGGGAAGCGGTTATCGGTCTATTACGACAAATCAGATCGACCCCTTGCAGAGAACTTCAAGCAGGTAATTAATCAACAATACGATTTAAGCGATCCAGACGCACCGCAGAAGCGTCAAATGACTGTTTCAGGTAGGAACAGCCCAAAAACAAAAAAGAGGCTCAGGAAGCGATTAACGGGCTTTTAGAGGGGGAACTTGAAAAGGGGCGTATTCAGACACGTGAGGATGTTTTAAATTGCCTTACAGAGGCTGGTTTTGAAATCGCTAGAAGTTACACCCAAAAACATCTCCATCAAGACAGACGGGCGAAATTTAAGGCTTAAAGGGGCAATCTATGAGCAGTCTTTCGAACTCAATCGAGCAATTGAAGAAATACAGCGAGCAAAAGGACTTGGAAGCCAAGCGACAGCTATTGGAGGCAATCACCAGGCAGGAACAGAACTTGCAAAAGCAGTTGATCGCAGACATGCAGAGTTTTCGAGACGATTTGGAGCGTCAAAAACAAGCCATTCAGAAAGACTTGATCAGGCTCTACAAGGTGCCGTTCTGGATCATAATCGGGGTTGGAGCGGTTTTGATAGTGGGGTTGTTTTATCTCATCAACGCAGCGACAAACCAATATATGGATATGCGGGAGTGGAAGCAGTCGGCAGCCCTTTACAAGGAAAACAGCAAGGGGCTGATGTTGGCGAACTGCACAACGGGAAACAAAGAAACGTTAACCTGCATCAAGGTCGATCCTCAATACAACAATCAAGTATTCGGAGACGATCAAGACTACCGAATTATCAAGCTAGGGAAAAACTAAATGACACCGACAGAGAAACTTTTGAAGGACGCATTAGACAGGTTGGTGAGGCAACAAAACGAGCTTATGAACACATTAAGCGAACGGTTGGACAGGTTAGAGCAGGAAAACCAACAGTTGAAGAGCTTGCTCGAAAAGTCTCTAGATGCATTGAAGTAAAAC
>NZ_JACFPQ010000007.1:0-29108 GCF_016101925.1 Commensalibacter sp. M0268 | reverse complement strand
AACACTACAACCAATACGCCACCAGCATATCCCCTTCTCATCCTATACAATTGTCAATGAACAAAACCGTAAAACACATCAAAAATGAGCCCTACAATCTAATCCCCACAAAGCAACCAGTCAAGAACTTTCAAGCTCGTCGCTCCGTGAATGTCCTTCTACAGAAATCTCTCATGCCAGTCAACCGATTTCTCTCAAAATTATCCAAAAAAATCTCGCCAATAACAAAAATAACAGGTTATCAAGACCTTACACCTTAAATAACCATAACCCAGCCCAATATATCCAAATCTCCGATTCCGCAAAAAACAGAATCCCAATCACAATAAATAAGGTATCCCGTCCATAATCAGCAGAACAGGATACCTTACCAAATATCGGATTCACCCCTGAAAAGAAGTGTCACAAAGCTAAGTTAAATAAAAAATATTAAAATTTAACAAGAAAGAAAAAATTAAGAAAGGTATCAATAGCGATTCACAACTCAAAGACAAGAAACACCCCACCTTCTCGATGCAAACCTTATATGGTGGCAACCAGCACAATTTCAATAACTTAACCAAAATTAATCATTCATTATATCAACCTCATCAACAGTAAAATAAAAAATGTTTCCAATAGCATCTGGTTTTACCTAAATTAGGCTTGATATTTTTGTAAGTTATTTACTTAAACGAATTAAAAGGTATACCTCCCCCCTTTAACCAAGAACAATTTTTTTGATGTTTAAAAATATCGTAACTATCTAAAAATAAGAAATAATTTTATATAATTTATAACTAAAAGTTTACTAAAATTTCTTTTTAATAACCAAAAATTCATTACGAAATTTATTTTATTTCCAGCATATTATACATTTAAAAATAAATAAGGATCACGGTATGAGTAAGGCCCTTCGCTGTTTATGTCCTATTCTTGCAACATTAATCATCCTGATCATTCCAGTCCCTCGTGGGCTTGAACCTCATGCATGGAGATTTTTTGCCATTTTTTTGGGATGTATTGTCGGGCTTATTTTAGAACCCCTACCTGGTGGCGCCATTGGATTAATCGGTATTTCCGTTGCCGCTCTATTTGGACCATATGTTCTATTTAGTTCCGAAGAATTGGCCCAGCCTGGATTTAAACCAACCATCAATGCATTTGAATGGGCTGTTTCAGGATTTTCCAACCCAACCGTATGGCTGATTTTCGGAGCATTTACCTTTGCACTCGCCTATGACAAAACAGGACTAGGAAAACGCATCGCCTTATTACTCGTTCGATCACTTGGTAAAAATACTTTGGCTCTAGGATATGCAATTACTTTTACAGATACAATCCTTGCCCCCTTTACCATATCAAGTACCGCACGTAGTGCTGGCATTATTTATCCTGTTCTTAGTCACCTACCTCCTTTATATAATTCCCGCCCTTTTGATTCATCACGAAAAAAAATTGGTACATATTTAATGTGGACAGGAATTGTTTCAACTTCCATTACCAGTTCATTTTTTATGACCGCACTGGCACCTAATCTTTTGTCAATCAACATGGCCAATAAAATCATCGGCATTAATATTACATGGATGGAATGGTTCATGGTAACCTTACCAGCCTGCTTTGTCTTGATTACCATTTCTCCCTTATTGAGTTATCATCTTTGTAAGCCAGAAATTAAATCCAGCACTGCCATTCCAACCTGGGCCAATAAAGAATTACAACTGTTAGGATCCTTAACCGCAAAAGAAATGTTACTGATTTTTTTTGTAACTTGCGCACTGCTTTTATGGATTTTAGGTGGGAAATTTATTACACCTCCACTGGTAGGCATTGTTGTGGTTTCAGCAATGTTAATTAGCCAATTATTAACATGGAATGATATCGTGGAAAATAAAGCTGCATGGAATATTTTCACCTGGTTGGCAACCTTGATCGCCTTTGCTTCCGGATTAAACAAATCAGGCTTTATTAATTGGTTTGGTCAATTAATTAGCGTTTATATCATTCATTTTTCACCTCTCGCAGCAATGATTCTACTTTTATGCATTTACTATAGCCTACACTATTTCTTTGCAAGTAATACCGCCCATGCGGCTGCATTATTACCCATCTTCCTTGGGACCGCCAGTCACATTCCTGGAATTAATATTCATCATTATGTCTTGTTGATCCTTCCCCTTTTAGGATTTATGGGAATTGTCACTCCCTATGCCGCTGAACCAAGTGCTGTCTATTATGGAAGTGGGTTTATCCCTAATTCGGTTTGGTGGAGACTAGGTTTTATCTTCGGTCTTCTTTTCCTTATCACCTGGTTGTTTATTTCTATTCCATGGGTTTTAATGATATCATAGAACAATAATCAAAACCTTATCAGATGTAGGAAACTCAGGTTTTTGCGATTGCAAGTATTAAATTAAATATTTTTTGAGATGTAACTATCATTAAATTTGTGATATATGTTTTTCCAAATAGCGGAAAAATTTTTGAATAATTTACAAAACAAATATTAATTAAATTTTAACTTCAATTTAATTACAAATAATTAAACTATGTAAAATAAATAAGGTAGCTATATGCGTATTAAATTTGTTGTTTTTTATACTGAAGGCAACCCAAATGACGAAGGAAGTGATTTAACAAAAGTTGTCAGAACTGTTCGATCACTTGTCGAAGAAACTGGCCACGAATTCGATGCTTATACACCCAAACGACTATATCAAATGGGTGCGGGAGAATTAGTTAAAGCATATCCTGATAAATACAATCTGGGAAATAATCCTAATACACACAAATTTGGATTATTCAGCTGGAAACCCTTTACTATTTTGCATGCTCTTTCAACCATGGAAAAAGATGATGTCATTTTTTACCTTGATGCAAATATTGCCAAATACCCAACCCTGCGCCTTGTTATACAAAGTATAAATACGATTATCAATAAAGCCTTGAATTTTTGTGATTTTTATATTGGCAGGGAACTTACAGAACAAGTTTTAAAAGCCTCTGATTTTTGTTCCATCAGACAAATTGAAGAAATAGGGGGAAATTCACTTTTTGTTCAAAATTTTCCTTTACTGATTGCCAACAATATTATCGCAAAAGTGTCTGATTTTGCATTTGATATCTTACTGGACTGGTTGGCAATGTGCAGGGTAAAAGAATATATTCTTCCTCCTACAAAAGAAGAAGAAAAAAGCCCCAATTTCAAATGGTTCTGTGCCGACCAATCCATATTAAACATGATTATTGCCAGGCATATTGAAGAAGGTTTGCTACCTTGGTTTTTCCCCAATATTTGTCATGGTAGATCCAATAATTTTTCCATTCCAAATAATGATCACATTCAATATTTGTCCCATTCAACGGAAGTTATTTGGAACAGACCGAAATTCAGAGAGCAACATCAAAAACAGATTGCAAGTACACAAATCTTTCTTGATAACATTTGTAATTCAAAAACCATTGGAAATCCATGGATAACATTAGATTACAATTTAAAAGACTGGCAAGCTGCTGATGATGCAACCTTTACACCTTTAGAAAATGATAATTACGCTTTTGCAGATGGCGACCAAAATAATTATCATCTAATCCGTATTCATGATCCAAAATTACAGAATATGGAAATTGATCTGGAAATCATAGCAAAAAAATATCCCTCTTCAGACCCCAAAATTGGTATGCATATTCAACAATGGGGGGGGATAGATTTATGCACAATCTATGAAAATAATGATAAAACGATACATCCTCATACAGTATTTGCTACTGCAACACCTTTAAAAAACAATTTTTATATGTATCATGTTAGATTCTTTAACTATCATGACACCTTATCAATAGGAACCGGTTGTCCTCAAGGGCATTATTTGGGTAAAAATAATAAGCAATTTGAATTTAGCTCAATAAAAATAAAAAGACGGTTTATTAACCCATTATAAATATATATTTTAAAATTAATTTTAATAACTAATAATTTAATTTTTAGTTATTAAATAATTTATTAATATTTATGATATGAAAAAATTAAAAGCGATCCAATTTTATAAATTTAATTGTTAATTTTAGAAAAATATAAGAAAACTTCAATATGTTAATCAGACTGTTTTACCTATAGATTTTATATATAAAAATTACCAAATTAATAGATTATCTGGAACAACTATAATTCTATAAAGAATATTCTCATATAGAATCTATAAAAGATTAAACCCATCCAATGAAATGACAAAAGACAAGCAAAGGTTTCTATTAGTCAAACCGATCAATTTTTATCAGCATAGATACCTATCGAACATCCAATTTCATGATGGACAAAAGGTAAATCTTTTAATTCCCATAATAAAAGACATCCTATCAGATCAAACTTATTTATCTGTCCGTATATTATACAAGTTAAACAATATTTAATATAATCATAAATAAAAACTGGTTGAAATGAACTCAACCAGTTTTAACGAAAATCAGGCTTTGTCTATAACTGATTTACCCTGAATTAATAAACCAGCCTCATTGGCACTGATTGAAATAGTATCCCCATCATAAACATCGCCTTGCAACAATAATTCTGCCAATTGATTTTGCAAATTTCGTTGTATGACACGTTTTAGAGGACGTGCACCATAAACCGGATCATATCCAGCTTCCTCCAGCCACGCATGTGCTTTTTCATCCAGATCAAGCCTAATTTTACGATCCTCAAGCAATCCTTGTAAACGCTGTAATTGTATATCCACAATTTTTGCCATATCAGCCTTTTGCAATCGACTGAACAAAACAACTTCATCCAAACGATTAAGAAATTCAGGACGAAAGTGGGCACGTACAACTTTCATAACTTCAGCCTGTACAAGCTCTGTTGACTCACCTTCTGTCTGATTAGCCAAAATTTCAGAACCAAGATTGCTTGTCAAGATTATAATCGTATTACGAAAATCTACGGTTCGCCCTTGACCATCTGTTAAACGTCCATCATCAAGAACCTGCAATAATACGTTAAAGACATCCTCATGAGCCTTTTCAACCTCATCAAACAAAATAACCTGATAAGGTCTCCTGCGAATAGCCTCTGTCAAAACACCCCCTTCTTCATAGCCAACATAACCGGGAGGGGCACCAATCAACCGTGCAACTGCATGTTTTTCCATGAATTCACTCATATCAACACGCAATATCGCTTTTTCGTCATCAAAAAGGAATGAAGCAAGCGCTTTTGCCAGTTCGGTTTTACCTACTCCAGTTGGACCCAGGAATAAAAAAGAGCCAATAGGCCGGTTTGGATCCTGCAATCCTGCTCGTGCCCGACGTACAGCATTTGCAACCGCTTTCAAGGCGGGTTCCTGCCCTACGACACGTTTACGAAGCTCGTCTTCCATTCGTAAAAGCTTAGCCCTTTCCCCTTCCAGCATTTTATCCACTGGAATACCTGTCCACCGAGATACAACCGCCGCGATCTCATTTTCAGTCACTGATTTGGAAACCAAATTCGCCTGATCCGGATGTTCATGCTGTTTGGTTTGCAAACCCTCAATTTTCTTTTGAAGTTCTGGAATAACACCATACATCAATTTAGAGGCTTGGGCCAAATTACCTTGGCGTTGTGCAACCTCAACTTCTGAACGGGCCTGATCCAGCTGTTCCTGCAATTTTTGAACATCATTAACCTTATTCTTTTCAGCATGCCAGGCCGCAGTCATTGCATTTGATTTTTCTTCTAAATCAGCAATCTCAACCTCCAATGCTTCCAAACGGTCACGACTGGCTGAATCTTCCTCCCTTTTCAAAGCTTCACGCTCAATTTTTAGTTGAATCAAACGACGATCCAGCTCATCAAGCGCTTCTGGCTTGCTATCAATCTGCATCCGTAACCGACTTGCGGCTTCATCTACCAGATCAATTGCTTTATCCGGCAAAAATCGATCTGTGATATAACGATTGGATAAAGTTGCCGCTGCCACCAGAGCACTATCACTGATCCGCACCCCGTGATGCAATTCATATTTTTCAGAAATACCCCGCAAAATTGAAATCGTATCCGCTACTGATGGTTCCCCGACAAAGACAGGCTGAAACCGCCGTGCCAAAGCTGCATCTTTTTCAATATATTTGCGATATTCATCCAGGGTTGTCGCACCAATACAATGCAAGGTACCACGTGCCAGCTCAGGTTTAATGAGATTTGATGCATCCATTGCTCCATCACTACGTCCCGCACCAACCAATGTATGCATTTCATCAATAAACAATATGACTTTTCCAGCCGCAGCTTCAACTTCTTTTAATATAGCCTTCAAACGTTCCTCAAATTCACCCCGATATTTAGCCCCTGCAACCAAGGCACCCAAATCCAAGGCTAATAACTGTTTATTCTTCAATGCCTCTGGAACGTCACCATTTACGATCCGTGATGCCAAACCTTCAACAATTGCAGTTTTACCAACTCCAGGCTCACCTATAAGCACAGGGTTATTTTTGGTACGTCGAGCCAAGACCTGAATCGTTCGACGAATTTCCTCATCTCTTCCAATCACTGGATCCAATTTTCCTTGCCGGGCAACCTCTGTCATATCCCGTGCATATTTTTTTAACGCATCAAAGGAAGCCTCCGCATTCTGGCTGTCAACCTTCCGACCTTTTCGAATAGTATCAATCGCTCTTGCCAGATTTTGAGCTGTAACGCCCCCTTTTTGAAGGGCCTGACCAGCTGGTGTTTCAGATGCAGCCAAGGCAAGTAACAGGCGATCCTGAGCAACATACTCGTCCCCGGCCTTCGTGGCCTCTTTTTCCGCGCCATCCAAAACACGAACCAATTCTGGCATGGCTTGAGGCTGTCCAGCACCATTGCCCTGAACTTTTGACATGGAATCCAATGAATGTTCAACCGTTGTTTTGACAATGGCGGGTTCCCCGCCAGCTGCACGTATCAAGGAAGCTGCGGCTCCTTCCTCATCATCCAATAACGCTTTTAATAAATGCTGAGGCGTTAATTGCTGATGAAAATCACGAATTGCAATTGTCTGTGCCGCTTGAAGAAACCCTCTTGAACGTTCAGTAAATTTTTCGATATTCATAAATTTATGTCCCTTTTAAAATTAGGCAACATGCCTGCCAAAGTTTTGCCCCTCTTATGAGGCAGCGTTCCTTCGCAAAAAAATCAATTTTACAAAAAAGTAAGTATCATTTCATTACAAATTCATTATTGCATGAACTCAACTTATCGAGTAAAAAAAAATTTTTTCTTTTCACCTATTTATTTTATACCAATCCTTCCGATAAATGAATAAGAATCATCATAAATAAAATAAAATTCAAAATTGATGACATAACAGGAATTTTCTGCCATATTATTAAGAACGCAAATCATTCTTAATGATAGAGTTAAGTTCAATTTAAATAATGACTGTTCCAAATTTAAGTATGCTTTCCCCAGGGAAATCAAGTGTTATTGATCATGTCGAAGAATTTTCTTCTCCTGATCCTATTGCAGACCGTTTACGCGATTTAGGCTTCGTACCAGGCGAAATTGTCAAAATCATTGCCTTTGGGCCATTTGGCTCAAATCCTATTGCTGTACAAATCGGATCGACCCGTTTTGCGCTGCGCCGTTCTGAAGCGGCCAGAATCATTTTACATTTGGATTGTTAATTTATGCCTGAATCATCCATATTCCCTATTTCCAAGATAGCTTTAGTGGGCAATCCAAATTGCGGAAAAACCGCTTTATTCAATCAATTGACCGGAAGTAGACAGAAAGTCGCCAATTATGCCGGGGTCACCGTGGAACGTAAGGAGGGACAATTCGTCACACCCTCCAAAAACAGGATTACCCTTATCGATTTACCGGGGGCATACAGTTTAAAAGCAACCAGCCTTGATGAAGCAGTCACCAGGGATATTTGTATGGGGAACTATCGTAACGAACCCCCACCAGATGCCTTGATCTGCGTTATTGATGCAACAAATTTGCGACTACATTTAAGATTCGCCCTTGAAATTTGCCGTCTTAAGCGCCCAATGATGATCGCTCTAAACATGAGTGACATTGCAAAAAAACGTAAAATCGACATAGATATTCCAAAACTGGAATCAATTTTGGGCATTTGCATTATCCCCACAATAGGAACCCAAAAAAACGGAATTAAAAAACTTGTCGACAATATCGACACCTCTTTTAAAATTCCAACAATTGATCTTGATAATCAAACCGATTTACATGTCGAAGTACGCAAAATTCTCCTGAAATGCGTCCATAATTCTTCTGAAAATTCTGTTCTGCTTGATGAAAAAATTGATCGATGGGTTTTACATCCCATTATTGGTCCCTTAATCCTTCTCATTTTATTATTTATCATGTTCCAGGCCGTTTTTTCATGGGCCCAACCCTTTATGGATGGCATACAGGATTTGACAGGTTGGCTTGGAAAAATCATTGCTAACTTATTACCGACAGGTCCCTTGAGAAGTTTAATTATTGATGGTGTTTTTGCGGGGGTGGGAACAACATTCGCCTTTTTACCTCAAATTCTTGTTCTCTTCCTGTGGATTTTATTCTTAGAAGAATCCGGGTATTTGCCCAGAGCAGCCTTCTTACTTGATCGCATTATGGCTTCTGTTGGATTAAATGGTCGTTCTTTCATCCCATTATTATCCAGTTTTGCCTGTGCAATTCCCGGTATCATGGCAACCCGGACAATACCTAGCGCTAGAGATCGTCTAGTTACCATTCTCATTGCACCTCTGATGACTTGTTCCGCACGATTACCAGTTTATGCTTTACTAATCAGTGCCTTTATCCCTCATAAAACTATCGGAATAATATTCAACCTGCAAGGTCTTGTCCTGTTTGGTCTTTATCTACTAGGAATCGCGAGTGCCTTTTTAGTGGCCTTACTTCTCAAAAAACGAAAAAAATCATATGATAACACCCTTTTACTAGAACTTCCCTCTTACCGTTTTCCAAGTGTTCGGAACATTTTGTTTGGATTATGGCAAAGGATTGAAATCTTTGTTAATCGCGTAGGAACAATCATCTTAACGGTCAGCATCCTTTTATGGGCTTTATCAAGCTTTCCAAAACCGCCTGCTGGTGCACAAGGTCCAGCCATTGATTGGAGTTTTGCCGGTATTATAGGTCACTGGATTCAACCCCTTTTTGCACCCATTGGTTTTAACTGGGAAATATGTGTTGCGCTTATTCTTGGATTGGCAGCCAGAGAGGTTGCTGTTACGTCTCTTGCAACTGTTTATTCCATAGCTGGTGTTGATTCTGATGCACCGGGCCAACTGGTTCATTTTCTTTCAACACAATGGAGTATAGCAACAGGACTTTCCTTTCTGGCCTGGTATGTTTTTGCTCCACAATGCTTTTCTACGTTGGCGGTTATAAAAAAAGAAACCTCTTCCTGGAAGATGGTCATAATGACAGCCTGTTATCTGTTTTTCATGGCTTATTTTGCCTCCTTTACCACCTGGCATATCGCATCATTTTTTTCTTGAATCATTTTTCTATTAATTAAAAACTGATTTAATTTAATAAATCAGTTTTTAATTATATTTCTACATAATTAATAAAACATTAAATTTTATATTTATCTTTTTTTAATTGATCATAGCGTTTAATAACTTTATCCACATCCATTGTTTTTTCTTGAGGGTTAAAAGTAAGATGAGCCACCATAAAATCAGAATAAATCGCTGTTTTTTTATTTAGATATTGAGGAATAACAGCCGTTAAATAAAACTCGTCATCAGCATGAGGAGGCAAAGACATATATCTCAATTTCTCACCACGCCAAGCAATAAAATTAATAGAGTAACGTGTGTTAAATTCCATGAATTGTTTTTCTAAAGACAATGAACTGGCATTATTATCTATAAAATAATCATGTAATTTTTCTGCATTTTTTCCACTTTCCCATAACGAACCGTAAACGCCTTCCCGTGGATTTTCATAATGCCCTACAGTTTCAGGAACCACTTTATTTTTTTGTTGCAAATAAGCGCAGGTCGCATTATTAACAACATTAGCTGAAACAACAAAATATTGCTCGTTCTTTTTAGTAAATTCAATAAAATCTTTTATTTTATCAAGCTCAATATAAACAATATCATCATCACATTTTAAAAAAATATCATTTTCAAATTGATCATATCTAGAAGCGTAATAATGATAGGCACGGTAATAAGGAGAATTTTCATACACATTTCCAATAAAACGCTTTATTTTATCGTTATTATGTACAAACTCCAAGGTTCTATCAAAATCTGTACGCATATAAATAGAAAACTTATTATGATGCGTATATTTTGATGGAATCCGAAAATGATAATCATCAACTTCCACAGTGGTATTACCATGAATATCCCTTTTAATACTAATATTATTGACCAAACCATCTGATAAAACACCCGGTGTTCCTTGAATAAAAATATAAGATTTATCATCGGACGAGCGTTCATAAGATAAAAAAGCCTTTTTATCTACAATACGTATTCTTGTTTGACCATTGTTCCATCCCCCTATTAAAGCTTCAATAAAATAATCTCCCTTTTCCGGGACGAAAGCTAGATAAAGTTCTGAAGGGATTCTTATAGGTATTCTCACCGAAGAATTACAATTTATATCTCGACAATATTGATAACCTGAATGGCCATGTAAAAATTTTACAGAACCCAATTTTTTCAAAAAATTTCTATCTGATTCATTACGAGTAAAATCCCAAATATGCCATTCATCTATAGTTCCTTCTTTTAACATCTCGTGAACATAATCACTGAGAACCGACATTCTTTTTTCTCGACCAGCAAACGTAACCATGATTTTTTTAGACACAATACTAACTTTCTCTAAAATGAGTTATCAAATTCGAAATTTATACCATTAAGATTTTATAATTTTAACAAAATGACTTATAACAAAAAAAACACCCAAAATAAATTATGAAAAATCCAATGCAAAATAATCTTGTTCTTTTTATTATTGTTTTATGTATTTTTTACTGGTTAAACCGGTTTTTTCCAATAATTGGCAAATTCATATGGCTAGGAACTGCTTATGTGCTTAAACGCATCCATGCCCCCGCAATAAGCCAGCAATGGGCCTTGAAACACTGCAATACTCAGCAAACGTCAGGTTGTAGCAGCTGCAGTAAATGCAATAGCAAATGTCATTGAATATTATTTATTCATTTAAATAAAAAACTCATTACAAATTGTAATGAGTTTTTTTATGTCACTATTATTTTTAAAACTAATAACGATAAGAATCTGGTTTAAATGGACCTTCAACATCAACGCCAATATAATCAGCCTGAGCTTTATTCAATTTAGACAGAACCGCACCAACTTTTTCGAGATGTAAAGCTGCCACCTTCTCATCCAAGAACTTGGGAAGGGTATAGACTTTTGCTTCATATTTACCCTTTGGTGCTGTCCATAATTCAATCTGTGCCAAAGTCTGGTTTGTAAAGGAGGCAGACATCACAAAAGATGGGTGACCAGTGGCATTCCCAAGATTAACCAAACGTCCTTCAGAAAGAAGAATAATACGGTTACCATCGGGAAAAATAATCTCATCAACTTGAGGTTTAATATTTTCCCACGTGAAATTCCGTAATTTTTCAACTTGAATTTCTGAATCAAAATGACCAATGTTGCAAACGATCGCACGATTTTTCATGGCACGCATATGATCAACGGTAATAATATCAATATTACCGGTACAAGTTACGAAAATATCACCACGTGGTGCAGCCTCTTCCATAGTGACAATTTCATATCCTTCCATCGCGGCCTGTAATGCACAAATAGGATCAACCTCTGTAACAAGAACACGACAACCAGCATTTCGCAAACTTGCGGCCGAACCCTTACCCACATCACCAAAACCGGCAACAACGGCAATCTTTCCAGACATCATTACATCTGTACCGCGACGGATTGCATCGACCAGGCTTTCACGACAACCATATAAATTATCAAATTTAGACTTCGTAACACTGTCATTGACATTGAATGCTGGAACTAATAAGGTTCCTTTCTTTTCCATTTCACGCAAACGGTGAACACCTGTTGTCGTTTCTTCAGATAACCCCTTAATATTTTTTAACATCTCAGGATATTTCTGATGCATTAACAGGGTTAAATCACCCCCGTCATCCAAAATCATATTGGGAACCCAACCATTCGGACCATGAATGGTCTGTTCAATACACCAGTTAAATTCCTCCTCGGTTTCACCTTTCCAAGCAAATACAGGAATACCAGCTGCAGCTATTGCCGCAGCCGCATGATCCTGAGTTGAGAAAATGTTACAAGATGACCAACGCACTTCCGCGCCCAAGGCAACAAGGGTTTCAATTAACACAGCTGTCTGGATAGTCATATGCAAGCAGCCGGCAATTTTCGCTCCCTTAAGAATCTGTTTATCCGCATATTCTTTACGAAGAGCCATTAAACCTGGCATTTCCCCTTCAGAAATAGCAATCTCTTTCCGCCCCCAACTCGCAAGTGAAATATCTTTCACTTTGTAATCATGTTGATCTTTCATCATTTATCAATCCTTTTTATGATCAAATTAATATTATGATGTATTATTAGAGCACATATAAGAAGAGATCAATCTAATGCGTCAAAAACAAAACAGCATATTATTATGAAAAAATAAAATTTGATATTCTTTTCGCTGCTTTTTCAGTTGTTTCTAAAATATCATTTTTCTCCCATTTATCACTAGGATAGTTAATTAAAGTTTTCGCTAAATTATATTTGCTATTTTTGTATCCATTTTTATTATGAATAAAACTTTGCTTTTTAGTTTTAAACCATTCATTACTGATACTTCGATTGATATTCTCTTCAAGCAAAATTTTGTTTCCCAATCTGTTAATTACATTTTCAAACTCATTCTTATCCATTTTTGCGTCATGTCGAATTGTCTCTATATTACGACCACTAGCTGGCATGATATGTTCAACATTAACCGTTTCAGAAAAATTAAATTTTAGATTTTTATTTTTAGCGTACAAATATTCATTAACAAATACCAGCATGTTTTTATCATATGTTAATATCGCGTCGTCAACCTCTTTGACATTCCATTTATCATGTATATGATCATAAAAATCCTGACAAATAACATGTTCTGGAATATTAAAATCGACCATCTTTATAATTTCTGCATATAAAAATATCTTAAATTTATTGCTTGAATAACCAGCATCTCCCAACTCTAATAATGAAAATAATTTCAACAATGATTCACAGACATTTATTATTTTATCTTCGGTAATTTCATCTAATTCAAAACGATACAGATAAGCGGCTAGATATAATTTAATATTAACATTGCACTTAAGAAGTAACTTTATAATGGAATAATCTTTAATTTTATCCCATTTATATGCAATTTTTTTTAAATTATTGCATAGTAAAAATGGATTTTTTAACAAATCCTGCTCATGATCAGCATAATATCTTCTTAGACCTGGAGTTCTTACATAAATATAAGATTTCAAATATTCCTGTTCTTTAGCACGATTAATGTACATAAATTGTTGCAATACAGAATCAATTGTAACGACTTTTTTAGATTTTAATTTATTTGTTAATTGGAGAATCTCTTCCCATTGAATATTAAATTCCTCTCTTTTATCACCTACATATGAATATAATTTTGCAGAAATAATATCTGCATCTGAAAGCGGCAAACCTGTTGAATTCAATGAATTAAACATTGTAATAGCTTGTTCGACTTGCCAACTGCGTATTTCGATTACCTGACAATTTTTTAAAAAAGTTTTTGTAAATTGATTCAACCAAGAATCGCTATTTTCTCTCAATTTTTCATAAAAATTTTTAAAGTTACGAAAATAGTTTGTATATCGGTTATTATTTTTTTTATAAGGCAGCTTAAAAACTTTTTCCTCGGCATCTTCAAAATCACTGGCACCTATAATTTTATTAAATTCTTCTGGATACAATTCATTAATTGATTTATTTCCTAGTATGAGAATATTTTGTGTCTTTTTTGGATCTTTAAGCATAGAAGGTATATTTCGGCTTCTGCTTTATACAAAATTTCCATAATTTTATTTCTATTCGCTTTAAGACCAGCTATCAATGCCTCTGAATCTTCATCTTTTGAAACAGTTTGTAGCACTTCATTTAATCGTAACAAAATGGCTTTGAGTAACAACAAAAAAGTCGTTGTACGCTGTTGACCGTCAATTAGACTGAATTGATTTTGATCCGAGCAATCAATTATAATGCTTCCAAAAAAATAAGGATCATTTGATTCACTTTCCTTAAAATTCTCTATATCTTCTAACAATTTATCACATTGTCCAATATCCCATGAATATCCCCGTTGATATTCTGGAATTAAAAAATTTTCTGTTCGATTAAGTTTTAAATATAACTCAATATTTTTAAGATTGGGTTCAATATTCTTAGCCATAATTTTTGAATTCCTGACTATAATTTTATTTTTTAGATAATTATCAAAAATTATCTTTTTTTATAAAATTGATTTAATTAACTATTAAATAACGATAATTTTGTATTTCTAACAAATATATCCAAAAGAAAAATTTCAGTAATCAAATGTAATAAATTTTATGTGAATTGAGACACCAAATCACTTATATGACCTAATTCTATCAGCTGTAATCCATCGGGGACGGATAGTTTGCTATTTCCATGTGCAATACGCTTGGGTAAAACAACTTCATCAAAACCTAGCTTAAATGCCTCTTTCATGCGTAAGTCGGCTTGTGGCACCTGTCGAATTTCTCCAGATAAACCAATTTCACCAAAATACACTGAACCTGGAGAGGCGGAATGATGGGTCAAAGCCGAAACCAAAGCTGCTGCCACGGCCAAATCCGCCGCAGGTTCGGTAATTCTCAAACCGCCTGCCATATTTAAATAAACATCCACCCCGTTAAACCGTAACGAACAACGTGTCTCCAAAATAGCAAGCAACATATTAAGGCGTGCATTATCCCATCCAATAACTGTACGTCTTGGCGCTGAATCCCCAAATTTGGGTGCCAACAAGGCCTGCACTTCCAACAAAACAGGACGGGTTCCCTCCAAACCCGCAAAAACGGCTGACCCCGCTATATGACCATGTCGCTCTGCAAGGAATAAAGCAGATGGGTTTGCCACCTCTACCAAACCCTGTCCTGTCATTGAAAAAACACCAATTTCATCTGTTGCACCAAATCGATTTTTTGCTGCCCGTAAAATACGAAATTGATGTCCTCGATCCCCCTCAAAATATAATACGGCATCAACCATATGTTCTAGGACACGCGGCCCCGCTATAGAACCTTCCTTGGTAACATGTCCCACAAAAATTAATGCAAATTCTTTCTGTTTTGCCATACGAATCAATTCAAAAGCCGCAGCCCGAACCTGACTTACCGTCCCAGGGGCCCCATTCGCCGTATCCAGCCACATTGTTTGAATAGAATCAATGATAACGAGACTTATATTTTTTTCTTTTTCCAGCGTTGAAAGAATATCCGCAACATTTATGCAGGCAGCCAGTTGTATGTTTTTTCTTTGTTCCGCATCCTCTAACCCTAACCGATTGGCACGCATTCTTATCTGGTTAACAGACTCCTCTCCTGAAATATATAAAACGGATTGTCCCTGTCTTGATAAAGCACAAGCAGCCTGCAACAATAAAGTTGACTTTCCAATGCCAGGATCTCCTCCCACCAGCGTAACAGAAGATTGGACAAGACCTCCACCCAGAACACGATCAAATTCAGAAACACCAATGGACTGACGATCAGGAGGTGAAATCTCACCATCCAGCCCTGTAAACTGAATCATCTTGCCTGCATGTCCCAGTACAGAAATCGGACTTGTTTCCCTGGTTTCCTCGCTAATTGTATTCCATTCACCACAAGCCTCACATCGTCCAGCCCATTTATGATAAATAGCGCCACAACTTTGACAGACAAACATTTTAACCGGCTTTTTCGCCAAAACGTCCTCTTATACTTTCATTTCCATTTTAATAGGACCTGCATAAAGACCATGTGTAAATTGATGCACGTAGGGATTCTCACTCTGCATAAGTTTACCAGCTTCACCCTGCCAAATCAGCTCCCCTTTATACAACATGGCAATCTGATCCCCGATCCGCTGGGCAGAAGCCATATCATGGGTAATGGCAATTGTGGTAGAACCCAGCTTCTTAACGCAATCAACAATCAAGTTATCAATTATTGCTCCCATGATAGGATCCAACCCTGTGGTCGGTTCATCAAAAAAGATAATTTCCGGTTTTGAAGCAATCGCACGTGCCAAGCCAACCCGTTTCTGCATCCCACCAGATAACTCACTGGGATATAAATCGCCAATATTATCTGCATCCAGACCAACAAGTTCCAAAACCCTGTTTGCCCTCTCCCTCGCCCGGGCACGACTAACTCTTGGCTGATTTTTACGATGTCCATTTAAAAGGGCAAAGGCAACATTTTCCCAGATAGGCAAGCTATCGAACAAGGCAGAGTTCTGAAACAACATACCCATTTCCTGTAATTTTTCTGCTTGTTCGGAATATGGCAATTCAAAAATATTTTTGCCATCAATTTCGATCGTGCCACTATCTGGTGTCATTAACCCCAAAATACAGCGAAGCAAAACAGACTTTCCACTTCCAGATCCACCAATAATAACAAAAGAAGTACCCTCCATTACATCCATATTAATGTTACGTAACACATGGTTGCTACCAAAAGATTTGGAAAGATTACGTATACGAATTTTGGGATAAGTTTTGGTCATTTTGCAAAAAAGATATCCGTTAACAAATAGTCAAATACTAGCAATAAAATAGAGGCAGCAACAACAGCAGAGGTCGTCGCTGCACCAACCCCCTGTGCGCCCCCACGGCTACGATATCCATGATAACATCCCATCAAGGCAATAAGAAATCCAAAAACCGCCGCTTTCACCAAACCAATTGTAATATCAATAGGTTTCACGGCATTCATGGTCGCCGCAATATAACCCTGGGGCGAAAAACCCAATTTAATGACCGAAACAGTAAAACCACCCAGCACCCCCAGGATATCAGCAATCAAAACTAGAAATGGTAAAGCAAGCGTAGCAGCTAGCAAACGGGGGGTGACAAGATATTTGATAGGATTGGTTGATAAGGTTTTGAGCGCATCAATCTGATTCGTCACCTGCATTGTTCCAATTTCCGCGGCCATGGCTGCCCCCACCCGTCCCGCAACCATCAATCCTGCCAAAACGGGCCCAAGCTCACGAGTGACAGCCAACACAACAATATTGGCAATCGCGCTATTTACATGATACTGGGACATACCGGTATAGGATTGTAATGCGATAACACCTCCAGAAAATAATGCAGTTAAAGCAACAACAGGTAAAGACAAATAACCTATATCAAGTAAAGATCCCAAAAAAATGCGCCAATAAAATGGAGGATAAAAAATATTTATAAATCCGCTTAATGCAAACAATGCAAGGTTACCCGTTTCCCGAACACCGTTTAAAGCCATACGACCTAACAAAGCGATCCAAATCCACGGACGTTTCAATTGATACATCTTAATTCCCGGTTAAACTCATCACAACATTATTAGCTAACGAATTGAGAAGTTGTTCAATAATATTGATTACAAGTTTTATCCTATAATTCTATTATTTTCTAATATTTATATTTAAGCACATAAATATCTTTTATTTTTAAACATTTTATATAGATTAAATATTTTAACCATCATCCTCTTCCCAAGAATAATCCACCCTATAGAATCTAATTATTATTCCCATCAATATTGAATATATCTATTGTCTATATACCACTGAAAACCTCTTCATTACCCTTTATAATGAACTTGTTTCAATATTTTTAAAATTTTTATTTTTTTAATTTTTAAATTAACTTAATTTAATAATCTATAAAACTGGCAATATCTTGATTAAAAATAAGGAATGTTCTGTGCGTATAGCAATGATTGGTGGAGGATATGTTGGTCTTGTTTCTGCTGCTTGTTTTGCAGAATTCGGACTTGATGTCGCTGTCGTGGAAAAGGATTCCAACCGGTTAAATGCGTTAAAGCAAGGAAATATTCCTATCTATGAACCTGGTTTGGATCTTTTGGTTCAGAATAATATCAAAGCCAATCGGTTACAGTTTTTTGAAACGATTAAAGAGGCTATTCCTGATTGTAAGGCCATTTTTATTGCCGTGGGTACACCCCCACGTAACGGTGATGGACATGCCGACATGACTTATGTCCATCAAGCAGCCCTGGAAATTGCAAAACATCTAAAAGAATATGCAATTATCGTTACCAAATCAACAGTCCCGGTTGGTACAAGCCGACGGATTGCACAAATCATCCGTAAGGAAAATCCATCTCTTGATTTTGATGTCGCCTCCAATCCTGAATTTCTTCGCGAGGGCGAGGCCATTCAAGATTTCATGACACCTGACCGTATCATTATCGGTATTGAAAAAGACAGAAAAGATCGCGCACAAAAAGCCCAAGAAATCATGAGTCGACTTTACCAACCCTTATTTCAAAAAGAAACACCAATTTTGTTTACCAATTTGGAAAGTGCTGAACTGGCAAAATATGCCTCAAATTGTTTTTTAGCGATGAAACTTTCATATATTAACGAGCTTGCTGATCTTTGTGAACAAGTTGGAGGAAATATAGAAGAAATTGCCAATGCTATTGGATTAGACAGCAGAATCGGCAAATATTTTTTACGGCCAGGCCCAGGTTATGGCGGATCCTGTTTCCCGAAAGACACTCTCGCCCTAATTCGCATCGCCCAAGAAGCAGGTACACCCTCACGGCTGGTAGAGGCAACCGCACAAGCTAATGATGCCAGAAAAGCAAACATAAGTGGAAGAATTATTCAATTATGTGGTGGTAATGTTCACAATAAAACCATTACCATTCTGGGACTTACCTTTAAACCAAATACAGATGATATGCGGGAATCCCCATCTATTCCCATTATTCACCGTTTGATTGAAGAGGGTGCCCAGATAAAAGTTTTTGACCCTGTTGGAAATGAAAAGGCAAAACCCTTATTACCTAATACAGTTCAATATTTTGATAGAATTAACGATGCAGCCAATCAGGCTGACGCCTTGATTATCCTGACAGAATGGAATGAATTCCGTTCTTTGACACCCAAGATCCTGAAAAACTGGATGAAAAAACCACTGGTAATCGACTTCAGAAATATTTACGATCCCAAAGTGATGAAAAATGAAAATATTCATTATTATTCAATTGGTCGACCCCTGAAAGAAAAATTTATCATTTAAACAGTTTAACTAATTGACGTAAAGGGGATGTCACACGCCAACAGAAAGAATTCTGTATGGCCGTCAGTTCCTGTTTCAATTTTATATTTTCCTGTTCTAAATGTTGGGCAAAACTGAATTGATAGGGTGAATTTCTAATCTTTTCATAAACTTCTTTCCAGCTTTCAACACATTTTTCCCTATTTTTTTCCGATACAAGAAAAACCGTAAATTCATAACTCAGCTTTGATGGATCAATATCAAACCATTCCACACAAGCCATTTTTATAATTCCATGTTCAGCCAAATTCATCATCAGTTTCACAAACAAACCTAAATGCAAAACCCAACAATGAATATCTTCATAATGATCAGGTATTAGTGTTCTTTCCCCCCATTCCAGAACCTCAGAAAACGGGATTTGGCTTTCCAGATTTTCTTTATCAGGATATAATCCATATTCTGCATGAATTTTTGGAATATCTTTATCATTAATTTTATTTAATGCAAAGTCCAACACCAGGTGTGTTTCAGGGCATGTAGATTTTTTTAACCAGGCAGCAAGTAAATCAGCCAACCGGGTAGGCTGCCTTTTCATATCAAAAGAATAACGACCATCTGGCAAAACCAAACGTAATTGTCCATCAGGTTTTAAAATTTGTCGTATTTCCTCAATCCATCCGATCAAGTCTGGGACATGTTCTGCAACATGAGATGCGATTACATAATCAAACTGACCATCCACACACTCCTTCAAAGCACATTCTTTTTTCCAGATATAATCAATCTCTACCAATTGACGAGAATCAAAATTGGTATTCCAGGCAAATTGCTCTTTCAGCTCTTCCGTCGACAAATGATCTGCGTAAAAAACATTTCCATTTTCTCGACATAAAACTGGATCAATCAATGCACCGATTTCCAAACATCGTGCATGTGCAAATCGAATTCCTCTATTTAAACGTTCACGACGTAATGCAATAAAAGGTTCCATAAATTCTTGACCTGAAATAAAAAAGGATTCATTAAATATAATGAACCCCTCTTTTAATCCAAATTTCACTTTATAAATATAGTAAAAATGAAATTATTTCTCGATATAAATTAATTTATGATTAAGGAATTCAAAAATTCCCTCATCAGACAATTCACGACCATATCCAGAATGTTTCACACCACCAAATGGAAGATCTGGCGCTGTCCAGGTAGGACGGTTGATAAAGACCATGCCGGTATCAATTTCCTTTGCAACCCGCTTTGCACGCTCAACATCTCTTGAAAATACGGTTCCACCCAAACCAAAATCTGAATCATTGGCCAACTCAATTGCCGCTTTTTCATCTGGAACACGGAAGAACATAACAACTGGTCCAAAAAATTCTTTATAGAATACTGGATTTTGCTTGGTAATATCGGTTAAAATGGTCGCTTCCATAAAAGCGCCTGAACGATTTGGACGTTTACCACCAATCACGGCCTTGGCACCATGCTTGACAGCTTCGGCTGTCATATCTGCAATTTCCTGTGCAGCTGCCTCACTGGATAATGGACCCAATGTCGTGCTACGATCCATTGGATCACCCATTTTCAGTTTAGAAAAACAGTCTGTAAGACGTTTCAGATATTCATCTGCAACAGATTCAACAACGATGAAACGTTTAGCGGCAACACAACATTGTCCCGTATTATTCATACGACCCCAAAGACCCCATTTGCATGCTGAATCCAGGTCGGCATCTTCAAGAACAATAAATGCATCACTGCCACCCAGTTCAAGGGTGGATTTCTTAAGATTTTCACCGGCTTTGCCAGCGACAATACTTCCTGCCTTTTCACTTCCCGTAAGCGCAACACCACGGACACGACGATCGGAAATGATTTTGTCGGTATGCTGAGATAATACATAAAGATTGGTATAAACACCTTTTGGTGCACCAGCATCAAGCATCAATTTTTCAAAAGCACCCGCACATTGTGGAACAATGGAAGCATGTTTGACCATTACCACATTTCCAGCCATCAAATTCGTTGCAACAACACGAACAAGTTGATAATAAGGGAAATTCCATGGTTCAACACAGAAAATGATACCTATTGGGTCATACTCAACATAGGCCTTGTGACCATCTTTTGGATGTAAGGTTTTTGGTGCAAGAAATTTTTCGGCATTTTCTGCATAGTAATCAAAAATGTCCGCCGTCAAATCAACTTCCGCTTCAGCTTCTGCAATTAGCTTTCCCATTTCCAAGGTAACATAATGAGCAAATTCCGCCTTCTTATCACGCAAAATTGATGCGGCTTTTTTCATCACTTGACGACGAGTAGCAAAATCTGTCTTACGCCATTTTAAGTAAGCAGCTTGAGCTTCATCAATTTTAGCAGCTACTTCATTCTCCGTTAATTCCTGAAAGGTCTTCACCGTTTCATTGTTAAAGGGATTAACTGATTTATAAGCCATTTAAGCCGTCCTTTCTGCTTTCTGTTTAACGTAAATTAATACTCTATCTATAATCTTTTTTATGAAATAAGCTACTTAATATCTAATACAAACATGCAATTTCACAATGTGCGATTAAATATTTTTCATATCAGGTTATTATAACCCATATTTTAAAAGAAATATAAAAATAAATTCTATCAATCTATTTCATTTAAAATAATTATAGTATCTATTTAAATATTGTAACTGACAATAAGGCTTTTTTATGAATAATATTCTGGTTATTGGTAGTTTAAATACTGACCTCGAAACTTCTGTTGATCATTTCCCTGAAACTGGAGAAACCCTGATCGGCGGCCCCTTACAGATTCATTGTGGTGGAAAGGGGAATAATCAGGCAATAGCAGCAGCAAAACTGGGGGCATCAGTTACAATATTGGGTGCAATCGGAAATGATCATTTTGGTCAATTGCTGATAGAAAACCTTAAAAAATATCATGTCAACATTACACCTATAAAAACCTGCAAACAAAGTCCTACTGCAACCGCATTAATAATGCATACAAATACAGATAATACAATTATTGTTACAGAAGGAGCCAATGAAAGTCTATCAGCCCAGGATATCCTCAATGCTGAATCTCTCATCAAATCCCATGATATTATTCTTTTACAGCAGGAAATCCCTTTGGAAACGCAGATTGAAGCCATTGAGATTGCATATCGATTAAAAAAAATAATTGTTGTTAATCCTGCACCTTCACGACAGCTTCCTGCAGATATCATTCCAAAAATCAGTTATCTTTTACCGAACGAACATGAGATAAAAGCCTTTCGACATAATGGATCAGAAACTTACGAAGACATTATCCTGCATAGCTCTACACCCATTATCATGACATGGGGCCGCAGCGGAATACTTTTTAAAAATAAAGAAAAACAAATTCAACATATCCCCGCCTATACCGTACCAACCGTCGATACAACAGGGGCGGGTGATACATTTTGTGGCGCCTTTTGCTGTTTTCTTCATTTGGGATATGAAAAAGCGATTGAAAAAGCCTTGCAAGCTTCTGCACTTTCGGTTACACGCACTGGGGCCCAAAATGGTATGCCCACACTGAAAGAATTAACCGCTTTTCAATTTCATTAACATTTCATATCCCCAGGGAACATGTTCCTATGAGTCATACTTTTTTCCATTATGTTGATTTAATCGGAACATTTGCTTTCGCCATCAGTGGAGCTCTGGCAGCCATTAATCGTAATCTGGACATCTTTGGCGTTTTTTGCATTGCCTTTGTCACAGCCTGTGGTGGAGGAATTGTAAGGGATATCTGTATCGGTTCTTTTCCTTTAGCGGGGATGATGAATCTGGAATATCTCGTTATTGTCTTGACTTCAGTTTTCCTGGCTGCCTTTTTCCAAAAATTACTTTTACATCTCAATCATCCAACTCTGTTTTTTGATGCCATCGGATTGGGTTTTTTTGCTTCGTTTGGCGCCCATAAAGCGTTTGTTTTTACCGGAAATTGCGAAATAAGTATTTTTCTTGGAACACTTACGGCCATCGGTGGAGGAATATTGCGTGATACATTAACCGCCCTGATTCCATCCGTATTAACCAAGGAAATTTATGCCTCTGCCGCCATTGGCGGAGCCATTGTCCAAATTATGGGGGACAAGAATATTATCAGTCCCACCTTTGCTCCATGGTTTGCCATTATAATCTGTAGTGCAATTCGCTTGTTATCGTTAAAATTTAAATGGAATTTACCGTCAATCAAACAAATTCAATGAACCCTGTAATTTATCAATCTTGATATAAGGATAAAAAAAGAAAAATTATATTTGACAAAAGAAAAACTGGCTATTTTCATTAAAACAGAGTATGAACATTTTCAAAGGACCCGTAGCTCAGCTGGATAGAGCGTTGCCCTCCGAAGGCAAAGGCCATGAGTTCGAATCTCGTCGGGTCCGCCAATAGATAAGTTTATCAATAAAATTAAACTTTCAATAACAATCAATTATCTCATTTTTTAATTAATATTATTCAACACGATAAATGAATCAATAAAAAACAAAAAATTAATAGTTACAGAAATTTTGACTTTTTCCATGAAAAAATTACGAATATTTATTTAAGTTACTCATAAAACCACTCTTTAAAAAGTAATTCTATAATCAATAAAACCTATAATAATTCACTGTAATACTTAAATTGTTGATCCAACCATTCAATACGTCGTTTGACATAATCAATGATATAATTTACAGGTCATTTTTAAGATCTTACGTCATTGGTTCCGGGTCAATCAAATTTGCTTTCTCGATAATAATTTTGTTAATTGTCTCATTGGAAATTAAATTGCCATTCCACAACTCACGTCATCTTGCACAAATTTCTGGTTTGATGTGATGATATATCATCGATAATTCCAAAGGTTTGATATTCGGAAATATTTACCATATGGTTAGTGATTTTTCCATATCCCAACAATATAGGATTAAATTATTAGTAATACTGTAAAAAAAACGGTTAATTCATATAAAAATATATAATCAATAATAAATCCTTTTTTACATTTGTTATATCTTTCAATATCCACTTGTGCACTTTCAATAGGCAATTCATATAAACTTGGTAATCTGCTATTAATATTTCCTCACGACCAATTAAATTTCATTCATTATGATGGTAGACACATTTTTGCCCAAAATTATCCAAGTATCTTGGCTGATAACAACCTTGAATATAATGCTGATGATCAATCCCTTATTGCGTTTGGGAAAGATTATTTTCTAAAATATATAGACCCATGAGATTCATCATTATGCCATACCTCACAAAGGAACCTTGCCATGGAAAATATAGCTGAATTACACATACCTAAATCAAACTAATCGTAACAGGAATATTCGTTTTCTGGTAACAAACAACTGTTTCGTCTTTATGAAAATGTCGCCATATTTAGTTGTAATATTGTTCCTAAGCAGAGTTCTATCTGTTCCATATCCTTTCAAAACCATACCTGAATCTGATAATAAAATATTTATCTACAACAGGATGCATTCTTTTATTCTATATTATGATTTTTCTTTACTGACGTTAAACTGACCTGTTCTTGCAATCCCCAGATTCTTACCGCAAAGAATTAAAATAAGATATTCCTTCAAAAAATGAAATACTTATTCCCTTCACTTTATCTGTGGGATTGCTCTCCTTTGATGAAAATCAGCAATGATCTGTTTGATTTAAATAACACGATAAAATCCCATTCATCCGATATGTTACCACTACCAAACTAGACAAGATTTTCATTATTAATATATCCTATTTACTGCTGTTTTTTGGCATCAGCCATAAATCAGTTTTCCATAAAATTGTGACATTCCATCAAACAAAATTTCTACAAGGGTAACCGACCCTGCTCTTGTATCAATAAAGGGTTGCCTATTCTGCCATTTGACAGATGCATCAAATTCAACCTCGCAATTCCCTTCATAGGGTTGCTGAAGAATGATCGTCATGCGTTGCAACTGACCCTTTTGCCCTTGCCCAAGTGAAATCCTGCACGCTTTCTGGAGTAGAAGACGATAGCTGATTTCTCCCGCTTTTGGAAACATCAGGGTAATGGCTGGATCATTTACGATCCTGTTTTCAACCAATATACCGGCAGATAAACGATCAACAATCTGTCCACCTGTCATTTCCTGTCCCAATGATCCTTTTGCGAGACCTTGTGTCATATCAAATCTGCTCATTTTATTTACTTTCAAGTTTCATCAGCCGTGTCTCAAGATCATTGATTTTCTGTTTATGAGCGGCTAAAAGCATACAAATAACCTCGGTATATCTCAGTTTTTGACTATAAATAACGTCACCCTTGTCATCTTTTGGCACTTCCTGAACAGATTTAAGGATCGGGTTCCCGTTTTCATCCTTCTCGCCTGTATCCACCCTCTTGAATTCAGGTGATGCATCCTGCGTCCACATGGCATAATCGGATGGATCAAGTCCCGCATCCCTGATCGCCTGTTCCATATCCTGCGCGATAAAACCTGTATGAACACGTGCTTTGTCCTCACCTTTCTCTTTTATCGCGTCATTCAGCTTGTAATTGACAACATTGACATTATACAGGGCATCCAATAATTTCCTGTCAGAATTATCGGCTTTCTCATCAAGGATGGATGTGATGGTCTTGACGTTTTTGTCCGAGGTCACGTTTGGTGCGGTCTTTATGAAAAGATTGTTCCATGAATTTCCCGCACGTCCCAGGTCCCCACCGCCATCATTGAGGGGATGAAAGGAAACAGAACCAAATGCATAATATGCATTAAAATCATCTGCCCAAATAGTGTCAATATAACTTTTATTATTACCATCATTTCCATTAGAATTTACGGAATATTGATAATGAATTTCCCTTGACTTGGTATTTACTTGTATATAACCGTCTTTTTGTAAATAACCAGCAGTTATATATGTTACTCCATCTTCATTTTTTGCAGGCTGAAATAAAAATTGTCCTGTATTATCAAGAGGTAAAACACCATTGGGTTGATAGTTATTTTCTTTTGAATAAATATTGTCAATTTTTGTTGTTAAATTATCTACATCCTGTTTCGAATTACTTGCAATATTTAAAATATCGGCTATTTTACTATTTGTATCATTTGCTGTTTTAACAAGTTCTGAAAGTTGCTGTGATGTATTACCACCATCCATTGAAACATTACATGCAGACAGGTCCAGATCTTTTGGAGCGTTATTTTGATTTGTCATTTTATATCTCTTAATTAATTTCATTCATTAATTTGAAAAATTTATTTTAAATTTGATAGCCTAGTTTCTAAATCACTAATTCTTTGCTCGTAAACTTGTTTAAAATCCTCAAGTTTTTTCAATTTTTGTTTGAATGCTTGAATAAAAACACAAAATATTTCATCATATCGTAAAGACTGCCTGTAAACCTGATTACCATCAGCATCTTTTAAGAATACACACTCTCTTTTTGTAACAGGATTACCCCTGTCATCTTTTTCGCCTGTCTCAATATCTTGTGTCTCAAAAACTTTTTCTTCTATCCACATTCCATAATCAGAAGCTGATAAACCTTTATCTTTCAAAGACTTCTCAACCTCCTGAGCTATAAAACCATTATGCAATCTGGCTTTACCCTCTCCCTTTTTATCAATAGCGCAATTAAGCTTGAATGTATGAACATCAAGATTGTAAATTGCATCTAGCAATTTTTGGTTTTCAACATTATCTTCATTGCCCAGAGCGGAAACAATTTTTTTTCGTTTTTATCAGAAGTTACGCTCAATGCCGTTTTTGAATAAATATTATTCCAGGCATGGTTTCCTATTCCAAGATCACCCACTCCATCCCTATCGGGATGAAAAGCATCTCCTACAAAAGAACGATATGCATGCTTATCATCTGTCCAAGTTTTTAATACTACCCAATATTTATTTTTCAATGTATAATGTTCGATTATACGAGTACATGCAGGATCAGGACTTGCACGAAATCCATTAAGATTTAAAATATGTCCATAAGACATAAAAACAGTTCCATTATCAGAACGTGCCTTTGGACCAATAAATTGATTTGTATTATCCAAAAGCAGAACATTACCGGATGTAAAAGATTGATCCCTTGATAAATAATTATCAAAATTCAAATCTTTAATTTGCTTTGACAATATCTCACATTTTTCATTTACGTTAATTGAGGTTTCAGAAAGTCCTGCTACTTCTCCTATTGTATCATTTGCCGTTTTTGCCCATTCAGATAATGTTTTTGATGTCCTCCCTTCATCAATAGAAACAGTACAATCTGAAAGATTCAGATTCTTTGGAGAATTATTAATCATTTTAATGCCCTATATATCTACAATTGAATGAAAAAATACTAGCTATTAAGCAACACAAAGTACGCCACCATTATTCCAGGAATTTTTATAGTAGACAGAACCATCAGTAAGAACGATATTACCGTTTAATGACAATCCTTCAGGCATTTTTTTACTGCCGTTGAGATAATCATCAGAAGCTATGTATAAATTACCATTTAATGAAAAATCATTTGGAATTTCAAAAACCTTTTCAGGCGCGATAACTACTCCATCTTTATTTCTATAAAGACCGGAATTAACTTTCTCAATTGAACCATTACTCATCATAAAGGAAAAGGTTAAATCATCATTCATGATAACGGATTCAACACTAATCCCTTGCTTTCCTTTTTCTCCCTTCGGAATTGAAAAATCAAAAACTGCATTTATATCAGATCCTGAATTCGTTATTTGAGCAGGTTGGTCAGCTTCGACAGATACAATGTTGCCTATTTTGATTGTTGCTGCTTTGGCAACCGGATCAATCCATTCAGTACCGTTCCACCATAGGGGTTCTTTTTTATCAGTATCATATGATTGTGTTCCAATTGGATAATCAACAGGCAATTTATCCTTGGTTGTAGGGGTTACATAAGGATAAGTAAATTTTCCTGTATGATCTTTTTTCATTGCGGCATGAGACGGATATAAAGACCATTCAGCCTGTCCTTCTCCACCTTCTTTTGAACACCAAAAGATACCATCTTTACCAAATTGTATTTCATCTTGGTATCCCAATGATGTAATGGTTTTGGGTTGTTCTTTTTCTGATAAATATAAATTACTCAATAATCCAGCGCTTCTACTTCTCTTAACATAATAATATGTCCTATTTTGATCCATCCAATGCGCCATAAGAGTTACAACATCACCAACCCTTATAGTGATAATAGCATCTTTTTTAAATGCTTCCCCTTTTCCATCAACCATCTGGTTTTCACAAATAATATCAGTTTTAATTTTATAACCTGATTTATCCATATCAGAACCATAACACACAAAGGTATATGACCCTTGATACCCCTTAAATTCTAATAGCTGACAATCGGGTAACCAACAGGCTCCCCCAGCAAATATATATCCTTTTAACTCCTCAATCTTATCAGCCCTTGCTGATGCCAAGATATTAGCTATTCCCTCGGATGGAGCAAATGCTATAATTTTGCTTTGTGCACCAACCGTGTAAATATCAAACAGTGTTTTATCCGCATAAGCATGAACATCATCATCTAAATAGATGGAAACTTTAGCATCAGGATTAATAGACTGCGTTATTATAAACGGATTATTAATAGGTTGAGTCAACTGACCCCGTGCATCCAATCCTGCCACTCCATTTGGATGATTTCTTTCAATATTTGGAATGGCCTGATGGGCAAGATCGACGACTTTACCCAAAGAGGCATCCTGATGGGATGGAGTTGGGACTTTTATGGTATAATCCAACATTTCAGCGGATAATTTA
>NZ_JACFPQ010000006.1:0-49852 GCF_016101925.1 Commensalibacter sp. M0268 | reverse complement strand
TATATTTAGTTCTGTATTTTTTCTGTTTTTATATCAAAAATATTTTGTTTATTAAAAATTAAAAAAAATTATTTAATATCATTTTCTGTAGAACAATTATTTTTTAAGAAATATTCTTATATTCTCACTTTAATATTTAAAGAAATTAGGTTGAATTAATTCTATTATTTGTAAAAGATATTTACTTAGATGTTAAAAAGGCGCCTTGAGCCCTAAGACTTAGCTGTTTTTTTTGAAGTGTACTTAGTAAGCTTTGACGTGTTCTTGAGATATGGTTTTCAATAAGTGATATCGTTTTTTGTATTTTTCCTTTTTTTAAGGCAATCACTATTTGACGATGTTCATCCCATCCCGTGTGATCATATTTATTTTCAAGCCAGCGGGCTCGTCTTAATCTCATCATTGCATTTTCAGTGCCTTGAATAATAAATTCATTTTCTGACAGTTTTGCAATCCATATGTGAAAATCATGGCCAATTTGATCAAGCTGTTCATGAGTTGAGGTTGGTGAAATTGAATTCAGTAGATTTTCAACTTTTGAAATATTTTTATCTATAACTATTTGTGTTGTTTCTTGAATAGCGGCAACCTCAAGTATTTTACGATAAATGCACACTTGAGAAATTTCTTCTAGATTAATCGGGGATACAATCCAACCGGATTTTTTGTGAATAACCAGTCCCTCACTAGCAAGTTTAAATAATGCGGTTCGAATGGAGGTTCTAGAAATCCCAATGAACTCTACAATATCACGTTCTGTTATACGTTCACCCGGTGCTATTTCCATATTCAGAATAAGATTTCTTAATTTTATTTCAGCATGCTGAGCTTGAGTAAGGGTTTTGTTCATAAATTTGTTTCTTATTATTGATTATATGATAGGATCATTTTGGTATACCAAATTGGTATACCAATCAAAGACAATTTTATGGTGGATTTATTATGTCCTCAACAATTGAAACAGATCAAGATGAGTCATATTGGGTTCGCAATCTTTTTGTTTGTTTATTTGGATCATTTACAACCTTTCTTGCAATGACATTAATGTTGCCTTTTTTACCGATCTATGTTCAGCAGTTGGGAGTCAAAGATCATGCAATTATAGCTCAATGGTCAGGAATAGCCTATAGCGCAACATTTTTTATAGCAGGAATGATTGCGCCATTCTGGGGATATCTGGGGGATCGTTATGGTCGTAAACCAATGCTTCTTAGGGCGAGTCTAGGTATGGCCGTGACAATGGCATTGATGGGATGTGCGACAAATATTTGGCAATTGGTTGGATTACGATTGCTTGCGGGTTTTGCTGGAGGATATTCTTCAGGTGCAACAATCATGATTGCTGCCCAAACCCCCAAGGCTCGTTCTGCTTGGGCACTTGGACTGCTTTCATCCGGTATCATGGCAGGAAATCTGATTGGTCCCCTGATTGGGGGGATATTGCCATCTTTAATAGGAATCCGTATTACGTTCATAGGGGCAGGATGTTTAATTTTCATTACGTTTCTTGTTACATTGGGTTTTATTCGAGAACCTTCAAAGTTGGTTATTCATGAAAAAACCGTTAAAGGAAATTGGTTCGATATTCCCAATAAAAGATTGATTTTCATAATGCTGGTTACGGGTATGTTACTAATGATTGCCAATATGTCTATCGAACCAATTATAACCTTATATGTTCATCAACTGGCTGTTGAGCAATCCAGAATAACTTTCTTTGCAGGTTTGATTATGTCGGCTGGCGCTTTTGGGAATATCTTGTCTGCTTCATGGCTTGGTCATTTAGCGGATAAAATAGGTCATGCACGGATTATTATCTGGACCTTAATTATTGCCGGGATATTGCTTGTTCCCCAAGCCTATGTCACGTCAGTCTGGCAACTTATCGTATTACGTTTTTTTATGGGATTGGCCCTTGGTGGTTTAATGCCCTGCATTATAACAATCATTCGACATCAAGTTCCAAATCATTTAGTGGGAACTGTATTGGGTTATACTATTTCCGTACAATATGTTGGTCAGGTTATCGGTCCATTGGCTGGCGGGTTTGTCAGTGGTTATATGGGTATGTATTTCGTATTTCTCGCAACAAGTGTTCTATTGCTGATTGGTGCCATAGGCAATTGGTTTGCGCTAAAAATATTAGATTATAAATATTAATATTATATTAAAAAGGCTAATTTAATGGTTTATTTAAAAATCAATAAAGAAAAACAGCTTTTCTATTTATGGATTTTCAAGATTTTATATTAAATAATTTTATATCTTTTTCAGTCGCTGGACAGATTACGGCACTGGATTATAAATTAACTGTTTTAAAAGCTGCTTGTGTCAATAGTGATTCTGCAAACACATAATTTTCTGACAGATAATTTTTTTCAAAAATTTGGTTCTGTTATATATAATGATGAATTACTAAGTCAGCTTTCATAATACTACTGATACGTCTTTCCGATAAATTAAATTAAAACATTTTTCTTTCATGGGTCTAGATAGTAGGTTCTATTTTTATTCATAAAATCTTCTGTTACTTTTGATTCCTTTGCAAAAAACATTCTTATAAACGAAATTCAGGTTTTGATCCTATATCTGTTTTTTTTGCAAATAAAAGGTTGATTAATTCAAAAATATGTCTCATTAACAGTATCCTTTGCATAAGGCAAAGTAAATCTGTTGATAACAATGATATGTGATATTAATTTATAAAAAATATTTTCTTAATAAAAAAAATAGTTTCTTAATAAAAATGTTTTGTTACTATAAATTTTATAAATAATGTTCTCAAAATTGTTTGTAAAATTTATTTAGATAATAAAGGCAGGCATATGAATGAGTTAGCACCGCACCAAGCTCAGTTATCTCTTTGGCGAGTTATTATCATCGGGATAGCTTACATGACTCCCATGACTGTTTTTGACACATTTGGTATCGTATCAGGTGTAACGAATGGTCGTGTTCCTATGGCTTATTTATTGGCATTGGGTGCCATCATATTGACTGCTTTTAGTTACAGTCGACTCGCTGTTATTTTTCCTAAATCAGGCTCTGCTTATAGTTATACCAATCAAGTTTGCGGTAAAATTAGTGGTTTTATTGTCGGGTGGGGAACCCTGCTTGATTATCTCTTATTGCCAATGATTAATAGTTTACTTTCAGGAATTTATCTCAAAGCTTTATTCCCTGATATTCCCGCGTGGATGTTAATCATTCTTTATACGGCATTAGTTACGTTTATTAATTGTCGAAATATTAAATTTCTTGCCAATCTTAATGCCTTGTTCGTTGGTATTCCTCTAATTTTGATGGTTTATTTCATCTATTTGGTTATTCATGCTTTGGTCTTTAAATATGATGTATCGCACGTAATGACGTTAAAACCTTTGATGAATGGGGACAATTCTTTCATTCCCTTGGTAAGTGGTGCTGCTATTTTATGTTTTTCTTTTTTGGGATTTGATGCTGTAACCACGCTTGCAAATGAAACTTTTGATGCCAGAAAAAATATACCGCGGGCGATTATTGCTACGGTTTTAACGGGTGGTATTATCTTTTTTGTATCGGCATGGTTTATCCAGCTTTACTATCCGAATAATAGCCTTTTCAAAGATCCTATTGAGGCAATGCCTGAAATTGTTTTGTACGTGGGGGGGAAATTGTTCCAATCGATCTTTTTATTAGCTATCTTGATTAATACTTTCGCTTCGGCTCTGGCATCGCATGCCAGTGCAGCACGCTTAATTTATATTATGGGGATTGATGGGGTTATTCCATGGAAAAAATTGCAATATATTCATCCTCACTATCGCTCTCCTATCGTTTGTGTGCTGTTGGTGGGAATTCTTTCTTTAAATGCTATTTTCTTTCGGTTAGATACAGCCGTTTCATTAATTAGTTTTGGTGCGATGGTCGCTTTTAGTGCGGTTAACATTTCTGTGTTTATATGGTTTGTATGTTATAAAAAAGAGTTTTCAACGCTTAAACAAATTTTAAAAAATATTATCTGTCCTTCTTTGGGAATGTTCTCCGTAATTGTGATGTGGACTAATTTAAAAGAAGACGCACTTTTATTGGGAGGCTTTTGGACCGCTTTAGGAATAACCTATATTTTATACTGTAAAGTTCGTAAACGGCCTTTATTTAAAAGGCATGATTTGTCTTTAACGTCTGGAGCAGATATTCATGTAGCTAAATCAACATTATAAGTGTGGTCGGATGAGAATGATGAATACAGAACAAAAACTTGAAAAACCTATTTTAACAGAAGATGTTACCTTTAGAAAAACGGATGAAGGTCCTAAACAGGAAGAATGGAACTGGGTTGATTCGCGACAAGTACAAGATGAGGATGTATTAGCTAGACCCGCCAATTATTATGAGGCGACTTTATCCCCATGGAAAACATTTCCAGCCTTAGAACATGATTGTGAATGTGATATGGTAGTGGTTGGTGGCGGATTGCTTGGGGCTTCTACGGCTTTACATTTGTCAGAATCTGGGGTTGAAACAATCCTTCTTGAAAAAAATAAGGTGGGGTCAGCTGCTTCGGGAAGAAATGGCGGACAATTGACACCTGGATTAGCACGATGGGAAGCAGAATCTATTATTGAGAATTTCGATTATGACGAAGCTTGTCGTTTGTGGAAATTTACATCCATTGAATCGTTTGATCTTATTCAAGAAATAACAGAACATTATGCCTTGGATTTAGATATGCGTCGTGGGCATTTAACCGCGGCGATTCATCCTGGTCATATTAATGCTTTGACGGTTGGGGCAGATGCACGTCGATATTTAGGTGATGATAGTGTTCGCATTTTAGGGCCTTATGAAATTCGTGATCATATCAATTCAGAACTTTATTATGGTGGTGCTTTGGATAAGATTGGAGGGCAAATTCATTCTTTAGGTTTAACGCGTGGTTTGATTTATGGTTTTGTTAAAAATGGTGGGCATGTTTATGAGGATAGTGAAGTTCTAAAAATAGAAACTGTATCAGAAGGGGTATCTATTGAAACGGCACAGGGTAAAATTCTTGCTAAAAAAGGCGTGGTATTAGCCGTTCACCATACGACCTTTCAATTATTATCAGATGTTAATTCAACCATTCCTTTTTATACTTATGTTGGTGTTACCAATCCGGTTGAGGGGGGGAGTAAAACATTACTTCCGACACAAATGGCTGTTTATGATACGCAGCTACAAATAGATTATTATCGCCCGGTCCGTAAAGAGCGTATCTTATTTGGAGGGCAAGGAACAGGAATGCGATGGAATTCTGATAAAGTTGTTGATTATTTAATGTCACGAATTAAGACCATTTTTCCTCAACGTGATGATATTCATTTAGAATTAGCGTGGAGTGGAACAACTGATTTAACCCTAAATGGGGCGGTAGATTGTCGTAAATTAGGAGAAAAAGCGCCTATTTATGCGGTTCATGGATGGAGTGGTCATGGGATTGCCCAAACGGTTCGTATAGGCAAAGCGATACGAGATGATTTCTTAAAATTAAATGATGATTTTGAAATGCTGGCCTCTATCGAGCACCGTTCAATTTTAATGGGGAGACAACTTGCACCTGTTGCAATTCCTTTAGCCAAGTCGCTGTTGGGACTTGGAAATAAAATTACACCCGGTAAAATGATTTCTTTCTGATAAAATTGCTCGTCATTATTATTTATTTATTTATTTATTTATTGAATTTTGACGAGCTTTTCATAAAAGAAATAGAAATGTTATTTTTTAAAAATAGGTTTGAGTTTTACGATAAAATCCCAGCACATAATTAAAGCGCCTATCGAAAAGACAATATCCCCGATTATACGTAACCATTGCCAAAATGTTTTGGTATCATAAAAGCTTAAGCTTCTGGCGTAAGTTAATCCGTGTTCGTAAACAGCGTTGAGTTGGGGCCAGCCGACAGGGAAAAAGGTTAATGTAGTCCATAGGACAAGTGTGATATTATAGAGGAATAAGGCAATATATCCCCATTTTTCTATAAATGGATATTTTTCACCGGCAATATATCTTAAACAGAAATAAATCATCCCCAGTCCCAAAAGACCAAAGGCTCCAAAAAGAGAGGTGTGGGCATGATTCAAGGTTAAAAATGTCCCATGTTCATAATAATTAACAAGTGGTGCATTCAATACACCTCCACCAAAGACACCCGCACCGATAAAATTCCATACTGTAGCAGCGATAATATACATATATCCCAATTTATACTGGAAAGTCTGATGGGCTGTAATGATTTTATATTCGTCAATAGATTCGATAACCAATAGAATTAGGGGTAAAACCTCGATAAATGAGAACATGCTTCCCATGGGGATCCAAATGGATGGTTCACCGGCCCAATACATATGGTGACCTGTGCCAATGACCCCACCAAGAAAGATCAGGATAAGTTCAAAATAAACTGTCCGCTCAGCAAAACAACGGGAAATCAATCCTATCCCCATCAAAAGATAGGCGGTAACACATGCCGTGAAGAATTCAAAGGATTCCTCAACCCAAAGATGAACAACCCACCATCTCCAGAAATCGTCCATGGTATAGGACTTGCCTATTTCAAACATGGGTATCATGCCAAAAATGTACAAAATGGCAATATTTAGGGTCGATAACCAGAATAAATGTTCAAGACGTATATTTCCAATTCGGAATGATTTAAAGGCTTTTTGCCAGTGATGTTTATCGGGCCAGAAGGAGCGGAATACTAAATAACTCCAAAACAAAAGAGCGGCAAAAAAAGCATATTGCCAACCTCTGCCTAATTCCAGATAGGAATTGCCCTGGTTGCCGAACCAAAACCATAAATGAGGCAGGTAACCCATGATGCCCAGATAGTTGCCAATGACAATACCCGCAATAACAATCACTGATGCATAAAATAAAAGATCAACAAGTATATTCTGATATTTTGCTTCCTTTCCACTGATAATTGGCCCTAAAAACAGAGCTGAACCAATCCAGGAAAATGCAATCCATACAATCGGGGTTTGCAAATGAATACTTCGTAGAAAATTAAAAGGTAAATATTTTCCTATTTCAAATCCGTAAAAACTTGTCCGTTCAGAATAGTAATGGGCCATTAATCCACCCATTAGAAGCTGGACGAGGAAAATAGCGGCAACAAATAAAAAATATTTACCGATTTTTTTCTGGCTTGGGGTCAGATTCTTAAATCCGTCGATAACCTGGTCCATCGCCTCCCTATCTTCACCAGATAGCCAGATACGATTGATCATGATCACGGCACCAAAGCCTGCAAAGGCAAAACAGAACCCAGCCCATGTCCAGGTAAAGGTTTGGCTGGTAGGTTGGTTTCCTGCAATGGGTTCATAAGGCCAATTTTGTGTCCAGGATATGGTGCTGTTGGGGCGATGGCCTACGGATGTGAGGGCTGTATAGATAATAAATTCAGAAGTGCTTTTGGCATCCGCCTGATTTAATGCATGAGCCCGCGAGTAACCGGCCTTGAAATTATCCTGTACTAATTCTTGAGATAAATTTTTTCTGACATCGACGATTGCCTGACTAAACGCAGTAGGAAAACGTAAAGATTTCTGTGTAAGATCAACGTTATGTAACATTATTTGCATTTTCCTTTGAATAAGGAATTGTTGATCTGAAGTTAATAAATGAAAAGACTGATGAAATTTTTCTTGGGCTAGATATTCTCGAGTTGCTTTGGCAAGATCCACGAGTGTTTTGGCAGTATAATCGGGTCCAAACATGGATCCCATACCGTATAATCCACCGTAATCAATCAGATCGGCTTTTTGAAAACCCTGTTTTCCAAGAAAAACATCTTTGTCTGTGAATAAAACCTGATCTTGTGATGAAATGAATTGAACTGGAATAGGTGGGCTTTGCTGATAGGTGAATAATGTTGCCCATCCCATAAATAAAAAACATAGAAAGGCTGAAATTAAAAGTAGCCATTTCAATTTTCTGTTAACAGGGTTCCTGTTAAGCTTTGTAAGTATTTCTGATGTTAGAGTACTGATAACACCATCTTGATAATTACTTTTCATAGACTTATCGATTCAGTATTTTTAAATATATTTATTTGAAATAAAAGGATTCTTAATATTTAAGTAAAAGATTTATTTCAAATACATCTTATATAACGTTTAATATGAAAAGGCAATAAAGATGTATTTTAATTACATCTTTTTAATTTTTACGAATTAATAATAAAAATGACGAATAAGTTTGATTGTAATTGAAAAAATGTTAAAAGATATTAATTGATTAGTAATAATGTTAATATATATAGAAAATTGATTTTCAATTGTAAAAAAGAATTTATAACGAACTTAAATTAATATTTTAATTGTTTTTTAATTATTTTATTCAAAAAAGATGCAAGATTTTTCTCTTTAAAAAGATATCCTGCAATATTTGCATTTTCTGCAGCCTGTAAATCAGTCGATTTATCACCAATCAAAAAAGAATGCTGACGATCAATGAATAAATCATGAATTGCATGTTCAATCATTCCTGGATGCGGTTTACGATCAGGGTGATCCTGTCGATACTTTTTAATCTTGGCTTCTGGATGGTAGGGACAATAATAAAAGGCATCAATAGCGGTATTATATTTTTTTAGTTTTTCTTGAATATAGCGATGAAAGTTCTGGACATCCCGTTCTGTGAAAAAACCGCGTGCAACCCCAGATTGATTGGTTACTACGACGGTAAGGAAACCGAGTTTCTTGGCTTGACAAATAGCTTCTTCAACCCCTTCAACCAAAATTAAATCTTCCAGACGATAAGGATAATTCGTATCGATATTGATAACACCATCCCGGTCAAAAAAGATTGCAGGTTTTATAAATTTTGATAAAAAACGGGACATTCGAGAATATTTTCTATTTCATTGATGATTGTTAAATAAAATAATTAATTCGTTTTGACCGGTTATGAAACAGAAATCAATTTAAAAGTTTTCTTATCACGTTTAAAGATTTATGATGATTTCAAATAAAGAAAGCGGTTGATTGTAAGATATAATAATAATTTATTAAAAAAATCATGTATAAAATTGCTTTTACAGAATAGTGAACTAATTCAATAGGAATTAATTTTAATCATAATTTATTTTAATTTTTTCATGCAAGGGTTAACGGATGCCTCAATATCGTTCATACATTTCTACTCATGGTCGTAATATGGCTGGTGCACGTGCTTTATGGCGTGCAACTGGAATGAAAGATGATGATTTTCATAAACCAATTATTGCTGTGGTTAATTCTTTTACCCAATTTGTTCCTGGCCATGTTCATTTAAAGGATTTGGGCCAGATGGTTGCAAAAGAAATTGAAAATGCCGGTGGCGTGGCAAAAGAATTTAACACAATTGCGATTGATGACGGAATTGCGATGGGGCATGATGGAATGCTATATTCCTTACCGAGTCGAGAGATTATTGCTGATTCAGTTGAATATATGGTGAATGCGCATTGTGCAGATGCAATGGTTTGTATTTCGAATTGTGATAAGATAACTCCTGGGATGCTAATGGCTGCAATGCGTTTGAACATCCCTGCTGTTTTTGTGTCCGGTGGTCCAATGGAAGCGGGTAAAAGTCATCTGGCTAATCATAAACTGGATCTGATTGATGCGATGATTGCCGCCGGTGATGATAATATTCAAGATAGTCAGGTAACGGAATATGAGCGAAACGCCTGCCCAACCTGTGGTTCCTGTTCTGGTATGTTTACGGCCAATTCCATGAATTGTCTAACCGAGGTTTTGGGTTTTTCCTTTCCTGGTAATGGCACTTTGTTGGCTACGCACAAAGATCGCCAGTTTTTATTCAGAAGGGCGGGCAAAAGAATTGTTGAACTTTGTAATTCTTATTATAGGGATGGTAATGATAAAATATTGCCACGTTCCATTGCAACGAAAGAGGCCTTTGAAAACGCGATGGCCCTGGATATTGCTATGGGGGGGTCAACGAATACGATTTTACATCTTTTGGCCATAGCACAAGAAGGGGAAGTTCCTTTTACATTACAGGATATTGACCGTCTATCTCGTAAAATACCACAATTATGTAAAGTGGCCCCGAATACTCAGCTCTATCATATTGAGGATGTGCATCGGGCTGGAGGTGTTTACGGAATTCTGGGTGAACTGGCTAAAGCGAATTTATTGCATCTCAACACGATCACGGTCCATTCAGATAGTTTAAAGGATGCTATTCTTCATTGGGATATTATTTCAACACATGAAAAATCTGTTTTGGATTTTTTTAAAGCCGCTCCCGGTGGTATCCCTTCTCAACAGGCCTTTAGTCAAAATCAGCGTTGGAAAACGTTGGATCAGGATCGTGTTGGCGGCTGTATCCGTGATATTGAACATGCATATTCCAAAGATGGTGGACTGGCTGTTTTGTATGGTAATTTAGCCGAAGATGGGTGTGTTGTAAAAACAGCCGGTGTTGATCAATCAATTTTGGTATTTGAAGGCAAGGCACGTGTTTTTGAAAGCCAGGATAGCGCAGTTGAAAGCATTTTATCAGACCAAATTGAACCTGGGGACATTGTTGTTATTCGTTATGAAGGACCTAAGGGAGGTCCCGGAATGCAGGAAATGCTTTATCCAACCAGTTATTTGAAATCAAAAAATCTTGGGAAACTTTGTGCGTTATTGACAGATGGACGCTTTTCAGGTGGAACATCCGGTTTATCAATTGGTCATGTATCTCCAGAGGCTGCCGACAAAGGAACAATTGGCCTGGTTAAAGACGGGGATACAATTAAGATTGATATTCCTAATCGCTCCATTCATTTGCAGGTATCGGATGATATCCTGAAACAGCGCCGAAATGAGCAGGATCAAAAGGGCTGGAAACCTGTCAGGGCAAGAGCACGTAAAATTAGTATGGCCTTGAAATCTTATGCGATGATGGCAACCAGTGCGGACAAGGGGGCGGTTAGAAATAGAAAATTATTTGATTGATTAAAATAACTACGCTTTTAGTGGGATAATTGTTTCATTATTTTATTGAAAGCGTTTTATTTCGTAAAAAAATGTGTTTTGAAAATGCAATATAGGATTTTATTTAAATAAGAATATTTTTAACTTTATAATTAAATCCATCTTTTATGCCATTAAACAAATATCTTAAGGATTGGACTCTATTTTTTTGAATCATGCATAAAAGAAAACATGTCATAATTCTGCATAAAGTTGAAGGCAAAGTAAAAAAAGGTTTGTTCCTGTATATTTTATGGGTAATGATCAGGTTACGTACAAGATAATATAATTTCTTATTTGAAAAAATTTGGGAATGTAAAATAACATCATGTACAAAAATAAAATCTGGAACATACAGAATTTTATTATTTTTTTGTGACAAGTAATATGAAAAAGCCAAATCGTCAAAATAAATAAACAGATCATCTATTATTATATGGGCGTATTTTTTTAAAATGTTTTTATGAATAATGGTTCCTACAAACGAAAAGGTTTGTACCTCACAGATTGCATCAGATTGCGGTAAAAACTGTTTTGGGTTTATTTTATAATGTATTGTGGCCAGTAAAGTTGAAGGTATTTTTTTAAAGGGTATGTTCATGGAACATATTTTATAATCAGGGGTTAATACCCTGCAGCAAAAAATTTGATAATTGTCTTTTTTGAACTGGATAAAATTATCAAGCAAATTCTCAGCTGGATAGGCATCATCATCAAAGAAAAAAATCCAGTCTATGTCTAAAGACGCAATATATTGGGCACCGTATTTAAATCCACCCGCACCCCCAATATTATTTTTCATGCGCAAGATTTGTAGGCGGGATTCTTTTAGAGAGGATAGCCATTGTTCTGTACCATCTGTGGATGCATTGTCAATGACTATTATTGTATCAAATTTAAGGGCAAAAGTTGCGCGTAAACATAATTGTAATTTATTCAGCCGATTGTAAGTTACAATGAGAGCAGCACATTTCATTTATGGGAGAGCCATTTAAAAGAATACATATTTCTTTATATAGCATAAAACAATAGAATAAGTTAAAATAACAAATGGTTATTTAACTTCAGACTAGATATGAATAATATTCGATGCAAATAATTTATGCAATAAATTATTGGCGTCCCGTACGGGAGTCGAACCCGTGTTGCCGCCGTGAAAGGGCGATGTCCTAGGCCTCTAGACGAACGGGACAGAGGCAATGAAGGTTTTAATACATGGGTGTGATCTCTTGGTCAAGTAAAAAATATTAATTTTTTATAAAACTTGCATCTTTTATAAAAAAAGTTGTATTTTCCTTTCCATTCCATTGATTGTTACGTAACCATCCTGCTAAATGAACAGGTCGCCGGTTTTGAGAATCTTCTAAGAATACAGTTATCGGATTCTGATCTGCACGGAAGAGAAGGGCTTTTAAGGATTGTCTTTCTTCTCCCTGAACGATTAACCGTAAGGTATTCCCATCTTTGCCTATCCTGTCCGTACGGATAATGTGTACATAAGACAGGACAATGAGGGGTTCTTCATTTCCATTTCCAAAGGGAGCCAGATTTTCAATCTGTTTGGCCAGTTCAACTGAGGCTCCTGCTGGAGTGATGACGGTTTCAATTTCTAAATCTGCGACAGTCGGATAATGAGTGGCCTGGTTTAAATAATGATTAAGAAAATCGTGTAATTTCTGGCCTTTGTCTTTATGATAGCAATAACCGGCTGCCATTGTATGACCTCCTCCCTGGATTAATAAATCAGCCTGTTTTGCTGCGATAATAGCGGCTCCCAAATCTAGGCCAGGAACAGACCGGCCAGAGCCTTTGACGGTGCCATCCTGTAGTTCTGTCCCGATTAAAATTGGACGGTTGATTTGTTCCTTGATGCGGCCTGCAACAATGCCAACGATACCGGAATGCCATTTTGGATTGCTAAGCATAATGACGGCATTACCTTGTCTATATTGTTCCATTGCTTGTTCGGTGGCCTGATCCAATACATCTTTTTCAATATTCTGCCGTTGTTTATTGATGGTATCCAGACGCTCGGCAATCAATCTTGCATCAAAGGGGTTAGAGTTCGTTAAAAGCTGTAATCCAAGACTTGCTTCGGAAATACGTCCACCAGCATTAATTCTCGGACCTAATGCGAATCCGCAACTAAAGGCGTTGGGTACTTGCGTAATTCCAGCAACATCCAATAAGGCAGCCAACCCTATACGTTCACGTTTTGCTAGGATTTTCAAGCCTTGCGTGACAAAGGCTCTATTTAAGCCTGTCAAAGGCATAACGTCACAAATTGTCGATAAAGCGACGAGATCCATTAATTTAAAAAGATTAGGTTCAGGGTTGGTTTGAAAATAATTTTTTTCCCGCAGATTTCGGGTAATTGCAATGGATGCAATAAAACTTACTCCACCGGCACAAAGATTGCCTAGTCTGGATGTGCAGTCTAAACGATTAGGATTGACGGTTGCATAAATATTGGGAACGTTCTCTGATTTATGGTGGTCAAAAACGATAAGGTCTGTTTTTTCCTGATTAATCTGATCAAAAACGGAATGAGCTGCGGTTCCACAATCGACACAGATGATAAGGGTTGCCCCTTGTTGAATAAGCTGTTCCAGCGCTTGCACATTTGGACCATAACCTTCCTTGAAGCGATCTGGAATGTATGAAATAGCTTGATTTCCCAGCATGGAAAAAAAGTCGCTAAACAGGGCTGTGGCACAGCCACCATCTACATCGTAATCGCCAAATATGGCAATTTTCTCATGGTTAATTATGGCATCGGCAATACGTGCTGCCGCTTTGTCCATATCTTTTAAACAAGAGGGATTGGGGAGTAATGCTTTAAGGGTTGGCGATAAAAAAAAAGGCAAATTTTCCGCGGAAACCCCTCTTAATGCCATCATGCGACCAACAACCTCGAAAAGGGAAGCTTTCTGAGCAATCGCTTGTGCCTGACGATCCAGAAAATGCTGGTCCAGAGAAGAATGACGCCATACCCATTGGCGTCCTGAAAGACTTTGACTGACATTAAGGACTAGAGAAGAGGTTTCCGACATGGAGATTTGAGGAATTTAAATAGTTGTTTGAGGTTTGTTACGCGGGTCGTGGCAAGCGTTAATGAAACGAATGGTTTTTGATACTGATCTCGTAACTATTGAATTTGTCCATACATGATTTCCTTTCCAGCGTACACCTTTAAGGATATCACCATTTGTAACCCCTGTTGCCGAAAATAAGACATTTCCATTGGCCATGTCATGAAGGGAAAGTTTGCGTTGCGGATCAAGGGGATTCATCTTTCTGGCACGATCAATCTGCTCTTTATTTTCAAAAAGCAGTCTGCCCTGCATTTGCCCATCAAAACAACGTAATGCCGCAGCAGCAAGAACGCCTTCTGGGGCACCACCTGATCCTATGACAATATCAACATTACTTTTTGGGAGACAGGTTGAGATAATGCTGGCAACATCGCCATCAGACACTAGTTTGACATGAGCGCCGGCTTCACGGGCTTTGGCAATAATTTCCTCATGACGCTCTCTTTCCAAAATGCTGAGAGTTAAATCAGAAACATCAACTTTTTTCGCTTTTGCAAGGTTCATTAAATTAGTTTTAACATTATTATCTATGTCAATGACACCTTCGGGGTAGCCCGGACCAATGGCAATTTTGTCCATGTAGATATCAGGGGCATGAAGAAAGTTCCCCTTTTCCGCCAATGCAACGACAGTGATCGCATTGGGCAGATTCTTGGCAACGAGATTTGTTCCTTCCAATGGATCGACAGCAATATCCATTTCGGGTCCGCCAGCCCCAACTTTTTCACCAATATAAAGCATGGGAGCCTCATCCATTTCACCTTCACCGATTACGACGGTGCCTGAAATGGCAACAGTATCAAAAGCTTGTCGCATGCCTTGAACGGCTGCTGCATCAGCTTCGTTTTTCTTGCCAAGTCCAACCCAGTGAAAGGACTTAAGTGCTGCAGCTTCCGTCACGCGTACAAGTTCAAGCGCCAAGTTTCGATCAGAGACGGTATAACCAGATTGAAAAGGAGGCTTATTCATGATTTAAAATTTCCTTGTATGTAATGATTATGGCTCTTCAATGCGGATCATGATGGGTTTTTCCAGAATTGCAGGAAGGTCATAAATTGCTTTTAATGACTTTAATAAAGAACTTTCCTTGTTTTTATGAGTCACAAGTACGATAGGAACTGTATTTTCAGAATCAGTAGTCATATGATTTTTATGTTGCAACAGGCTTCGTAGGGAAACATTGTTTTCTTTGAAAATGGTTGCAATATCAGCCACAACACCTGGTTTATCCTCAACAATAAGACGTATATAATAGGCTTTGTTAAAATCCGAGTTGGGGACAAGTGTTGCGGGACGGAGTTCATTCCAGTCCGTTCCCCACATGGGTATTGTATTGCCTCTGGCGATATCGATGATATCAGCGCAAACAGCCGTGGCGGTTGGGCCTTCGCCAGCTCCGGCACCTTCAAGCATCAGATAACCTGAAAATTCGCCTTTTGTTCTGATGGCATTAATTACGCCATTAACACGGGCCAAGGGAGAGGACTGAGGCAAAAGTGCGGGATGAACACGTAATTCCAGTTTGTTTTCTGAATGATATTGTGCCATACCCACCAATTTAATCGTGTAACCCAATTCTTGGGCATAATGGATATCATGTGGAGAGATGTTTCGAATTCCTTCAACAAAAATATCTTTGAAATTGAAAGTATACCCAAAACCAAGGCTTGCCAGAATGGCAAGTTTATGGGCGGCATCAAGTCCATCAATATCGGTGGATGGATCAGCTTCGGCATATCCAAGTTGCTGAGTTTCCTTTAGGATGTCTTCAAAACCTCGTCCAGTTCTTGTCATGGTGGTCAACATGTAGTTACAGGTTCCGTTTAAGATTCCGCCAATTTCAATCAGGCGATCTGCCGCCAAGGCTTCTTTGATGGTTTTAATAATGGGAATTCCACCTGCAACGGCAGCTTCAAAAAGTAATGGAACATTTTGACTGGCAGCCATTTTGGCAAGTTCGTTACCGTGCAGAGCAATCAGGGCCTTATTTGCTGTAACAACAGCTTTTTTATTTTTTATTGCTTCACAGACAAGTTCATAAGCCGTTCCATTTGCACCGCCGATCAATTCAACAACAACATCTATATCAGGATCAGTTGCAAGATCTAACGGATCTTCGTGCCATTTAAAAGTTGTTAAATCAATATTTCGATTTTTATGGCGGTTTTTGGCATTCACGGCATGGATGCGGATCGGGCGTCCAGCACGGTTCGTTATAGTTTTTTGATTATTTTGCAATAATCGTAACACGCCAATTCCTACGGTTCCAAGACCAGCGATTCCAAGGTTTAAGGGTTTATTAACCGAAGGATTATCCATAAAATTTCTCCGAACAAGATATATATTTTTTCTTAAATAAAGATAGTTGGGCTATTTAGAATAAGCCTGCATGAAATGTTTTATTGAACGGCAGGCTTGTCTCAATCTTTGGGTATTTTCCACCAGACCAATTCGAACATGATCGTCACCATATTCACCAAAACCAAGACCAGGGGCGACAGCAACCTGGGCTTCCTTGAGAAGAAGTTTGGAAAATTCAACACTTCCCATTGATTTAAACTGTTCAGGAATGGGGGCCCATGCAAACATGGAGGCTTCAGGGGAAGGAACATTCCATCCAGCTGAATGCAACCCTTTGATTATGGTATCCCTTCTTTCTTTATATAGGGTCCGAATTTTTTCTACATAATCCTGGGGATTGTTCAGGGCTGCTGTTGCGGCAACTTGAACTGGTGTGAAGGCCCCATAATCTAAATACGATTTGATTCGGGTTAGTGCAGCAATCAGTTTTCTGTTACCGGCGGCAAAACCGATACGCCAGCCAGCCATTGAGTAGGTTTTAGACATGGAAGTAAATTCGACAGCGATATCTTTTGCTCCTGGTATTTCCAAAATGGAGGGTGGAATTTTCTCACCAAAATAAATTTCAGCATAAGCCAAATCAGAGAGAATCCAGATTGATTCTTTTTTTGCAAACTGAACGAGCTCACGATAAAAATCCAGATTTGCCAAATAGGCGGTGGGATTTGAAGGAAAATTGACGATAAGGGCGGTGGGTTTCGGAATGGAATGTTTAACAGCACGATGCAGTGCCTCCAGCATATGTTCATCTGGTTTTGCAGGAATTGAGCGAATTGCAGCACCAGCGATAATAAATCCAAATTGATGAATGGGATAGGAGGGATTGGGAACAAGAATAGTATCGCCAGGACTGGTGATTGCAGAAGCCAGGTTTGCCAATCCTTCCTTTGATCCCAAAGTCACGATTGTTTCATGTTCAGGGTCAAGGGTGACATTAAAACGTCTTTGATAATAATTTGCAAGGGCTTTGCGTAGACCGGCAATTCCACGACTGACGGAATAACCGTGGACACGGGGGGCAGAGGTTGTTTCAATTAATTTTTGGATAACATGTTCAGGGGGACGGCTATCTGGATTTCCCATACCCAGATCTATAATATCTTCTCCACGTGCTCGTGCGGCCTTTTTAGCGGCATTTACTTCAGCAAATACATAAGGTGGCAGGCGACGAATACGATGGAATTCTTCTGTCATGACATAGGCTCGTTTGAATAGAATAAATTAAAATTAAAAAAGAAAATACTAATTGTCCATACGAATCCGAACACCGTGTCCAAACGCATAGGCCCGGATTACAATAGCGGATTCTGGTACATTATGGGCGATTAATAATTTTGCAACTGTTTTTGCACGTAGCAAGGCAAGTGAAACCGCCACAGTTTGTGCATCGGGATCAAGAGAGGTTGTGTCACCATACCCGTGAACAAAAACGGTTCTGCCTTTTCTTTGCCAGGCAATATTATTTATTATATCTTCTTGTTTGGCATAAGGCGTGTCGGAATCAATCGGAAAACGTATAAGCGTTCCTGTTGGTTCCTTAAAGGATAAACCTGAAGGATGGGATGGAGGGGGAAGGTTGATGTCCGGTGGGACATCAAAATCAGGGAAGTGGGATGGAGGGGGAGGATTGACGGGAATAGAGGGAATTACAACATTTTGTTCATCAATTTTTGCCCTAAGTTCTGGCATAACCACGGGTTCGGTTTTATGGGATTCGACAGTCTCGACTGGTTTAACCGATTTTTCTTTTTGATTGATCGTGTTGTGAATATTCGAGTTCTGGTTTGGTTGAGGTGGCTCTCCTGCCGCATCAAAATTCGCAGAGGATGCGAGATTTTCCGCAGGTTGCATGTTGGTGTTCTGACCAGGTTGATTATTGACAGGTTTGGTTTGAACGGACGATTTTGCAGGTGGGTTATTCTGCTGTGCAGGTAATGGAGGAATATCAGGAATAATAATTGGGTTTTTTACATTTTGCCACTGTGTCTCATTTCTATCCTGTGAGAGAGAATCTGTGATTGCATTACGTAAATCTTGGGAGGGCAGAGGAGGGGAGGCTGTTGGTGTCAACCCTACATAGGGATATTTTTGATCATTTCCCGGAACAGGCAGCCTAGGTTGAGATACAATGCCGCCTTCTATATCATGATATGCGTTTACGGGGGCTTTAATAAACACAGATTGGGAGCATCCCCCCAGACAGAAGAGATTGAAAAATAAGAAATATCGTAAAATTGGCTGCTGGATGGAAGACACTCTATCTATACCCTTCTATACCCTTAATTTATAAAATAAAAACATATTTGATGAATTTTATAGTGTTTATAGGTTTTTTCTTAATACGCTATTTTGTTTCCATAATATAGAGAAATAATCTTTTCCCCCTGATTTATAAGATAAATTGCAGATCATAATACGTGTTGTTGTTGTAAAAATGATAATTTTACAGGCATATATAAAAAACTGATCAGTGAATAAAAAAAATTTTCATTTATCAATGTAGGGTGTATAAAAAATAGAGTAAATAAAATAAAAATTGTTTTTTTGAAAAGATAATTTAAAGGAAGATATTGGTGAAGCTTATGCAGCTTTCAGATGGTGGACAAAAACATTTCAGTGACAGTGATCCAGATGATGAAGAGAAAAAGGAGGATAAAAATTTTCCTGAGGCTGGTGCAAATAATGAATTGGAAAATAAACTTTTCAAAGAACGTACAATTTTAATTTTTGGTGAAGTGAATGACAAGCTTGCAAGGGAAATAAGCGGGCGTTTGTTGGCCCTGGCTTATGAGTCGTCTAAGCCGATCAATATTTATGTCAATTCACCTGGCGGTCATGTGGAAAGTGGTGATACAATTCATGATATGATCCGTTTTGTGGACAGCCATGCACCGATTAATATGATTGGTACAGGATGGGTCGCATCGGCAGGGGCCCTGATTTATGCCGCAGGACGTAAAGAACGACGTTTCTGTTTAGCCAATACACGTTTCTTATTGCATCAGCCAATGGGTGGAGTCAGAGGGCCGGCAACGGACATTGATATCGAGGCCAGGGAAATTATAAAAATGCGTGAACGTTTGAATGCAATTTTTGCAAAAGAGACTGGGCATTCTTATGATAAAATTGCCAAAGATACCGATAGAAATTATTGGATGTCTGCTCAGGAAGCCATCAAATATGGGCTGGTTAACCGTATCATCCATAAATTATCAGAACTGAAATGATTTAAAAAATTAATGATTTTAAAAGTAAGGAGTCGATTTGGAAATGTCTGACTTGGAAGCAATTTATACGCAATTACCTGAAGATTTACATACCTTGCCTCAGCCAAAATCAGATAAAGAGCTTGAGGAGATGAATTATCGAGTGCGCCATTGGATGAGTAATATTCCAGGCTCGATTAAAATCGGTAGTAAAGAGCATAGGCAAATGGTATGTCAGATGTTCCGTGAGACTTTTAATCCTTACAGACCAACTTTTATGGACTGGCCAAAGCTTACCGATCAGGAAATTGATCGTTTAAAATCGTTGCCTATTTGGGATATCGCTGTGCAGACAGAGGGCAAGGCCCGTTTGAGGATGGCTGCCTATGTCAAAGAAATTATGGATCCAGAATGGGCTGATGCCATTGCACGGAATGCTTGGGAGGAAAATCGTCATAAGGAAGTTCTTTCTGATTTGGTCAGGTTTTATGGTATCCCCCTTGCATCAGAGTCCCCTTATTCGGTCCCAAAAGATCCGGAATGGGCCTATTTGGTAACAGGATTTAGTGAATGTTGGGATAGTTTTTATGCCTTCGGTTTGTTTGCAATTGCAGAAAAGTCTGGATTTTTCACGAAAGAACTGATTGAAACCTTTGAGCCTGTTATGCAGGAAGAATGTCGCCATATCCTTCTATTTGCAAACTGGTTGGCTTGGCATCGTGCGAATTTGCCCTGGATAAAACGTATCTTGTTTGAACTAAAAGTTATCGCAGTTCATGCATTTTTAGTTTACGAACGGATCGGTTTGATTAAAACGATGGATGCAGAGGGGGAAGAGCATTTCCAAGATAATAATTTCACGATTAACGGAGTTGCTGAGCTGGGTAATGAAAAAACGACCCTTGCTGATTTTCTTCGCTTATGTCTTTCAGAAGATGATCGTCGTTTTTCTGGTTATGACCGTCGTTTATTACGTCCAGAAACAGCACCCTTTTTGACAAAAATGGCTCTTTGGCTTCTTCCTAAAAAGCTGCTTAATAAACAATTGGTTGGCTGAACGTTGGTCTGGGTTAATGCCTCATTATTTTAAGGAGGCATTAAAGTGTTACACAAAACTGCTTGGCGATATGACCCGATTTCAGGCTGTTGGGGACTTGACCCAAAAGTTTGAATTCATCGATATATTGGGCAACCTGCTCCCATAAGTTATCATTTATTATGGCCATATTTCTGTTTTCATTCAAAAACATTTTTAATATTTCTTCAGGTCTCATTTTCTGCCATTCATCAGTTAGGATTTGACTGGCTTCCTGAATATGCTGTGATTGCCATACGGAGGCATTTCGAATTGCTGTGGCAAGATATTTGAGTGCGAGTGGATTGGATTGTTGAAAATGATTTGAGATTCCCAAAACATAATTGATTCTTTGACTCCAGCTACCTGTCTGGCTCCCGGCAAGTTGGAACAATTTTTTATTGTTATGATGAAGAATTCGCCAGATAAAAGGGTCAGAACCAATTAATGCCTGTATTTGACCTGATAAAAGAGCAGGAAGTAATTCATCTTTTTCCAGTTCAACCCATTTAACATTCAAATCCGGATTTATACCTTTACGTCTTAGAAGAATAGAAAAGAATAGTTTTTCTTTTTCGGAATGAGGTTGAATTCCAATGGATAGATTTGCCAAATCCATCAATCTTTGGATTTTTTGTTTATGTGTAACCAATAACCGAAAATCCCCACCATTTAAACCAATCATTAATTTTCCACCTTCAGAGCGGGATTTAAGAAGTTGTGGCAGCCAGTCCAGAATGGATAAAATAGCCGTATCACACTGATTGGTCTTGAGTAGATCGAAAATCTGGGTTTTATTTTTAATATTGGCAATGGGATCAAGGTTTATTTTGTAATGTTTCAGAAAACCTTTTGTCTGGGCAATGGTGAGAAGCTGGTTTTCTTCATTCTTTAGGTATGCAATACGAATCATTTGTGGTGAGATATCCTGAGGCATTATCTCGGGATCATGTTTGTTAATGGAATGATATAATCCCATTCCTGTTAAAGAGCCTATTGCCCCTAGTCCAATCAGTAAATTACGGCGATTAAAAGATTTTTTTGTTTTATTTGAAAAAGGGGTCATAGAGCAAATTCTAGAAAATGAAAAAAATTGGATTTTATATAAAAAAACACTTTACCATTAATTTTAAATTAGGTATACAAAGTCTACCAAATGATCCCGAATAGCTCAGTTGGTAGAGCAAGCGACTGTTAATCGCTCGGTCGTAGGTTCGAGTCCTACTTCGGGAGCCATCTAATTTAAAAGATGTGCAAAAAATAAGTTGATAAATTATATCACCTAATAAATATCATTCTTGTAAAATTGGCTATTGTTCTTGATGTTAATAATTTGTAGCAGAGTCAATTGTCAAATCTGTTTAAAAGTTAGCCGATAATTAATAATGATATTATTATTAAATAGTATCATTGGGTTATTGAATGCAGTGGGCATGAATTTGTATTATTCATTAATGGATATATATGTATGTTAAATGAAGACCATAAATTTAAAATATATACCCATTTATTGAATCATTGAAAGTTATTGGTGCTCTGTAACATGTATAGACATTTCTATCATGTCTTTTGTCTTGGGTTTAATAATTTGCATTTGATTCAATAGTGTTCCAACCTCAAGGCACATCACTTGATTCCATAATGATGCAGGAAATTGATCTAAGGTTTTGGCTTGTTCTTTCCAAGGTGTCCATAACACGGCAGAATGTGAGAAAGGAGCTCGGATGATAATGTTTCTTTTCCATATAGGATCAATAATAGTTATTTCAGAGGGAACCTCACTGTAAATTCGATCAACGGGACCAGTTAAATGGTGAAAGAATTTTTGTATGCCTGATTTCTGCTGACCCAATGCATTTTGTTCTGTATAGGTTAGATTTTCCAATCCATGAATATGGATATTACGGATATCACTGACATGGAAATAGTTATGTAAAGCCTGAGTTATGACAATATCCTGGTTACTTTTGTTTTCAATATGAAGTTGTATGCTTAAAATCTCATTAAAACATATAATGAATTTCAATTTCGTTTCATGTGGCCATTCCGGGGTTAATGTTGGTGAGGTTTGTAGACTATTAATGATAATGATTCCTGATTTTGATGCATCAAGCTGATGATTTTTCCATTCAATGCAACGTGCAAAGCCATGCGATAATGCGGGATGAGTTAGGCTATGCATATTTTGGACTATTGAAGGATTGGCTTTAAGATGACCGAACCAGGGCCAGCATAACGGGATGCCACTTCTTATGGCTTTGCCATCCTGATAGGTAGCCTTTGAATTTCCCCATAAAATATCCGGCTTTTTAAGAGATCCATAACGTATAATCTGAGCTCTTTTAGGAATATAATCGAGAAATCTGTTTAAAAAATGTAAACGTAAGGCTTCATAGGGACCATATTGAATTTTTTCAATTTTCATTTTCTTCCATTGAAATAATATTGATGATTAAAATGACCTACTTGCTATAAAAAAACAAATAAGACAATTTAGGTTTATAGTCCTAATAAATCTATAAGCCAAAACATATAATGGTTGTTTTTTAATGATGCAGAATTTGGGTGGAATAAATGAATAAAAGAAGTGATTTGATTCCATGTTGTAAAAATCGTGTCGTTTCGTCCAGTTTTGATTACTCCTTGAATTTTGGAAAAATAGATTTTCGCAAACATCCTGAATATTATCGCATTGGCAAGGGAGAGCAAGGAGTATTGCTGGTCGAGCCATACAAGTCAGAAATATTGCCGTATTGGCAATTTGCGACTGTTGAAAAGGCAAGGGAAAGCAGTGAAAGGATATATCAATTATTTTTGCAGTATTTGAAACAAGAAGATTTTGTTGGGGCTGATATGGCGCGTAAATTTCTGCAGATGGGTTATACGCGTGCCCGACGTTACGCTAATCATAAATGTGGCAAAAAATATAATGGATTTGTTCCCAAAGATAAAAAGGGTTTGAGTGGATCTCATGGTAGACAGGAGTTACCCAAAAGTTTTGAGGATCCGATTAAGGCAAAAGCGGCATCAGTTTTTAAACAGAAATGGAAACAGGCAAGAGAACATTTAAAATATAAAAGTTTGAAAGAGAATTTTGTAAAAAAAGTTTCAAAAAACAGCGGTCAATAATTAAGGCATTATAAAGGTTTTTTGCTCTTTTCCAAGTATATAACCATTTTGTTTTAAGTAGGTATGCCAATATTTTTCAATTTGGCATAATCATGGTAACTATTTGGTAAATTTTTTTACTGTTGTTAAATTCAGCTGTATAGCACAGCTCATGGAGGATAACATAATCAATGGCGATGGGATTTGCCTTGGTTAGATGTTGATTTAAGGTAATGATCCCATTATTTTTTTGATTATAACTACCCCATTGATTTTTCAATTTTTCAATTCGTAACAAAGGTGGTTGATTTTGCCAATCAATCCAACAAATTCTTGATTTTAAAAGGGAAAGACGTTCAGAAAAAACCTCTAAAGCCTCAAATTTATACCAGTTTTGAAGCATGCTATAGATTCTTGACGGAAAATTCTCTCGAACTGTTATTGCAATATGATGATCAATTAACTGGATAGTTTGTGCCTGATTGGTTATTTTAAGAATTTCTAAAGGATAAAGGCGTCCTAAATAAAGATGTTTTTCATGATTGATATACTGGTAATGGGATTCTTGAAATATAGGATTGGAGAAAATCCAGTTCTTATGATAATCCAGAATTTCATGAACACGCTGATGGGAAATAGATGGATGAGCCTTTATTTTGATAATTTTATCTGTAGTGATTTCAAGGGTAATTCTGTTCCTAATTATGAGTTAAATGAAGCTGACAGTTAATTTTTGATTTTATAAGAAAAATCAAAATGTTTGACAGGATAATCCAAAATAAAACAGATTTTGAAGGGGACAATTATATCATAATACAAGATGGCTGGGGTGGGAGGATTCGAACCTCCGCATGGCGGAATCAAAATCCGCTGCCTTACCGCTTGGCTACACCCCAAGGTTTGTTAAAGCATCTTTTAAAGGAGTTATTAGGTTTCGTAAAGAGGAAAAATAAAAAAAATTTTAAAATTTATTGTTGGTTTCCATCTTTATCTGAATAATAGGAAGTATCCACTTGATTCTTCTTTTTTCCATTTTGATCTGTTACAGTTCTTTGAACACAATAACGAGCAAATTTTCCAGCTTTTTTAAAGCTTTTATCTAATGAAGCCATGGTTTGGGATAAATCTGAGCTTTCATCTTTTAACCAGATACGCATATTTAGCGCCCAAATGGCTGTCAGTCCCTTTATACAAGCAATTCCACGTAGGCCGCTTGTGTTGATTTCCGCTGCTTCAGCTAGCCATTTCATACTGTTTTGAATGGCTATCTGTAGAAGAAATGCTAATGGAGGGTTAAGGGGTAAGAAATGAATTGCAGAAATCAATCCTTGTCGATATTGTTGGAACGTATCAAACCGTTCCATAAAAAGATCGAATAAATATTCAGGAACGGGTTGATGCTGGTAGGATTGTTTCAATGCAGCCTGATCGGCGAGACGGTTCAGATAAAGTAAAAGGGAGGATTTGCAAGGGAATAATTTTCGTGCCATATCAAGCGAAACATTACAGCGTCGTGCCGCGTCACTTAATGACATGGCGTTCCATCCTTGTTCTGCTGCCAGATCCATGGAATTTTTTAAAATACGGTGGCGTATTTCTTCATCAGACATCATCAATCTCCTATATTGCTTTTGTTATTTTATGAAGATAAAGCCCTGGAACGATCTGCAGCTGCCTGCAGGGCCTTAGAAAGAATATGGGGCCATGCATTGGGTTGAATTAGAACATTAACAGCTTGTTCTGTTATCCCGTTAGGGGTCGCAACATTTTTTCTTAGTGTTTCCGCCTCTTCCCGGGAATGATTCAATAATGCGGCAGAGCCAATTACGGTTTGTCTGGCTAAAAGACGTGCCAAGTCTTCTGACAATCCTTTCTCTTGTCCTATCTTTTGCAACAATTCCGCTAATAGGAATATATAGGCGGGCCCACATCCAGCAATTGCTGTGGCGATGTCAATTTCCTGTTCTGTATCAAGCCATGCGGTTTTACCAATGGCATTAAACAATCGTTCTGCAATTTGTTTTTGATTCGATTGCGTTTGGGAGTTGGCAATCATGCTGGTCATACCTAATCCTAATTCTGAAGGGGTATTAGGCATAACTCTGATAATAGACTGATGATCTCCGAATTGTTGTTGTAACCAGGCAAGCGTTTTCCCGCCAAGAACGGAAATAACAGGTATATTTTTACACCATGGTTTTAAATGGGGGATAAGTTCGGCAGCTTGATCCGGTTTGACGGCAAGTACAACAGCTTCTGGTTGAAACGTTTTTGGAACATCCTGAATAGTACGTGCCAATTGATGTGGAGTAACTAGATCGAAATCATGTCGATTAACAATGAAAGAATGATTCAAGCCTTTTTTTATCCAGCCTTTTAACATGGCTTTCCCCATATGCCCGCAGCCAATCATTAAAAGGGAGGGAAGTGATGACATAATGAATTCCTCGATCAATAGTGAATAAAATAGGATTGTTTCTTTGTATATGATTGTAAGAATTCTAACATAAAAACGTCCAAATAAAAATATTTGTACATTGCCAGAAAAACCATATGTATTTAACAAAAATTAGTATTAAATAATTAGTATAAACTTTAATGTTTTATTTCATGAAAGAAAATTGTTCCATCATTTTTTTTAAGTTAAGTGCATCCCAAGGCATGTGTTCTGCAAAAGTTATTCCGACTATATTCGTTACGAGGGAAACATCCTGGATGATTTTGCTTAATTGGGGAATGGTCATTTCTCCTTTTACGTTATTAAAGGTTTGTGATGAGATGGGATTATTTGAAAATTGCGAATAAAAAGATCGGGGATTAAGGACATCAACGTCCACATGTATTGCAAGATGCTCAAAATTGTTTTTTCTAATCCATGCAAAAATGGCTTGATTATCTGGGGTAAGATCGGGACTGGCAATGGTTTGCAATCCTAAATCATGTACAATTTTTTTTTCATAAGCATTGTTATAATTATGAATGCCAATGATTAAAACCTGGTTGGCTTTAAAAGGTAATCTGACTTCATTTGCAAGATATGGATCACCTTTTCCCAATAAATTTCCCAAAACCATTGCATGTTCTCGATCAAAATGTTTGGGAGTGGAAATATCAGGATGGGAATCAATCCATAACAACCCTATTTTTCCGTTATAATGTCTATTGAGATAGGCAAAAGGCGCCTGGCTAACAATACAAGTACCGCCGAATGTAATAATCCGATCAGGTTCGTGTTCATCTATAATTTTTTGCGTTGCTTTTAATTGATGAATAATGACATCTTGCCAAACAACACCATTTTCCCTGGTTCTTTGTTGTTGATGATAAGGTTCAATGGGAACTTCAACAATCGGGGATGTATTATTTTGGGGAGCTAAGAAAGCTAACAGACGAGCTCCCAGGGGGTAGATCTCGCCGGAGGGTTGACTGTCATAATCTCCACTTTGCCATTCTGGAATTAGAAGTCTTAGGGTTTTGCAACGTTCAGTTTTATAAATCATAATTATTTTTCTTGTCTGAAAATTCAATGGAATTAAATTATTGAGCAAAAAGAAATTATGGATCAACAAGAGAGGTAGAATTCAAGTTATTTTTGTACCGTTAGGCACGGGACGTTCCACGGTTGTAATAACGATTCCATCTTCTGTTTCAAAACCTGTTAGTAAGAATTGCGAACGAAAAGGACCAATTTGTTTTTCAGGAAAATTAATAATTCCTATAATTTGTTTATGAATCAAATCCTCGGGCTGGTAGAGTTTAACCAGTTGAGCGCTTGTTTTAAGCTTGCCATAGTGTCCAAAATCAACCCATATTTTATAGGCGGGTTTACGGGCTTCAGGAAATTTTTCTATTTTTATAATAGTTCCAGTTACCATTAAAATTTTTTCAAAATCTTTCCATTCTATTAAATCCATCAATAAAATTTCCCTGGATTGATCAATATAAAAGGGGTTTGAAATATCCCCCTGTTAAAATATTTACGATTAAATATTTGCTTTTTTTTCTAATTCTGCGATTTTTTCCTCAAGTTTTTTGACATGTTCTTCTAACTTTTCTTGAGCGGCACGGGTACGGCTGGCAATTTCTGTAACAATTTCAAATTCATCACGTCTGACCAGTTGAAGGGTTGACAAAACCTCATCAACCCGTCCCTTGACAATGGCAGCAATCTCTTCCTTGATACCACTGAAAACAGAAAATACACTGCCAGAAGCATGAGAGGCATCGTCAAATATTTTTTTTGGATTAGGCATGATTTTTCCTTATTATTATTTCAAAATTAGTAAATTAGTATAAGTTAATCTAATACGTTATCAAAGTTATAATATAGCATGTTTTTTTTAATTTATAATTTATGTGTATGAAAACAATATGATTATTATCACTGGTGCAACAGGGTTTATCGGTTCTTGTTTACAGGCCAGACTCTATGATTTGAAAGAGAAGACGGTTGTAATTGACTGGTTGGGGGATGAGGGAAAATGGCGCAATATTGCAAATCATGTGCCAACAGATTTAATTTTTCCTGAATATATTGATGATTTTCTGGTGCAGCATTGCAAAGTAATAAGGGCTGTCATTCATTTGGGTGCAATTAGTGAAACAACGGCCCGTGATGGGGATCTGGTTTGGAAAACCAATGTCAATTTGTCAAAAAAATTATGGAATTGGTGCGCTTTGAATCAGGTAAGATTTATTTATGCTTCATCTGCCGCAACCTATGGGGGAGCCAATCAGCTGGAGGAATTTACAGATGAACCCAACCATGTTGCAGATTTAAAACCTTTGAATTTGTATGGGTGGTCCAAACAGGTTTTTGATCGATTTGTATTGGAACAGGTTAGGAATCATCAACCTGTCCCCCCGCAATGGGCCGGATTAAAATTTTTTAATGTATATGGACCAAATGAATATCACAAGGGCAAGATGATTTCAGTTGTAAAGGTCAAATTTGATGATATTCAGAAGGGAGGTGTTCCCCGTTTATTCAAGTCTGATCGCGATGGTTTGACAGACGGTGCCCAGGCCCGTGATTTTATTTGGGTTGGGGATGTTATTGAAATTATTTTATGGCTTTTAAACAATCCCGATGTAAATGGAATATATAATTGTGGTACCGGACAAGCTAGAACCTATCTTGATTTGGCATATGCCGTCTGTGATGCGGTTGGCTGTAAAAGAGAGGTTGAATTTATAGATATGCCCCAGAGTTTGCAGGGACAATATCAATATTTTACCCAAGCTGACATGACACGTTTGAAAGTTGCCGGATATCAACGGGCATTTACCTCATTGGAAGAAGGTATTTCAAAATATATTCAGGGTTATCTTTTACGGCCAGACCCTTATTTATAAGGTCATATTTTTTAATGAAAGACAGGTTTTATGTCATCTCCCTTGTATTATCCTAATTTTGATCCTGTTATGTTGCATATCGGCCCCTTATCGATACGTTGGTACGCTATGGCCTATATAGCAGCATTGCTTGCCGGTTGGTTTTTGGTAAGACGATTGGTTCAAAGGGAACCCGTGGTTGCAACTGTTACACAAGTTGATGATTTTTTAACTTGGGCGACGTTGGGCGTTATTTTGGGGGGACGTTTGGGATATGTTTGCTTTTATCAGCCTGCTTATTATTTAACGCATCCATTACAGATCATTCAGGTATGGCATGGAGGAATGTCCTTTCATGGTGGTGCTTTGGGGGTTATATTCGCCTTAATAATATTCACCCGTTATAACCGTTTAAGTTTTCTTGGTTTTTCTGATCGTGTCACAACCGTAGTGCCTATGGGACTAGGATTTGGAAGATTGGCAAATTTTATTAATGGGGAGCTAGTGGGTCGTGAAGCTCCAGACTGGCTACCCTGGCGTATGATTTATCCCGGTGTTGAAGGTGCAAGACATCCATCTGAATTATATGAATGTTTTTCAGAAGGTGTGTTGCTATTTTTTATTATGCTTTGCTTGATTCAATGTAAAGCCATTCGAGAGCGGCCAGGATTTCTTTCCGGTGTGTTTCTATTGGGGTATGCCATGGCACGAAGTGTTTGTGAGTTGTTTCGTGAGCCAGATGCTTTTTTGGGTTACTTTGCTTTTGGTTTGACGATGGGGCAAATTTTATGTATCCCAATGGCGATTGCCGGGATATATTTCATTTGGCAGTCTTATCAATTGCCGAAATTGCAAAATTTGACAGTTTCTGAAAAGTAAAGGCAGAAATGAAGAATTGTCCAGAAATGCGATTGGATCAATTTATGGAAAAGGCAAATGCCGCCTATTATGAAAAAAGGGATCCATTTTCTGATTTTATTACTGCACCTGAAATTTCACAGATTTTTGGTGAATTGATCGCGGTTTGGATCATTACGGTCATTCGGTCCATGTCCAAACCAGACAAATTGGCAATCGTGGAGGCCGGGCCGGGCCGGGGGACGCTCATGATGGATATTTTAAGAGTTCTATTCCGTTCGGCCCCTGATATCTGCCAATATTGTAAGGTTTTTCTGATTGAAACCTCGTCGCGTTTACGTCAAATTCAAGAAAATACATTGAAAAATTATGAAATTGAAATTCAATGGCTTGATTCTGTTTATGATATCCCGACTTTACCCCTGATTATGGTGGCGAATGAATTTCTTGACGCTTTACCCATTCGTCAGTTTATTTACAGGGGCGGAAAAAAATGGGATGAGAATTATGTTTCCCAAGGAAATATGTTTCATAAACCCATATCCCAATTGCCTTTTTCACCTGTATTCCAGCGTCCTATAAAGGTTGGTGACACTGTAGAGGTAAATGAAGCTGGACAGGATATTGTACAATATGTTTCAGCACATATCTGTCATTATGGGGGGGCGGCTTTATTTATTGATTATGGGTATTCTTCCCAGGTTTGGGGAGACAGTTTACAGGCAATTGCAAACCGAGAAAAAGTCTCTCCTTTTGTTCCGCCCGGGGAGGCTGATTTAACTGCTCATATAGATTTTCCTTCCTTGAAAGAAATTGCAGAAAAACAGAATGTGACTGTTTACGGGATACAAACACAAGGTGCTTTTTTAAAGCAGCTTGGCATACTGATACGGGAAAAAATCTTATTGGATCATGTACCGATAGAACAACGAAATGAAATTCGGTCTTCTGTACAACGTTTGATTGACCCTACAGAAATGGGGGATTTGTTTAAAGTTATGGCAATTTGTAACGCTGAGTTATGTGCTCCACCGGGTTTTTAGGAAAACACACTATACTTTTTTATATTTCAAAAACAAGGTTAATTTAAAAGGGTTATAAATTTCATGAACTGTAAACCATTGGCCATTCAGCATTCCTTATTGTCGAATATTGTTCGGCATGGTTTTTTTACAAGAATAGGTGGGGTTTCTCAAGGAGAATATACTTCGTTAAATTGTGGTTTGAAATCAGGTGATAACCCTCATTTAATTATGGAGAACCGTAAAATTGTTGCTGAGTATATGAAGGTATCCTCGAATTATTTGTGGGGGGGGGTACAGATTCACAGCAATAAAGTTTTATGGATTACAAAATCGAATTGTATACCTGTTGAGGGGGATGGAGCCGTGACGACCGATCCTGATATTGCTATTAGTGTTGTTACAGCTGACTGTGCCCCTGTATTATTTAGTACAAAAACTGGTGATATTGTTGGGGCAGCCCATGCAGGCTGGCGGGGCGCAGCATGTGGAATTTTAGAAAATGTCGTGGATCAAATGGAGGCTTTGGGTGCGGATAGACAGGATATCATTGCTGTTGTAGGACCCTGTATTGCCGTGACACATTATGAAGTGCGGGAAGACATGCGTAATGAGGTTTTGAGACAGGATCCAGATGGAAGAGTTTTTTTTACCCCCGTTCGTGAAGGATATTATTTGTTTGATTTGGGTCGTTATTGTATTGATCGGTTAAGACGTAAACATGTGGGTATTGCGGCTATAACAGGAAGGGATACATTTATGGATACCACTCATTTTTTTAGTAATCGTAGACGTGTCATGGAACGGAAAGCGGTGTTTGGACATCAAATTTCAACAATTGCCTGTCGTTAATATTCGTAAGGGAAATCATAAAGATGCAATTTAAAAGTTTAAAGTCTTTTAAGATTGGATTCAGTTTTTTAGGTGTTTTATCTTTAATAGGTTGCATCCAGGTTCCACATCCATTTGAAAAAAACAAAACCACATCATTGACGACACCTCCTCCGTCAAGGTTAATTGTTCCACCACCTTCTAATTCAATGTTAAATGATAAAAACGCCCAGGGATTTGCCGAGGAAATGGCAAAGGCAATGTTGGAACAGACGGTTCCCGCAGTTGCACGACCTGCTCAAAAGGGGGACTGGATTTTATTGACCAAGGTGAGATCAGAAGAAGATATGATTATTCCTTCTTTTACAATTATTGCCCCTAATGGAAAAGTCGAAGCGGTGAGAAAAGGAATGCCCGTTTCAAAAAAGGATTGGATAAGTGGACAGCAAAGCATTTTTCATGATGTTTCAGAACAATCTGCGCCAATAATCAATCAGGTATTGACAGGATTACAAGCTCGGCAGATGGCGGCTGATCCACATAGTTTAAAACATCGGGCAGCCAAAATTTATTTCAAGGGTGTTTTTGGGGCTCCTGGAGACGGAAATAAAATTATTGCTCAGCAATTTGCTATTTCGTTTGCGGACAAGGCAAATGCTATTCAATATAAACCTGACCAGGCAGATTATACTGTGGATTGTCATGTCAGTGTAACAGATGGTGCGCAGGGGACACGTGGTAATCCGGTACAACATGTTGAAATTATTTGGCGGGTGACCGATAGCAAGGGAAAAGAGGCGGGTAAAGTTTCACAAATCAATGATGTTCCTGCGCATCGTCTTGATCACTATTGGGGTGATATTGGCTCTGCGGTTGGAGAAGAGGCTGCTGGTGGGGTTAGGCAGGTCATCACTAATTATTCTGGTCGTGATAATCAGCCTTTGCCTGCAAATAATGCAAAAGAGTCCGCTTCTTCTAATGCACCAGAATTGAAAAATATTCAGATGCAACATAAATAATATGTTTTTTATGGTATAGATCGTTTTAACTGGTTCTGTGTGTTGGAGTTCGTTGATGAAAATTATTGCAGGGAATAGTAACCGTCCATTGGCAGAGGCGATTGCGGCAGAGTTGAAAATGCCTTTATGTGATGCGTCCGTACAACGTTTTTCGGACAAGGAAGTTTTTGTGGAAATCTACGAAAATGTAAGGGGTGAAGATATCTTTGCTGTACAAAGCACGAGTTATCCAACCAATGATAATCTTATGGAATTATTGATTATGTTGGATGCCTTGCGTAGAGGGTCTGCACGACGAATTACAGCTGTTATGCCCTATTTTGGCTATGCCCGGCAAGATCGCAAATCGGGTCCAAGAACGCCCATAAGCGCGAAGCTTGTTGCCAATCTTTTGGTTGAAGCAGGAGCGAATCGTATTTTAACACTCGATTTGCATGCAGGACAGATTCAGGGTTTTTTTGATATTCCTGTAGATAATTTATATGCGGCACCTCTATTCACACGTGATATTAAACACAAACATGCTGGTAAATCGAATTTAATGGTTGTTTCTCCTGACGTTGGCGGAGTTGTAAGAGCACGTCAATTGGCAAAAAGACTTGATGTTGATTTGGCAATTATTGATAAGAGACGTGAGCGTGCCGGTGTTTCCGAGGTTATGAATGTTATTGGTCGCGTTAAGGGACGTCACTGTCTATTGGTCGATGACATTATCGATAGTGGCGGTTCACTTTGTAATGCGGCACAAGCTTTGATGGATGCGGGGGCAACTGGAATTGACGCATATGTGACTCATGGGGTTTTATCCGGCAGTGCCGCACAACGTGTTGAAGATTCGGTTATTGGAGAGTTAGTCATCACCGACAGTATTAAAATGACGGATGCAGTGCGTTCCGTTCGTAAAATTCGTCAGATTAGTTTGAATAATTTGATTGGTCGGGCCATTCGTGCCGTAGCGGATGAAAGCTCCGTTTCTTCTTTATTTGATTAATTATTTGAAAGGTATATCGTTATGTCTCCTTTACTGCATCGGCCCTACTGGTATCTTCGTCATGGGCAAACAGATTGGAATGTATTAAATCTGTCTCAGGGTAGAACAGATATACCTTTGAATAATACCGGCATTAAACAGGCCATAACCGCAGGGAATGCGTTGGCTAGAAACTGGAACAATTTAGAATTATCCATTACTCAGATTATAAGTTCACCTCTTGGAAGGGCAAGACGTACAGCAGATATTGTGAAATCAATCATTCATGACAAAGTTGGTGTCCAATTACCATTGGAATTGGATGATGGGCTCAAGGAGGTGTGTTTTGGTGAAGAGGAGCAAAAACCTATGGGACCATGGTATGACAAATGGATTTCAGGTGAGTTTACGCCAAAAGGTGCCGAGCCTTTTCATGTTTTATGTAAAAGGATTAGCGACGCTGTAAACCGTTCTATACTGAAAGCTGGTGATGGTCATGTTTTGATTATTGCGCATGGAGGTGTTTTCCGTTCCTTGCGTTATATGATGGGATTAAAACCTAATGTAAGATTGGCCAATGCACAACCTTTATGTGCTTGTCCTCCCTTTCTGGGAGGTAAGTCCTGGTCTTTGGATCCTGTTTCTCTGGAAGCCTGATAGAGTTGGACTGGAAAGGGTGATACAATTTTTTCTTTCCTGGATAGGGTATTTATTGTGCAAATGATCGAAAGATGATTGCAACGGCTCGTCCGATTGACGCGGGAATTACACTTTGATGATCTTCATTTTCAAATTTTGTGCATGTTGTTGAAAGATCATCTATTTTTTTAAATGTTTCACAAGCTGCCAGAATACGAGAAACTTGCTGTTTTCTAAGAAGCTGTTGTTTTATTTTTGCGACTTGAGGAATTGATTGCCAATAATCAGGAAATTTCTGTTCATACTCTCCAACGGATAGGGATAGGGTTGGATGTAGTTTATGAACGTCAAGACTGGATTTAAAAGATTGGGTATGCTTGTCAATAATGCTTGGATCAAGCCATAAAGAAGGACTTGCGGCTATATAAATCTGATAGGAATCTGGATGATAGATAAGATTATATATTGTAAATAATCCACCAAAAGAGTGACCGAAGATGGCTTGTTTATGGTGATTAATTTTAAGATGTTTATCCAGTAGGGGTTTCAGATCATCTTGGATGAAATGATAAAAGTAATCAGCCCCTCCAGTTTTGTATAAAATGGGGATCAAGGTATTTTGCGGTGGTGTTAAATCATAAGTTCGCAATTTAAGAATATTTTGATCTGGAGGATAGCCAATTCCAACAAGAACAGCATGATTTTTATGGATGTTATCCGGACGCTTTTCATAGGATCTTATTGTTTCCCGAACCGTGTCAAAAATACTGTTGGCATCTGTGATATAAATGATTGGATAACCATCTTCTGGGGGTGGTTCTTTTGGAATAGAGGCAAAAATCTTATAAATTTGTGATGTCTTTTTATTTTGCAGGTTAAAAGTGATAGTATCGTTGATTGTTAAGGGTTCGGTGGAAAGGCCAGCAAGGGGAGAATTACTGTTAATTGCCTTTACCGGACTGAATAACAGGAAATTCAGACAGACTAGTGTCAGATAGAACCAGAGGCGTATCATAAGATTATATCCATTATATTATTTGATAATGAAAAGAGCATATTACCATTGTGCTCTTACCTGTCCCATTATAACGCGACGTGTTCCATAAAAACAGTTAACTTTTGATGCGCAAGCAACAACATATTTTTTATCAGCAACATTGGTTATATTCAGTTGTAATAAGGTGCTGTTAATTGTGGGAAAGCTGTTTTTAAGGTCATAATGTACCTGCATATCACCAATGACAAAGCTTGGGACCTTAAAACTGTTGGCATTATCCCCGAATGTATAACCATTGTAACGAATGCCACCGCCAATTCCAACACCCTTGAACATACCCTGTTGCAGATCATATGTTATCCATCCAGAAACCAGATTGGCAGGAGCTCCCAAGGGGCGGTTACCGATATTGTTTTTATTTGTGTCCGCACGGATCTGGATATCATTGTAGGCATAGCTGGCGATAAGATTCAGTCCCGGCAATAATATTGCACGAGCTTCCAATTCAAAGCCGCGGGATCGTGTTCTGCCTGTCTGAATATTGTAGGTTGTATGTTCCGGATCGGTTGTGGTTACATTCTCTTGTGAAATGGTATATGCAGAACCTGTCACCATGATATTGTTATTAGGCTGGTATTTGATCCCGACTTCATATTGATCTCCCTTAGTAGGTTTAAAAGCCTTACCTGCAAAGGTTGTCCCGGGTGTAGGCATGAAAGAGGTGGAATAGGAGAAATAGGGTGAAATTCCATTTTGAAAATTGTAAACGATACCGCCGCGATAGGTTACAGCTCGATCAAAATTAGAGGCTGATTTTCCGCCATATTTGAAATTGGTCGAGGTGCCGACCCAGTCATATCGCCCACCCATAATAAACGACCAGTTTTTGTAATTTGCTTGATCTTGAATGTAAACACCCAACTGGTTCTGGGATTGTGTTCCGTATGAAGTGATTAGGGGTGTAAAACGTGCGCCATAAACAGGATTGAACAAATCAAGGCTTGGAATGGCCGTATTGCCCAAGGCACGTTTGGAATCTGCAAGCATATAATCAATTCCTGTAATCAGTATATGTTTTACATTCCCTGTATCAACATGAAACTGAAGGTTACTGTCGATATTATAACTGTTCAAATGTTCATTTGATATTGTCGCCATTCTTGATACATTTGCCTGATCACTGGCAAGTCCCTTGATAGAAATGGATCGGAAATCTGAATCAAGATGCAGGTATCTGAACTTCTGATTGAATTGAATAAAATCCGTAAAATCATGGGTTAGATTGTATTCAAACATATATTGAGAACGATGATACTGATCAAAACCAGGTTCACTGGTGTTAAGATGTGTTGAAATCTTTCCATGTCGATTTGGCAGAACTGTACCTGACGCGGGAAGTGCGATACCATAAAGGCTATTTGGATCATACTGATATAAGAAACGCATGGATACAGAAGTATCATCAGTGGCTTGCCAACTGATCTGGGGCATAATGGCGATATGGCGTTCCTTGGCAAAATCAACCTGTGTATCTCCATACCGTCCCACAGCTGTTACCCTATAGGAAAGTGTCTTGTCTTTGTTTAAAGAACCGCCAGCATCACCCATAATGTCTCCATAATTAAAGGAGGCACCACTTGCCCTCACTTCATAAGAGTCTACGGGACGGGCTTGTTTCATGGTCATATTTACAAAACCGCCTGGGCTGGCCTGTCCATAAAGTACGGAGGCGGGTCCGCGCAGGACTTCAACGCTTTGCATTAAATATTCATCAAAGGAAGGAACGGCATATGACATGCCACGTAAAAGACGAAGACCATCAAGGAACTGGACATAATTGGCATTTCCCCCAAATCCTCCAAACCCTCTTAAATAGATACTATCAAACCGTCCGCCTGGCCGACTTCCTGCAGAAATACCCGCACTATATGCAAGTGCATCCGAAACGGTCCTGGCATTTTGGTCATCCATCTGTTTGCGGGTGATGACGGTAATGGATTGGGGAACTTTTCTTAATGGACTGTTTGTCTTGGTAGCAACATCAGAATTGGTTTCAACGAATGGATTGTAATTGCGTTTGCCAACGACGGTTATTTTTTCATTATCCTTGTTTTCTTGATCTTCCTTGGAATAGGCTATTGGGTCTGCAAAAATTGTTGTAGAAACGATTAATAAAGAGAATGTTACGGTAAAATGATTAAATCGCATAGATCAGATTTTCTTGCATAATTTGAGAATGATTGTAATTATTATTTTCAACAAGAAAGAAAATCAATTTGTATTTTACTTAAAATCTTCAATTAATTTAGAAAGATATTTGCACTTTTCAAGTTTATTAGGTAAAGAGGATAGTGCATCAACACCCCTGGAGGTTGATGTTTCAGTTTTGCCTTATTTACTAGGAGTTATAACGTGGCAAGAAATTTTGTTGAATTAAAAGTATCGATGCGTGCGAAGGCTGGTAAGGGGGCAGCGCGCGCAACCCGTCGTGAGGGACTGGTTCCTGCTGTTGTATATGGTGGCAAATCAGAACCAGCCATGATTGCCCTTGATCCGCGTCTTGTTATGCGTGAATTGGGAAAATCAGGATGGCGCTCTCAACTGTATCAATTGATGGTTGATGATAAGAGAACAGTTGCCTTGATGCGTGCCGTGCAATTACATCCCGTAACCGATCGACCATTACATGTGGATTTCCAACGTATGGTTGCTGGTCAGCATATTCGCGTTGAAATACCGGTCACTTTTGAAGGTGAAGAAATCGCCCCTGGTGTAAAACGTGGCGGTGTTGTAAATATCGTTCAACATTCTGTTGAAGTAAACTGTGACGTTGAACATATTCCAGAAGCCTTTATTGCCGATCTTTCCAAATTGGATATTCACGATAATATTCGTTGGTCTGATTTAAAAGGTGCGGATAAAGTTACGCATACAAATCAGCATGAAGAAGATTTTGTAATTGCAACTATTGCGCCGCCAACCGTTGCAGTTGAAACAAGTGAAGAAACTTCGGAAGAAACATCAGAAGAAAAAACGGCCGAAGTTTCTACTGAAGAATAATTTAATGAAAGAATAGATCATGTTACTGTGGGCTGGGCTTGGAAATCCCGAGCCTGGGATGCAGGCAAATCGTCATAATATCGGTTTTATGGCGATAGATCGAATTGCTGAACGTCATGGATTTTCTCCATGGCGTAAGCGGTTTAAGGGCGAAATTGCCGAAGGTGTTATAAAGGGTGAAAAAATCCTTTTACTAAAACCTATGACCTATATGAATCTTTCTGGTGAAAGTATTCAGCCTTGTATCGCTTTTTATAAAATTCCACTTGATAACCTTTTTGTATTTCATGATGAAATGGATTTGGTCCCTGCCAAGATACGGATTAAAAAAGGGGGAGGGGCGGCTGGTCATAATGGTTTGCGTTCTACGGATAAAATGCTTGGCAGTCAGGACTATTGGCGTGTGCGTTTGGGGATAGGGCATCCAGAAGACAGATCTCAAGTTGTACGTTATGTCTTGGGAGATTTTTCAAAACAGGATAGGGAATGGCTTGATCCATTTATTGATGCAGTTGCGGAAAAGGCATCATTGTTAACTGAACGAAAAATGGACGCTTATCTATCCAAAGTGGCTTTATTGTTAAAAGGATAAAAAAAGATATGGGGTTTAATTGCGGTATTGTTGGATTGCCTAATGTTGGAAAATCAACATTATTTAATGCGTTAACGGCAACGGTTGCCGCTCAATCGGCGAATTATCCATTTTGCACCATTGAACCCAATGTTGGACGGGTTGCTGTCCCCGACCCGCGTTTGACTATTTTATCAGAAATTACGCATTCTCAAAAAATTATTCCCACAAGCTTGGAATTTGTTGATATTGCAGGTCTGGTTAAGGGAGCTTCACGTGGAGAAGGGCTCGGAAACCAGTTTTTGGCGAATATCCGAGAGGTTGATGCAATTATCCATGTTCTGCGTTGTTTTGAAAACGATGATATCACGCATGTTGAAGGGTCTGTGAATCCTATTCGGGATGCTGAAATTATCGAGACAGAGTTGATGATTGCAGATTTGGAAAGTTTAGAAAAAAGAACGGTTGCTTTACAGAAAAAAGCCAGAGGAAATGATAAAGAGGCTCAGGCCACTCTTGAATTAATTGAACCTTTGATCAAGGCCCTGCAGGATGGTAAGCCGGTTAGGGATGTCATTCCTGTTGGCGAGGAGAAGACCATCGCCCGATTACAGCTTCTAACGAGCAAACCTGTTTTATATGTGTGTAATGTTAACGAAGAAGCCGCCGCAACTGGAAATGGGTATTCTCGGCAGGTTATTGAAATGGCAAGAAAACAGGGGGCTGAAGTCGTTATTGTTTCTGCTGATATCGAGGCAGAGGTCAGTCAGTTGGGTAAAGAGGATCAGACAGAATTTTTATCGGGTCTGGGCTTGGAAAATAGTGGTCTCGATCGTGTTATTGCTGCAGGATACAGATTGTTAAATCTGATTACCTATTTTACATGTGGTCCAAAAGAAACCCGTGCTTGGACAATTTCAGAAGGAACCAAGGCCCCACAAGCGGCGGCAGTTATTCACAATGACTTTGAACGGGGATTTATTGCCTGTGAAACGATCGCTTATGATGATTATGTTAAATATAAGGGGGAAGCTGGAGCAAAAGAGGCCGGTAAAGTTCGAATTGAAGGAAAAGACTATATCGTTCATGATGGAGATATTTTATTGTTCAGATTTAATGTATAATCTGCAATAATTTATTTGTTTAAAATTATTAAGGAGTAGGTGGAGTGAATCGTAATTCTACCTTATCTCAATCGAACTCGATCCAACAATTGGCTAGAAAGGTTAAAAAAGCTTCTTATTCATTGGCTCACAGCTCACTTCAACAGCGTAACAAAGCTTTGCTTTGTGCAGCAGAAGCGCTGCGTGCTTCAATGAATGCCATCCTGTCTGTTAATTCCGAGGAAGTGGAGAAAACAGAAGTTGGTGAAGCCTTTAAGGATCGTATGACATTGAATGAAAACCGGTTGGAGGCAATGGCGCATGGCTTGGAGGCGATTGCGACGTTACCTGATCCTTTAGGAAAAGAGCAGGCTTGCTGGACAAGACCAAATGGACTGGAAATTAGACGAGTTACCGTTCCTCTGGGTGTTATTGGCATGATTTATGAAAGTCGTCCGAATGTTGGTGCAGATGCGGCAGGTATTTGTATCAAATCAGGTAATGGTGTTATATTACGAGGTGGTTCCGAATGCTATCAAACGGCAATTCTAATCCATCAGGCCATGCAAAAGGGTGTTCAGGAGGCCGGCCTTGATCCTGATATAATAGCCATGGCACCGGATAATAATCGTCAACATGTGAAAGACATGTTGCAGGCCGTTGGATTAATTGATGTTTTAATCCCTCGTGGGGGACGATCCCTTGTTGAATTCATTCAGAAAGAAGCCCGTATACCTGTTTTGGCTCATGCAGCTGGATTATGTCACACCTATATACATGGATTAGCGGATTTCGAGAAATCACGTGCTGTTTTAATAAATGCAAAAATGCGTCGAACAGGGATTTGTGGTGCCACTGAAACTTTATTGATTGATCAAGCGGTAGCCAGACAATATTTACCCAAATTAGCCGATGATTTAATTGAGTTGGGATGCCGTCTGGTCGGAGACACTATGGCAGTGAAAATTGATTCCCGTATCGCTGTGGCAAAGGAAAATGATTTTGCCACAGAATGGCTGGATTCGGTGTTATCAGTTAAGGTAGTTAAAAATATTTATCAGGCAATTCAGCATATATTAAAATATGGTAGTGGACATACCGAGGCTATTTTAACCGAGGATAAAGAGGTTGCCCGTTATTTTATGGATCATGTTGAGAGTGCTGTTGTTATGTGGAATGCCTCCACGCAATTTTGTGATGGAGGTGAATTTGGGTTTGGAGCCGAAATTGGCATTGCTACAGGTCGTTTACATGCACGAGGACCTGTTGGAGTTGAACAATTAACAAGTTATCGTTATGAAGTTATTGGAAATGGACAGGTGAGACCTGTATGATATCAATACCGACATGGGGTGATCAGAGAAATATAAAGGTTGGATTATTAGGCGGATCCTTTAATCCTGTTCATAGTGGTCATTTACAACTTGCTCGTCGGGCTTTTACCATTTTACAATTGGATCAGGTATGGTTGATGGTATCTCCGGGAAATCCTTTGAAAACCGGAAAAGAAATGGCTTCTTTTTCGGAACGTTTTCAAGGGGTACAAAAATGCGTTGATGGTCGGCATATCATTGCGACAGATATAGAAAGCCGGTTACATACACGGTATAGTTACGATACGTTGAAAAAATTATATCAGCGCTTCCCAAATTGTAAATTTGTTTGGCTGATGGGTGCTGATGGATTGTCACAAATGGCATTCTGGTCAAGATGGCAAAAGATTTTACGGCTCGTGCCTATAGCAATTTTTCCACGCCCTCCTTATATTTATAAGGCTTTAAACGGAAAGGCTGCACAATGGGCCCGCTCATATCGGTTGTCCTCACAGAAAGCTTCGGTTTTGGCAAGTTATAAGCCGCCAGCTTGGGTATTTGTTCCATCTCCAGAAAACAAAATTTCAGCCACAGCTTTAAGGGCTCAAGGAAGATCAGGTTTATAACGGTTACATGTAAATATTAAACAATAGAAATAGGGTTATTAATGAATCAAAATAATTTATCGGAAATATTACAACAAAACAGACAACAACATGATATCAATGACAAAACGATTGTAGATATCGAAAAATTGCAGAAATGCGTCAATTTGATTATTGAATCTTTGGAAGGAGATAAGGCGGAGAATATTGTTGTCATTGATTTGGTGGGAAAAGCTTCATTTGCAGATCGTATGGTTATTGCAACAGGTATGGTGGATCGCCAGATCATGGCAATGGCTGAACATCTTGACAAGATTTTGTATGAACAGGGAATCAGAAAGATCGCAATAGAAAAAAGCAGTGATTGGGTTTTATTAGATACAGGAGATATTATAGTTCATTTGTTTCGAGCAGAGGCAAGAGAATATTATAATATTGAACGTATTTGGGGGGTTGAAATTCCTGAATTTTCTGAACCTGATCAAGTCTAATTTTTCTATGTTTTCAATTATTGCCATTGGCAAAATGCGGGATAGGGCAGAACTGGATTTATTCAATCGTTATGCCAAACGTATTCGTCCCAGTTTGGAACTAATCGAAATTAATGAAAGCAAAGGTCAGCCTATTGAGACCAAGATAAAGGACGCTCAAAATCTTTTGAAGGCAGTTCCAGAAAAATCCTTGATCATTAGTTTGGATGAGGGTGGAAAAAGTTATAACAGTTTTGATTTTGCAATGCATATGCAAAAGTGCTTGGAATTATCTAAATCAATTTCATTTTTAATTGGTGGGGCAGAGGGATTGCACGCTTCTGCAATCAAGACCTCTCATTCTGTTATTTCATTGGGAAAGTTAACCTGGCCTCATATGATCGCCAGAATCTTGTTAACTGAACAAATCTACAGGGCTCAAATGATCTTGTCGAGACACCCCTATCACCGACAGGGTCGTCCGTAGACTATTTTAAAGAGCGGTTAGGGGCATCAGATCCAAAGAGATCACTGTCAGAAATGTTTGGCGCCAATGCAACTTCAGTTGTTGTTTTTGCTGTAGCGGCATCAGCTGTCCACGTCCGTATATTTCCTTTTGTATTTTCACGAATAATAGGGTGGGTTGTTTCCTGAGTGGATGGATATATAAATCCATGAGTAGGATAGATACTTCCAAAGGCATTTTTATTGCCATTTAAAGCCACACGAACGGCTGACCAGTCATTGTTTGCGGATACGTCTATGACAGGTGTATTATGACTGATGCCTCTTTGCGCCCAATGAGATTGGTCGATTATGATTGTTCGCGAATCAACCACTTGTTTTACGACGGCAACATGTCCCAGGGGCATTCTTCTGGTTGGACGAAAACTCAAAACACTATTTGCTTCCGGAGTGTTTCCACGTTTATAGACACCTTCCGCATTATTCCACCAGTCCCTTGCATTTCCCTTCAGCTGAATGTCAGAAGCGGATCGGGCAAAAGCGACACACTGGATGACATGACCATAAGATTTGTGTTTGAATTTATAGGTTCGGGTTCTGAAATGTGAATTTCTTGTATGATGAGTGGCAGAAACCTTGTGAACATTTGCTTTTTTATGGATTCTTTTATGTGTATGATGAACAGGGGAGCGTGCCTCGACATTTGTTGACACAGTGTAAAAAGATACAAGGGAAAAAAGTAGAATTTTAATTCTTCTGGGAATAACTGGTTGAATCTTTTCCATTGGAATCCTGGTAGGTTAGGGCTTGGATTTTACGACGAACAAAATTTACTTATACTGATCTGTATATCAAGGGCAATATTAATTTGGGAGTTTTTTATTTTTTTAGAAAAATTTCTCCAAATGTGTTTTGTTATGGTGCAAAATAGCAACGATCGTATGGTTAAGGTTATTATTTGAATATTTATTTATATTTGTATAAAGAATGAATATTGTTGAAGTAACAAGCTATAAATATTGAGGGTGAACACGCTTTGTTTTTAGAAATGTCCAGTTTGAAAATAGAAATTATTCCGGTTACACCCATCTATCAAAATTGTACATTAGTCTGGAACAAGGATAATAATATTGGAGTTGCAATAGATCCGGGTGCATATGTTGATACGATTCTTTCTGCAATTCAAACCAATCATATAGATATACAGGCTATTTTGTTAACGCATGGTCATTTTGATCATGTTGGTGGGGCTATGTTGTTACAGGAAAAACTTGGGCAAATATATAATAGGGCGGTTCCTCTTCTTGGTCCATCAAAAGAGGATTTGTTCTTGTTAAGTAAAGTTGTTGAAAACTGTAACCATTTTGGTTTTCCCACTTCAGAGATTCGAGATGTTAAACCATCGCGTTTTTTAAAGGATAAAGAGCGTTTGACATTTGATGGAATAAATTTTGAAGTTATTCATATTCCTGGTCATACGCCAGGTCATATAGTTTATTTTGAACCTTCTGCACGTTTGTTAATTACCGGAGATACTCTTTTCAAGGGCACGATAGGACGTTCTGATTGGGAATATGGTAATGGAGCTTTGCTGATCAAAAGCATCAAAGAGCGTTTATTAACATTGGGAGATGATATTTACTTTATACCCGGGCATGGAATGGGTAGCACCATTGGTGTTGAAAAAAAGACTAATCCATTATTAACTTAAAAATTCAGGATGTCTAAAATGAAAAAAATTTTTTTCCGCTATAGTTTAGTATTAGTAGGAATTGTAGGATTATTTACAGGAATGAGCCGGGAGGTTGTTGCAGAAAATCCCGATCATGTAATAAATAAAGCGCAGGCTGAATTGGCAAAAGAACCTCTGACAATTTCCTCTAAAGATGGAAGAAAGCATAGTTTTATAATAGAAGTTGCGAAAACCCCTAAAGAGCAAGAGGTAGGGGAGATGTTTAGAACTTCAATTCTTGAAAATGGCGGAATGTTGTTTATGTGGCCAGCCCCGCAACGTAGCATGATGTGGATGAAAAATACACTTGTTTCCCTGGATATGGTTTTTATTGGTGCGGATCATCATATTCAAGCAATTGCTGAAAATACGGTGCCATATAGTTTGGCTCCTGTCAGTAGCCAGGGTCCGGTCATCGCCACCTTGGAGTTGAAAGGTGGGATAACAGAAAAATTGGGGATCAAGGTAGGGGATGTGGTTGATAGTGCAATTTTTGATAATTCCATATCAAATGAAAAAAAATCTGTACAAAATCAATAATAACAGTTTAGAAAATAAAAAAATCTGCTGGAAGAAATACCAGCAGATTATAAAACAAATTATGTAAAACAAAATTTCAGACAAAAGCTACTTGGCGTGTAACTTGGATGGATAGGGTTTATGTGCCTCCAGGAACCATAGCTGTTGATCCATTGCACGGGACACCTCGGTAAACAAGTCAGAAGTATCCGCATCACCAGCCTCATCAGCTTCATCAATAGCTTTGCGAAGGGCATTGGCATAGATTGCAAATCGTTCAGAAAGTGCGGTCAGATGGTCATCGACACTGATGATATCTGTTGGATATTCAGCAATGCTTGAATTCTTGGCGATTTCCTGAGTTGTTCCCAAGGCTGTTCCACCGATGGCGGCAATTCTTTCAGCCATTTTATCATTCAGCTCGTTTTGTTCACTGCGGAAATCATCCATCATTTTATGAACGCCTATAAAATTGTGTCCTTTCATATTCCAGTGGGCCTGTTTGGTAATAAGTGCGATATCAAGACCATCCGCAAGACGGGCATTTAATAGTTGGATAACAACGGTTTTAGTATTGGAATGCAAATTATTACGAGTAGGATGTAGCGGGTATTTTATTTTGGTCATTAGACTATCTCCTAAAATAATTATTTGTAAGAATTATAAAATATTTTAAGTAATGATACAATAATAGTTTATTTTTAATTATGAGTTGTCGATTTTATTTAATAATTAATTAATATTTATTTATGGTAAAGTTAAGTTTTTAGAAAATAATTAAGCAGGGCTTCAGACTTGAAGATCTGGGATAATTCTGATTATAATCCGTTTTTTATAATTTTAAGTGACAAGAGCTCAAAAGTGATTTTTTTGATTACGGGTGCGGCAGGATTTATCGGTTTTCATATTTCAAAAAAATTGTTAGAACGTGGTGAAACGGTTATTGGTTTGGATAATCTTAATGATTACTATTCCATCGATTTAAAAAATGCTCGATGTGACAGATTAAAAGAATATAAAAATTTTATTTTTCATCAAGTTGATATTTCTGATCAAGAGGCGGTAACCTCATTATTCAATAAATATAGAAATATTAATTATATAGTTCATTTAGCCGCACAAGCGGGGGTAAGATATTCCCTGAAAAATCCTTTTGCCTATATCCAGACCAATGTTACAGGACAGTTGGTTATATTAGAGGAAGCACGTAGATTGGAAAAACTGGAGCGCATTTTTTACGCTTCATCTTCTTCCGTCTATGGGTTGAATAAAAAGATTCCTTTTAGTGAAAAAGATCGCGTCGATAAACCGGGTTCGGTTTACGCGGCTTCCAAAAGGTCTGCCGAATTATTGTCCTATAGTTACAGTCATGTTTATGGCCTGAAACAAACGGGATTACGGTTTTTTACAGTATATGGTCCATGGGGTAGACCTGATATGGCATACTATATATTTGCAAGGGCAATTGAACATCAACAGCCAATCACATTATATACAGGGGATAATCTTTCACGTGATTTTACCTACATTGATGATGTAGTGGGTGCATTAACAAGTTTATTTGATTGTTCTACCTTGGAGGATTATGACGTATATAATATCGGGAATAATTGTCAGGAACGGGTTGAAAAACTTATTGTATATTTGGAAAATTTTCTCGGTAAGAAAGCATTGATCAATTATGTAACTCGCCCTAATACGGATATTGAGGCGACACTTTCAGATATCAGCAAAATCAAACAAAAAACGGGCTGGTTACCCAAAACAAACTTAAAAAACGGTGTCGAATATTTTGTCAGATGGTTCAAGGGGTATATTTAATATCGATTAAGATCTGGACTGATTATTGTCCAAATCTTAAATTCTAAATAAATCAGGCTATATGTAATTGTTGTTGATACTCTGATTTTTCATTAATATAATAATCATGGGATAGTACTTGGATTATCAATATGCCCGGTTTGTCAGCTTTGCTATTGTCAATATTTATTACAGCATTACCATTAGTCCAGCGAGCATTGGCATTTTCCCGTGTATGCCAGCCATCCAAGGTATGAGAGGAGAGGTGCTCTGTTAGGGAGAATGCTTGGTTTTTACGCAAAAGCGTCACATTTCCAATTAAAACACCGAGTATGCGACGGTCATCAATGTAAGGACCGATAACCCGGTTTGGGCAGCTCGCACGAGAAACTAAACGTACATATACGGTGTCTGGTGGAATCTTAAAAGCAACATATCCTTCTTTTTGATATAGTTTGGTCAAAGTTGTTCCAGTATTGGTTACCAGGCGCAATGCACTGTCATTGGTGATGCTTTTTTCAGGCAGTTCAATTTTATAACCTAAATCTTTAGCCCTATCCATTAAGTGACTGAAAATAGGCTCAACCAATTCCTTTGTTGTTCCCAAGGGAGCTGCTGAATCAATATTCCAGCTTTTTCCCCGATTGATAATGCTGATCACTTTTTGGTCGTGATTGAATACGGAGCGATGTCCTGTATCTAGATAGCTTTCAGTCAGAGCGCCATCAGCTTTGATGATCGCGTGTTTTTCAGTTTCAATGTGATAATAGGTATATTCTTTAACTGAATGATCATAAAAGATGGTGGATCCATTAACCAGCATGCGGACCGGAATGAAATGATTCTTAAAGAACATGCAATGTTCGGCTGTAATCAACATATCCTTAAAAGGAACACCATCAGTGATCGCATTTTTGATAATACGTACAGGATATCCGGCATTCTCGTCATGAAGGGTTGTTTTGACTTTGATTGTACGATGACCTACCCAAATAACAGGAGACGGTTTTTCTTTACCGTCAAGATAGGTGATTATCTGGTCCCCCTCTTTAATATGTTCAACGGCTATTAAACCCTTGGGGCTGGCTATCATCGTGCCTTCCAAGAAACAAGGATCGGAATTGTCCTGGTTGTTGATTATACCACCGTTTACCAACACCTGGTATGTTCCGGCACCCTTGTCAACACCAACATAAGATCCATCAAAAACACCCCCTTGGGTTAAATCGACAACTCGGTTCTGACCGCTCGAATCTGATGCGCAAAAAGGAGCGGTGGCAGATTGATAGAAAAAATCATGCTTCGTAACAGAGCCTTTTGCGCCATTGTAATTAATGGAATAAAAGGTGTTATTTTCTGTTACTGCGCCAACGTGATTATTAATGGTGCTGTTTGATAATATGGAATCCTTAAGAGTCCCATAATTATTAATAGTGGAATCAGCTGATCTTGTATTTATTGTTACCCTGAGATGTTCAACAACAGCTCCTTTATTGATGGTCAAGGAATTAATGTCCACAAGATTGATAGGGCCTTCAACGATAATTTTCGTGATATTATTTGTATAAACTGTTCTACCAGTATCCGGATCCAGGCTTGCAACCCAGTCTCCACCGATAAAAACAGGATTTTCATTCGATCTTACCAACGTTTGGTTTATATTATTTATATAATTATTTTTTACATCTATGTTACCAAATTCTGTACCGCCATTTAATGTGAAATTACCAACCGTTGGTTCACCTTTGATAATAGGATTTATTATTTTGGCATTATTCAGTAAATTGAAGCCACTGACAATGCCATTGTCAGGTGTAAAATGATAGGCACCATTCGCAGAGATAAGATGTGAATCATAAATCTGCCCGTTATTATATCCACCAAAAGTATCATTTTTTGAAATGCCTTGGATACCCTTGCATATGTCTGCCATATTTATTGATGTATACGTGTTGTTTTGAGATAAACCACCATCTTCAATATTTAACCAGGCGTTATAAACATTTGAATTTTGAAGTATTCCACCATTTTGAATGTCAACGGTTGGCCATTGTCCATCACTGGTAATTACTATCAAATCAGTGGCAACCGCACCATTCTCTACAATTAATTTACCTCCAGATATATTGATGGGTCCTTCATAAATACCATCAGGTGCGCCAAAACAAGTATCAGCACCGGTGACTTTGTACATTGTTTTGCCGCTTGCCTGGTCATAATAAGCATGAATTGTCGCATTGACGAAGGTGGTATTCTGGTTATGAATGGTTACCATTCTACGAGTAATATGATAATTTCTATCTTGTATAATTTCTTCCTCTATTTTTGAGGATTTATTATTGTCTGCCATTATATATTAATTCTTTCTAAAATGTTTCGAAACAATTTCTGCAATATCGTTGCAGTTTATTTAATATTTATAATTCTTTATAAGTAATATTTACGTATTTATAACATTTTGTAAACAAAATAATAATTATTAAAGGCATATATATTTAAAAAAACATGGTTACTTTATAAAAGGCTTGGCATTTATTTGATTCTGTAAGTGTAGTTTCTTATAACCTTATGAATATTAATAAAATTTTAAAAAAAATAATTTAACAAAATTGAGAGTGATGGAATCGGAGATTTGGATATATTGGGCTGGGTTATGGTTATTTAAGGTGTAAGGTCTTGATAACCTGTTATTTTTGTTATTGGCG
>NZ_JACFPQ010000005.1:0-57047 GCF_016101925.1 Commensalibacter sp. M0268 | reverse complement strand
TCGCATGTCCACCTCTCATATACCGTAAAAAAACAAATAAATATCATAACTTAATAAATATAAAATTCTTATACAAAATAATTAAATTAGATTGGCTTGTTTTCAGATCAAGATTAATATTTTAACATTAAAATAATTTCAACATATGTAATTTAAAAAATAATATTAAACTGATGTCTATAACCATTCATAAAAAACATTATGTTTTATTAACGTCTATTATTACTTTTATTTATTCTATTCCTTTTTTATTGTCTCCTTATGATTTTGTTGATGATATGTATCGGGCATCTAATGGTGACCTTTTTGTATGGTTCCTTAATGTAAGACCGTTTTCTGTTTGGTTGATTCGTTTATTAAACGGAAGTGCAATAGTTCCTGACCCTTATCCTTTTTCATTTATTATTGCTTTCTTAGCTTTGAATTTAATTTTTCTTTATACAACAGATAAAATAATTCGATCAGAGAATTATTTATTAAAATTAACTATATTTATTTTTCTTTTATGCAATCCATTTTTTTTACAAAATTTATCGTATAAATATGATTGTATAATCATGACATGCAGTGTTGCATTGGCATGCCTATTTGTATTTAAAGAAAATAATCAAAATGTGTGTATTGATTATATAATTCGTTCATGCCTAATATTTTCTTTATATTGTTTTTATCAATGTGCTTTGACATTAGTTATTGGACTATTGGCTGTAAAACTATTGAATGATAGTGATCAGGTAGCATTTTCCGGATTGTTCAGGGAACTATTTCTAAGATTATGCAATATATTAACTACATTTTTCATTTATAAAATATGCGTTGTAAATTTTTTGATTACCAACGATTATGGTCCATTAGGAAAGATTATTGTTTTAAATGAACATATATTCATTCATCTTATTGAGAATATCAAAATATATCTATTACTGTTTTTATTGTATATTCAGGAAAACTATATAATAGTATCTTTGACTATTTTATCTGTATTTTTTTTATATACAGTGATAACAGATTTTTTAAAGAAAAATTATAAAAGAATATGTGTTTTATGCCTGTGTTTTCCTTTATTGCTGGTTGCCATAACGAGTTCAAATATTATATTAAATATACCCAGTGGTAATACACGTGAAATGATGGGTATATCAGCCTTTTTCATTTTTATATTTCTGTATGTTCAAAAGGCTGGTTGTCATTCAAAAATAATGCTTTTGGTTCCAATTTGTTATTTATGGACATCTTTGCTTTTGTCATCAGCATTATGTAACCTGAAAAGAATAGATCATCAGAAGAATGCATTAATAGTTCAGGAAATTTTACAATCTATTTATCATTTTGGTAATAAGAAAGTGGAGGGGATTACATTTATTCGCGATGATTTGAGGTTTTCTTCTCAACAAACCATTATGAAAACACATCCATTAACAAGGAAAATTTTTGATTTTGTTGGGTTGTCAAACCCTTGGTATGTAAACGGCTTATTAAATGGGGAGTATTACATGCATAAAAATGTTATTGGCAGGGCCTCTCCAGATTTTCCAAAAGATGCTAAAGATATTTTTTCTGGCTGTTATATTCAATCGACTTTATATGGCGTTATTTTGTATGTTAAAACAGGATCTTATTGCGATAGTATTACCAAAAACTATAATCCAGGAACTTTTTAATCCATATATCAAATATTGGATAAGGATTGATTGAACAAGGGATATGTCAATTAATCCCTTATTTTAATTCTGTTATTCTTGTGCGAGTGGTTTTTGGTTGATTTGGGTTTCTTGATTGCCCTGAATATTGGTAATTTCCTTTTTCATAATTTCAACAGCTTGCCGATCAAGTAAGGCGTTATATCTCAATTTAAACTCAACTGTTTTTCCGGCATGAAGTTTTTTAAGTCTACCTTGTTCACGTTCAATTGTCATAGGATAGGCAAAATTGGTTCCTGGTTCTATGCCTGTGACGTATCCCTGTTTTTCGGTATCTGTGTTCTTCCATAAAGTTAGAAAGGGAAGTTGCTTAGTATTGAATTCTATGGAAACTCCTTTATTTTCGCTTTTATTATGCAACGCGGCCATGGTGCTTCCATCTTTTTTGGTATAGGGAATGATATTAAATACCATTTCATCAAAATCTTTGGTAGGTTCACGATAAGTTTGCCAATTATCTAGCCCATTTTGAGCATAGTTGTTAAAAGGACTTATTTCTTTGACAGGGGCGATAAATTTTGTATCTTTTTCCAATAGAGGTTTACCGAAATTGCTATGGTAAATAATTTGATAGGGATGCGAGTAATCGGCATGATTGGTTAAGCGATCATGAAGGGTAAAACTGTGGGAGCCAGGAATATAGGATAGCTCTGTTAGAACACGTAAATCGGTTTTTTTGAAAGTGCTTTCTTTAATTAAGCCTTTTATCTTGATTTCGTATGGGAATAGAGTATCGATCTCAACAATAACTTCAGATGCTGGTGTATTTGCTGCTTTTCCATGAAGGCTATAAAGCTCACCATTGGTATCAGTAAAAGGATGCCCAGACCATTCATAACCGCAACGTACCATCATTTCGTTAAAACCTTCCAACCATCCGGTGCCATTGCGACTTTGAAGATTTATGAAAGTGGGGTTGACTATCTCATTTACAGGTGAATCCCAACCTAGGCGAATGCCAGGAGCTGTTGCTTCAATCACATTCATTCCTCGTGTTGGGCTCAGGGTGATGGTCAATCCATCAGGACATTTAATTATAATCAGTCTGGAACCTTCCTGTTTTCCTCCATGCAGACAAATTTGCTGAATAGAAAATAAAACATCCTCAATGCCAAGCTGGTGATTGTTAATCTCCCAATTACCTAATTCAATGTTATGGGCTGCGCTGGTTAGTGTAAAAGATTTGGTCTGATTTTGAGATAATGAAAATTCTAGTGTCATTTTATTCTCCCGGATTTACAAACAGCACTCATGCATTATTTTGAAGATTTATATAATTAATGCAATAATAATTGAATTTGTTCCTTAAAATTATTTTCACTGATGTAGGGGGATTGATAATAAAAATCGTTTTTTGATTTAAAATAATTGGATAGATCAAATAAATTCTCTTGATCAATATCTCTTATTACCAAATTTTTCCAGGAAGGGCGTATAAATTGCTCGACAGCTTGTGACAAAGCACATTGATCAATACACCAATTGGTAAAATTATGAGGATCATAAGCCCATTTTATATAATGTCCGATAAAATGAAGAATTTTAGGGGTGATTTCTGAATGGTTTAGATATGTAATTCCGGCTCCCAAACACCAAGGTGCCCCCACGAGCTGATCACCATTTTTATCAAAAGCAAAAAGTCTCAAACCAAAATCATAATTACCAAATAAAGGGAATTTTTTACTGAAAAAATCCTCTGTAACGGTGAGATCAATATCAAGAATAAAGGTTTTTGTAGGATAACGTTGATAAAGTTTTTCCGCAAAAAGAAAACGTAAACAGGTAAAATAGGCTGCATCCCGATAAAGTGAGGAACCATAACCATAGGTAATATGCATATTAGGAATGGTGTTATGAATAAATTCAGAGATCTCCTTTAGAAATTCTTTTTGTTGAGATGATGGATTTTCCAATGCAAGAGCAAGAACGATTTTACTTTGAAAATCTATCCTTTTATGTGCTTTTACAAGAGTAAAGAGAAATTTGGGTAAATATTTTAAATACCGGGAATCACAACCCAGAATGAATAGTAAATCGGCCTGTTGACCTTTTAGATCAGCATATGACCATTGCCATTTTTCCAGATGAAATGGATCATCATGTTTATCAGCCTGTTCAAAATTTTGGTATCTTTTTTCTGTTAACCAACTATATACACCACTATCTTCATTGTCAAAATAAACGGAAGTTTCAGGAGCCAGTTCTTTGGATTTTTGAAAGTGATAATCTGCCAAGGGTCTATTATGGAGAAGCCACTGCAATTTTCCTGCATTTAGATGATACCAGGTTGTATCTCCATTTAATTCATATTCCTCGTCCAGTAACCCTTTTAACAGATCTCTAAAATGTTCTTGAAGTCTGTCACAATAATAGCCCAGATAAATTGCATAACGCTGTTGAATTGTTTGATTTGCGTCGTGCATTGAATAAGGAAAAAGATAAAGGTTAAATTCGGAGGTTGGAATTGGCAATTTATATCTTTGTAAGATATTGGGTAAAAAAAACATATAATAATTGGTAATTTCACCTTTTTCCAATTCGGACATGATATCCCTTGTTAGGAGGTCAGAAGAACAAATGAAATTGAGATATTTTTCCAGTTTTTCTAAAGAAGCGTTTATATCTTTTTTCAAGAAAAGGATAGTTGCCTCAAAAAAATAGTAGTCCTTATTGTTTGAATCTATCTCTATAAGAAAATTTATTAACGCTTCAGCCAACATATAATTTTTAAAAGTAAGGCAATATTGGCAGAGTTCTTTTAATATTGTTTGGTTAGCCAGGTTATTTTTAAAATTTTCAGTAATTTGCGTTATATTTTTCAATCCGGGATATATTTTTGCTGGAATCGGTTTTGCTTGATTTTTTTTTATGAAATCTAGAACATGATATTTAAGAATAGCCATTTCCATTGGTTTTAAAATCTTTCTTGTTTTAATAAATTTATTTAAATGAGTTCGTTCGATATAGATTTTTCAAAAGAGAAAAATTAAATTCAATGATCGTTTAAAAGTTAAATGGTCTTATAAAAAATAAAATTATTATAATTAATTAAAACATGATCTATATTATATAAAGTTTTTTATAAATATTTTATATAATGATAAGCTTTATATGAATGAATTGTTTACGTAACTGGAATGGTAATAATGGATATTCTATCTGCTCGATTGAAAAAAATACAGCCTAGTCAGACACTGGTGATTAGTGCAAAGGCGCGTGCCATGAAAAGTAAGGGTCAGGATGTGATCAGCCTTTCGGCTGGTGAACCTGACTTTGATACGCCGATCAATATTAAGAACGCAGGCATAGCAGCCATTCAGTCCGGACAGACAAAATATACAGATGTTGGAGGGACCCCAGCTGTCCGCCAGGCAGTTGCCCAACGTTTGAAAGCCGATTATAATATTGACTACCAACCTGAAGAAATCATGGTTTCCAGTGGTGGAAAACAGGTTATATTCAATGCGATGATGGCCAGTCTTAATCCAGGAGATGAGGTCATTATCCCTTCACCTTGTTGGGTTTCTTATCCCGATATTGTAACATTGGCTGGTGGAACACCAGTTATCATTCCTTGTAAGGAGGAGCACGCAGGTTTCAAGTTGCAGCCCGAACAACTGAGTGCAGCAATTACGTCTAAAACGAAATGGCTGATTTTGAATTCCCCTTGTAATCCCACAGGTGCTGTATACAGTAAAGAAGAATTGCAGGCTTTATGTGATGTCCTGATGCAATATCCAAATGTATGGGTTTTGACGGATGATATTTATTCCAAGCTGGTTTACGATGGGGTGGTTGCCCCAACAGTAGTCCAGGTTGAACCACGCCTTAAAGAACGCACAATTACAATGAACGGTGTTTCAAAAGCCTATTCGATGACGGGATGGCGTATTGGATATGCTGCCGCCCCTGTAGAATTTATCAAGGCAATGATAAAGTTGCAGGGACAGTCCACAACCAATCCCTGTTCCATTAGTCAGGCGGCAACCGTTGAGGCTTTGACTGGTTCACAGGATTCAGTTGCCGATATGGTGGCTACTTATCAAAAAAGGCGAAATCTGGTTTTGGATAACCTAAATGGCGCACCGGGTCTATCCTGTTTAAAACCCATGGGGGCCTTTTACCTGTTTGTTTCAATGAAAAATTGTTTGGGTAAAACAACCAGTAAGGGGACAAAAATTAATAGTGATCAGGATTTCGTAACGGCCTTACTGGAAGAAGAGGGTGTAGCCACAGTTCATGGAGCAGCTTTTATGATGGCTGGATATTTCCGTATTTCCTATGCGACAAATACAGAGTTGCTTAAGGAAGCCTGCTTACGGATTAAACATTTCTGCATGAATTTGAGCTAGGGCTAGATATTGGTTATGAATAATGAGGAAATTGCAATTGAACCCGCTCTTGCCTCAAGAATGAGCGGGTTTGAGGCTCCTGCAACCATCGCGATGTCAATGCGGGCAAGGGTTCTGAAAGCAGAAGGAAAAAATGTTATTTCCCTGGCCCTGGGACAGCCTGATTTTTTAACACCCAAAATAGCTATTGAGGGAGGTTATCAGGCGGCTTTGGAAGGAAAAACGAAGTATCCTCCTATAGACGGTTTTTTATCGTTGAAAAAGGCCATACAAAAAAAATTCAAGGAAGAAAATGGTATCGATTATGCATTGGACGAAATTATGGTTGCAAATGGGGTTAAACAGATTTTGTTCAATGCCTTGATGGCGACTTTAGATCCGGAAGATGAGGTCATTATTCCGGCACCCTATTGGACCAGTTATCCGATTATGGTACGATTTCTGGGAGGGAATCCGGTTCATGTTGTTTGTCCTGAAAAAGATAATTTTGTCTTAAAGGCAAGGCAATTAAAAGCCGCTATTACGCCCAGGACCAAATGGCTGATTTTGAATTCCCCCAGCAATCCAACTGGTGCTGTTTGGACAAAAGAAGACTTGCTGGCATTGGTTGAGGTATTGAGGATTAATCCTCAGATATGGATTTTTGCTGATGAAATTTACGAACATCTGATTTTTGACGGGCAACGCCATCATTCATTGGCGGCTTTGGCACCAGAATTAAAAGATCGCATTTTAACGGCGAATGGGGTTTCTAAAACTTTTGCAATGCCAGGTTGGCGTATAGGCTATGCCGGTGGGGTAAAGCGTTTGATTAGAGCGATGCTTAAAATTCAAAGCAATTCAACCTCTGGTGCCTGCAGTGTTAGTCAGGCAGCTGCTACAGCGGCTTTGCAACATGCGCAAAAAGAAGTTGAATCAATGAAACTGGCTTATGATCGACGTCGTAAAAAAATGACGGCCGCCTTTTCAGCAATGGATGGTATAAGCTGTAATATTCCACAGGGGGCTTTTTATATATATCCAGGTATTGCCGGCTGTATTGGTAAAAAAACAGCTCAGGGAAGATTGATTGCCAATGATCAGGATTTTGCTGAAGCATTATTGGAAGAGACTTATGTTGCGGTTGTTCCCGGATCAGCGTTTGGATTAAGTCCCTACTTGCGTATAGCTTATGCCGCTGATGATGTTGTTCTTGAAGAGGCCTGTCAAAGAATTTCCCAGTTTGTGCAAGGGTTATCCTGATCGTATTCATTAATACTCCGGTTTTCTTGAGTATTAATGAATGGGTTGAAAATTATTTAGATTGAATTTTGTCTTTTTCATCAAATAGTTTGGTGAGTTCATGAATCATTGTTCCCCCCAATTCTTCTGCCTTGGTGATTGTCACGGCATGTTTGTAGTAACGTGTTACATCATGCCCAATTCCAATGGCTACAAGCTCGATTTCAGCACGATTTTCGATTTTGCGAATCATGCGTTTAAGATGATTTTCAAGATATTCTGATCCATTCGTCGATAAAGTGCTATCATCAACTGGTGCTCCATCAGAAATAACCATTAAAATTTTACGTTTTTCTACACGGGTTTTAAGTCTTTGCCACGCCCAAAAAAGTGCCTCTCCATCAATATTCTCTTTTAACAAGCCATCCTTGAGCATAAGGCCTAAATTACGTTTGGCTCGTCGCCATGGCTGGTCGGCAGCTTTATAAATAATATGGCGTAAATCATTTAACCGTCCTGGATTCTGGGGACGTTTGTCAGCCAGCCATTTTTCACGACTGCGTCCACCTTTCCAGGTCTGGGTTGTAAAACCGAGGATTTCTACCTTAACGGAACAACGTTCAAGAGTTCTGGCCAGAATATCTCCACACATTGCCGCAATGGAAATAGGGCGTCCTCGCATGGATCCAGAATTATCGATTAACAGTGTTACAATCGTGTCCTTAAAACCGGTTGATTTTTCTTGTTTAAAGCTCAGAGAATTGGTTGGGTTGGTGATTATTCTTGTTAATTTGCTGGCATCGAGAAGTCCTTCCTCCTGATCAAAATTCCAGCTTCTGATTTGTTGCGACATCAATTTGCGTTGTAAACGATTGGCCAGCTTGGATATGATATTTTGTATTTCCTGTAATTGTTGATCAAGCTGGTTTCTTAGGAAGTCTAGCTCGTTTACGTCGCAAATCTGTTCAGCGGTAACTACCTCATCAAATAATTTTGTGTAAATGTGATAGGATGTATCTTCAACATCAGCTAAAGTATCCGGAGGTTGTTGTGAGGGGCCACCAGCTTTTTCAGATTTATTACTTCCCATGACTGAATCTGGTTTTTCTTGATCCTCCATATTCAGGGGAATTTGTGAAAATTGTTGTTCAAGTTCGCTTTCTTGCTGTTCTGGTTTTTCTTCAGGATATTCTGGATTGGTATCTTTGTTTTGATCCGCGGTATCTTGAGAGGATTCTTCCTTGCCATTATCGGATTTTTCCTCTTCTCCTTCTAGTAAACGATAGGCTTGAAGCAATTGTTTGGTAGCTTGTGCATAATGATCTTGGTCAGTCAAAGCCTCTTTCATGGCCTTGAGAGCTTTTTCACCCTGGGGTGTTAATTGATTGCGCCATAATTGCAGAATTTTACGAGATGCTTTTGGTACTGTTTTTCCAGTCAATGTTTCATAAACAAGTAAAGAAAGGGCTTTTGCAGGAGATAATTGTTCCGCCTTGTTCATCCTTGCATGCCCTTCTATATGACTGTTATGTTCCATAACTGCCTGCAGATTGGCGGCAACCCCTGCCATCTTCTTGCTTCCTAATGCCTCCACACGGACTTGTTCCAGGGCATTGAAACTATTTTGTGCGTCCCCTGATGTTAAGTCTGGTGGTGAAGGAAGATCATTATCATGATATTTTAGATATAGGGCCAGTGCATCAGCTTGTCCCCTAATGAATTGCAGGATTTTTGCATCTTGTATTTCTGGTGGTTGTGGAAGATAGACGTTTTCCTTATTGTTTTTGGATTGATATTGACGATTGTTGACCGTGCTTGAACAGAAATTGATATTGGTTGCCGTATAACCACTTAAAGTATGTATGGTACCAATCAGGGCTTGTTTGAAACGTTCAGGATTATAAGCGGTTTGAAAATTGAGTAAATCAGTCTGTCTGTTCTTCTGATTTTTAGGCATTATAATCCTCTTGTTAAATCGGATAATTCAATATTGTTTAAACCGTTTTAGGATCGGTTGTTAAAAGGTCAACATTAAAACAGCGTTGGTAATATTCTGCTACAATTCCGTGTTCTGACAGGTCACATTTATTTAGGAAGGTTAGGCGGAAAGACAATGCAAGATCATGAAAGATTGTATAGTTTTCAGCCCAGCTGATGACAGTGCGAGGAGACATTACAGTAGACAGTTCCCCTTCGGCAAATCCAATTCGGGTTAAATTGGCCAATGCTACCATTGATTCAATCTGTTTTTTTGTTTCTGCGTCCTGAGGCTGTACATTCATTTTTGCCATGATTATTTTAATTTCCTGTGGAGGGGGTAAATAATTCAGTGCGGCAACAATATTCCAGCGATCCATTTGACCCTGATTGATTTGTTGAGTGCCATGATACAGCCCGGTCGTATCTCCCAATCCAATGGTGTTTGCGGTTGCAAAAAGACGAAAGGATGGATCAGGGCGGATAACTCGATTTTGATCCAGCAAGGTCAGTTTGCCTTCTGTTTCAAGCACACGTTGAATGACAAACATAACATCAGGACGGCCAGCATCATATTCATCAAAAATAAGTGCACATGGATGCTCTAAAGCCCATGGAAGTAAACCCTCTTGAAATTGTGTAACTTGTTTTCCGTCCTTTAGGATGATGGCATCCTTTCCAATCAAGTCAATACGGGAAATATGGCTATCGAGATTGATGCGAATACATGGCCAGTTCAGGCGGGCAGCGATTTGTTCGATATGGGAGGATTTTCCCGTACCATGAAATCCCTGTATCATGACCCGTCGATTATATTGAAATCCTGCAAGAATGGCATGAGTGGTATCTAGATCAAAAAAATAGTTTGGATCCAGATCGGGAACCAGTGAGGTTTTTTTTGAAAATCCCTTGACCTCCATATCAAGATCAATATCAAATGTTTTTCTTACGTTAAACAATTTATCTGGTTTTGATAACATAGAAATGTCAGGTAAATCGGTTTTATCGGGATTAGTTAGGTTTGAAGTTGATCTGGACATAGAAATTATCCTGTGTAGAAGAGTTATTTTAATGATCTAAATGATTTTTTATTTTGCTTCAATCATATTTGTCAAATATGTTCGGAGTAGGGAATAAGCTGCATTAATCTTTTTAAATTTTTCTTCCAAATCCGCGTCACCACCATTTGTATCAGGATGATATTTACGGGCAAGCTTGGTATATCTTTTTTTTAAACTGGCCAACGAAAGTGGCCAGCTAATTTCCAGTAATTGCAAAGCTTTTTGTAATTCTTGGGGGATATTGGGTTTCTGTCCGGTATCATGATGTGTTTTTGTTCTTGTTTTTTGAAAAAGCCGTAGCGGATCATGGAATGATTGCTCATTTAAAAGATTTTTTTTTCCTAATCTACCAAGCTTCCATGAAGGTTTATCCCATACAGCGGCGGAACGCATGTGTTCCTCTATTTGCGCAGTATTCATTCCCCTGAAATAATCCCAGTTTTTGTTATATTCCCGAATATGGCTAAAACAGAACCAATAATAGTCATGTAACTGGTGACGAGATTTTGGCGCCCGATATTCTGCTGGTTCTCTGCATCCTGGCATGTCACAATAACGGTGCGGTGTTGTTTTTGCATTGTTGGGATCAAACATTGTTGCCCATTTCTTTTTAAACATCATAAGTATTTTGATTTCATAAGAAATAGAATAGAAAAGTAAGGAACATTGTTCTTGGAAGAATATCACAAGAATTGGGGAAAAATGAATTATATTCCAAAAAACGGTTATAATTCAAAGGGCATATTAAAGATATTTTATAATTATGATATAGAATTAATCATCTTGATATAAAGAGATAAGGCGATGAGAATAGATAAAATCATGAATGGGATATGCAAAAAAATAATATTGCTTTTTCCGTTTATATTAATGGCATGTCAGGCTAATCAGAAAGCAAGACCTACTTGCGAGCTCGTTTCAATTTCAAGGGTTGAAAGTGCCCTGAACGATCCAAGGGGATTTGAGGGACAATTCACGCAAATTTGGTCAAATGGTAATCAATCTGAAGGACGTATCGTATATATACCTGGAAAATTACGTTTAAATTATGAAACCCCTTCCACAATGATTGTTGTTGCAAAGGGTAAAAAAATGGTGGCAAAAAATTTTGACGATCATTCTGTTACACATATTGGATTGGCAAGAAACCCTTTGGGATTAATGTTAAATAGCCCTGTTCATTTATCATCACCCATTCTTGTAACGGCAATACAAAAGGGAACACAGGCTTTGCAAATTTCATTGGCAAGCGGGGATAATCCATCCCAAGGTTTGTTAACTCTACGGTTTCAAGATGTAAATGGTCAGTTAACCCTTGATCAGATGCAAGCTATAGATGTGCGTAAACGGCAAACGATCATGAATATTTCAAATGTTCATATGGGTTTAAGTGTTAAAAATAATTATTTTAACTATCCTGATCAACCATAAGGTCAGAAGGTGGTGACCGCAATTTTAAAGAATAGACAAACACTTGCTGCCAGGCTTGACAGAGGACTTGGTCTATCGTATCAAATGAAGTATTAATTCCTAGTTCATGCATGCTCGTAATTCCATATTCCTTCAATCCACAGGGGACTATTCCGGAATAATTTTCCAGTTTGGGATTAATATTCAACGCAATTCCATGCCAGCTGATCCAATGGGATAGCTTAATTCCAATTGCGGCAATTTTTTTCTCTTTTTTTGTAACAGGATCGGTAACCCATAATCCGACACGCCCTTCTTTTTTTTCTGCTGCGATATTGAATTGTTGAAGGGTGAGAATGATCCAGTCTTCAAGTTTGTGAATGAATGCGCGAATATCATGATCGGGAAAAGTGGGATGGGGTTTACGTAAATCCATCATTACATAGATGATTCGCATTCCTGGACCATGGTAAGTCCATTGTCCACCCCGATTAGTATGAAAAACAGGAAAATTCTGTGGATTGAACAAATCGCTCTCTTTTGCCGATGTTCCCGCAGTGTAAAGCGGAGGATGTTCCAAAAACCATAGGCATTCTGCCGCTTTCCCATCAAATATTTTTTGAACGTAATTTTTCATCCATTGAATTGCTGTGGGATAGGGAACAACTTTTTTGCTTTTTTGCAAAAATATTGGTGTGATAGCCATTGCTAGAAACTCTTTCATCGGTTATAGAGAAAGCATATTGGATTGAATTATGAAAATCAATCCCGTGCGACCGTGGCGGAATGGTAGACGCGCAAGCTTGAGGTGCTTGTGGGGAAATACCCCGTGGAAGTTCGAGTCTTCTCGGTCGCACCACATTCTTGTTGCGACTTGAATATAGAACCTATTTTCTTTTCATTTGCCTTTGATATATAATTTTACCAATTTTACAAAGATTTATTTGTAAAAATGTCATGATTGCAATGAAGAGGAAATTATGGATCATAAATTTAAGCAAGATGCGTTGGATTATCATGAATATCCAACACCAGGGAAATTAACAATAACACCAACAAAAAGAATGGCGACTCAAACTGATTTGTCCTTAGCCTATTCCCCAGGGGTGGCGGCACCATGTTTGGAAATTAAAAGGGATCCTAGTTTGGCTAGCAAATACACGGCCAAAAGTAACCTGGTTGGGGTTATTTCCAATGGTACGGCTGTTTTGGGGTTGGGAAACATCGGGCCCTTGGCGGGAAAACCCGTTATGGAGGGCAAGGCGGTTTTATTCCAGAAATTTGCTGGTATTGATGTTTTTGATATCGAAGTTGATGCCAATGATCCGGAACATTTCTGCAATGTTGTCGCGGCGCTTGAACCAACTTTTGGCGGAATTAATTTGGAGGATATCAAGGCGCCTGAATGTTTTATTATTGAACAGAATCTAAAATCCAGAATGAATATTCCGGTTTTTCATGATGATCAACATGGAACGGCGATTGTCGTAAGTGCGGCTACCATTAATGCCTTGCGAATTCAGAATAAGAAAATTGAAGACGTTAAATTGGTCACTTCTGGGGCCGGGGCGGCAGCTATTGCATGTGTAAATTTATTGGTAACTCTGGGATTAAAACCTGAAAATGTCATTTTAACGGATATTGATGGAGTGGTGTGGCAAGGCCGCGATCCAAATATGCCAGAAAATATGGCACGTTATGCTAAAGACACGCAGGCTCGCCGTTTGGAGGATGTTATAGCGGGTGCAGATATTTTTCTTGGTGTTTCTGTGGCTGGAGTTCTGAAAAAAGAATGGGTGGCAAAAATGGCATCCAATCCTTTGATTCTGGCATTGGCAAATCCGGAACCTGAAATCACTCCAGAAGAGGTTGGCAGTATTCGATCAGATGCGATTATGGCAACAGGTCGTTCTGATCATCCAAATCAGGTTAATAATGTTTTATGTTTTCCTTTTATATTTCGCGGAGCCCTAGATGTTGGGGCAACCGAAATAAACGAGGAGATGAAAAAAGCCGCCGCTTATGCATTAGCAAATCTGGCGACACAAGAAGCCAATGAGGTTGTCGTGGCCGCTTATGGCGGTCAGGCACCTGCCTTTGGTCCTGAATATATTTTGCCAAAACCTTTTGATCCGCGATTAATTTTGGAAATTGCGCCAGCGGTTGCAAAAGCGGCCATGCAAACAGGGGTTGCCTTACGTCCGATTGATGATTTTAATGGATATCTGGAGCATCTGATGCAATTTGTGTTCAGAACCAGTCAGGTTATGCAACCTGTATTTGCAGCTGTTCATCAACATAAAGGACTGCAAAAGGTTGTCTTTTCTGAAGGCGAAAATGATAGGGTTTTACGTGCTATTCAAACTATGGTTAATGAACAGATGGTTTTACCTTATGTTATTGGAGATCAGAAAAGGATTCATGAAAAAATTACTCAATTGGGGTTAAGCTTAAAAATTGGTAAGGATTTAACAGTTTATGACCCCCAAAAGGATAACGCATTTTTGCAAACACTGGAAAAACCTTATCAGAGATTGGTTGAAAGAACGGGTGTTCCTCCGTCTTTGGCGTATGAACAGCTCTATAGAAGAAAATCAATTCTAGCAGCGATGCTTTTAAGGGAGGGTCATGTTGATGCAGCACTTGTTGGTGGATTTGGTGAATGGTATCGTCATTTTAAGACATTGAAAAATATTATCCCCAAACAGGATGGAGTAAAGGAATTCCATACTATTTCTGCTATGATTCAGTCAAATGTAGCGCTTTTTATGGGGGATACTTATTTACATCTGGACCCTACGGCTGAGGAAATTGCTGAATTAACTTTATTGGCTTCTGAAATGGTATCTATGTTTGGTATGGTACCAAGAGCCGCTTTATTATCTTATTCTTCTTTTGGAACGGGAAAATCTGAATCAGCATTAAAAATGAAAAAAGCCCTGGCCATAATACGTGAAAAGAATCCTTCATTGGAAATTGACGGGGAAATGCAGGGTGATGCTGCGTTAAGTGAAACCTTGCGTTCGAGATTAATTGATGATTCACCCTTGAGAGGAAATGCCAATTTGTTAATTATGCCCAGTCTTGATGCGGCAAATATTGGATTTTCCTTGAGTCGTGTGGTTGGAAATGGACTGCAGATTGGTCCTATAACGCTTGGCACAACAAAGCCGCTTCATGTTCTTACGGAAAATACAACGGCACGAGGTATCGTGAATCTGACAGCTATTGCCATTCGCCAATCATTAAGAAAAAAACAATAAATTTGATTGCAATATTAGGAAAATATTGTAATCTTGTTCAAGATTACTGAATTTACTGTGTATAAAAGAGTGAGAAATCCATTTTTTCACTCTTTATTTTTTCATTAAAAATTGCATATTCGCGATTGCTTGTAAAACACGCATTAAAATTTTGGATAAAATATAAAAATTATAATTCTACAATTAATTGTTTAACTTCAGGGGAAACAGTTAAAATTAGATTTCCGTAAGGGTTAAATGTGCTTGAATGAGATGGTACATTATAATTGAAATGAAAGTTATTGTCGTGTTTGCGTAATTCGTACAAGTGGCATTTTAAAGATTTGTAGCTATAATAAATTAAAGGAACCGGGGGAAGCGTTAATCCCATTTTTGGATCTTTATACATTGTTTTGAGTCTTTCAAAAAAACCGGGATTTATTTTTTTGATTTCCAATAATATTTTTGAAATTATAGAAGACAACGGGCTTCGTTGAGGTAGATCTATCGTATTTTTATTATTTGCTGGAAGATATTTATTTTCAAATTCTTTTATTTTTTTAAATAATGAATCGAAGTCTATGATAGGTAAACGGTTAAAGCCGATTTCATTTTTAATGATCTCAAATATATCTGTTATCTTATTCTTATCTGAAATGTTGCCGCCCTCAAGCAAATTTAATGGGCTCGGTAAGGTGTCAACGGTTAATCCAGAGTGACAAAGTGGAATAACATTGATATTTTTTTGCCATCCTGCCCCACACTCAAAACTGATCCAGGGACGTTGAATACTTTTGGGACTGCAAAATACAATCATGATGGCACTATTTTTTAAATTTTCTTCAATTTCATCAAACCATCTTTGACCCGGTTTTATGGAGAAACTGGACGTGAAAACATGGACTTGTCCAAAAAAACTGTCTTCGATTAATTGTTGAAATATACTTGTAAGTTCTTTTTCTTCTGTAATATGACTTAGGAAAATCGTTTTTTTGATTAATTCTGGCATTTATAAAGTGACCTTGTTATAAACCCTTTTTTAACATTATGAATAATAATGACAAATTTAGGAAAGTATACATTAATATTAATAAAATGAAATAAAATAAAATAAATTGATCAAGTGGAAGCTGATAAATTGTGTAATAAAATTATACATCATGAACTAATATAAATTTTTATAAAATATGATTTTCTTCATATGATCAAAAAATTGGCAAAATATATCCAGGATTTTATTCCATATATTGTTTTCACGATAGATTAGCTGTAAAAAGAAAGTATATTTAAGTTATTTAAATAGTAATGGTTTTTTAATTAAGTATATCTTCCAAAGATGTGTATTTTATTCATCTTTGGTTTTTTTTGATTCACATTATATTTAAAAATTATCAATTAGATAAATTTAATTCGATGTATTTGTAATAGCAATCATTTCTGGGAAGTTTGAAAAAACAAATTTTTCTGTTAAAATTTAGTTTTATTATGGTATCATTATTGCCCGTAAATTATTAGACATAATTTGATTAGGATTTACATATAGGTATTTAATTAAAAGGGAATTCCGCGTTTAATTATTGAATGTGGCCTCTTTATCATAATTTTTACATATTCTTATCAAATTGTGAAATAATATTTGTTTTGTTCTAAATTAGACATTAACATATTTGTTTTTTATTATTAAATTTCAAGGTAGAGTTCTGTGATTAAACCTTTAAAAAAAGCTGTATTACCTGTCGCTGGCTTAGGAACCCGTTTCTTGCCCGCAACCAAATCCATGCCAAAAGAAATGTTGCCTGTTGTTGATCGTCCATTGATTCAATATGCACTGGATGAGGCGCGTGCGGCAGGAATTGAACAGTTTTGTCTGATTACAGGTCGAGGAAAAGATTCTCTAATTGATTATTTTGATGTTGCTTATGAACTTGAGGATACACTGCGACAAAGAGGTAAAAAAGAGTCTCTAGAGGCTCTCTATCCATCTAGTATCGAGGCAGGTTCTTTAACCGCTTTGCGTCAGCAGTCCCCATTAGGGTTGGGGCATGCAATATGGTGTGCTCGTACATTTGTTGGCGATGATCCATTTGCCATTTTATTACCGGATGATTTGATTATGGCGACGCCAGGATGTTTGGCGCAAATGGTTGAAGTTTATAATGAATATGGCGGAAACGTTGTCGCTGTTACCGAGGTTCCTCGTGAAAAGACATCCAGTTACGGTATTGTGGATATTGAAAAGGATGATGGAAAACTGGTCACGATTTCCGGGGTTGTAGAAAAGCCGGAGCCCGAACAGGCTCCCTCTAATCTTTCAATTATTGGACGTTATATTTTGTCACCTGAAATTATGAAATATCTTTCTAAAATGGAAAAAGGTGCAGGAAATGAAGTTCAATTGACAGATTCTATGGAAAAATTGATTGGACAAATGCCTTTTCATGGGTTGAGATATAATGGGGTTCGGTATGATTGTGGAAGCAAATCTGGATTTCTAGAAGCTCAGGTTGCCTTTGCTTTGAAACGTCCCGATCTAGCTCCGGCCATGCGTAAGATAATACAGAAATATGCCCATGAAGAGGTTAAATAATGGAACATCAACGTGTAATTAATTCGACAATCCTGCGAGAATATGATATTCGCGGCATTTATGAACAGACTTTTTTTGTCGAGGATGCCTATGCGATCGGACGGTCCTTTGGCAGTTTGGTCGCAAGGAAAAATGGAAAAAAAGTTGTTGTTGGTTATGATGGTCGGGTTAGTTCGCCTGATTTAGAGGCCGCTCTGGTAAATGGATTAAAGAAAAGCGGTTTGGAAGTTGTCCGTATCGGTCGTGGTCCGACCCCAATGCTCTATTTTGCTTCAACAGTTATGCAGGCTGATGGTGCTGTTATGGTTACGGCCAGTCATAATCCCAAAGAATATAATGGGATGAAATTCATGCTGGGTGGCAAACCGTTTTTTGGTAAGCAGATTCAGGATTTAGGGGCACAGGTTGCGGCTGGTGATGTGGTTCCAGAGGGTAATGGTACGGTTCGCAAGGTTGATGTTTCAGAAGATTATATTAATCGGCTTTTGGAAGATTTTGGGGGAACTGAACGGAAATTACGTGTTGTCTGGGATAACAGTAATGGGGCTGCTGGTGATATTCTAACCCGTTTGGTTCAGAAGTTGCCTGGCGAACATATTGTTTTGAATGGAACGATAGACGGCGATTTTCCCGCTCATAGTCCAGACCCTACTGTTCCCAAAAACCTTGTTCAGCTTCAGAAAGAGGTGGCCAATCGCAAGGCTGATATTGGTATTGCGTTTGATGGTGATGCCGATCGTATTGGCGTGATTGATGACAAAGGTAATATCCTTTGGGGTGATCAGCTTATGGTTATTTTTAGTCGTGATATTCTTGCAAGTAATCAAGGGGCAACAATTGTTGCCGATGTTAAAGCAAGCAAAATTCTTTTTGATGAAATTCAAAAAGCGGGTGGAAATCCTTTGATGTGGTGTACTGGACATTCCTTGATCAAGGCCAAAATGGCTGAATCAAAGGCTGTTCTCGGTGGGGAAATGTCTGGTCATATTTTCTTTGCAGATAAATGGTACGGGTTTGACGACGCATTATACGTTGCAGTCAGAACGCTTGATATTGTCGCCCGGTTAAAGGGTCCTTTATCAGAAGTAACAGAGTCTTTACCCAAAGCAATTTCTACTCCTGAAATTCGTTTTGATTGTTCCGATGAGCGTAAATTCACCGTTGTCCGTGAAGTGGCTGAACGGTTAAAGGAAGAGAAGGCCAATGTCGTGACGATTGATGGTGTAAGGGTGAATACAGAAGATGGATGGTGGCTTTTAAGGGCTTCCAACACTCAAGCTGCTTTAGTGGCACGAGCGGAGAGTACATCTGGTGAGGGATTGGAGCGGTTGAAAAATGCTTTAAAAGCCCAGTTAAAGGCTTCTGGTGTGGAATTTCCAGAAGAATAAATTGAGATTAGAATTTTAACTGGTTTCTATTTTTTTATAAAAAGGATACAGTCTAGCGATTGTATCCTTTTTGTTATCTATCAAATGATATATGCCATGAATGTTCCATTATTATTTAACCGTTCTCTTCTGAAATTGCATCGAGATAGATCTGTTTTATATCATTTTGAAATACAGGATATCTTTCAACAATGTACGGATCGGTTACTGGAACGACTTGACGATATAAATCGTTCTTTTGAATTTGCCTTAGAAATTGGAGGGCGAGGGTATGTTTCTTCCTATTTAAAAAATAGAAAAATAAAGGTGATATCGGCTGATTTGTCGGCAGGTCTGGTTTCAATGAATGTAAATTCAAAAATCTGTATGGATGAAGAATTCTTGCCTTTTAAATCCGGATGCTTTGATCTGGTTATTGCGAATTTTAACTTGCATTGGGTTAATGATTTGCCTGGTACTTTATTACAAATTCGAAGAATATTGAAGCCTGATGGTCTTTTCCTGGCGACAATTCCTATACTTCCGACTCTTTCTTTATTACGAACCGTAATGGCTGAAGTTGAAATGGAATATTGTGGTGCTGTTTTGCCGCATATTTCTCCATTACCTGATTTAAGATCATGTGCAAGTTTGATGCAACGGGCTGGTTTTGCCTTACCCACCATTGATAAGGAGGCGATTGAAATTGTTTATCGCTCTTCATTGGCTTTATTTCGCGATCTGCGTTGGGCAGGGGAAACAAATTCCTTGCAAATGCATCAGGCTTATTTTGCAAAAAAATCTTTATTTGCCGAATTTTCTGCACGTTTGGAAACTTTTAAACCTATTAAAGTTGATATAAATTTTGCTATTTTAACAGGTTGGTCTCCCGACGCGTCACAACCTCAACCTTTAAAACCTGGTCAATTCAAAATGTCTTTGGAAGAAGTGTTGCGGAATAAATAGAATCAGTTTTAATTTACGAATAATATAAAATTTTTATTTAGGAATTTATTTTTTAGATTATATGAAAAAAATCAGTTGTTAATTTTTTAGAATAAGAAAAAGTTCTGCATAATTTTAAATTTATTGATCTATTTATTATTGAACAATAGTTGTAATAATTTAAGCTATATAAATCAAATAGTTATTAAATATATATTTTTATTCATAATATATTTTTTTAAAATTTTAATTTTAGGGTTCTTGCAAAGAATGATGATTTAAAAAGTTTTATATTGATGATATAACCGATCGTAATTGTAGAATTTTGATATGAAAAGTAAGCGGTATGGCACATAGGAATGTAAAAAAAGTTGTTCTGGCCTATTCGGGAGGGTTGGATACTTCTGTTATTTTACGGTGGTTACAAAAAACATATGAATGTGAGGTTGTAACCTTTACGGCTGATTTGGGACAAGGGGAAGAATTGGGTCCAGCCCGTAAAAAAGCGGAAATGTTTGGTGTAAAAGAAATTTTTGTCGAGGATTTGCGTGAAGAATTCGTAAGGGATTATGTCTTTCCAATGTTTCGTGCCAACACGCTTTACGAAGGACAATATCTATTGGGAACCTCAATCGCGCGTCCACTTATTTCTAAAAGACAAATTGAAATTGCCGAACAGGTGGGGGCTGATGCCGTTGCGCATGGGGCAACGGGTAAAGGGAATGACCAGGTTCGATTTGAGCTGGCCTATTATGCATTAAAACCCGATGTCACTGTTATTTCCCCTTGGCGTGAATGGGATCTCACTTCTCGTACCCGTTTATTGCAGTTTGCTGTAGAAAATCAGATTCCGGTTACTCATGACAAACGTGGGGAAGCTCCCTTTTCGGTTGATGCCAATCTTTTACATTCATCTTCGGAAGGGAAAATTTTGGAAGATCCTTCCCTTCCTCCTGATGAAGCTGTTTTTCAGCGAACAATTTCACCGGAAGATGCTCCAGATAAGGCGACTGAAATCAGTATTGATTTCAAAGCTGGTGATCCTGTAGCGATTAATGGAATTGTAATGTCCCCGGCAACTATACTGGCCCGTTTGAACGAGTTGGGTAAGGCCAATGGTATCGGGCGTCTTGATCTGGTTGAAAATCGTTTTGTTGGCATGAAATCCCGTGGAATTTATGAAACACCGGGTGGAACGATCTTATTATTTGCCCATAGAAACATGGAATCGATCACTCTTGATCGTGAGGCCGGGCATTTAAAGGATAGTATCATGCCTCGTTATGCGGAATTAATTTATAATGGTTTCTGGTTCTCACCAGAGCGCCGAATGCTGCAGGCCCTGATTGATGAAAGTCAGCATTCTGTTACCGGTCGTGTAAAATTGAAGCTGTATAAAGGTAATATTATCTTGATGGGACGTGAAAGTCCGAATAGTCTCTATGATATGCGTGTTGTAACATTTGAAGATGATGAAGGTGCATATAATCAAATGGATGCACAGGGCTTTATTAAATTAAATGCGTTACGACTACGTTTGGGAGCACAGGCAGGTCGACGTGGCGGTGCCTTGTAAAATTTGAATTATCAGGAGTTGAAAATGAAAAAGATGCTTTCTTGGATAGTTCCTGCGGTTTTGGCAATTCCCTTGGTTGCTTGCGCCGGTAGTAAAAAGGAGCAATTAACCCCCGAACAGTTTATGCAAAAGGTTGAGGCTGAACCGGGAGTGAAAACATTACCCAGTGGATTGGCTTACCGTATTATTCAGTCTGGAAACCCTAAGGAAGCCTCTCCTGCTCCAGGAGATCTAATTTTGGCGGAATATGAAGGTCGTTTGCCAGACGGTGTCATATTTGATTCATCAGATCGGCATGGTGGTGGTTTAATGCAAATGCCTGTCGAGGGATTAATACCTGGCTGGATGGAAGCCCTGCCTAAAATGCATCCTGGCGATGTTTGGCAGCTTTATGTTCCGCCTAAATTAGGGTATGGAGAAAAATCTATGGGGATTATTCCTTCAAATAGCCCATTAATTTTTAAGATTCATCTTGTTGGGGTAACCAAAAACCAACCGGATAACTAATAAATAAAGGATCAAGGTGATTTATGAGTGTCAAGCCGTCAGGTAAGCGCGTATTTTCAGGAATTCAACCAACTGGTATCCCGCATTTGGGAAATTATCTGGGGGCCATTCAGTACTGGGTTGATATTCAACAGGATAATGAATGTATCTATTGCCTGGTTGATATGCATGCCTTGACGGTTTGGCAGGAACCCGTATCCCTACGAAAACAGACTTTGGAACAGACAGCTGTTTTATTGGCTGCTGGTATTGATCCCAACAAGCATATCTTATTTAATCAATCAGCTGTATCCGCTCATGCGCGTTTAGCGTGGATTTTCAATTGTGTTGCGCGAATTGGCTGGATGAACCGGATGACACAGTTTAAAGATAAGGCGGGCAAAAACAGGGAGGCCAATTCTGTAGGATTGTATGTTTACCCTAATTTAATGGCCGCTGATATTTTGGCATATAGGGCAACGTGTGTACCTGTTGGTGAGGATCAGCGTCAACATCTGGAATTAACAAATGATATTGCCCAGAAATTCAATCATGACTACAAAACTGGTTTCTTTCCTGTTGTCGAGGGATTTATTCCAAAAACAAGCGCCCGTGTAATGAATTTAAGGGATGGTAGTAAAAAAATGTCCAAATCGGATCCTTCCGAACAGGGGAGGATTGAATTACTGGATGAGGATGATGCAATTACGAATAAAATTAAACGGGCAAAAAGTGATTCTGAACCCTTACCGTCTGAACAGGAAGGGTTGTCACATCGTTTAGAGGCGTTAAATTTAGTGTCAATTTATTCGGTTTTAGCCAAGCAATCGATTGAACAGGTCCTCCAGGATTTTGGCGGAAAAGGATTTAGTCCGTTTAAATCCGCATTGTCGGATCTTTTAATTCAAAAAATTGCACCAATCAGAGAGGAAACAAAGAAATTGTTGGCAGATAAACAACATCTACAGACAATTTTGAAACAGGGTGCCGAGAAGGCATCAGCAATTGCTGATCCTATTGTGTCTGAAGCAGAATATATCGTGGGGTTTTTAAAATAAAGAATGAAACAGCAGGTTGGTAAATTGAGTGTTAAAACGCAAGGTCAGGGATTAACCATGATTACGGCTGACCTGTCCAGTTGGATTTTGCGATCAGCTATCAATACTGGCCTGTTAACGATATGGTGTAAACATACTTCAGCTTCTTTAACCGTTCAGGAAAATACGGATATTTCGGTAAGAAGTGATATTCTAAATTATTTTAATGATCTCGTTCCAGAAAATCGCTCCTATCAGCATGCTGATGAGGGGAGTGACGATATGCCCGCCCATTTAAAAACGATGTTGACCGAAACCTCCTTGTCTATTCCTGTCATTGAGCGGAAATTAAGTTTAGGGCCATGGCAGGCCGTTTATTTGTTTGAACATAGAAAAAGGCCACATATTCGAGAACTGGTTTTACATGTAATGGGGAACTAGAGAATGATGATATTAAGAAAATGCTATCGAAAGCTTATCTTGATATAATTGATTTTTTATTTCCGCCACGCTGTATTTTATGCGGTGTTCATATTCAACGATCTGGATATTTATGCTCTGACTGTTTCAAACAGCTTGAATTTATTGTGGAGCCCTGTTGTGAACAATGTGGAACGCCTTTTCTTTCTGATTCAGAGGCGGGAGAGGATCATCTTTGTTTGAGTTGTCAGCAAGAGCCATGTTTATGGGAGAAGGGGCGGGCAGCTTTTGTATATAACGAAGGGATTAAAAAGTTGATTTTACCCTTAAAATATGCAGATCGGTTGAATGGCTTGAACTTTTTAGCAGGTTCTATTTGGAATATTGCCAATCCCTTTTTTGATAATGCTGCATATATAATTCCTGTTCCGTTATACAAGAAACGTTTGCGACATAGAAAATACAATCAATCGGCCCTGCTGGGAAAAAAATTGGCCAAAAGATCAAATATTCCCCTTTTATTATTGGCCTTGAAAAGAATTAGGGATACACAGTCCTTGGGACATTTGAATAAACAGGAACGACAAGATTTACTGGAAAATGCATTTCAGGTTAATCCAGCCTATTCAAAAATTCTTCAGGGTAAGACAATTATATTGGTGGATGATGTTATGACCACGGGCAGTACCCTGATGGCCTGTAGCAGAATATTACTGGAAGCGGGTGTAAAACGCATATTTGTGGTTGTTATTGCAAAAGTAAGTTATTTCTGAAAATAAAATTATTCATTTATAGTTTATAAATTATAGATTATCATAAATAAGATATATTATTTGTAATTAAATGTTTTTGGGAGAAAAACTATGGCAAAAGTTGAAATATATACACAACCAGGATGTCCTTTTTGTCAAAAAGCTCTGACGCTCTTAAATTCAAAAGGCGTGAAATTCAATCAGATTAATGCTCCTAAAGGTACGGCAGAACGAGAAGAGGCAATAAAACGTTCGGGGGGTAAGACTACTGTTCCGCAAATTTTTATAAATGGTCAGTCAGTGGGTGGATGTGATGATTTGTTAAGGATGGAAGAGACCGGGAAGCTTGATGCATTATTGAAATAAATCAATAAATATTGATTTATTTATTAATAAATGGAGATGATTAAGCAAGTGTTAAATAAAAATAAAGTTATAACCAAGATTTTAGGTGCTGTAATAGGCGGAATGTTCTTATGTTGTCCCTTTTATGTAAATTACGCGCAGAATCTGAATGAAACTAGATCCATGCCAGAAATTGGATTATGGACAACCAAGGCAGAAGACGGTGTTTTTCAGATATATAAATGTGGTGAGGGTCTTTGTGGCAAATTTGTAGGGATGCAATATAAAGGACCTGTTGCTCCCGTGAGTTCTAAAGGAACTTCCCAGTGTAATTTTTTAATGTTGCGTAATTTTATGCATAAGGAAAAAAGTAAATATTGGGTAGGAAAAATTATAGATCCCCGAAATGAAAAAATTTATGATGCCAAAATCTGGATAGACGATCATGATCAATTAAAAATCCGGGGTTTTATGGGGATCAGTCTATTTGGTGAAACACATGTTTGGCATCGGTATAATCATGTGATCGATAGAGGTTGTAGAATTAAATAATATTATTTTATTTCTACAAATAATTATTTTTTATTATTTCAATTGTTATCAAGAGCGTAATTAATAAATCGTAATGATTTATAATAATTACGCTCTTAATTATTATTATATTTTATATTTCGAATAAATGATTATTAAATCAAAGAATAGATTTTATAAATATTCGTTAAATTATATCAATAATAAATAAATCGTATTAAATTAATGATTTATTCTTTGTATTTTTATTGATATTATTAAAGATAAATTTTATTTATTGAATCAATTACATATTTTTTATCTTATTTAAAAAATTTTTTATATAAAGATTAGGAAACTGATTTTATATAAAAATGGCGAATTAAAAGGAAATATTATGGCCTATGTATTTACCCAAGTTTTTACCGGTAGGGAAAAATGGATAAAGCTTACAAAGGCAATCAAAGAACAAGTTTTGCAACGCATGATTTCAAGTCTATCAACCTTGGCAGGTGAAAATCGGGTCCAGTTAATCGCTATTGGTCAAATAGAAGGAAAAGTTCCTCGTGCAGTGGATGCGGAATATTATGTAACCTGGTCTGTACCAATTAATGAGTTAACTTCATATATAGTTGGGCATTTTCAAGAAAGTGAATGGAATGAATATTTTGAATTGGTCAATATTGGGGGGAAAGCTTTGACTATCCCTCAATTTGCGGAAGTTATTTTAAGAGAATAATGCCAGATATATTTAACTAAATCATATTTAATCAATTGAACAATATTTAAAAATACCATTGACTTTAATTAAGGATGAAATTAATGCAGCCTACACGTGTACAAGATGCAGCCACATTGAGAAGTGGTGAAGATTCAGTTCCCGAGTCTGACGATTCTTCAGTAACTTCTTCCTTAATTTCTTCCTCAAGTTTTGATCATACGTCAACGTTTGCCATGCTTCAGCCAATTCCCGGTGCTACAAGCAACTCTATTGAATATGATCCATCTCAGGCGCATCCTGAATGGGGATCGGGTTATGAACCTGATCCTAATGGGTTTAATGATAATACATTTGCCTTTAATTTTACATCTTTGACATTTTCCATGACAGATCCTACCGACATGATGAGCACGATTGCAGCGGCGGCTGGACAAGGCTGGGATTTGTTTGCAAACGCACTTGATCCTGATTCCTCCAGGATTGTTATCAATGATCCGGGTCAAGGTAATGACCTGTTGATAGGTGATGGATTGCAACTTGTTGTTGGAGCCACGCTTAGGGATCTATTAAAAAAGAATGGGGTTGATATCACTAATCCCATCGTTAGAAAACTTATAAAAGAACAGGATTGGGGGCAAAAATTTCTAAGCCAGATTGATAATTTGATCAGTGCCCAGAATGGTCCAGGACACATGATTATCTGGAATAAAACCGGCGTTATGGTTAGTGCGGGTGACAACAAGGCAACCATGGAAGTGAGGGCTGGCAACAAACTTTATGTGGGAGACACAAACAGTTCAGGATATGATGCCTTTGGAACGGGAAATTTACAGTTAGGTTATAATGAAAAAAGTGCAACGGGTTCCGCATCGCTGATCCTGGATGAAGGGTCATATCTAAGTGTTAATGGATTTTTGGGTGGAGCGGCGGATAAATCCTATGCAGGTCAATCCATTGGTTCAGGTATGGAAAACCAGAGAACAGGTGCTGTTTCAACCCAAAATCATGTAAAAATGGATGTTGATGGAAATTGGGGGCTTGTTGGTGATATTCGACCCGATAAACCAGCCAATTGGACACGTGTAGGCAATAATAACAAGATTAATGTCGGAGGCACGTTGGGGGTTTATATGTTGGCCTCCATGACAATTGGAAGTGATACAGAGATAAGTGTTGGATCCAATGGTTGGGCCCATACAGGAAGTGGTGTGTTTGTCGGTTCAGGTGGGTATATGTCCACTGGTTTTGGAAACAGGTTTATCATTGCTGGTGGTATGGGTGCCGGTTATATGGATCTGTCCGCTTCGGGGAAGGCGGCGCAGCTGATAATTGGTGATGATAATGTTATTCATCTGACTAACAGAAATGCCGGCATATTTGCAGCTGAGGCAGGGGCATCCGTTACAGTGGGGGATAGTTTGACCCTGACAGGGGCTGAAATATCAGTCGGTTATGGTCAAAATAGTATGGACAGAATTATTGATGAGGATTCCAAGTACCGTACTGCCTATATGTCTATCGGTAAAGATGCCAATATTTCTCTAGGTTATGAGAATTTGTATCCGATGGCCAATGCTCCATCCTTTGCGGAGGATGGTGTGATAAGATTAGATGCCAGTAATTCACTTTTACAGTTTGGAACAGGACTTGCGCTTAAAGCGAATATAATTTCTCTGGGACATTATTTAAAAGATACTTCCAATTCAAATTTTATAGACAGTGATGGTAATGCCCTGGCTGAATTCAGGGTCGGTTCAAATAATAGCGTTGTCATTGGCTCAGGGGCAAATATCAGTTTGGGTTCTGGTATTGTTATTAATGAAAACCAGGGATATGTCGATTTGCAGGGAGGTGTTCTGAATGCTGGATACATTCGTATGGGTCGATATTACATTGAAAATCTGGAAGTTCCCATAAACGGATCCAGTTATATATACCGGAATAATTCAAGTGCGTCGATTCATATTGGGGACGGTTATCAAGTCAGCTTAACCCAAGATATTACCATTGATGGCAGCTTTGATCGATTAAATATTGGTGATAATGTCGGCATTCAAGGAAACGGGATGTATCTTGGTGATTTTAGAGGGATTGGTTCAGAGACCAATCATCCTACATCAAGATCATTGATTTCTGCCGGCAATCTAACCTCAATGACAATAAGTGGTGACATCAATCTGAATGGTAATGCAAATTCAGTGATGTTGGGGAGCCAATCTTTATTGGAAACTACTGACGGCAATTTAAATATAGATGGAATAAACCAGCTGTTGACTATAGGAAATGGGGGGATTTTATCCGCTGCAAAAACGCTGCTTCAGAATGGTAGTAAAAGCATTATTTCTGTTGGCAATGAAGGTAGGATTGTCGCGAGTGCTGTCCAGCTAATAGGTAATGGTGAAACATTCACTATCGGAGATAATGCTGGTATTTCTGCAGACCGAATTATTATCGGTTATCGCGGGGGTTCTTTAACGATAGGAAAAAATGTTGATTTTGATGTTCACTATTTTGATGTTAATGTATCCCGAACGGTAGCATTAGGGGATGGAGCTACAGGATATATAGGTGATACAACCACGGTTGATAAAACGGTTTTTAATACTGGTAATGCGAATAATCTTGAGTTTGGCAATATATTCCTTGGCGATAATAACAAATTTAATGTTTCAGGATCAATCAAGGGAGCTGGTATAAATCTGGGTAGCAAAACATCGTTTACAGCTGCAACAAATGCATCGGTTAATTTTGGTAGTGGTAATGTCACGTTATCGGATAAAAATAATAGTTTTAAATTAAATGATAATGTTACTTTTACGGCTGGAACAGTCACTGCTGATTTGAATACGAACAATTTTATCCTAGGATCGAATGATTTTTATGATCTAAGAGGTTGGAATTTATCAAATACGTCAGGCCCTGCAAAAACATTCACTGTCGGGAATGGAGCTACCGGCAATTTTGGTAATGTAAATTTATTGGGTGAAAATGTCACCTTCAATACAGGTAATGCGAATAATCTTGAGTTTGGCAATATATCCCTTGGCGATAATAACAAATTTAATGTTTCAGGATCAATCAAGGGAGCTGGTATAAACCTGGGTAGCAATACATCATTTGCAGCTGTAACGAATGCATCGGTTAACTTAGGTAGTGGCAATGTCATGTTATCAGGTACCGGTAATAATTTTATACTAAATAATAATGTTGCTTTTACGGCCGGAACGGTTACTGCTGATTTGAATACGAACGACTTCACCCTGGGTTCGAATGATATCTATGATGTGAAAGGATGGAATCTATCGAATTCATCAAGTCTAGCCAAGACATTTGCTGTCGCGGATGGTGCTACCGGTAATTTTGGTGACGTGAATTTAACGGGTACGGTTAACTTTTCTACTGGTTTGGCAAACAATCTTACCTTAGATACAGTGATGTTGAACAAGAATGCATCCATTAATCTGGATGGGACGTATGTCACTGTTCATAACCTGGACATGAGTAATGGTGGTGTCGCTAATTTGAACTATAACAGTGCAGAGTCCAATGTTGTTTCTTTATCCAATGTAATATTGAGCGGTAATGGTCGGATAAAAATCGCACAAAATTCTGAAGTTGATATTGGTTCTCTAACAATGGACGGTATAAATCCGGGTGTTATAGAATTGGACAATGATGCAGTTTTGAATATTCGTTCAATCAATGCCACCAATGTTGGTACAGATATGCCGACAATCATTATTCATAATGGTGCCCGTGTTATCGTTAATGGTCAACAAATAACAAGGTCAAGTTCTTCAAATGATTTGATTGCTGATTTTAATAATGAAGCCAATGGTGTTTATGAATATCATGGTAGCATTGAAGATGTCGATGGTCATTTGGTGATCAAGAATTTTAAACTTGATGATCATCTGTTATTTGAAAATGATACTGGGTCATCGGATGTTAACACTTTTTATACATGTTATAAGGACGGTATTTTATCCATTATTCACAATGATGGAAAAACATCCAAAACTATTGCCTCTTTTCGTTATGATGCAGGGGACAGCAATCAGGCATTGCCTAATGTAAATATTATTCGGGGTTCTGATGGTAATTCCTATTTTGATATAACAAAATGCTTTCTATTGGGAACAAACATTCTTACATCTAAAGGTGAAAAACCGGTTGAATCTCTTTCCGTTGGTGATGAGGTTGTGGCTATTTGTAATAATGGAAGGATAAACCGTAAAATTGTTTGGATTGGTAAAACGGATATTTCCGTGGATCAAGGTAAAAATAAAAACGATTTGTATCCAGTTTGTATCAAAGCACACGCATTTGGTCTGAATAAACCGCATCGTGATTTATATTTAACCCCTGAACATACCGTGTATATTGATGGTGGTTTGATTCCTGTCCGTATGTTGGTTAATGGCCGTTCGATTGTTATTGATAAATTCCGGGACAAATTCCAGATTTATCATGTTGAAACAGAACAACACTCGATTTTGCTATCAGAAAATCTGATGACTGAATCTTATTTAAATACAGATGATAAGTATCTATTTGATAACGATATTGTTAATTTCGGTCTGGAGTTTAATGAACATGCAGGTCATAAAAGCTGGGAAAATGACGCAGCTGCACCATTGACTGTTTCCAGAAGCAAGGTTGAACCGATTTGGAATCGTTTGGATCGCAGGGCAACTCAGCTGGGGTATAAACCTGTCATAAAAAGAGCGATAACCCGTAATCCTGATTTATGCCTTATTACTGATAAGGGGAAAAAGATTAAGCCTGTTCATTTCAAGGATAATATTTACAGTTTTTTTATTCCTGATGGTACTTATGTTGTAGCCATGAATTCAAAAACATCTTTACCTTCAGATGTTATTGGACCCTTTATAGATGATAGACGGACACTAGGTGTTTTGGTTTCGAAAATTAGCGTGATTTCTAATAGAACCCTGATTATGTTCCCGACTGATATTTCGGAACTTTCAGGTTGGCATAGCATTGAGCCCGATAGAACAGATCGTTGGACAATGGGATTGGCGCAATTGCCAATTGAGATAACAAGATTTGGCACTGGGAAAAAATTGATCCGGGTTGAGCTGACAGATACAGCTTCTTATCTTGTTGAAGATGATATCAATGAAATGATGAAACTGGCATAAAGCAATTTGTTGATTATCCAGTTAAATAGGGCTAATAGAGCTTTCCTTTTATTATAGCTAAAAGGGAAGCTTTTATTTAAGGGAAAAACAGACGTGTTTGATCGCTTCATAGATTATGTTGCAAAAGTTGCACCGGATAAAATTGCTATCCGTTCATTCGAAGGCTCAATTACTTTTGCGGCAATGAATAGAGACATAAATCGGCTTGCACATGCTTTATTGGAAGTTATTGATAATAGTTCCAAAATTGTGGCTGTTAATTATAAGCAAGTACATATTCACTGGATGCTTTTAATGGCGCTAAGCCGAATTGGTGTCGCTTCAGCATCAGTGTCCAGTAATAGCGAGATTGCTGAAAAGGAGATTGCTATATTGCAGCCTGATGCAATTATTAGCGATACGCTTTTTGATATTGATACGGCAGCTAAAATACACGTGCTTGATTTGAATTGGTATGATCAGGCCATGAAGCGTTTCAAATCTGATCCCATTTATACGCTCTATGAACCGGATCGTATTGTACGTGTTTCAATTGCGGCTGGAACGTCTTTCATGCGGCATAGAATCGATTATACAGCCTCAATGATTGAATCATCTGTCATAAGGATGATTACTCAGGAAAAAATCAGCTGGTCTCTTATGTCGGAAATTCCGAGATATCCAACATTGCTACCCACATTAGCTTTTGGCAGTTTTCATGGATTTTTATGCTATCTAAGCATCTGGTCAATCGGCGGGACAATTATTATGGCTGATCGCGAGCAGTATTTTGCCGCTATTGCCATGTTGTCACCTGATTTGATGGTTATTTCGCCTGCACAGCTTCAATTGATTGCAGAAAATTTGCCAGAAGATATACCCAGACAGGATCATTTAAGATTAATTGTCGTTGCTGGTAATTTTCCTAATGGTTTACGTCATTTTGTTCAGCAACGTTTGACAAAAAATCTGAATGTTACCTATGCGACAAGTGAGGCAGGGGTTATCGCTTCGATCAATATTGATCAAATCAACCATGATGACACTGCGGGGTGGATCATGCCATGGATTGATGTGCAGGTTGTTGATGATCAAGACCATCCGCTAGCATATGGTGAGATAGGTAATATCCGAATTAAAAGTCCAAATATCGTACAGAATTTTTTCCAAAATGTTCAGGATACTCATAAACAGTTTAAAAAAGGTTGGTTCTATCCCGGCGATTTAGGAATATTGAATGAGGAAGGTCTTTTAAGGCTGATTGGTCGTGTGGATGAACTTTACAATTTTGGAGGTGATAAATTTTACGCTAATAAAATTGACGCAGTCATTTGCAGTATAGAAGGTATAAAAGATGCGGCTCTGTTTTCCATGCCTGATAACGATGGAATTCAGCAACCCTGGTTAGCTATTGTTCGCGGAGATAATTTTGATATTGATCAAATTGCCAGGATGTTGGAAAAAGAATTTTATAACCTGCCCGATGTAAGTGTCTTATGGGTTAATTCCATTCCGAGGGATGAAGAGGGACATGTGTTGCGCAATCATCTAAAAAAGCTGGCAATGCAATATATTGAAACCATTTAATAAAAATTCGAGATAGAATATTTTATTAATGAGAAAATATAATAAATAATTATAGAAAAAAGAAAGTGTTATTTTATGGGAAGACTAATAAACAAATATAGTAACGAAGAAATTGCAATCGTTGGTATAGGCTGTAGATTCCCAGGAGATATTTTCAATCTTTCAAGTTTTTGGGAGGCTATTTGTCAGAAAAAAGAAACGGTTAGCCGTATTTTGCCTGATCGTTGGAACTGGCGGACGGCCTATGATCAGGATAATTCAGTTATTGCCAAAAGCTTTTTTCTAAATGCCAGTTTTCTGACACAGCCTATAGTTGAATTTGATCCCTTGTTCTTTGGTATGTCTCCTAAAGAGGCTGTACAATGTGATCCACAACAAAGAATATTACTTGAAGTCGCGTGGGAGGCGCTAGAAGAGGGAGGTCTTGTTCCATCATCCTATGCTGGACAAAAAGTGGGCGTATTTATAGGTGTTTTTGCGACGGACTGGTTAACAAAACATTCTGTTAGCGAAGCGAAAGAAGGGGATATAGAAAGAAATTTTCTTCCTACAACTTTGCCGATTACTATGCTTTCTGCCAGACTTTCTTATTTTTTTGATTTTTGTGGTCCCTCGCTTGTTCTTGATACAGCCTGTTCATCTTCTTTAACCGCAATTCATCTGGCATGTCAAAGTCTGAGAAATGGCGATAGTGATATGGCCTTGGCCGGCGGCGTTAATTTGATGATCACGGATCAATCCGGTGCTATTGTCGCCAAGGCCAATTTCATGGCCGAAGATGGAAAAAGTAAAAGCTTTGATGCTTCTGCTGACGGATATGGCAGGGGAGAGGGTTGTGGTATTGTTGTTCTTAAACGGCTGAAAGATGCTGTGCGTGATGGAGATAAAATTCATGCAGTCATTAGCGGGGTTGGAATTAACCAGGATGGACATAATGAAGGATTAACTGTTCCAAATGCGCGTGCACAGGAAAAACTAATTCATCAAGTTGCTCAACAGGCCAATGTACAATTGGAAGATATCGTTTATGTTGAGGCGCATGGAACAGGGACACCTGTGGGAGATCCTTTAGAAGCTCAGGCAATCTCCAATACAATTGGCAAAAGCCGACCGAACGGACAACCTGTTATCATAGGATCTGTAAAGGCAAATATCGGGCATTTAGAAGCGGCGGCAGGTGTGGCCGGATTGATTAAGGCTTGTTTGTGTGTCAAGCATAGAGCCGTGCCACCACAGGCAAATTTAAAAGAGCCAAATCCTAATATCCCTTTTGCTGAGATGAATTTACGCCTGATTCAGGATAAAGTTGTTTCATTAAAATCCTTGTCAGATGATTTATATGTTGCGGTTAATTCCTTTGGTTATGGTGGATCAAACGCAAATGTTATTTTACGGGCTCCTCGTCAAAATGAACAATCATCAGGTATCTGTAGTAAAACTGCTTGTTTACCTTCAAATCGGTATATTTTATCGTTATCAACGAAACAATTGCCGTCTTTAAAATTGATGGCACAAAGTTATTGTGAGTATTTCGAGCAGGGAACCGATATATCCCTTGCGGATATCTGTTATTCAGTGGGAAAGCATCGTTCATTTTTTCAGAAACATCTGGTTGTTGTTGCAAAAAACAAAGATGAATTTATTCAAAACCTTCAGGATTTTATACAGGATAAGGTAAATTCGGATGTAATAATTGGTAATCAGCAGGTTAAAACACAAAGCAGGCCTGTTTTTGTTTTTTCTGGCATGGGTCCACAATGGTGGGGAATGGGAAAGTGGCTCTTATCGAGGGGGCCTGCTGAATGTATAACAATCGCTGAGAAATGTGATTCTTATTTTAAGAAATTGTCAGGTTGGTCAATTCTTGAAGAGATGCAGAAAATGGAAACTGAATCTCGTATTCATGAAACGGCGGTGGCTCAACCCGCCATTTTTGTAATTCAAGTTTGTATAGCGACAGCCCTGAAAATTTATGGAATTGAACCATCTGCGATTGTAGGACACAGTGTTGGTGAAATTGCTGCCGCCTATATTTCAGGTGCTTTAAGTTTGAAGGATGCCATTACCGTCATTTACCATCGTAGTCGATTGCAACAAAAATTTTCTGGTCAGGGGGCAATGCTGGCCGTCGGTCTGCCACCTTCATCGGCGGTCAATTTAATCGAAAAATATGCCGGAGATGTTACGGTCGCAGCGATTAACAGTACGCGTTCTTTTACTCTATCTGGATCAAAAGAAAATCTAGAAAAAATTGCACTTGAACTTGATAGGCATTCAGAATTCAATCGTTTTCTTAGGGTGGAACTTGCCTATCATAATCCCATCATGGATCAGATCCGGGAAGAATTTGAGGCATCAGTGCAAGATATTTGTCCACAAATGCCTGTAACCCCCTTGTATTCGACGGTTACGGGGCGTATTTGTGATGATACCTTCTTTCATGATGAGAATTATTGGTATCGTAATTTACGTCAAACAGTTTTGTTTGCCGAGGCGGTATCCTCTCTTATTCATGATGGACACAATCTATTTTTGGAAATAGGTCCTCATCCAGTTTTATCTTCTTCTATCAAAGAATGCGCTGCAACATTAAACAGTTCGATTGCTGTTACTTATAGTTTGCACCGTTCTGAACCTGAAGAAAAAGCCATTATAAAAACGCTTGCCAATCTTTCCGCAATAGGTCTTGATCTTGACTGGGGAAAAATCACGGGTGGAAAACGGATCGATTTACCTTTTTATCGTTGGGCACGAGAAAGTTACCTTTTTGAGAGTAAACATTCTAAAGCGACACGGTTGGCGGAACGCGTAAATCCAGTTCTAGGCAATGTTGATTGGGCCGCATCACGGGGCTGGTTGTCCGAGATGAATATCAATTTTATGCCATGGTTGCCCGACCATAAGGTTGAAGGGATGATTGTCTTGCCCGGGGCGGCGTATGTTGAGGCCGCGTTGGCAGTTCATGCTCAACTGGCAATTGATGCACCTAAAGAAATGCAGGAGCCTGCCATTATCGAGGATCTGCAATTAAAAAAGGCAATGATTATTGACCAGCATTTTTATCCGTATATGACTTGGTGCCTTGATGATTTAACAGGGCGATTACTTGCTTTTGGGCGAGTCAAAAATGATTCGCATGAATGGGAATTATATGCAACGGTTGCTCTGCGACGTACTATGCCATGGTCGGAAGATAAGGTAATTGATCTCCAGATATTAAAAGAGAAAATGTCTGAAGATATTCAGATTGAGTTCTTTTACCAGAAATTATGTGAGCATGGACTGGAATATGGCCGGACTTTCCAAACAATTAAGAGATTATATCATAATTCTGATGCCGTATTGGCCTATCTTGAAATTGCTGATACTGAACAGAATAGTATCAAGGATTATTGTATTCATCCAACCTTGTTGGATGGGGCTTTTCAACTGTTTGGAATTTTGTGTGCAAAACAGCAAGTAAAAGATACCACTTTCCTTCCTGTCGCTATTGAGCGGGTTATGTATTATGGTCGACATGAGGGCAAGCTATATGCTTATGCCAATAATCCGGTAAGAGATGAAGACTTATTCACTGGTGATATTGATCTTTATACTGAAAAGGGAGAATTGATTGCTTCTATCAAGGGGTTGACTGTTAAAGAAATAGCCAGTCAAAAGCAGAAAGAGGCCAGACAGATGGGATTGCTTTATCATCGTGAATGGCAAAAATCAAAACCTTTATCTCTTCTAGGAGAAATTGCCAAGATTGCGATATTGACAGATAGTGATCAATTTTTGGAACTCCTGAAAAAAGAACTTGAGATGCAGGGGATAACCGTTCTTGTTGGAAAGATTGGTCAGCAGTTTGGAAAAGAGACTGAAGACCTATTTCATATTCGGGAAGGTCAGGTAAAAGATTATCAGGATTTTTTTTCTTTTGTTAATATTCATCAATGTCGTGCGGTTGTTTATTTTTATACCAGAAACAACGAATTTGAAGATAGAATTGGATTGTCTCTGGTACAAGAAGCTCTGGTGCTGTCACATGGATTACCGGTAATTGAAGAAAAGAAAATTTCAGAGAATTTTCGTTTCGTGATAATTACTAATGGATCAGAACAAATTCATGAAAATAATAAATCAATTAATTTGGATCAATCATCATTAAGAGGATTTGCGAGGGCTTTTTCCTTTGAACGTCCTGAACTGAAATTAAAATTGATTGATATTGATGCGGATCTTAAGACAGATTCAGCTATCCTTGCAGCCGAAATCCTGGATGAGGAGATGGAGGATGATGTTGTCTTGCGTGGTCAGGATCGCTACCTATCCCGTCTAACACCAATGACAAGGCGTGAGGAAGTGCAATGTGTTCCTTATGAACAATTTGATTCTCAAAAAATTGGATTTCGGCTTGTTTCTGGTTTTCCGGGTATTTTGGATAAAATCCGTTATGATGCATTTGTGCGTCAACCACCGCCTCCAGGTCATGTAGAACTTGAAATTATTGATGCTTCTTTGAATTTTAAAGATGTATTGAAAGTTATGGGCCTGTTACCGCGTTCTGTCATGAAGGATACATTTCACGGTGATGGACTGGGAATGGAGGCCTCTGCAAAGGTTGTCGCCGTTGGTAAAGGGGCGGAGGAGGCTGGCTTTTATGTTGGAGATCGCCTTGTCATTACGTTTAAGGGATGTTTAACTTCACATGTTACCCTGGCATTGAAGGATATTTACGCGGTCCATTATTCCACGCATTCCTTGTTAAGGGAATCAAAACGATATCAGTTGACCTCTGATGAAATTGATAAAATCAAGGAATATGATCAACATAAAATCCCTGATGCAGAAGCGGCTACTGTGCCCATAGTGTTCTCTACAGCTTATCATACACTGATCAATTTGGCGAATTTACAACAGGGTCAAATAGTTCTTATTCATGCTGCGGCAGGAGGTTTGGGACTGGCCGCAATTCAAATTGCAAAAATGCGGGGAGCCAGAATTTTTGCAACGGCTGGAAATGAGAAAAAACGTCAGTATTTGCGGGATTTGGGATGTGAACAGGTTTGGAATTCGCGTAATCTTGAATTTGTCGATGGGGTTAAACAGGTAACTTGTGGAAGGGGAGTGGACGTTATCCTGAATTCCCTATCAGGAGAAGCATTACATCACAGTTTGGAACTGCTTGCCCCATTCGGCAGTTTTTGTGAGGTGGGAAAGAAAGATATTGCCGAAGAACGTTGGATGCCAATGAAGGCATTCAATAAAAATATTAATTTCTTTTCTATGGATTTGGATCGGATGGGAGCTGTTTGTCCAGAAAAAGTTCTGGATATTGTGACAAAAATTGTGCGGGATATAATGAATGACAAAATTATTCTGCCACCCTGTAAGGTCTATCCTGCTGCAAAAGCGGTTGAAGCGTTCAGAACATTAGCTTCTGCCCAGCATATCGGTAAAATTGTAGTCAATTTTACCGATACAAAAGATGTAATGGTTAATCCTCTTCAAAAAGAAGTTGCCTCGATTGAAGCCAATGCGCTTTATCTGGTGACAGGCGCTTATGGCGGTATGGGGCTTGAATTGGTGCAATGGCTGGCTGAAAAAGGAGCCAAACATCTTGTCTTGATAGGGCGCTCACTTAAGAAAAATGATTCATCAATTCAGAAAATTCTAAGCATCTTACAAGAGAATGAAATCAGTTTGTATCAAATGCAGTGCGACTTCACGGATCTTCATGCCCTACAACAAACAATTGGAAAAGTGCAACAGTTGCCATATCCCCTAAAGGGAATATTTCATTGTGCTGCAATTATTGATGATGGAGTGGTTGAAAATCTTGATAGGGAACGGGTTGCAAAAGTTATGTTACCCAAGGCGCAGGGTGCCTGGTATCTGCATGAGCTGACCAGGGATATTGCGTTGGATCATTTTGTTTTATTTTCATCTGCGACTCATTTGTTTGGCAATATCGGTCAGGCAGCCTATATTTCCGCAAATGCCTTTCTGGATGCTTTGGCGCAATATCGTCAAAGGATTGGTTTGCCTGCTTTATCTATTGAGTGGGGCGCTATTGATGGTGGCAATATGCTGAAAAAGGATAGTCATGTTGTCAAAACATTTCAGAATTTTGGAGTGAATCCTCTACCTGTCAAAAAGGCACTCGATGTAATGCCATTATTATGGAAACTTCACAAACCCTTTTTGGCCGTCCTTGATATTGATTGGTCAAAATGGTTCAGCGCGTTTCCTGTTACGCGAACTTATGGTCGTTTTCAGCCTTTGACCGCATTAGGGGTTTCAACAGGTGAACAGACTGAAGTTATGAAACAGTTAAATACCTTGCCTTTAGAGGGACGTTTACCTTTTGTCATCGAGAATTTAATTCATATTTTGGAAAAAACGTTGCAATTGCCAGCAGATACAATTGATGGAAACACTCGGTTAACCGAGCTCGGAATTGATTCTTTGATTGGAGTGGAACTGCAGATTGCGATCAGTAATCAGTTGGGATGTGAAATTTCGTTGCTACAGCTTATGAAAGAGGAAAATCTTCAGGATGTTGGACGGGTATTGCTTAGAAAGTTAAAAGTTCCTTTTGAAAGTAATGAAATTTTAACACTGGAAAATGTCTGAGAATAATTCAAGTAAAAATTTGAACGTGTAGATACGAGTGATGGTATTGGTAAAGAAAAGATGGTTTTGATTATCCCGAAAGACCAGACGGAAGACCGAACTTGTAAGCAACATAACGTTGTTGATTGGCGAAACGATACCCTTGTTGATATGGTGCGGCATCGTGCATGTTCATCACCCTCAATGGTTATTTATACGCTGTTGAATGACCAATGTGATCCTGTTGACACTCTGACGGCCATTCAACTTGATCATCAGGCTTCGGTTATTGCGGCAGGACTGCATCATTTTGGTAAGGAAAAAAACAGGGTTTTGATCTTATGTGAAAATGATTTGAATTATGTTTTGGCATTTTTTGGCTGTATATATGCCAATATGATCCCTGTTTCAGGAATTCATGTTGATGTTATTCGCAGTGATGAACGATTTGCAACGGTTTTAAATGATGCGCAACCAGATTTTGTTATTGGTCCACGTCATTTACTGATCGAATATAAGGATTATTTTCGAAAACTGGATTGTAATCCTGTCTGGATTCCCCTGGAGGTTTTATTAAATGTCAGGGATAAATTAGTTAAAAAGGGTGATAATAAGGATGTTGCTCTAATTCAGTACAGTTCAGGGACGACACGGAATACGAAAGGGATTTTGATTACGCATCGTAACTTGATGTATAATGTGCGGCATCAGCCAGCAAGTGAAAAAATTCTTGAAAGTGAATGCAACGGATTGAGTTGGTTACCTTTCGCCCATGATATGGGGTTAATCGGAGGGATTATTGTTCCAGTAGGTTTGGGACGAAAAATTTTTCTGTTGCCTCCAAAATATTTTATTGAAAAACCGGTAAGATGGTTACAGGCGATTACCAGATATAAAATACAGGTTTCTGGCGGACCAACATTTGCCTATAATCTTTGTTTAAGGGAAACCACGGAAAATGAGATCAGGAAATTAGATCTATCGTCATGGCAAATAGCAGTGAATGGGGCAGATAATTCTCAGGCTGAAACAATAGAAAAATTTTGCAAGAGATTTTCCTCGGCAGGGTTCAGGGCCAGGCATTTCATTTTTGGATATGGTCTTGCCGAGGCAACGTTAACCGTTACCAACAGCAAGGCAAATGTTTCCCCTAAAATCAGGAATTTTTCACGAAAAGCCCTGATGACAGGTTTCGTTAGGCAGGCTTCTGATGTTAATGATCAACGCATTTTGGTTTCATGTGGTTATTCTTTGGAGGATCAAAAGATTGTTATTGTGAATCCGGAAAACGACCAAATTCTACGAGATGGACGGGTCGGAGAAATTTGCGTTTCTGGACCCAGTGTTGCGAGAGGATATTTCAATCGTCCAGAAGAAACAAAGGATGTATTTCATGCGAAATTATCTGGTTCCAAGGAATTTTATTTGCGGACCGGTGATCTGGGGTTCATTTATGAAAATGAATTGTACTTTGCTGGAAGGATCAGCAACGTCATAACATTAGGCAACAAGAAATATGATCCTGGTGATATTAGTGGCACATTGGAAAATTCCTGTCCTGATATCCGAATTAATGGAACAACCTTCTTCCTTGAAAATTTAAAGGATCCAACATCAATAACCATTCTTGCGGAAACCATACGAAATCCCGTCAAGTCATATGAAGAAATTGCCGGATATATTTATGAAAAGGTAACCAAGCTTTATATGATTTGGCCTCGGACAATTGTATTGACACGTCCGGGAGGTGTCTTAAAAACACCCAGTGGCAAAATTCAGATTGCGCGTACGCGAGAGGCTTTTTGCGAGAAGAAACTTCCTGTCATTAAGGAATTTCGATATCAGGTTCCGATCATTACAGCATTTTTGTCTTTTAAAGAGGCATATAATCAAGTAGAAGAATGGATTGGAAATGTAACGAAAGATTGGAAGGGGAATGTAAAGCAATTAACACGCAACAAATTGTTGAACAAAGAGGTTAATTATGAACTTTTGTTAGACTTACGTTATAAATTTGAAGAAAAATTTCACGTTGAGATTGACCCGTCTGATTTTATGACCGCATGTCAAACATATACGGATTTATGTCATTTATTAGCAAAGCAAATTTGTAATTCTGAATTATAAAAATAATTTTAATTCTACATTGAAAGGGAACTATCTTGACCCAGAATGATAAGGTGAGAGTAGAAGGATTTGAAAGAGTTAAATTAAAAGTTAAAGGTGAAGACAATTTATCAAGTTCTCTGGAAAACAAGCAGACTCAGGAAAGTGAATTAATTAACAAAATAAATAATTTATCACAAAACAGGCAGGTCCAAGACGCCATTCAAGCATTGGATAAACGATTTTCACCTATGATTGGTGGTGAAAAGGTGAACAATCAAACAGAACAAAAGCCGGCAAATAGCACCAAAAATCTGGTAAATCAATTTATACAGGCTTCTCCTAAGCCTACCCAAAAAGGACCCATGGGTATTTTATACGATTTTAATTTTGGAATACGCGTATATGTTCCAAAACCAGCTGCAGGGGAGGGATGGCGCGTTTGTTTAATGGATCTTGATACAGAGGTTGTCTTGCTGGATCAAACCTGCCAGGATCAGGGATATGCAACCACTGCCAAACATCATTATATGAATGGAAAAATCATTGTTTCAAAGATTCATAAGGATGGAAAGCAAGAAGAGGTTCTTGTTCATGAATATAATGCTCGGGGCAAGGAAGTTTTAATTGCCTTTCCGGTCGGATCCTTGGGGGATTCACTGGGTTGGGTGCCCTATGCAGAAAAATTTAGAAAGAAACATGACTGTAAACTGACATTGGCTTTGGGAAAAAACCTTATTGATTTGTTTGAAAAAGCCTATCCGGAAATCAGATTTGTTGACGCTTCTGTTTATGCTCAACAGAAAATTGAAAACAAATTTTATGCAGGATATTATATAGGCCTGTTTTTTGAGGATGAACAAAATAATTGGCAACCTCGTGATTTCAGGTTGGTAGGATTACATCGAACGGCAGGATATATTTTGGGTGTGGATCCTGAAGAGGTTCCCCCTCGTTTGGTTGCAAGTGAAGATACAAGACCTATTCCAGAACCTTATGTAGTCATTGCTACACAGGCCTCGACACAATGTAAATACTGGAACAATCCTTTTGGATGGCATTATGTTATTGATTTTTTGAAAAGCCTTGGATATCGTGTAATTTGTATTGATAGGGACAGGGTTTTCGGAAAGGATCTTGTTTGGAATCATATTCCAAACGGTGCGGAAGATCAAACAGGTCCGCGTCCTTTGACGGAAAGAGTACGCTGGTTGAAACATGCCGAATTTTTTGTCGGATTATCTTCTGGCCTTGCCTGGCTTGCATGGGGTGCTGGCATTCCAGTTGTTGTTATTTCAGGATTTACCAATCCATTAACTGAATTCAATACGCCTTATCGTGTGTTCAATACGCATGTTTGTAATGGATGTTGGAATGATATTCGATATTTATTTGATCATAATAATTTCCTATATTGTCCGAAACATAGCAACACTTCCCGACAGTTCGAATGCACCAAGGCAATTTCTCATCAGCATGTTATCAAAACCATTTTGTCCATTCCAGGTTGTCGTCAGAAACCAGTAAATGAAAAAGGCAAGTAAGGTTTAATAACAGTTGGATGTAAGGGCAACGGGCAAAATTCTTTTAGGGATATGATTAAGTCAATCCAATAATGGTGGAGTGAGAGAAAAAGCTTCTAGTTTTTTCTAAAAGCTTTTTTTAATTTATTTTGTAGTTAACAAATTATGAGTTTGTTAAGCAGGCAATATAATTGATTTTTACATTCTGGGTCAGTTTCCATCCATTTGGATAGAAAGTCATTCCGGCAATAGATTTTATGCGTAATCCGGCAGAATGTGCCATTTTGCCCAATTCAGAAGGTGTGATGAATTGTCTCCAGTTATGTGTACCGACAGGCAACTTGCGTGTAATATATTCAGCTGCCACCTTGGCAAATAGAAAGGCTGGTAACGTACGGTTGATTGTTGATACAAAAATCATACCATTGGTTTGTAACAACTGGGAGATATTATGGATAAAGTTCTGAGGATCATTAACGTGCTCAAGTAGCTCTAGGGCCGTAATGACAGAAAAATGTTGATTTTCGTGAACAAGTTCCTCAATGCTCCCCACCTTATAGGTTAATGAGCCGCCATTAGGGAGCAAGGGTGTTGTATCTAGATGATATTGTGCGGCTTTGATAACTTTTTCTCCGGCATCTATTCCCAACACATTGTATCCCATATTTGCCAGGGCTTCACTGGCCAAACCGGCTCCACATCCGATATCCAGAATATTGCCGGATTTATAATATTGGTTATTATGTCTCAAGTTGCGGTTGATCCATTCAATACGAAGATCATTCATGTCATGAAGGGAGCTCATGGGCCCTTTTCGATCCCACCACTGATCTGCGAGCTGATTAAAATGATCAATTTCATTCGTGATAATTGAATTATTTTGCTTATTGGCATTATCTGTAGTATCGATAGGCATTTATTTCACCCTCGGTGGAAGAAAAGTAATAGAAAAGTCAATTATTTGCTTATAAATGATAATTGAGTTAATTATTGAATGATATTAGAAAAATGAGATTTATGCTTCATTATATCATATTTAAATGCTGAAAATAATAGTTGTGGAGTTTATTTTTTATGTCTTGTGATATTCCCCGGATCGTAATGAAGTTTGGTGGGACATCGGTTGCTGATTTGGACAGGATTCGTAAGGTCGCTCAAACAGTCAAAAAACAAGTTGGCGCAGGATGTGAAGTAGCCGTGGTTGTGTCAGCTATGTCAGGGGTCACAAACCAGCTGGTTGAATATTGTCAAACCCTCAATCCCTTATATGATCCTTGCGAATATGATTCAATTGTAGCGACAGGTGAACAGGTAACCAGCGGGCTTTTGGCTATTGCTTTGCAAACAATGGGGATTAAAGCACGTTCATGGTCAGGTTGGCAAATTCCCATAATTACAGATGATGCGCATGGTAGGGCCAGAATTAAACAGATTGAATCAGCAGCCCTGATAGAATGCATGCAGGCTGGAGTTGTGCCTGTTATTGCCGGATTTCAGGGAATAGATGAAAATAAGCGTATATCAACTTTGGGACGGGGTGGATCCGATACTTCGGCGGTTGCGTTGGCTGCAAGCTTGAATGCTACAAGATGTGATATTTACACGGATGTAGATGGAATTTACACAACTGATCCCAGAATAGTAAAAAAGGCAAAACGAATAAAGGCAATCGCATATGAAGAGATGTTGGAATTAGCCTCTGTCGGTGCAAAGGTCTTGCAAACCAGAAGTGTAGAATTGGCCATGAAGGAACAGGTGCGTGTTCAGGTTCTTTCAAGTTTTGAAGATCATGACCCGTCAAAGGAGGGGGCTTTGCCAGGTTCTTTAGTTGTTAGTGAGGATGAAATTGTGGAAAAAGAACAAGTAACAGGAATCGCTTATTCCTTGAATGAAGCAAAGGTGGTTGTAAAAGGTATTCCCGACTTTCCTGGAGTGGCATCTTCTATTTTCAGGCCCTTGGCAGAGGCCAATATCAATGTTGATATGATCGTGCAGAGTAGCGGGACAAATCAAACCACAGATATGACATTTACAGTGCCTAAAACGGATTTGTTACAGGTTCAACAGCTTTTGGAACAGGCAAAAGATACAATTAAATTCTCACAATTACTGACCGATGAGGATGTTGTAAAAATCAGTGTGGTTGGAATTGGGATGCGTTCTCATACTGGTGTCGCAAATATTATGTTTAAAACATTGGCGGAACGTTCTATAAATGTTCAAGTGATTTCCACAAGTGAAATTAAGGTTTCTGTCATTGTTGCTGCGGAGTATGTGGAATTGGCTGTACGTGCTTTACATACAGCTTATGGATTGGATCAAATGAATGACTGATAAAATGAATATGGATTTAGTTTCATATGATCAAGCAAAAAGGGAATTGAAGCGTCTGTGGAAACGTGGCACTGATTTTTTGGGAAGTGAGGTTGCCATTCTTGGCGGAGCTATGTCCTGGGTCAGTGAGCATCATCTGGTTTCAGCCATTTCCAATGCCGGGGGTTTTGGCGTGATTGCATGTGGAGCAATGGAACCCGAAATGCTAGCTGTCGAAATCGAGGCCACTCAGGCACTGACAAAAAAGCCTTTTGGGGTAAATCTGATTACGATGCATCCCAAATTGTCTGAATTGATTGATGTCTGTCTGCGTCTAAAGGTTCATTATATTGTGTTGGCAGGGGGTATTCCTTCGAGTACAGCAATCAGGCAAATCAAGGATGGGGGAGCTAGGGTTATTGCGTTTGCTCCAGCCTTGATTTTGGCAAAACGCTTGCTTAAAATGGGTGTTGATGCACTGGTGATAGAAGGGGCAGAAGCAGGGGGACATATAGGTCCTGTTTCTTTGACTGTACTTGCTCAAGAAATTTTACCTGTTATCCGTGAAATACCTGTTTTTGTTGCAGGTGGACTGGGTCGTGGCGATGCCATTGTTTCATTTCTTGAATTGGGTGCCTCTGGCGCACAGTTGGGCACGATGTTTGCTGCAGCGGTAGAAAGTCAAGCCCACGAGAGGTTTAAAAAAGCGTTTATTCACGCTTCGGCACGGGATGCAGTCGCTTCAGTACAATTGGATGATAGTTTTCCAGTTATTCCCGTGCGTGGTCTTTCCAATCCAGGGACAAAAGCGTTCATGAAGCATCAAGCCGCCGTAATTCAAAAATATCGTAATGGTGAATTAAGTAAAGAGGATGCCCAACTGGACATTGAACATTTTTGGGCGGGGGCTTTGCGTCGTGCGGTAAAGGAAGGTGATGTGGAATATGGCTCGGTTATGGCTGGTCAATCCGTGGGAATGGTAAAGGAAATTTTACCTGTTGCCGATATCTTTCATACACTTATGCAACAGGCAATTGAAGCCTTGGTAAGACGACAACAACGTATATCAGATATGTGAACATTCTATATAATGGGTTTTAAGCAGATGAGTAATGGACCTGAACAATATGCGAATAAACAATCTATTGGCGAAATGCTTCGTTCAAGAAGAGAAGAATTGCACTTGAGTTTGGAGGATATTTCTCAGAGGCTGAGAATCCGGTTGGTTTTTTTAAAGGCTCTGGAGGGTGGGCAGATCGATCAGTTGCCCGGTATAGCCTATGCATCCGGTTTTTTGCGTTCTTATGCAGAGTTTCTGGGACTGAATGTTGACGAGGTAATCAAGCGCTTTCGTTTTGAGCATCAGGGAACAGAATATAAACAGAAATTACTGTTTCCTGCTCCTGTCCCTCAATCTGGAGTTCCTGCCGCTGTAATTATTTTTGCAGGTTTACTGATTATTGTCGGGGGATATGTTGGCTGGTACAAAATGACTGATCATCGAAAGGTTCCTGCCGAAACTATTCCATCCATTATGGATAAAAATGGTAAAGATCAGGCGCAGGAAAAAATTTCACCACAGATTGCATCTGTTATGCCCTCTCAAAACGTAAATAATGCAAAACCGGATCAAAATGTTTCCAATGCTATCCATAAACTTGAATCACAGGTAGCCCAGTCTCAAAAAACAAATGAACCGGCTTCGGAACCGGCAAATTATTCGCAGGGTGATAAAAACAATTCTTTACAAGAAAATAAGTTGTCTCCACAAAATTCATCTATAGACAATCAACAGAAACCACAGGAACCCTCTTCTATTCAAACCAGTAAAGCATTTGACTCATCAGGTAAGGTTGATCAACAATATCCTGCTTCGGTAAAAAATATTGAAAGCAAAGATAATGAGACAACAGAAAAAGTTGATAACAATATCATTATCAGGACATCCGGAGCCAGTTGGTTAAAAGTTCAGGATCAACAGGGTCGTATTTTATTGCAAAAAACATTACAAAAAGGTGAAAGCTGGACTGTTCCATCAGATCATGCAAGGGTTGTTATGACCATTGGCAATGCCGGGGCTGTCATTATTGAAAATAATGGGAAGCAGTCAAGGCCTTTGGGTGAAAGGGGAAAGGTTTTACGGCATTTTGTTATAACGCCTGAGTTATTGGAAAAGATTGTTACAGAACCTGTAGATAATAATTCGGATGCAATGTCTGCAAAAAATAAGAAGAAAATGGTCAATGAGAATGGCTTGAATTTAAATAATGATCAGGAAAAGACTGAAGGATCTGATAACCGTTAGGACAAATATTTTATGTTTAAGCGGTTATATATTGCATATTTTAATGGGGTTGGTTAGTTAAAAGAAGATGGTGTAAAATTGATCTTTTAAGATTGTTTCTTTTAAGGTTAAAGGTATTACCATAATTAACTTGGAGAAAAATTAATGAGTTTACGCCCATATCAGCAAATTATTCGTCGCAAAAGTCGACAAATTAATGTGGGGTCTGTTCCTGTTGGCGGGGATGCACCGATTAGTGTTCAAACAATGACAAATACGCTGACCAGTGATGCACAGGCAACGGTTGCACAAATTAAAAAAGCTGAAAAGGTGGGGGTTGATATTGTTCGGGTTTCCTGTCCTGATGAGGATAGTACCAGGGCGCTGAAAGAGATTGTCCGTAATGTGGAAGTTCCAATTGTTGCGGATATTCATTTTCATTATAAGAGGGCGATTGAAGCTGCACAGGCAGGCGCTGCTTGTTTAAGGATTAATCCAGGAAATATTGGTAATGCGGATCGTGTTCGGGATGTAATTAAGGCGGCAAAAGATTATAACTGTTCAATTCGTATCGGGGTTAATGCGGGTTCTCTTGAAAAACATCTTTTGGAAAAATACGGAGAGCCTAATCCTGAGGCTTTATTGGAAAGTGCGATGGAGCACGCGAAAATCCTAGAAGATAATGATTTTCGCGAATTCAAAATTAGTGTTAAAGCTTCAGATGTTTTTTTGGCGGTTGAAGCTTATCGTTTATTATCTGAAGCTTGTGACTATCCATTGCATATCGGTATTACTGAAGCGGGCGGGAAAAGAGCGGGGACTGTAAAATCCTCCATTGGATTAGGTTCACTTTTATGGGCAGGTATTGGGGATACAATGCGCGTTTCCTTGTCGGCTGAACCTGAAGAGGAAGTCGTTGTAGGCTGGGATATACTGAAAACGCTTGGTTTGCGTCATCGGGGGGTAAGGGTTGTTTCCTGTCCTTCCTGTGCGCGTCAAGGTTTTAAGGTCATTCCAACGGTTGCAACATTGGAAGAACGTTTGGCTCATATTGAAACGCCAATTACGCTTTCTGTCATTGGTTGCGTTGTTAATGGTCCAGGTGAAGCCACCATGACGGATGTGGGTGTTACCGGGGGTGGATCAGGACGTCATATGGTCTATGTTGGCGGAAAGCAGGATCATACGATTCCTGCTGAAGAAATGATTAACCATATTGTGCAATTGGTTGAACAAAAAGCCGCACAGATTGAAGCGGAAAAAACTGCTCAAAAAAAAGAAAAGAATTAATTTTAAAATATAATTTCAAACATAGGATAGTTTAAAGTGAGTGTGGTTAAACCCGTTCGTGGAACCCATGATTTGATTGGTGACGAGGCAAAAAATCATCAATATGTCATGCAAACCGCAAAAAATATTACTTCATTATATGGGTTTGAAGAATGGATAACACCGGTTTTTGAAGAAACGGGTGTTTTTGCGCGCTCTTTAGGGGATACGTCGGATATTGTTTCCAAGGAAATGTATACATTCCAGGATCGTGGTGGGGATTTTCTCACCCTGCGTCCCGAAGGAACAGCTGGAATTTGCCGTGCCTTGGTTACAAATGCTTTGACCCAAACCCTTCCTCAAAAGGTTTTTTATGCCGGCCCAATGTTTCGTTATGAGCGTCCTCAAAAAGGTCGTTATCGGCAGTTTCATCAGATTGGTGCAGAATTGCTGGGTACGGCAACCCCTTTTGCAGATGCGGAAATGATTGCAATGGGGCAGCATATTCTTAATGCCCTGGGTATTTCAGATAATGTTGTTCTTGAATTGAACACGTTGGGGGATCTGGCCAGCCGTCAAGCATGGCGAGAAGCTTTAATTGCCTATTTCAAAACTGTTAAATCTGAATTATCAGAAGATAGTCAAAATCGGTTGGAGAAAAATCCCTTGCGTATTTTGGACAGTAAGGCGGCACAGGATAGAGTGTTATTGGATCATGCTCCGTTAATGAAAGATTATATGACTACAACAGCACTGGAATTCTGGGATAGGTTACGAAAAGCACTGGATCAGTTTAAAATTCCATTTAGAGAAAATCATTATATTGTTCGTGGATTGGATTATTATAGTCATACGGTTTTTGAATTTGTAACGACAAAGCTTGGATCACAGGGTACCGTTCTGGCGGGTGGACGATATGAGGGGCTGGTTGCAGAAATGGGGGGACCTTCTGTTCCTGCTATTGGATGGGCGGCTGGGGTTGAAAGATTGGCTCTTTTATTGAATTCGATACCCGTCCAACCTAAATCTGTAGCAATCATTGTATTTTCTGATGCGGTTCATGAAATGGCATTTACGGTTTTACAGCTATTGAGAACGCATAAAATTGCCGCTGAAATGACCTATAAAGGAAATTTCCGTAAACAAATGGAGTGGGCTAATAAAAGGAAAGCGTCTATTGCATTGCTTATTGGTGAGGATGAGGCGACCAAACAAGTTGTTCAGTTGAAAGATTTGAATTCTGGTGAACAAGTCGAGGTTACCTTGCATGATTTGGTTTCTCAGCTTATTTTGAAATTGGCGAAATAATTTATGTCTTCTGAAGAATTTTCTGCAAGTTTTAATAATCGTCTGGATAAAATTATAGCTCGGTCAGAAGAATTACAACACTTGTTATCCACTGAGATATCCGGGGATGAATTTATTGAGGCTTCACGTGAATATGCTGAATTGAATCCGCTTGTAGCCTTGATTGAATCTTTAAGGACGGCAGAAAAGGATTATCAGGCTGTTCAGGAAATGCTTGATGATCCTGAAATGAAAGATTTGGCGCAGGCCGAGTTACAGGGGTTGCATGAAAAACTTCCGGAAATAAGACATAAGATTCGTTTGGCAATGTTACCAAAGGACAAGGCTGATGAACGAAGTGCAATTTTAGAGCTACGTCCAGCGGCTGGGGGTGATGAAGCGGGTCTGTTTGCGGCAGAACTTTTCTCTGCTTATCAACGTTACGCGGAATCTCGAGGCTGGCGCTTTGAAATTCTGGAATATGGTGATACTGGATTGGGCGGTCTTAAAGAAGGGATTGCTTCAATCACGGGCACGGGAGTTTTTGCACGTTTGAAATATGAATCGGGTGTTCATCGCGTGCAACGTGTTCCAGCTACCGAAAGTCAGGGGCGTGTTCATACTTCAACAGTAACCGTTGCAGTACTGCCTGAGGCAGAGGAAGTGGATGTCACAATTGATGAAAGTGATCTGCGGATTGATGTCTATCGTGCTTCTGGGGCTGGTGGACAGCATGTTAACAAAACGGAAAGTGCGGTGCGGATCACTCATATTCCGACAGGTGTGGTCGTGGCGATGCAGGAGGAAAAAAGTCAGCATAAAAATAAGGCGAAAGCCATGAAGATCCTGCGTGCACGTTTATATGAACAACAACGGTTGGCCGCTCATGAAAATCGTGCGGCAGACCGTCGTTCTCAGGTGGGAACAGGAGATCGTTCTGAACGTATTCGTACATATAACTTTCCACAAGGACGTGTTACTGATCATCGGGTAAATTTGACGTTGCATAAGATTGATCGTGTTATGTTGGGGGAATTTGATGAAATTATCGATTATTTAATCCAGGAAGAACAATCCCGACTATTGGCTTCTGAAGAGAATACCTAGGAAAAAAATTCTGGTTTTGCCTTTTATTTCTGTCTAATGCTTTAGTTATATTATCGTTTAAAAGCATTAGTTGTTTTTATATTTGGATAAATTGATTTTTACTGGATTACATGGATAATAGTGTACAAATACCGTTGGCTTCATTAATTCAGGAAGGCGAGATGCTTTTTCAAAAGGCAGGAATTGAAGCACCGCGACGAGAGGCAATGTTATTAATAGCTGCGGCGTTAAAAAAAAGCAGAACCGAATTATTCTTGATGGATAAAACAGAATTGATCGATCCTGTCCTAATTCGTTCATATTTTTATAGACGAAGTCAGCATGAACCTTTCGCTTATATTGTGAGGGAAAAAGGATTCTGGTCGTTAAATTTGGAAGTGTCAGAAGCCACTTTAATTCCTCGCGCTGATAGCGAGACTTTGATCGAGGTTTTGTTGAAATTGTTTCCGAAACGCCAAACTCGTTATAATTTTCTGGATCTGGGAACCGGCACAGGTTGCCTGTTGCTTGCCGCCTTGTCTGAATATACGAAAAGTTTTGGAATTGGGGTCGATTATAAAGAACAGGCTGTTAGATTGGCGAGGAAAAATGCGGAAAAATGCAAATTGGCGGACCGATCTATATTTTATACAGGTTATTGGGGTAATGCCTTAAAGGGGGAATTTGATATTATTTTATCCAATCCACCTTACATTCGTGAACATGAATTATTAAATTTAATGCCAGAGGTCAAAAATTATGAACCCATGTCAGCTTTGGATGGAGGAAGGGACGGCCTTGATGCATATCGTTTAATCTGTTATCAAGCCGCGGATTTATTAACGGAACAGGGAGTTTTGATTTTAGAACTAGGAATTGAACAGGAAGAGCATGTTACAGAGATTGGAAGGGATGTAGGGCTGCATGTTGTGCAAAAACAACAGGATTTAAATGGTTATACAAGAGCCCTTGTTTTTTCTAATATAAAATTGTAAAAGCTTATCATATAATTTTATTTTAATTATAGTAAGAGAAGCTACTAACTCAATATAATGATTAATAGCTGTATAAATTATAGTATTAAATTGCAATTTATTTATTTCATTTAGTTTACTTGTTTCATATTAATCATTATCTATCAACCAATCAAAATGTAACCTTAGTTTCATATTTACTAATAGGAAAGTATAACAATAACTTATGAATACAAAACGTATGCGAGGTCGTTATTACCGGTCAGGCAATAACGGGGGGGCACGGCATCAAAACGGACAGGTTTCTTTTAATCGAAATCATGTGTTTGAAAGTAACGGTCCTAATGGACGTATTCGTGGAACTGCTCAACAATTACATGAAAAATATCTTCAACAGGGACGGGATGCCATAAGTTCAGGGGATCGGGTCAATGCTGAAAGTTTTTTTCAGTATGCAGAACATTATTCTCGTATTGTTAATATGATTAACCAGTCTAATCAACAAAGACATCGTCCCAATAATTTTCAGGAAACGGCAAATAATACAGAGCCTGCAAAAATGATAGAGGATGAATCGGAAACAACCGAGGCTGTCGAAATTAAGATTGATGAAACTGCAAATGAAACTCATGTTGTTCAGGAGATAGAGGCTGAACAGCCTGCACCGGTTCGTGTGCCCCGTAGAGGAAGGCCTCCTAGAGCGCTGTCAGCAGGAAAAAAAAAGCTTTCGGAAGAAAATAGTTAAAATATTATAGAAGATGAGTGAAAAATACTTGACTTTGTCATTTAAATAAGGGTAATTAAACTCGTCTTTCAATGATTGATAAGGCGGCGTAGCTCAGTGGTAGAGCAGGGGAATCATAATCCCTTGGTCGGTGGTTCAAATCCGCCCGTCGCTACCATCTTTAAAATTTGGTTTAAATCTACAGATGGTTGTTAAAATTCAAAATCCTTAAAATCGAATAATTCTTAACAACTTATTTTTAATTTTGTTTTTAAGTTGGTATTTTGTGATTTGATTGTAATTTTATTATGATCAGACTGATGGTATGATTATTGTTGAAGTGATCAGAGTCATTGAATATGAAAATATATTTTGTTGGGAATGAAAAAACAGAACGATCTTGTAAAAATTTTTTTAATAATTTAACGAGATTAGATGTGATATATTAAATTGTCATACATAATCAGAAATGGTGCTGCTGGCGAGGATTGAACTCGCGACCTCTCCCTTACCAAGGGAGTGCTCTACCACTGAGCTACAGCAGCTTCGATTTGCTTTATTTAGTAGCTTTTCATTCAAAATGATGCAACAAAAAAAATTATCTTTTTGCATATTTTTTATATGGCTTGCAAATCAAGGATAAATTGTTCAAAAGTTAGATGAAATATTTACATCAAATCTAAAATTCAGTTCGATTAATATTATTTTTGTCTTCTATGTAAATTCATCAAAGCGTATCTTAAATAGTATTAAAGAACCATCATGGTTCGAAATGAAAACGCCCGTTTAATGCTGTATATTAAAATAGGATATCAGGTTGTAACTATGAAATATAGCTTTTATTTTTTATCCCTTTCCTTTTTGAGTATTGCATTGACCAGTTGTGCGGTTGGACCTGATTTTAAAAAACAGACACCTTGGTACCCTTCAAAATGGTATCCAAACCATAATTTAATCCACGGTAATGTTACAAGTCAAATCAGTATGAATAAACTGGATCCGAATTGGTGGGAATGTTTTCATGATCCGATATTATCTGATCTGGTACGTCGCACTATCGCAAATAACCTTGATATTCAAATGGCTACACAGCGAATGATTGCCAGTCGTGCCCAGTTAATCATAACAGGATCGGCACGCTTTCCCACCTTGAATGCAATGGGCAGTTACAGCCGAGCACAACATAGTAGTAAAATGGCACGTCGAATTATTAACCGTGTCGAGAATCAGAAACCTGAGTTAGGTAAAATCGTTGACCCCAAGGATATTGATATTCCCACTTTTAATGAATGGGCTGATGCTCTGGATTCAAGTTGGGAAGCTGATATTTGGGGACGTGTTCGTCGTCAGTACGAGGCTGGTAAAGCTTTATGGCAAGTTTCCGAAGAGGAGCGACGAGATATTTTAACCCTCCAGTTGGCTGAAGTTGCCAATGATTATATAACTCTACGTGGATTGCAGACACAACTGGATATTGTTCGAAAAAATGCGAAAATTGCTCAGGATTCACTTGATCTAGCTCAAAAACGTTATACGGGGGGATTGGTAACAGAACTGGATGTTCACGATGCCCGTGCTCAACTGGAACAGACAAATGCACAGATCCCACAATTGGAAGAGCAGGTCATTAATTATATGAATGCCCTTGCATTATTAATGGGGGAACCACCCCGCGCCTTGGATCAAATTTTGTCACAACAAAAACCAATTCCTCCAGTTCCCCCGCAGATTCCTGTTGGTTTGCCCTCTGAATTGCTGCAACGTCGTCCAGATGTAAGAGAGGCTGAAGCCGCCTTACATGTTGCAACCGCAGAGGTTGGTGTGGCAGAAGGGGATTTTTATCCAAAAGTAACCGTGGATGCAAAAATGGGCTTTCAATCTTTATCGATCAAGGATTTGGGATTTTGGTCAGCACGAGCATGGAATGTTGGACCGACAATATCAATTCCCATTTTTGAAGGGGGGAAATTAAAGGGTCAATTACAATTAAAAAAGGCGCAGCAGAAAGAAGCGGCTCTTGCTTATCGTAAAACTGTTTTGCGTGCTTGGCAGGAGGTTGATAACGCTCTGTCTGCTTATCAAGCCGAACAGTTAAGAAATGATAAATTAAGGGAAACTGTCAATTCAAACCAGCAATCTGTTTTTTTGGCACAGGAACAATATCGTGAGGGGTTGCAAACTTTTATCAATGTTCTGGATGCAGAACGTCGACTATTGCAATCTCAGGATGATTTGGTAAAAAGTACAACACGTATTTCAACCAATTTAGTACAACTGTATAAAGCACTTGGTGGAGGATGGGAAACAATCTTTCCCGAACATATTGAGTCGCTTCAAAAGAAAAGTTGATTATAAAATTTCTAGCACATAATCAGAATAGTTGATCATTACGGTCAAATTATTTATTTCCTTATAAATAATTTATATTTTGGAGCCGTATTATTGCCAAGGAAATTTTATACCCTTCAAATGTTAAGAGGGTTTGCCGCTTTATCAGTTTGTTGGGCGCATTTTTTATCGATTAAAATAGAAGTTAAACCCATATTCGCAACGATATATACGTTTTCTGGACCTTTCGTGCGATATGGGGTGGATCTATTTTTTGTTATAAGTGGTTTTGTCATTGCGTTGAACGTTCTTGAAAACCATGAAAAAGCATCATTTAAGGAAGGATTGAAATTTTTAATAAAAAGAATTTTCCGGATTTATCCGTTATTTTGGGTTACCATGATTTTCATTATTATCCTTTTTCACTGCAATGGTATTAAAACAGCTGGTTTGCATAAAATAGAAAATATTTCACATTTTTTCCTTTTAACTACTGATATGCCATTACAGAATGCTGCATGGACATTGCCCTTCGAACAGTATTTTTATCTTGTAATGTTCTGTTTTATTTGTTTGTTTCCCAGAAAATCATTGCTTCCTTTTTTTATAATCTGGGCAATTTTACATTTGGTCATTTTATATGCTTATGTGGAACATTGGATTCATCATGTTCCATTTTTTCTCGGAGATAATCAGATTTTCAACTTTTTTTTCGGGTTATGCGTTGCTTATATCTTTTTTAAAATAAAAAAACATACTGTAATGGATAAGTATATTGCTTTGTGTTTAGGTATATTGATCGGTGGTACAGGTTTTATATTAACTTATAAGAAATTATATGGATTACATTTTAATGAATGGGCCAATTTATTTTATAATGGATTATCACCAGCTCTGATTTTATATGGATGTATAGGTCTTGAAATAAGCAATCATATTCAAGTTGCGAATTTGTTTAAAAAACTAGGTGATATGTCATATTCCATTTATTTGTGGCATTGTCCTATCCTTTATATTTTTATCACATTTTATCAGTTACGATTTTTTTCTAACGCTACCCATCCTTTCTTGCAGATTGCTGTAGAATTAATACTTGTCTTAATTGTAAGCTTTTACAGTTATAACTGGATTGAACGTCCGTTTATTCATTTATCAAATCGAATTGTTAGAAAATGGTTATAAAATAGAATATTTGGGTATTATCATTGAACATGATGCAATTAATAAGGTTAAAAAAAAAGGATTAACATGGCAGAAGCATTAACCCTTTTAAACTGAAATTTAACTATTTTACTAATATAACAAAATAAAGTAAATTTAAAAAATGATTAATGTTGTTATACGGTCTCCTTAAAACAATAAAGTAAAAATAAAATATCTAACAAACTAACACTTTTACTTTTTCGACATACAGAAAATGGAGAAAATTGGGGTAATTTCTGAATAGGGTTTTTATTCGTAATCATTAGTGTAAAAGTTAATATTATGATACGGGTTTACCTTAGTCATTTCAGAATTATCCTAAAAAGTCCCAGTTTGTCAGACATATTGTTATTATATAGTCAAAATTACGTTTTGAAAATAAAATTTTAATAAAATTAACTATATTTTTATAAACTATATTTTATATTTCTTAACAAGAGGATGTTTTTTCTATTTATTTATTATCCTATTATATTTTTCAAATAAATTTGAAATTAGGTTATTAGACAGTAATTCCTTGAATATTATTTCAATTTTTTGAAAATGAAATTGAACAAATATTTTATGATCAGATGAATATACTTGGATGGCAGTTTGAATTTGTAATTGAGTGATATAGATCAATAAAATATCAGAATAAGTAATAATGTAAATAGACTAAAGTTCTTATTATAGGTAATAAAATTTCAGATTAATTTGATAGGAATTTTTTTGAAAGTAAAAATAATTCTAATCTTAAATCAGTACAAAAATATCAAGTCTAATTTAGATAAAACCAGATGCTATTGGAAACATTTTTTATTTTACTGTTGATGAGGTTGATATAGCGAATGATTAATTTTGGTTAAGTTATTGAAATTGTGCTGGTTGCCACCATATAAGGTTTGCATCGAGAAGGTGGGGTGTTTCTTGT
>NZ_JACFPQ010000004.1:0-186446 GCF_016101925.1 Commensalibacter sp. M0268 | reverse complement strand
CTGCACCAGATTCAACAATATCAAAACACTCGCCTTTTTCTGCCCATTTAGAGGAGAAAAGCTTTCCAGGTCTTTGAATAGACATTTTTTGTCCTTTAATATTTATTTGTTAATTATTTAGGCTGAATATCAACCTTCAACGAGACCCCAGCTGGTTTGAACAATAAACCTGCATTCATGATAATAGCCACTTCATCAGTACTAGGCAGCCAATTTAAAATAAGAGTTATCGACATATCAAAATTATCTCGAACATATATTTCATGATTATTTTTTTCCCCATTTTCATTGTATCCAAAAATATACATCAAAATAAAATTGAGATCTGATGTATTGTAATTACTCACGTTCGCATGAGCCTTTGCGAAAATTAACTTTTTAAAGTTTTTATCTGTAAATGTGATTTCACCCTCTAACTCTTGGTAATCACGAAACATACCCCAAGCCGTACGACGATCTTCTGTTGAAGATAAGAAGTCATTAAAACCTGTTAAATCGTGATACGGACGTGCTAATAATAAAGTTTCCTCATTAAATCCCCAAAAGAAACCCGTAAGGGTTTTTACAGTACGATTAACACCAACCACCTGCCCCCAAATATCTAGTCCTTTACCTGTGGCAGTATTCAAATCCCAAATATTTTCATAAAAATCACTAAAAAAAACACAGATTTTCATCGCCTCACTAAATGATCTTATTAACGCAAGTAAACGGGGTGAATTGGCATATTGCGCAATAACTGTTTCATGATAATCAAGACATAAAGGGGGTTTATTTTCATCAAAAAATACCGATTCATCCATTAAACACTACCTCTACATCATCTTTATTCAATGTAGGCATTTCATCAATATTCATTTGAACCAACGAAAAACTGGCAATTTCTCGTCCAATAAATAAGGTTATGATGCTGATCCAACTCCCCAATCTCTGCACAGGTGCATAAAAACTGGATGCTAGAATTTCACTTCCAATTCTAGGTTTTTTTGATCCATCATTACCTGTAAAAGCTCTTATAATTGCCGTTTTTATTTGATCAACCGCATTTTTTGGTAAGAACTGTGGTCTTGCTAAAGTAATTTTTAACCTGATCGGAATTCTTTTTGCATTAGCGTAACAAATAGTATATTTCGGAGGTGTTGAATATAACCCACTCTGGTCCTGAATGACGACTATTTGATCACCATTCATATCACAACCCGGTGGTTTTTTCTTCCATATAGTTTGTGCAATTAATTGTTTACTCCAATCATCATCTGGTGCAGAGACACAAACAAAAAGACTATGCGGTTTTAAAAAAACACAGTTTTTATTCACACCTCCTCCCGAATCATTATCAACAACGTAAACATCTTCACAAACACTGCTACCATTGCCATCTTTTAAATTCAGTAAAGCTGCCATAATACTATCCACACTATTTACAGAATTTAAGGCGACGGACTGTCGCCGCCTTTGTTCAAACTGTGCTTGGCTTTCAACATTATTACCAATGATACCTTCTGTAGGATTATCAACATCATCCCACCCGGGAATAAGCTGATACATTTGTAAACTATGCGTTGGACAATTGATTGGACCTTTTTGCAAACAAACAAAATTTACAGCTACTGTGCCATTTTCACCAATTATATAATTTTGATCCGCTTCATATAAATTTCCATCACCATCCTGCACTTTAGTTCCTGCCGAAATCATGACATCTTTTTGACCTCGACAGATACCGGTAACAGTAGTCGCTTTGGCTTTTATACGTTCATTAAAATAAATCCGACCAATACCATCTTGCATTCGACCCGTAGCATAAGATGGATCAACCTGATTTACATAATATGCCAATAAACGGTTACGATCTAAAATTATCGCGGCCATAGAGGTTGCAAGTTGGCCCTGTGGGGTTGATAATAAAAATTCATTTTGATTATTGAAGAACTTTAATTGATTATTAAAGGCATTCTGAAAATCTTCAATAACGCCTGCAAGAATATCCTGCTCTTCAGGCAATATGATACCTGTATTACCCCATTCTTTGTCATGGTCTGATGTGGATTGTCCCCCCCATTTTAATGAAGGGATGTTCGTGTCGACATCTTTAACAATCGGTAAATTTCTCAGCTGAACTGGTGAGATATTTCTTGCATTAATATTGTCATCGTCAGAAAACGACATTTAATTGTTCCCCGCTCTTTGTATCAATGATTAAATAAATGTTTCCATGCAAGGCCCTTTGTTTATCAACATATAAATCCATGTCAGCACGGATAACACCATCAACATTTTCAGCACGATCCAATAAAATATTCTTAATTAATCCCCAATTTGGATTAACCCCCAATATTTTAGCAAAATATGGTGTTCCCTGGTTCACATCATACCATCCCTCACCCTCTTCCAATTTTATTTCGTTAGCAACCTGTTGAGCAATGGCAAACCCATCATTTACAGTTGCTATATTTCCATTTCTATCAACCAGCAAATCCCAATCCTCAGTTAATAATAATTCCATTTTCAACCTCAAAAAAAACCACTCAAAAGAGTGGTTAATAAAGTTATTGATATTTCAAATTAATTTTTTAATAGAATATGATTTATGATAATTAATAATAAAAAATAACCTTTTGAATATATTAAAAATTTTAAATCTAATTTTTAGGTTGGGTAGTATCTTGGCCCTTATTACCATTTCCATGAACATGTTCAAGAAAAGAAATTCCATCAATAACAGTATCTCCTGTCGTTTGAGCGGCACCTGTAATTAAAGTGTTCCCTATAATTGAAGTCTCACCAATAATGGATGTTTCTCCCAAAATATTGACCTGACCATTTATATTGACATTACCTTCTATATTAATATCCGAAGCTTTGATATGAAGTTTATCATCTTTTATTTTTACATCGGTACCATTAGATAAAAATATTTCTATGTCCTGATCCCTTATATTCACGAAAGTAGTGGGGGATTGTTTTGACGCAGGTGCAATGGCCATTTCCAGATTACCATCAGTGATTTTTAACCATGTTCTTGGTTCTTCATTTAAAAGGGATCCTATATAAATGGCATCTGATATAGAATGTTTACGATAACTTGCCGGGATATGTTTTTTACGACTAGAAACAACATTTGAAATCTCCCTAGCAGCAAAAACAACAATGCCCTTATCACCTATTTGAGGATCAATAATGATTCCATAATCTCCAGCCTGTTGTCTTGCATAGGGAATATTACTGATTTACGCATGATCTACTGCCTTTCCTTCATTATCCAACATTGCGAGCATCGGAATTACATCAAGAAGCCGTTTTTCGGTATCAACAGATAATACTTGTACCGGCATAGCAGTAAAAACACGACTGATTGCATTATCCATCATAGTCCATAACGTATTAAGAACGCTATTTCCTTTGTTGGGATTCATCATTAGCCAATATGTCCTTTTTTATCTTTTTTAGAAAAGTCTTTTTGCAATTCAATATTTGTAAACCATGGCCCATCAGGTGTATAACAGGATAATTCATGTTTTAATGAAACCATATATCGCCATACTCCATTAACATTTTTAATATATTCTGATTTAAGAGCTATTTCCTCTCCAAATCGAATTGAATGATTAAAAATACTTCGAACAGTGATACCTCTATCTGAATAGGCAGGATAACCGATCATTCCATTATTGACAGAAATATTCCTGGAAGAAATTTCTACAGCTTCTATCTTATCATTATTAATATCATTAGTTTCTAGTCTACGTTCATAATCATTTAATGTCATATTTTCAGGAAAGATTTTGCAAATCTGATCCTGAAATGTAAAACGGGTTTTCGTATCTCTTGTACATAATCGAATTTGTTCAATTAAATCTTCATGATAATTGGGATTGTTTAAAACGGCATTAACACCATAATTTTTAAAACTCAATCTTCCTATCCCATTAGAATAGGGTAGAGATGCATTTTATTTATCAATAATTGTTTGCACAACAGTTGCGACAGGTGTTTTATTTTTGAATGAAATGGATTTAGCTGGAGTCAGATTTAATCCTGCTGCAACCATTGCATTCACATGGAAAGCAAGATCAGGTGCACTGCCATAATCTGCATAAGCAACTGTTATACCGCCTTCAAATATTTTATTATATATAATTTTTTTATCGGAACTGTTTTCCAGACTTGCATATATGATCAAATAATTGCCAAACCCATTTGACTCTTTTTTATATTGACCCAATGTTGATAATTGATTGATCCAATGCTCATCCATATTATAAATCGTGCATTGACATTCTGGAAGACTCTCCCCTCCCTGATAATTAATAGAAACTTTCGCTTTAAGATGTTCGACCGAAAGAATTAATTTTCCATCTGCAAACGTTTTTTGTCGTTTATTTTTATCCACTCCCATTACAAATTCAAATTTTAAATAACGTTTATGAAAGGTAGTAAAAGTAGGACGATGACCAATAACAGTAATTTTCTCTTCATAGGATGATAGCATTATATACCTATCCCATCATCAATTCCACTTTCGAGATAATAAAGCAAATAACGATTACCAAAATCTTTATAAAATGGATGATTAAAACCTTGCTGATCAACAAACATTAAATCTCCAAGAAATTCAAGATAAGCAGAACGGATTAATCGAACCCGATCCAGACATAAAATTCCTGTTAATAATGGTACTGCACCATAATAAACATCAAGGAACACACCAACATTTCCTCTATCCAACAGGCGAAAACGATAATCCATTCCCTCAAGAGTAAGAATAAACTGCTGAGCCTCAATAGGTGAAATCTGTATAAGTTGCATTTCGTATTATTACCTATCAATCCTACTAATAAGGTTTTTGGCTTTTGTTAGCCGCTTGTTTCTGATTACCATTTAAAGCATGAGGTTGAATTGTTCCCTGACTTACACTGTCGTTAGAATAGGCTAGCGCATTTTTAATGGTAATATTCTTTGGTGTGGATATAATTTCCTGAAAATCAATTAAGTATCGTACAAGTTGAAAACCTTTTGATGAATTTCGTTCAACAGAATGAGCAGTTATTTTAACATTGTTAATCAAACGTTCCGCTGTATGCAAAATATATACATTTGTAGAATTTTTAGCATGTTCCAAAGCATCCTCAAATAATTTCCGTTGTTTTTGAGTTCCTGTTGAAACATAAGTGACTTGTCCCGTTCTGGGTTGTTCTACCAGATTATATGCGACAACTTTTCCACCTTCGACAGGTGCAGTTGAAGTTTTATATTCTTTTTTATACTTTAAATAAATAACCCCTGCCTCGGCTACATTATTGCCCATAGAAAAACTTAATGTTTTATTTAAGATTTTTATTTCATTTTTTTTTAATCCGGTTTCATAAAATGGATTTCCATTTTTATCGAAAAAACCGAATTTGGAATCTGTATTAACCAATTGATTTAATAGCTTCCACCCAGCACTCTGGGCATAAGAGGACAAAATATTATCAGCCCCTATTTTTATAGCCATAACATCCTCCAATATCGAGGCCCTTTTAAATTAGAACCAACAAATAAATTATTTAAATTTAAAAGAATATTTATAAATATTATAAAATTATCTTGAATAAATAAAAATTAAGATTATATTTTTTCGTTTTTTAATAAGTAAATTTTCAACAATTGATAGCTTTGTAAGATTGTACCGCGTTAGAAAATGGAAAACTAAGGCTCAATTGCTGTTTTACCTGTTGTGCTATCATCATGGGATCAGCACTTGAGGGTTGTACAATAATGTTAATTCGATATTGTTGATTATTATTAGTCATGCAATTCATTATCTTATTAAAAGAAGGATTAACCTTATTTATTTGTCCATCATTTGCCAGTAGTTTACTCATTTGAACATTATCATTACCTGATGATAAAGAATGTTTTTGTGAATTACCAATCGTACCTTGATAGGCTTTATATGCTTCGATTCCAACAGCTGTACCACCCATACCCGCCGCGATGGTATTGCCTGACTGATTAACCTTAGAAGAAGCGAGTATTGGTTTTTTCAAAGAAGGAGATGCAGCCTTACTATTTTTACTTGTCATGTAGTTATACAAACTATACAAATCATAACCTAATGACACCGCATCAAAAGCCCACCGAGCAGGCCCAGCAAATAAACCTGCTATTTTAGGTAATATATGACGTGCACCAAAAGCTGCAACTTTTCCCATCATGCGACCAGCATTACCAAAATGAGGAATCTTAGTTACAACATGCTCTAACTCATCCCCAACAGCCTTTACTCCTCCAGTTAATCCGAATATTCCCAGAATTTTCAAAGCTGTATGACCAATACTCCCTATAACGAAACCAGTTCCCTTTTTGACAGCACTTATACCAGAAACTTTATTCCATATTTTACCTAATCCACTAGCTTTTTTACCTATAGCACCAATTTCAGGTATTTTAGAAATAAATTTGTCAGCTTTACTACCATTCTTCAGTAAGGATTTGGCAATATTTGCCAATCCTGAACCACCTTTTCCTAAAAATCCTTTAAATGTCGCAATTGTTGCTACAAAACTTATAACCGCGGTAAAAACAGTTTTTAATAGATCAATCTTATCATTAACATCATTTGTAATAGCTATCTTTGATTTTGCAGAAGCGATTGTATCTCCATGCCTTTTTAATAAATCACTTTCCAAATTCGATTTATTTATAACGTAACCGGCGGATTTTTCAGCTGCTAATAAGTTATTTTGATTTTTAATATTATCTAATTTTGCACTAGCGTTTGACGCTTCTGATAAAATTTGATTGGTTTCGTTATTTCCTTCTAAATTAGAATTTTTTTGTTCTTCTAAAAATATATTTTGATATCCATGGGTTTGAACTCTTTTTAATTTGGCATCAATAATATCATGTTCAGGCGCAGTCAATTGATCATAAATATGAACATTGTCATGAGCCAATTTTCTAGCAATAATATTTGCACGATCCGGATTAACTTTTTGTAAAGTGGCTAAAGCCTTACGAATATTTTCCAAGCGCTCAAGTGCAGTAAAATTATGCCCCTTGTCATCACCCCTTTGTAAAACTCGCTGACTGGGAGCTACCTTATCTAATTCTTGTAATTCTGGATAATTAAGTAAACTATTTGTTTTATTGGTGGAAATGGCAGAATTTATATTCGCCATTTCTTTATAAAACATCAAACTTTCATATTTATTCGCCCCATAACGATTACCAACATTCACAGCTTGATAAACATCCAATACAGATGAATTTGTCATGCTAGCCATTTGTTGCATTGCACTATTATCATCTGTAATATTACTTATGTCCCTTATCGTCAAGAAACGATCTGCCAGTCCGGAAATTGCCCCCTTAAAACTATCAAAAGAATTTTCTAATTTGCTTACCGCAGCAAGAAATGATTCTCCCTTTCCATTATGATCAGACTTTTCATATAATGAATTTTTCAAAATATCTAAATCATCAAGTTTATCGAGCTTTCCTAATTTAGACAAATTATTCAACTGATTTAAGTTATCAAGTTTTTCATTCGCAGAATTTTGATTATCAATTATGATTTGTAAATTTGTTGAAAGGATTGATGAAGATTCCGGATTATCTGATGAATGTGTAGAAAAAGCTAAAGAAAATTTTTCTAATGCCTGATCCATCTTTGCAACTGAATCCAACAAGGATTGTTGTACCTGATTATCTGGTTGATTAGAATTATCCATACCTATTTTTCCTTAAATTATAGCAATGGCTATAGAACTTCATCAATTTCACTCTTCCGTTTAATGTATTCGGAAGCTATCATTTCATTATATTGATTAATTAAAATTATTTCTAAAAATTGGTACAAATCTCGCACGCTATAAACAGATTGTAATTCTTTTAGCGTAGCAAAACCTGAAGTAATCACCTCTCCGATTGATTGAGGGATGTTTGGGTAGTATCGATATCCTTTTTGCTCTGTAATTGCTCCATCGAAACTATGAAAAGGTCTAAGTACCGCTTGGCGTCTCTCGTAAAAAAATCCGTATGTAACTTAAATGCCTCCCGTTTTAAAGCGATAATAGTAGAAACTTCTTCAATATAATGATTAGGATTATTCAAAATTGGCTCTACCAAATCATTTTGACCAGGATTCAAATAAATACTACAGCAATCAAACAAGGGTTTAACTACAATTTTTAAATCATCATAAGGCAAACTGAAAAACAATGAAGACAAATATACAGCTAATTTTTCAGTAGCTTGTTGAATTTTTACCATTCCTTCATCATTTTTCTCCATTAACTCTTCATAACTTGATTCTATTGTTGCTTCTTGCACATAAGTGTAAACTAAAGGTATTAAAAACGATATATCCTCTTTATTAGCATTTCTTAAAATCGCATTAATCGAGCGTTCAGCCCATTCTTCTGTATCAAAAGCAGACATTTCGGTGATTTTAAATAATTTACCTTGATCACGACCAGGTTCTTGGATTTTTAATTCAACTGAGCGACGTGCCATAAACTTAGACCTCTACAGTTTCATCAACAGATTCAAAAATAAATTTACAAGGAACGGCACTTAATGTTTTTTGATGGTTGGGAATAGCCTGCCATTGAGTCAGATAGCCATTATTCAAATTATAATTTTTACCTAAAGATGGAATAATCATTGTTCCATTAAATTTCAAGGCTTCCCTTTGAACCTGCATTACTTTTGCCAATGATTGCAAAATTGCCAAAGAACTGGAAGCTGCGACAAAATTAATTTCCAGCTCAACTTGATGCGCATCAGGCAAATAACCTCCATAAACAGTACCTTCAAAAGATGTTACTGTTTCAACTAAACTTTTCGAGGAAAATTTGAACGGTGAATCTGACGTCAACCCCTCCAAGCTTAATGGTACGCCTATCAAGGGTGAAACAAAACCTGATGCTGTTGATCCCAAACCAACTTTATCCGCTATATTATTATTTACCCATGGATTACTTGCAATGAGCGTTAATTTTGTATTAATTGATGTAATTGTTCTATTTATTGCCATTTTATTGTAACTCTATGCTGTTCATGTTGATTTGTTGAACGGATTGACCATCGGTATACCAAAAATTAATGGGGGGCGAACCACGACGAACGCGGGTTTGTAATGTTACATTACCCATATCAATTTTCAGATAATAACCCACAGCCGTTATATTATTGATTTGAGATAAATTAAGACCAGCCTGTTTAAGACTTTGTGTTTGATCTTCAGATAAATAAATACCAGAACGTATTGCACCAAACTTAATAAAATCATCAATTGCGGGTTTGATTGCCGCACTTAAAATTCCCTTACCTTCATTATTATATGGAATCTGTCCTTTGGCTAATAGGGTTTTTATAAAACAATTTTGAAAATAACGACGCATCCATACCTGACAATACCAGCTATCCAACCATAAATACTGTCCTGAAATTTTACCTTCCATCATAAAGACAAAATCATTTGACGCTGATGCCCACACGCCATAGAAATTATAACCATTCGCTTTAAGTGCCAAGGCAATGTCTTCATTCGTTACATTGGCTTTTAATAAGCTGCTACGACGAAAAGCGGCATTATATCGTCCATCGGTTTTTTCAAGATCCCATGCCGCAGGATAACCTGCGATAAAAGCACAAAGTTCAAGACTGTTATAAACACATACAACACCCTCGTAATTTGCTGAGTATACCTTTTCGGCAAATGAAGTTCCGGTATTGGCCGTTATCGCTTTATTTGAACTATCAGAAAGAATGACACATACATCATTCTTCATAGAATCCGCCCATTTTGCAAAAGTTAGAGCTTCTGCCTCATCAGGTTCCCAAGTCAGAAAAACGGAACAAAAAGTTAGGTTTTCTTTCCTCAAAGTATTAATAACACTTGATGGTGTAGGAGATTCAATTGCGGGTGATAAACTAGCCCCTTGATTTTCTGAAAGTCTCAATAGATCAGCCAATTGCCCTGTTGCAAAACTTACATAAGAATTGTATCAGGTTAATCCGGATGTAATAATAAAGGATTGATTTCCAGATGAATAAACAACAGAAACTCCCAACAAATTTTCCAAAATTGTTGCCGCTTCACTAAAGCTATTGATAAAGCTAAAATCTGGATCAGCTATATTTTTTTCATTATTATCAACCACAATCTGTAAATCACCCTTAAAAGATCTTAACTCTTCCAAAGTGACAGCCGACATTGTTGCGCCAATCAAACCAGCACTTGTATTGTTTTCAGCGTATAAAGCCATATAAAGCTGAGTTGCAACACGATCAGAATCTGTAAATCCAGCAAAATAAACTGTTGCCAGGTTATATTCCATTGAATCATAACCAAATAAGTCATTTCCCTTGTTCCCTACGGATAAAACCTTTGGATTAATTCTTACAATATTATTTAATTGGTATAGACATTAATTTGTAATCCTTATCATAGTGGATTGGTTTATAAAATTATCGAACACCAATTTTAGTATTCCCTGTTTCAGGCAATTTAGGCTTAGTTCAAGCATGCCTGGATTTCGAATGTTTGAATGATTTATGAAAAATAATTAATTTTTAATTTGGAATGTATTTAAGAATAAAAAAAACCACCTAAAAAGGTGGTTCAATTGTTTGCATGAAGATTGGAAAACTTGTTATTATTTTAAGATTTTCCTTCTTTTTTTGCCGCACTTCTTACATCAAGATAATAAACGAAAGATGCAAGCATCAAGGCAACAGAAGGAATTAAGGCAAACAAATAGGCATAAATCATCATCATTTGTTGTGTCGTTACACTATTATCTGCCGGCAGGGAGACAAATCCCAAATAAATAAATATCCAACCTCCCAATAAAATAACAGCAAACATTAAAAAAGCCGGTAATTTTCTTACATGCTTAGGCATTGTAATAGATTGTTTCGTAATCGCCGAGACCACAGATAAAACAGCACCAACAGCTATCATAAAACTAAAAAAACCGACCATAACCGCTTTAAATAATGCAATTACATCCATGTTATTGCCCCTTGCTTAAATTGTTTTATAATCAAGGTTATTAAACTTTATTTTAGAAAGCAATTATAAGTATAGTATTGAAAAAAATAAATTTTATTCATCAGCATAGATAACCAGCTCTCCTTGATCGTTTTCAGGTTGATCAAGTTGAGCAACGACCAAAACCTTACACCAGCCAGACATTTCCCACTCTTCTAATCTTTGAACAACCAACCAGCGTCGCCCCAGAAATTCCAAAAGATCACCACCCACACCTCTTACACGATCTATGCCGTAAAGTTGTCCATTAGCATAAACCACACGTTTTTCATTTTGTTCACTGGCATAATGACCATGAATCAGCTTATCGCCTTTTAAGGATTGAACTTGCAATTCAATAGGTTCAGGATCTTCATAAACAGCCTCTTGTCGAGTTCCTTTTAGAATATAACCTTTTGAACGAAATAACGATCCTGTAATAGAAGGATTTACAATTCCAATCATACTTCGCACCATATCATGAAGCTTCATAGAATCTTATTCCTTTAAATTTATACAGACTAATGTTTATGACTTAAAAATTATATACTTATTAAATTATAGATTTAATCTATAAATAATTATATTTTTATATAAAATTGATAATCAATCTTCATTTTATTGCAAAATACAATTAAAATTACTTAGAAACTATGCATCTGAACAATCATCCTGACAACTGGCAATAAAAACAGACCCATTTACTAATGGAGACCATTTAGAATGACATTTTAAAATTCATTCCATAAATCCCTTGGCAAACGTGTAAAGCCAATATTTCCAAAAAAACGTCTGCTATCTTTACCTAGCATATCCCGAATACCTCGTAACAGGATGTTTTGACCATCAACCTTAATAACTAAACCGTTGGGTATTCTACAGCCAATAATAATATAATCTAGATTATGTTCTTTAGTATTATCATAAGCTATTATAGATTGAGCATTAATATCTATGGCATCGTCCAAGAATTTTCCATATAATCATCAGCAGCATTGCAATCATTGAATTTAAATTTGCTTAAATCTATCGATTCATCAATTTCAGCATTGTCTTGATCTAGAGAATAAAATTGAAGATTTTCCTTTTCATATTCTGAATGATTAAAGTCTAATGATGGCAAATAATATTTTAAACTGGATTTTATTTCCTTGTTATCAAAATTGTTATTTTTAGCCCTTGTCATAATTCCCTCTTATGGAAAGATACGCAGACGAGGATCAGGAATGGGTTTAGTATAAAAAGTACTACGATATTTTTTTGTTAAAGCCCAAAATTCATATCCATAACGTGTTTGTGCCAACCAAGGATCAATTTTATTTTTTGCATGAGATTTGGTATCTACATGAAGAGAAACACTTCTTTCTGTCACCGATGAAATTGATCCTATAAGCTGATCCCCATTTTCAGTTTTTTTTGCAAACAAACCAGATGAGAAACCAGCAAATTCATTAAAATACGCTTTTCCTTTAAACAACATACCACGCTATATTTTCCTGGATTGAAATAAATGGCAGCTCGTTCAGCGATTTTATAAATGGTTTCAGGGCGAAAAAAACTCTCCAATTCCGGAAAGCTTGCCGCCCAATCTGACCAATCAAACACACATTCCTGATGTTTCAGATCAGATTGTAAATTCATATTGCCTGTCCTGCTTTCACCTGTTCCAGCGACTTTGGCATTTTAGCAGAATCAATCGGTTCAAGACCATGCATCAATGTTTCTTTTTCTTTGGCTTCATCTAAAACTTTTTTCTTTTTATCTGCAGCAAATATGAAGCCTTTTTGGTAGGGCGCAAAATTTTCATGTTGTTTGACCCATGCCTCCCAGAAATCTCTTGAAATTTTTGTTAACCCTACAATTTGGGATGCCATATAAAAAGGAGTCTGTGGACGCCCCAAGTGCATGCTGCCTTTTAACTCAACTTTTTCTTTTCCTACTTCTAAAATAATCCCATGAGGCAATTTACAGGCTACTATGACTGTTTCCGCCATTTTAAACCCCAATTATTTGCGCAATCAGGATAGGACGTGTTATGATTGCCCCCCATGATCCCTGTGTCAATTTTTCTTCCATAGAAGAAGTTTTACGAACAATACCATGACTTCTTAATTTTTCAGAAAAAGCACAGGTTATAGTGTCAATACCTTGATAATTCTCTACAAAAAGCTGAATCAATTCACCACCTTTTAACGATAATTGAGGTGCACTGACTTGTATAAGATTAGGAAAATTTTTCTTCAACAAATCCATAACCCCTACCCCATGTTCATTTGTTTTTAACAGATAGGGTTGAATCTCATTAGATACGACCAATTTTAATGGACTATCCATATTAACGGCATTGTCCAGATTAATCATCCCTTTTGTTTGCGCCTGTAATTGTCTGTACAGCTTCTGAATATCTTCATAAATTTCATTAGCTGAAGCCTTCTCCCAAACCGTACCGCCAGAACCTTTTATTGTGGGCGCAATCGGAGGTAGTAAAGCGGGATCATTCAAGGCACCATAATTTTGCAGGTTGGAAACTCCAAAAAAATAAGACTGATTCTGCCAATGATTTAATAATAAAGCGGCCGCCATTCTTTTACGTGATGCAATATCAATATTAGATAAAGCAGCCCGACCCTCTTCACGATCTCCCCATTCTGCAAAAGTTTGGACCAGAAATTGTTGACGCTGGGGAAATGAGGTATTAAGGACACTATATCCTGCTTGATTAAAATCTCCATAAGCAGCAATATCACCAGCTGGTTCAACGACTGTAAACATCATTGTATCATGTAGCCAATCCCCCTTTTTCGCTTCCCCGTATATAGAAGCTGCCTTACATGGGGCCGTTAAGACATCAATAATATTTGGATCTATATAAGTCGTAAATTGACCCGGAATGGAATTATTTGCCCTTGTTACAGGTGAAGTCGAACTATCCCCTACCCTTATATTATCTGTATAATCAACAACATTGGGCAAGTGAATTCCAAATTGGTTTTCCAAAATTGCTCGATCACGTACCCATGATTTCGTTTGAATGGTCATAATTGTTCCTCTTAAATCCATGCAGAGATTTTGACAATATCCCCGCCCTTTGCATTTTCAGCATATTTATAATTTGTTGCGACAGCATTTTTGTCATCTGATACAACAATTTTACCTGTTTCCTTTGACGCATAGACCATTTCACCTTGTTGAACCTGGGACATCATTTCAGATAATTCAATAATAAATTCCCCCTTACTGAAAACAGTCACCATTGTTCCCGGAGAAATTTCCATATTTCCTTCTCGTGCATCTGGAAGATTGATTCCTGCCCATTCGCGTCCGACAAAACCAATTGGACTTGCATTTCCTTTATTGCTAATCAATCCTTCCCGTTCATCAGTCCATACAAAGGAACCAGCCTCAATTGCTGTTGCTCCAACCTGAAAGGCCCCATCTTTACCCAATAAACTGACCCGTGGATTTACAGACGCAAAATCACCATGCCAACCTTGGGCAGGGTTCAAGTTAACTTTATTTTGAAAAGACATAATTAAATACTCCGTAATCGTGTAACACCAAAACGATGCTGTTCTTTGGAACGAATATATCCAGCATCATTGGCCCTGATTTGTTGTTTATGTGCAAGTATCATATCAACAGTATATTTTAACTGGTCGTATCCCATGTTTTCTGGAGGATTTTTTCCTGTAACTTCACTCAACACCGTTCGTAGAATTACTTCCCCGCTATCTTCTGTACCAGCCCATTCACCAACCAAGGGTTTTACCAGAATTCTGGCTTCTTGGGCCTGTTTAGCTTTTGTCATGATCCGACGTTCTATTAATCGTTCTAGGGAAACTGCATCATAAGCTTGGGTTTTAAGTCCTGTTTTTTTAATTAAGCCATCCTCAACATCAAAACCACCTGATGCATTCATATCATCATCTGAGGTCGATATAGTATCAATTGAATCATCATCATTTACCGATGAATTCTGATCATTTTCAGATAATATCTTATGAACAAGACCAACAACTTTTTCTGCCTGTTGCCCATCTTTACAATCTTTTGCCATAGAACAATCAGAAAGGACCGCTCTCAATAACTTTCCAATATATTTGCGACGTGCACCACTAACAGAGGCAACCGCATCTGTAATTTGTGTATAATTGACTTTATCAGATTTTGACTGATTTAAAAAATCAGCAAGGACTAAAGCTAATTTCTGCCCTAAATTATTAAGTTTTGACATTTGTATGTTCAACCTTTCATCTGCAACTCTAACATCATGTCCTGCACGACCTTGTTCAACCAAAGCAATATGATCCACATTAATATCCGTCATCATTCCGTCATAAGGCTCATTTTCAAACATTCCGGTCTCCATTACAGGTGTAAAAGCGTAAGAAGCAGATAATTCAGCCTGTGTATTGTTTTTAATTGCCTGTATATAATCCCCGTCCCAAATCGTAATTGAAGCCTGAATATAAGGATAAGAAAAAGACGGGTCTGAACCCGTCGTTCCAATGACTTTTGAATTATCAAGCTGATCCGCATCTGCGGCTTTATGCACGTAAAGAATGGGACGTTCTTTAAAAGAAAAGACTGCTTTTTTTAAAGCATCCGGTGATCGAAGAAAACGATATTTACGTTCTGGTTCCAAACCATATTTCATATGATTTTTTATCTCGAATCTATAATACTCACATATATTAGCCTTGGTTAAATTTGTTTTTTTTACACGTAAATGTCCGTTCCAGTCCTCAAAACGCATTGTTTTTGCATCAAAAGTCAAGGTTCGGTTCCATAAATTACCCATAATTTTACCTATATATTTGATATCAAAAGGGTTTTTTGGTTAAAAACTTATAAAATAAAAAATGTAGATTTATACAACTTTTGATATTCATGAACATTTTACTGCACCTAATATTTTTTATATAAAACCTATTTTTTAAAATTTATAAAAGAAAACAGAGCAGATTGATCTTCATTTTCTAATAAGTCTTTTATTTGAGAAAGACTTAAAATATTATTAGAAACATAATCACACATCGTTTTTGCTATGTTCATATTAACTTGAGATTGCTGCAATTCGTCCAATTGCCACAAGGAATTAAAATCAAAAGTGATATCTGGATCTATTTTTCCAAATAAATGCAGTTGAACAATTTCAAGAATTTTCTGCAATGGTTGACGTAAAACCGTTTCCTGAAAAGCGGCAATTCTATCATAAAAACAACGTATTTCTCCATCGGAAGATGCATTCAAACCTGATGGTGTAATACCTAATAATTTTACCAAAGGAATACCTGAAATTGCGGCCATATGTTCCTGAGCCTGAGCTTGTAATTGTGCCAATCCAGTCAAGGGTGTAGCAACATTTGTAAGTTCTTCTGTTTCTTTATCTACAATCTGCAAACCACGATTGTCACGGTAAGCCGCCATTAAGGCAGCTCTTTGCGTCAATTCTTCGCAACCAGGACTTAATAACTGAGATAAATCCGTTTTCAAAACCATAGTTGAAAAAGACTTGATTAAATCCGATACTGATTGTCGCGTCCTTAACCAGTTATCAACATAAGGTTTAGCCATAAAAGCAAATGGAACCCCACCAAAATTATAAGCTGGTTTCAAAATATCAGGAACTGGTTGAGAAATGATTGTAATCAACCTGCTGGCATGAATTTGTTTTCCCAATACCCACCACATCGAAGGCTTATAAAAATCTTCTGTAAAAGGATCTGTTGTATCATATGAAACAGGGGTTACCCAGGTCGGATCAATAAGCTTGAATCCACGCAGCTCACCTTTTCTAATTTTTTTTGAAGTTAGGTATAAAGGCGCCTGTTTTTCCTCATCATCATGATTAGCCGTTTCTAAATCAATATAAAGATGTACCAGCCCAAAATAACCTTCCGTACATAATGATTTTTTAATTAAATCTTGAATATTTAAACGCTTAAATTCCGCTTTTATTTTATTTATAATGGATGAATCATACCCTTCCTTTTTGATATGTTTAAACCTTATCCATTCTCTTGTAGCCTCTTCTGCTCTCGTTTCAATAATTATTCTATATTCACCACGTAAGGATAATTGTGCCAGATATGGATATCCGGGAAATCCAATTCCCTCTTCAAATAATGTCTTCGTCGGACAATTTCCAACATTGAAACTATGAAATTGATTAAAAAACAAGCTGTCGTTAACAGTTACAGAATTATAAGAATCGCCAACCACTCCTTCTGGAACTTGATATGGTATATATATCCTGTTTGTTTCCAAAAAATTCTGGATTTTGTCTAGGAATATTAATATTCCTTAATTTGGTTTTTTTCATCATAACCGAATTTATCTTTCATTATTAAATATCTCGATTGAAAGTTTAATACGCTGTTCAACTATCGGTTTTGTTGTTTTTATAAATTTAAATCTAATTTATTTAAAATGTAACTACGCTAAATTGATTTTAAAAATTTAACATTATATTACTGCTTATAACAAAATTGTGATTTTTTAAGGTCTTAAAATAATTGCAATCAGTAATGTTTAATTATATGTTATTAAAATCATTGACTATTTCAATTAAGATTATTTTATAATTTTATTAATCATAGTTATTTAAATCATTTAAATATTTTAGTTCATCAAAGCGGAATTAGCTTTATAGGCTATTCCGCTGTTTTATTTGATTATCAATACGAAATTTAATTAAATATTCATAATTTCTTGCCAATTTGGCATTTTCGGTAATTTTCTTTGTAATGAATTAGCTTCAAAAGCGCCAGAAGAAGCATCAACCTGATCATCATGTGAACCATTAGGAAAGTCAGAAAGTTCATCTAAATATGATCTGTTCCAATTAGCTCTCAATAAAGATACATTTCCTATGTTAACCTGTGATGCAAATGGGTCAGCTCTGGCAATTTTATTCCCCGTTTCCCGTATCGCTTTTATTTTATACCCGGCAAGCATTTTGAGGTAATATTGCACCTGAGCCACACCTGCCTGTCCAGGATCCTGTGGAATTACAATTTTAACATCAAAACCATCCTGACTGGCGACAGCCTTGACAGTCTTAATAACTTCATCTAGCAAACCACGAAGTCGCACAACATCAAGCACTGTATATCCACTATCTACATTCCGTTGCATCTTTACCCCCACGGTCCAGTCAGAATCATATTTGCCAATATCTCTGGAAGCAGCAAAATCCCAACGTCTGACAATCTGGACTGGTTTTGGTGCTGCATCAATAATATTTAGCATATTGACTTTGAAAATTGATCCAGTTGATAGCGTTGGTTCACCTTGATACAAAGCAAACCAGTCTCGTTCACCCACAGCCTTTCGAATCTGTTCAAGCTCATTTCTATCATACGCTTCAGGCCATAAAGGCTCACCTTTTTTCCGTCCTAAAACATCATTTTCATTTGCAATAGCTGGTAAATTAATAACCTCCCATTTTTCACCTGTATCATTTTTCATCTGTGATAACAACCTTCCCGCCAAATCATCAACATACCAACGAGTCTGAACAATAATAATGGCCCCACCGGGCTTAATTCGTGTTCTCAATACAGACTTATACCAATCCCAGACATTATCACGCATTATTTGACTTTCAGCTTCATGTCTATCTTTTACAGGATCATCAATGATAGCAAGATGTCCTCCATAACCTGTCATGCTTCCACCAATACCGGCTGTTAAAAACACACCCCCATGATTGGTTTCCCATAAATCCTTTGCTTTGCTATCAATTGAAAGAGCAACATCAGAAAAAATATTTCGATAATATTTTGATGTCACTAAATTACGAACATCACGACCAAATTTATCTGCTAGTTTAGCTGAATAGCTGGCTGTAATGACTTGTTTTGTAGGATTGCGCCCTAAAAACCAGGCAGGAAAACGTTTTGAAATTAATTCACTTTTTCCATGGCGCGGTGGCATAAAAACCATCAGTCTTTTAACTTCACCACGTTCAACTGCTTCAAGTTTTTTACATAATAAATTCAGATGAAGACCGACACGATAATCCGGTTTTGTATAAATTGTAAATGCCGAAAGATAATGACGCGCATCATGACGTTTTTTTAGTTCTTCAATGGCTAATTTTTTTGCTTTTTGTTGCAAAATCATAAATTATATTTTTACACCTAACAAAAATTTTATCATATAATCGTAATTATTATATAACCGAAATTTGATTCATTCAGAAAAAAGTATTATATTAGAAATTACCTTAAGGTTTTGAAGTTATTAATTTTTTATGAAGGTATAGACAAATGAAAATTTTACAAACAAACGAATTGTCAAAAGTTGCTGGCGGTCATGGTCACAATAATAACCATCAACATCATAACAATAATCAACAGCATAATAATAATCATCATGATAGAGTTATTAATCCTCCTCATAATGATAAAGCTGATGGCTTGGCAAAACTCAATATCATTAAAACCGGATTAGAAAACGGTGATAATTGGGCCACAATCGGAAAAAATATTCACAACTATTTTGCTGAGAAATATAGTTTTGTTGATCATTTTGGCAGATAAGAGCCTTTATGCAACCTTGATAGAATTGCTTCATCAAGGTTGCATCATTTATTAATTTTAATAATTTTATAATAAAACTATTTTAACGCGACCTTGCCAATAAAGTTTTTTAGTTCCTCTTCAGACATATCTTCTAATGTTTTGATTTGTGTCATTTCTACTTTTGCATCATTCAATTTTGGATGACAATACGGTGCTGTCTTATAGGCAATTTCCAAAACTGTTTCATATTTTTTTTCCTCCAAAGCTTTGTTCATTATTAAAATCATTATTTCTAATGGCAACTTATGTTTTTTTAAAAATTTAATTTTTCTAGCTCGAGGATTTTCCATAATTATTTGCTTAAAATATTATCTAATAATATCAATTAAATTTTTATAGAATAAAAATTTTATAGAATAAAAAAAATCATTATTTTAAAATAATGATTAGTAATATTAAACCATGTAATAGAAGTAAAATATTACAATATTATGAAATAGTTTTTCAAATTAACCATTAAATTAATATTAATTTAATATTATTAATTCTTTTTTATATTCCCTTAATTATGAGTTCACATAATTAAGGGAAAACCAGTAATTAAAAGTATTATTAAAAATTATTGTAAAAATATATTAACTAAAAAAAGAATGTGCTTATTAATTTTCTAATAAAATATATTTATAATTTTTTTTAAGTTATTTCAATGATTATTTCGTCACCTCATTAAAATGTTACCTATTGTTATACATCTACTTGACTTTTATTTATATTTAATAAAATTAATTGTTGTTGTACTTAAAACAATTTTACTTTCAACATAATATTAAAAATTTTTAAACGGTAAAATTCCGACGATAAAGACTGGGAGATAATCCTACTATTTTTGTAAATATCTTACGAAACGCATTTAAATCTTTATAGCCACATTCAATTCCTATCTCATCAATCAATTTTTTTGAAAATTGTAATAAAAATTGAGCACGGCAAATTCGATGATGTTGAATATATTCTGTAACAGTCATTCCCGTGGCTTTAATAAAACGCCTCTGCAATGTCCGTATTTCCAATCCTGTTACTTTCGATAACTGTTTCAATGTAATATTCATATTCTTTTGATTAGATATCCATTTTTGTCCCTTAATTATTGGAATATCTCCATGCGTTAAATTAGGTGAAAAAATATTAAAATGACTTTGTGCACGTCTTGCCGGTTGGACCAAAAAAAATCGTGCAACTTCAGCCATAACTATGGAACCAAAAAATTTTTTCACCAATTCCAACCCAAGATCTATCCAAGATAATGAACCTGCCGTCGTAATAATATTTCTTTCCTCAATGACCATAGAATCAAAATCAGTATAGATATTTGGAAACTGGTTTTTAAATCGATTTTTTAACTGCCAATGAGTCGTTACTGTATAACCATCCAATAGTCCAGTCTCTGCCAATAAAAAAATGCCATTGCCAATAGAGGCAATTGTACAAGGTTGTTTCAAGGAATGTTTTAAAAAATTAATATGCGTATTATATTTACTTCCAGATGGAAATTCATCTGTACAAGGAGGGACAATAATAACAGAAAAATTCAAGTCATTTTTTTTAACAATAAATGAAGGCAGGTCAAAATTCATTGTTGGCTTATCAATTTTTACAATTTTAATTTGAGGTATGGGAAGGTTAGTATTCCAATTCTCTTTGACCAACTGATTGGCTACAGAAAAAAAATCAATTAAACCGAAAATGGCTCCTTGTTGAACATTAGGGTACATTAAAAGACCAATATTAATAAGATCTATTTTTTTCATATATCATTATCCATACTGTTTTTATTACATAAGCAAGCGATAAAAACTGTTTAAAATTTTTTACGTAAAATGTATTTGAAGTCTTAAATTTATTAATTTAAATTAAACATCATAAACTAATTGATTATGGTGAGCTCTGATAATTCTTTATATTAACTATTCCTTAAAAAATATTATTTATAAAAATAAGTAACGATATTCAACTCTGTGAATATTTATTTTAAAAAAACGTTTTCCTTATAATCATTTCAAAACAAAAATATTAATAATATTTAATTTTTATAACAAAGCAATCCATAATTTTAAATACCATACATATTCATCAAAACTATCATGAATAATAAATATAATAAAAACATAAAACATGTGATAAATTTACTTAATATATTACCTTTAATTTTTTTATAACAAATAAATAGAGACCAATGAATTATAAAAAAACAATTATTCTTACATTATTAATAAATATCCTAATATTCCCCTTAACTGGACAATCCAGCAATTTACAAAAAGATGAAATTAAAAGACTATTTATTAAATCAAAAAAATTACCCTTGCATACTGATCAATTCGCAAATAGTTTGAAACTTTTACCGCCCCCACCAGATAGAAATAGTCAACTATTCGCAATTGATAAAGAAATATATCTCAATACACGCAAACTTATAAATACATCTCGATGGATCCAAGCCATTGAAGAAGCCGCTATTTTTAACGGAACAATCGGAAAGAACTTTTCTAAAACCATCGGTATTGAAATATCCAAAAAAAATACCCCTATCACTCAAGATTTTTTAGAGGATCTGTTAATCATGAGCGGTAATTTTGGAACTGATAAAGCTAAAAAACACTATCAAAGAATTCGTCCCTTTATGTATTATCACACACACAGCTGTACTCCAGAGGATGAGAACCTACTGCGTAAGGATGGTTCATACCCCTCGGGTCACGCAGCTTTTGGATGGTCCGCCGCCTTATTTCTATCCGAAATTTTTCCAGATAAACAAGACCAGATATTGAAAGAAGGTTATGAATTCGGACAAAGTCGCGTTATTTGTGGTGCACACTGGCAAAGCGATGTAGACGCAGGCCGATTGATCGGAGCTGAAGTCGTCGCTCGTTTACATGCAAATCAAGAATTCAGAGAAAAACTTAAAAAAGTTAAACAGGAACTCCTCAAAAAGTCACGGGAAACCCATTTTAATAAAAATTAACAAACTTCTAATAAAAATGCAATTATCGTTTAACATTTTCAATGATTAAGTACTATTGATAAATCACAATTGTATTTTTGATTTGATGTGTTAATAATTTGATGATAGGTTATTGAAATAAATTATAACCCCTTCTATTCAGGAATATTAAAATGCGAGAAATTACATCACATGAAATCAATAGCGTATCAGGTGGATCTTTTTTGGGTGATATTATTGGGGGCAATATTACACTTCCCGTTTCTTCCGCTTTAATAGGCTCTTTCATAGGTGCTTCAATTGGAGGAATTGTCGATAATCTTTATGGTAGCTTAACAGGAATTAAAACCAACAATGAAGCAAATGCCGGAAGTAAACTTGGAAGTGGTATTGGATCTATTGTTGACGCAGCCAAATCAAAAAATGCCGCCGATATAAGTAGCAATGTTAACAATGCAATTTCTGGGATAGGATTAGGTACAGTTGGAATTATTAATGGAATATCGCAGGGAATTTCTAATCTCTTCCATTAGTTTCAACATACATAATGATATTTTCCTGCAACTATTCATTATATTATTTAAAATAAGTTGTTTTTATCGTGTAAATTGATTCACCTAAATTAATATAAATATAAAAAATCTTTAGAGAATATATGATACTTCAATCATAAACATTTATGATTGAAGTAATGTTTCTCACTATTCTTACAAAATTTATTTAATCTATCAAGATTATTATCCATGAATTCTCTTTTCAGGCATGAAGTTTTAGAAGCAAAACGAGATACATGGTTAGGTCGCGTACAGGATGTACAACCTATTCCTATAAAAATCATCGCGATTATCTCATTCATTTGTGTCATTATTATCATATTATATACTATTTTCGGTGGTTATACGCGTCGTATACATGCTTCCGGCAGCATTATGCCTACAGAAGGGTTAATCACTATAGGATCAAGAACAAATGGCATTGTTATTGAAAAAAACGTTATAGAGGGCCAATTTGTTCATAAAGGCGATAAATTATTCACGATAAGTCTCGAAAACACCTCTATCAATGGACCCACACAACAATTAACTAATAACTTGTTGAAAAAACAAAAAAATATTCTTGAAAAACAGCTTGCACTCAAAGAAAAGGCCGCTCCCATTGAAAAAAACAATATTAAAGAAACACTCTCTAATCTTTACAAACAGCATGACAAAGTTACCCAGCAAATCGAAAATGACAATCAAATAATCCCCTTGGTCCAACAATCGTTACTGATGATTGAAAAAGCCAAGAAAATGTCTTTGGCAACAAATCAGGAATATCAGAATCAATTATATACATATGCCCAAATTCTAGGTACTCATGCACAGTTCTTACAAAATCAAACATCGATTGAAGGCCAAATATTAGAAAATGCATCAAAATATCAACTGTACGATACCAATTACCAACATGATCTAAATGAAATTAAAAAAAGCATAAATGATATTGATCAGAAAATCATACTGGGAGAACGTAATCAAACTATTTTTGTTACAGCCCCCATAAATGGAACCATAACAGCGCTTCGGGGATATATCGGTCAGCAAGTTTCACAAGATTCCGCCTTAACAAGTATAGTTCCAGAAGGTCAAGCAATCGAAGCTGAACTTTATGTTCCTAGTTCAGCCGTGGGACTTTTAAAGAAAAATAGCAATGTTATCTTACGTTATGCAGCATTTCCATATCAAAAATTTGGTCTATACAACGGGACTGTTACCGAAATTACTTATACACCAGTTACATCGGATATAATGGGTAAAGACAGCAATCCCAATTTAAAAAATGAAATAATTGGTCCAAACAGTAAGATTGATCGTAACTTTTATAGAATTCGGGTAAAACCTGAAAAAAACTTCATTGCAGCTTATCCCAATAAAAAATATTTTTTGCAGCCCGGAATGCAAGTTGAAGCTGATATTGCCGTTGATTATCGTCGCCTTTATCAATGGATGTTCCAACCCATTATTGAGGTTAACGATACTATTAAAACAAGATTAACGAAACCGAACTCATGATTAATACATTGAAAAGACTAAATTTTGGTTTTCGCCAAACTGTTCCCGTAATTTTACAAGTGGAAGCTTCCGAATGTGGCCTGGCATGTCTTGCCATGATTATGAGTTATTATGGAAATTATATTGATCTAACAACATTTAGACAAAGAGAATCTATTTCTATCAAGGGAATTACCCTACAGAATATTGTTGATATTGCGCAACGGAATAACTTGACAACACGTCCTTTGCGTTTGGAAATGGAAGAACTAAACAAATTACGCTTACCTTGCATTCTTCATTGGAGTTTAAACCATTTTGTCGTGTTAACAGATGTAAAAACCAATGGAATTATGATTAATGATCCCGCCCGTGGAAAACGTAAGGTACTTTGGGGTGAAATCAATAATGAATTTACAGGAGTGGCACTTGAGATTGCTCCCGACCAAAATTTTACCCGAAAAGATGAGCGCAACAATCTTCATTTACGTGATCTTTTCAGAAAAACAGACGGTCTTAAAACAACCCTGTTTTATCTTTTATTAACATCTCTTGGGTTGGAAGCTATTTCAATTGTCATGCCTATGGCCTCGCAAGTCATTATTGATGAAGTCATTGTGACTTTGGATAACGGCTTGCTAACAACAATTACAGTTGGAATTGCCATTCTTATTTTGCTGCAAATGCTTATTTCCACAGCCCGAACATGGATGGTCATGCTTTTCAGCACCCGTGTATCTGTTCAATGGAACGCCAGTCTTTTTGAACATTTATCCAAATTACCGCTGGATTATTTCTTGAAAAGACATGTTGGAGATATATTATCCCGTTTCGGTTCATTAGGTATTATTCAACAAACCATTACAACTGATATGGTACAAGCAGTCATGGATGGTTTAATGGCAATTGGTATGTTTGTAATGCTAATCATCTATGGTAAATGGCTGGCACTTGTAACATTAATTGCTGTAATCCTTGACGGTATAAGCCGTCTTGTGGCTTATCGCCCTTACAAGCAAGCCTCTGAAGAGGGTATTGTCTATAATGCTAAAAAGGATTCACATCTTATTGAAACTTTGAGAGGTATGGCAAGTATCAAGTTACTTGGATTGCGGGAGCGAAGACGTGCACGCTGGTTAAATTTATTGGTTGATGCAATCAATGTCGGATTAAAAACACAACGTTATGACCTTATTTTTGGACGTATAAATGATTCCATCTTCGCTATTGACAGGTTAATAATGTTGGTAATCGGGGCACATTACGTCATGGATAATAAAATGACAGTTGGAATGCTGGTTGCCTTTCTATCCTACAAAGACCAATTCACCGGACGCATAGGCAATCTTATCGGTGCCGCCTTCAAACTAAAAATGCTTTCTATCCAGAGTGATCGTATTTCAGATATAGTCTTAACACCTACAGAAAGTGAAGAAAATGCTATAATATCTATATCGAATAATAACAGATTGACGGAACAACTTCATATTAATGATCAAAACCATCTTGTGTGTAAAAATTTGGGTTTTAGATACTCTCCTGCTGAACCTTGGGTATTTCGTAATATAAACCTGAAAATTCCAAAGGGTAAAAGTATTGCTATTGTAGGCGCATCAGGATGTGGAAAGTCAACAATTTTAAAAGCAATGATGGGTTTAACCCATCCAGAGGAAGGTGATATCTACTTTAACGGTCGAAATATATTAAAAGAATCTCTAGACAATTACCGACAAGAAATTGCTGGTGTTTTACAGGATGATGGACTGTTTTCTGGTTCAATTGCAGATAATATTTGCGGGTTTGATGATAAACCTGATCAGGAAAAAATTATTGAATGTGCACAGAAAGCTGCAATTTTACAAGATATAATGGCAATGCCCATGAAATTTGAAACATTTGTTGGTGATATGGGAAGTTCCTTGTCAGGAGGACAAAAACAAAGGGTTATTTTAGCCAGAGCTTTATATCGCCAACCAGCAATCCTATTTTTAGATGAAGCAACCAGCAGTCTGGATGAACCAACAGAAGCCCATATTGCGACAATACTAGATGAAATGAATATAACACGCATTATTGTGGCACACCGGCCTGCAACAGTTGCGCATTGTGATTATGTTATTGTAATGGATGTTGAAAATGCACAATCTGGAAAAATTGAAATTGTTGAAAGACAAGAACTTATTCACAGACACCAACAGCATAAAACATCATAAACCTTCAATTCAAAAGATAATTCCGGATACGGTTTTTTAAAAGAACATAATTTTATATATTAATCAGTTTGGTTATAATACAATCAGAAAACCAGGAAATTAACCCTGTTACAATTTATTTCAATAATTTAAATATAAAAAGCCTGTTCTAATTAAAAAAACAGGCTTTTATAAACTGTGGAAAAATTATTGTGCTGAACCAGATTTAAAATGTTTCATACAATCACTATAATAACCGCCGCCTTTTTGAATCCATTTCAAATTGCCATTCTTATTATCGGCTTTGTTCGCTTTATATTGATCCAAACAGGTATGCATCCGAGCAGTACCTTCTTTCTCATTTGAATATTTACTATCAACCGCGTTTGGAAAAACTGCATCACCTGCTGCTATACTTGATGCTGTAGCATCTTGTTTAGCTGGAGATTTAGAAGAAGCTTTATTCTGGGATGTATCAGATTTTTTCGCATCTTGCTGATGCATTTCATCTTTGACAGATCTTTCATCTTTACAATTAGCTGCCTTGAATTCTCTAAACGTTTTTTCTTTGACGGTTCCAGCTTTTTTAGCTGCCGTAAACTGCTGATGACATTCTTTGGATGTAACAGCATGGACAGCATTATTTACCAGCAAAGAGGTTCCGACAAAAGATGTAATAGCTAAACCGGCACCTATAACAGGAAAGCGCGCAACTATGGATTTTATCATTTATAATACCCTTACATAAATAAAAGGTTTAATATTCTTAAACCAATAGTATTAAAGCGCTTTTTGTTAAAAATTGTAAACAAAAATAATTGCTAATATTTAATTTATCTGTTCATTATGTAAAACCATATCCAACCCTTGCCTTTCTGAATCTGTATCCACACGCAATCCAATCAAAAAATCAATTATTTTCAATAAAACAAATGAAACAAAACTACTCCAGATTATTGTGACAGCAACCGCCTCAATCTGGGCAATAACAAGATGCAAAGATGCACTAATACCCACTGGATCTGTCTCTGTAGCGGACAATGGACCAAAGGCAAAAACACCGGTTAAAATTGCCCCGATAATTCCCCCCATTCCATGAATACCAAAAGCATCAAGAGAATCATCATATCCCAATTTTCGTTTTAAATAAGAACAACTCCAAAAACAAATCAACCCGCCTAGAAATCCCATCAATAAGGCCGGGCCAGGCATTACAAAACCAGCTGCTGGGGTAATGACTACCAAGCCAGCCACTGCTCCAGAAACAATACCAAGTACTGTTGGTTTTTTTCGAATAGTCCATTCGATCGACATCCAGCCAATACCACCAGCGGCGGCAGCAATCTGTGTTACAAGTACCGCCATGGCTGCTCGACCATTTGCACTCAAGGCAGATCCTCCATTAAAACCAAACCACCCAACCCATAATAGGGAAGCGCCCATAACAGCATAACCTACATTATGCGGTGCCAAATCACTTCGACCATACCCTAACCGTTTTCCTGCAACCAGAGCACATATTAAACCAGCAATACCGGCATTAATATGAACAACCGTTCCACCTGCAAAATCAATTGCCCCTAGATTGGCCAACCAGCCCGTCGGATTCCAAACCCAATATGCAACAGGAACATAGGAAAATAATGCCCATAATATGCAAAATATACATAGGGCAGAAAATTTTATACGTTCTGCAACCGATCCAACCAAAATTGCCACAGAAATAATGATAAATGTCATTTGAAACATAACATAAACACTTTGTGGGATAGTCATAATGACAGGATTGTTTCCATTGGCTCCTAATATGAACCCCTTATCAACACCCATGTGATAGTTGCCAAGAATTCCATTCAACATAAATTGTGATAAATTACCAATAAAAGAATTCCCTGTCGTAAATACAAGACTGTATCCCACTGTTATCCATATTAAAGTAACAAGACAACATATAGCAAAGGATTGCATCATTGTTGCAAGAACATTTTTCTTGCGAACCATCCCTGCATAAAATAAGGCCAATCCTGGAATTGTCATTAATAAAACCAATGCACTGCTGATTAACATCCATGCCGTATCACCACTATCCAAAACAGGCATCACTGGCAAAGCCCCTAATGCAGAGTCTGGAATTAATCCAACTATACACATCAGATACAGAAAAATTTTTTGAATATTCAGAAAATTTTTATTTTTACATTTCATTGGAAACTATTCCCGTACAATCCAAGTAAAACCCACTTTATTCTATCAAATCAATAGTTTATGCTTATGATACATAGAATGAAATCTTATTGTTTTAGTCCTTATTCAACTATTAAACATTGTTAGACAAAGCACAATCCTTTGCAAAAAAAATTATATGATTTTTTTTACATGTAAAAAAAATCTGGTCATTTGAATAAAAATATAGTTTCCTTATATGTCTTGTTAACCAAAGTCACATTTTTCCCTAAGGATACTGATAAATTTGCATGAGGGCATGATGAAAAAAAAATTTGGTCAATCTCTTCATCCAATTGCACCTACTCAAAACGCAATGAATGATCCGAATAACCTATTAGCGAGCGGCCCCGACAGCCACGAAATAAACCTTCAAGCCTTGTGGGAAAAAATGGTTCAAGAAAGCAATGGATGTTGTGATCCTTTATTATCCAGTTTTTTTGATACATGCATTCACAGCCATCATGATTTCAAAACCGCCCTGACTTGTATGATAGGACGCAAATTAGAGGATGCCTCCATCCCCTATCAGGCATTAACTGATTTAATCAAACAGGTGTACAGAACCAATCCGCCTCTCATTTCCATAGCTGCAGCCGATTTGATCGCGGTTATGATGAGAGACGCAGCATGCTCCGATTTAATTACACCATTTCTATTTTTCAAGGGATTCCACTCCATTCAGGCCCATCGCATTTCCCATTGGCTATGGCATAATCAAAGACGCTATCTGGCACTTCATTTACAAAGCCGTATTTCGGAAGTGTTTGGGGTTGATATACATCCTGCCGCCCGTCTGGGACAGCGAATCATGATAGATCACGCCACTTCTGTTATTATTGGGGAAACCGCTGTTGTAGAAGATGACGTTTCAATTTTACAAGAAGTTACCCTTGGGGGAACGGGCAAAGATGAAAAAGACCGTCATCCCAAAATCCGTCGGGGAGTCTTGATTGGTGCAGGTGCAAAAGTATTGGGAAATGTGGAAATTGGAGAAGGAGCCAAGATTGGTGCAGGGTCAATTGTTTTAGAAGCAGTCAAACCTTACACAACCGTAGTTGGCAACCCTGCCCGACAAATCGGGGTACGTCATAAAGATTTACCTGGAGTATCAATGGATTTAAGTCTTCCCCCTATTGATTACGTTATTTAACAACTGCATTATCAACAGAACGCATATAAGGTTCAAGTTCATCAAGTCTCTTCATGACAAATGCTACATCAATTGGTTTTTCCCAGGCACTAAGATGATCTGGCGCCCCATGATCAACACCACTGTCAAATTGATCGGCCCAATAACGCAATCCGCTTTGTAAAGACAAGACCAGAAAACATGGATTGATATGATGACTTGGAATCAATTCATAAATCAAAGTGTCTTTTTGACAGAAAACGATATTTGATAAACCTGCACCCAACAAACCAACCACAATTTTTGCATAATGAAAAAGCATGATTTGTTCATCTAGACTGTATAATTCAGGATTTAAAATAAAATATCCTCTTTTCTCCAACGCTTCAACAAGCTTTTCCTCATTAGGTAAATGCCGATTATTCTTATTTACGCGACTAATATATATCTTGTCATATTTCGCTATTGACTGAATAGATACAACAGCATTCTGTTTCATTTTGACATATGCCTGCTCAGAAAGCTTTGAACAGGAATAGCCAAATTTTTGTGAGAGATAATCAAAATAATAAAATTCTGAAAATCTATATTGTTTTTCCTTTTCAATGGGATAACACATGGATAAGTCAAGTCCCAGCAATTCCAAACTGCGTTTACGCCATAACATCAATGGGTAAGGCAAAAGAAATTTGGCTTTTATTCCTGATTGCATTGCCGCATAATAAGCTGGAATGGCATGCATCATCCAATGAAAATAATTGTTTTCCCAATGATCAGAACAACAGAATACAGCTCCCTGATCTCGCGCATCAATCAGTTTATCCGATTGAATGTGGATGGAATTGAGCAAATTTTCCGATAAGTAATAATTGCTGTTGGTGATAACCCGGTTTTGTTTGAAATATACCATATGATAAACATCGAGGGTTATATCTTTCAGATGATAACGGTAAATTGTCTCGGCTGGATGTTTCCAGTGCAAAAAAGGATATGATTGATTGTTTGCAAATTCCTGAATATTCTTCCATCGCGGGCTGCCATAACATCCAATCGTTTTTTCAATCTTAACAGTTTCAATAGAATGGTGATTTATACGATTTTGCTGATGAAAAACTAAATCTTTTATTTTTTCACGCGTTGATACAGACAATCTAAACAAGCTGATCTTTACCTTTAATATTGCATAAAAAGAACAATTTTAAATAAACTAACATAAAATTTCTAGATTAAATTAGAATGGATTATTTCGTACAAGGCAATGGCACCCGCAACTGATACGTTTAAACTGTCAATATCCCCGGCCATATATAATGAAACAATTTCATCACAATTTTGACGGACAAGCTGTCGCAGTCCCTTACCTTCGGCACCCAACACCAATGCCACTTTTCTTTTCTTATAATTTTGACCATTTAGAACCTCACCCTGCGCATCCATTCCAAGAACCCAAAAACCTTTTTCCTTTAACTGCTTCATGATACGTGAAAGATTAACCACTTTCATTACCAATACAGAATCAAGAGCACCCGATGCCGCCTTGGCCAAAACCCCGCTTTCTTCTGGGGAATGACGATCCTGCATAATAATTCCAGCTGCCCCAAATGCCATTGCCGAACGTAAAATAGCACCAACATTGCGAGGATCTGTAACTTGATCAAGGATGAGCACGGGTCCATGCCGTTTCACTATATCCTCTAAATCTGGGTCGGGAAGTGGCATAACCTGTAATGCAACGCCCTGATGTACAGCATTCCGACCACAAAACCTATCCAACATCATACGATCAACAATTTCATAAGATATATTTAAAGGCCGTTCCAATTTGGTCATTAAAGTGTCAAATGTCTCTTGTGTAGCCAACAAACGATTTTTTTGACGTAATGGATTTTTCAAAGCCGCTTGCACAGAATGCAAACCATATAACCAATATCCACCCTCTTTTTGATGAGAATTAGAAACAGGTTTTTTACTCATATATGATTCAATCTTTTCTATATATTTAAAAATCAAATGATTATAGAGAAAATCAAAAAAATCTACAAAGAAAAGTTAAAAACTGTGTTGACATCTATCAAAAGAACCTGTTATTTGTTTTCCATCTTCCAAAGGAGGGGTGCCCGAGTGGCTAAAGGGGGCGGACTGTAAATCCGCTGACGTGCGTCTACGTTGGTTCGAATCCAACCCCCTCCACCATATTAAATAATTGAATTCTCATTTTTTATTTATTTCAAAAAAATCAATTTATCGTTAAATTTATTTTGTAGTTTTTATAAAGTTAATCCACCAAAAAACAAAAAATAATAATAAGCGTCTGCAAAACCATAACGAAAAACAATTTTTACTTGCAAAACAATCCATATCCAAATAATCTTTGTTTCATTTTCGTTATATTTAGAAAGCAATGTAAACTATGATTAATTCCATTGATCATATTGTGCTGACAACATACAGGCTTGATGCGTGTATCCATTTTTACACTCAGGTTTTACAATTTTCCCTGCAACATTTTGGACAAGATCGAATAGCTTTTAAATTTGGCAATCAAAAGATCAATGTTCATGAATATGGTAAGGAAATTGAACCAAAGGCACATTTACCCGTACCAGGCTCTTTAGATATCTGTTTTGTTACTCAAGAAAAACCAGCAACAATTCTTGCTCATTTACAGAAACATGGAATTAAACCGCTTGAGGGTCCTGTCAACCGAACAGGGGCGCAGGGGGCCATTGAATCCATTTACCTACGTGACCCTGATCTGAATTTAATCGAGATTGCACGATATATTGAAAACCCCTGAATCAAACAAGGGGTATTTTTAAAAATCAATAACTCTTATTCTATATTTTATCTTAACTTTGTGCCAAGGCCTGTTCAAGATCCTGAATAATATCATTTACATTTTCGATACCAATCGATAGACGAATCACATCGGGTCCCGCTCCTGCAGCAATTTTTTGTTCATAACTTAATTGACGATGTGTAGTCGATGCAGGATGAATGACTAAGGAACGCGTGTCTCCAATATTAGCTAATAAAGAAAACATTTTTAACGAAGAGACAAACCGGACAGCTGAATCATATCCTCCTTTTATTCCAAAGGTAAATACTGATCCAGCCCCTTTAGGCGCATATTTCTTCTGCAAATCATGATATTTATTATCAGGCAATCCAGCATACGAAACCCACGCAATCTTTTCATGATTAGCCAGATAATGAGCTACCACATTTGCATTGTCACAATGACGCTGCATACGCAAAGGTAAGGTTTCAATTCCCGTTAAGATCAAAAATGCATTAAAAGGAGAAATTGTTGGACCAAAATCACGCATACCCAATACACGCGCAGCAATTGCAAAAGCCGATGAACCTGCCGCATCCGCAATAACCAACTCTGCATAATCATGTCGTGGCTCTGTAATTTTTTTATATTTGTTATCTTTTTTCCAATCAAATTTACCACCATCAACAATAATGCCGCCCATCGAATTTCCATGTCCCCCCATAAATTTAGTCAGGGAATGAATCACGATATCGGCACCATGTGCAAAAGGGCGAACCAGATAAGGCGTCGCCATGGTGTTATCCACAATCAAAGGGATATGATTGGCATAAGCAATTTTTGCAATGGCCTCTATATCAACAATTATACCACCAGGGTTTGCAAAGCTTTCAATAAAAATCGCCTTTGTCCGACCATCAATTGCTTTTTCAAAAGTGGATAAATCGTCAATATCGGCAAAACGAACATGCCAGTCAAATGATTTGAAAGACTGGGCAAACTGGTTAATTGAACCACCATATAATTGACGGGCGGCGATGAAATTATCCCCTGCCTCCATCAGGGTATGAAAGGTTAAAAACTCTGCAGCATGTCCAGAAGCAGTTGCCAATGCTGCACTTCCTCTCTCCAGTGCTGTCACCCGTTCTTCCAATACAGACTGGGTTGGGTTCGTAATCCGACCATAAATATTTCCCGCATCTGTCAAGGCAAAGCGATTGGCTGCCTGATCAACATCTTTAAAAACATAAGCTGTAGTCTGATAAATCGGTGTTATTCTTGCCCCTGTTACTGGATCAGGTGTTGCCCCCGCATGAATAGCCAAGGTTTCAAAATTGGTATTTTTACTCATTATTTATGATCCGATATAAAAATGAAAAATGATGCCAAATCATCATTTATGATGATTTGTTTTTCGTTAAATTATCTGTTTATCGAAAATTACGAAATAAATGTAATACAATTCAAAAATATCGACAATCATTATTAAAAATCGAATCGAATAATCGAATTTTTTTAAAAAAAATCGATATAATTTCATAATTATATTCAAATTTAAGTGATAATAAAATCAGAATAATATTTTTTTAAATAAATATTGATTTAAACAGATAAAAGGATCTATTTGTATCGTTCTTCAATAACCCTTGAATACATTCATATGCTTTTTCCAAAAATAACGATCCTGATCAAGAATTTTAACAATTATAATCATGACAAACCCTTTTTGATAATTTAAATAGATAAATAATAGCATATATGTGATTAAACAACCGACTGCATATAATTCATAATTTTATCTTTAAACCTGATAATGCCGTTGGAAATATTGAATGAATCACGTTAAACATTATACAGATATTAGCATCGCAGAACTTGTTGAGTTAGCCATTCAACGCAATGAAGGAAAATTGGCCGCTAATGGTGCGTTAACAGTAAAAACGGGCAAACGAACCGGACGGTCCCCGGCTGATCGTTTTATTGTTAAAGAAGCCATAACAGAAAATGCGATTAATTGGGGTAAAATTAACCAACCTTATTCCGAAAATAAATTTGACACCTTATGGAAACATGTCGAGGATTATATCAATCGACAAGCATGTTTCATTTCTCATGTTCATGTCGGGTCTGATCAAAATTATTATCTACCCGTCAAAATGATTACCGAAACCGCTTGGCATAACGTGTTTGGAAGATGCCTTTTCATCAATCCTGATATTTATAATCCAAAACAACTTTCTGAATGGCAAATTATCAACGCTCCCGGTTTCAAGTGCAATCCTGAACGAGATGGTACCAATTCTGAGGGAACTGTCATCATTAACATTTCTCAAAAAAAAGTTTTACTTGCAGGAATGCCTTATGCCGGGGAAATGAAAAAAGCCATGTTCTCTGTGCAAAATTTTCTTTTGCCTGAACAAGACGTTTTACCCATGCATTGTGCAGCAAATGTTGGCGAAAAAGATGATGTAACCTTATTTTTTGGATTGTCAGGAACAGGTAAAACAACACTTTCAGCCGATGAACACCGTTACCTGATTGGAGATGATGAACATGGTTGGGGTGCAGGAACAGTTTTTAATATTGAAGGAGGATGCTATGCAAAATGTATTCATCTTAGTGAAAAAAATGAGCCCGTTATCTGGCGAGCCATCCGTTTTGGAAGTGTTCTTGAAAATGTCGTATTAGATAAAGCAACACGTGAGCCTGATTACAATGATGAACAATTCACTCAGAATACAAGAGCTTGCTACCCTCGTGATTTCATTGTGAAACGAGCAAAAAATAACAAAGGGGGCGAACCTAATGCAATTATCTTTTTGACTTGTGATTTAACCGGCGTCTTGCCACCTGTTGCCATTCTAAATCATGAACAAGCTGCATACCATTTTCTTTCTGGATACACCGCATTGGTTGGATCAACGGAAATAGGATCCGGTTCAGGAATCAAATCCACATTCTCAACATGTTTTGGTGCACCTTTTTTTCCACGTCCACCACAAGTCTATGCAGAACTTTTAATCAAACGAATTAAGAATTTTCATTCGCATGTTTATTTGGTTAATACAGGATGGACAGGAGGTGGTTATGGTGTAGGTAAAAGGTTCAAAATTCCAACAACGAGAGCAATTATCCATGCGATACAAAATGGCCTTATTAACGAAACAAAAACAGAGCATCTTGAAATTATGAATCTGGATATTCCCACTGCAATACCTAATGTTGAAAATAAAATTCTAAATCCACGCAACTGTTGGAAAGATCCACAAGCTTATGATCAAGCCGCACAAAATTTAGCGCAACAATTTATTGATAATTTCAAAAAATTTAACGTCTCTGAAACTATCTATCAAGCAGGACCCAAATTAAAATATTAGATAATAATTTTTTAACAAATTTTATTGAACATAATGATGAGAAGATAGTTTGAAAAATTATTCTCATCATCAAAATTGTAACTTTCAGATTATTTAAAAATTGAATCCAATTTCCATTGTTTTATATTTTTAAAAATTGCGGTCCCTTTCTCAGCAAATAACGTTAACTTTTTTTGGTCAGAAATCGGATAAATCTTGCTAGTTAAACTATATTCACCTTCATTAACAAAAATTTCTATAGAAGAGGCATCAATAAAAATATGTAAGTCTATTCGTAACATTCCCTTTAAAGAAATACTTCGACAGGATTGTAATTCATAATCAGAACTATATCGCTCAAATATTAACCGCTTCAAAGCTGAATCAACAATAATTCTTCCAGCACTTTCAATATTTAAACCATAACACCTACCTGAACTAGCAGTCAAATCAATCGATAGCTTCAGCTCTTGATATGTTTCATCCAATGAATAAACCTCATTATTTAAAGCAATCAATTCAAAATTTTTATAATCTGTTCTAAGTAATTCCAATTCTACAATTGGTTTACAATATAATTTACCAATCTCATTACATGAAACTTCTCTAGGCAAGGTTAACGCGCCGCTCCAACCCTCGGATTGATTAGGAAGAGGCACATCCCACATCTCCATCCATCCAACCATAATTCTACGCCCATCAGCAGCTTCAAATGTCTGGGGGGCATAAAAATCATGACCATGATCAATTTCTCTAAATGAAGTTTCAATAGAAAAAGTTCCATTCTTTTCCCATTGACCTATACAATAACCACTTTGATGTAAATTACGGTAATCATATTCCTGAGCAGGCATACCTTGAGGTGAAGTAATTAACACATCTTTATTATTAACACTAAAAAAATCAGGACATTCCCACATATAACCATCTACGCTATCTTTTGCCTGATGTAGGATACATCTAAATTGCCATTCTTTTAAATTATCCGATTGATATAACCTCACTTGACCCAAATCATTTACTTTTGCCCCCACAACCATCCACCATTTTTCCCGAGCTCGCCATACTTTGGGATCCCGAAAATCAACTATTCCTTCTGGAGGATATAAAACAGGTCCATGTTTGGTAAAATGAATTCCATCTATACTGGTCGCCATGCATTGGACTTGACAAATTCGTGAATCTTCACCGGTTTTCTCAAAAAATCTATGGCCTGTATAAAATAAGGTTAGTATACCATTGTTATTTACAGCTGAACCTGAATAACAACCATCCCGATCATATTCCTGATCAGGATATAAAGCAATTGGCATATGCTCCCAATGAACCATATCATCACTGACAACGTGCCCCCAATGCATAGGCCCCCATATAGGTTTATAAGGATAATGTTGAAAGAAAAAATGATATTTCCCGTTAATATAAATTAAACCATTTGGATCATTAATCCAACCATATTGAGCGGCAATATGAAATTTTGGATAATAATTATCACCCCTTTTCTTCATCGCTTCTTTAACAAAATTATCAGCTGAACTTAAAGATCTCATAATGATTTCCATTCAAAATATGAATGCCAATATTATTTAGTTAAATAGACGATCTAACAAGATCCATCCATAAATCGATAATTCCGTAACAGAAATTTTAAGATTATTTGTATGATATCATAATTTCATTCAAAATTTCTTTACAAAATAAATAAAATGAAATTTTTACGAATTAAATTGAAAAGCTTTATTTTGAACAACCTGCGATCAATTGGTCATGTGAATTATAATAAAATTCTATATTGCCTACTTCTGTATCTTGCACCATATTTACAATCGAAATCGAAATATCTATTATATTATAATACTATTGAAAATATTGCACATCAGCCAAATCATTATCCTTATAAAAAAATACTTGAATAGATAAAGCTTCAGGATTGGGAATTTTCTCTTCAACTCTAGGGAATGTTTTAATGATAACCTTATCATCATAAAAAGCTCTTGAATTTTGCATTTTACGAATAGTTTTTTTAAATTTTCATTAAAAGCATCTTCCGTATTAATATCCTAGCTTAAACAAGAATTTCTTCCATCCGGATACAAACTATCATTACTAACTATCAGATCCAATTGATGTCCAACCATCAATTTGAAAAAACATTTTATTTCAGCCTATCTTTTACATGAAGGTTACATTCATCTTGGACAATATATAAACACCAGATGTTTTTCCTACATAGTCAAGATGAGCTCAATATCATTTCGAAAATATATAAAAATATACTTTAACAATAAATTGAATTAGAGCTTATCCCATGTATGATAATTATATAAATACTTGTAACACGTATCATTATACCTAGGCATAAAAAAGCAGCCTAAAGGCTGCCTAATAAAGAATTATTAAAACTTTTCCATCTGATTAAATTACTAATTATATACGTTATAATTTTATCGTAAAATTATTTTTTTTCCAAAGCTTCTTCTAATAAAATAAAAGCTGATAGAACCTGACCCATAGTATAATTCAAATTCAAATTCAATTTAAGTAATTGGGATATTTCTTTACATTTCATATTTCCCAAAATAATCATATTCAAAATATCAAGATGATAACGCCCAATTTCTTGCCATATAGATAATAATTTACTGTATGCATCATGTTGTGAAGGTATTGGTTCCCAATTTCTACCACTTATTTTTCCCTCTTTCAACCAATGACTTATACGTGCGTAAATTGAACTGCTCTGTCCGAAAGCTTTTTCACACAAAATGGCATATCGTTCAGCACAATTACGTTGGGTAATACTTATACTACCACGATTCATCATCTCATCATAAACACATTTACGTCGTAATCGTGTAACTTTTTCATTTATATTTTGAGGATCAATACCAACATCAATTATTAGTTTTCCTGAATTATATTGCGCTTCCAGATGATGTTTACGTACAATAAAAGGTAATTTTTTTTTATTAATCCGTTTTTTTATACTTTTTTTCATAAAAGGCCTTCTTTAATTATGATGAAGCCTCTTGATTAATTAATAATTCCTCTTTTATATTATTATCATTCAACAATACTAATATTCCGTTGTGAGAGAAAAGAACAATTTCTGCGCTATAATGATTATTTTTCTGTTCATCGTACCATTTCCGAACTTTTAATTGTCCTTCAATGTATAGCTGATCCCCTTTTTTGATGACAGTTTCAATTTGTTTAATCAAATTTTTACTAAAAACGACAACTTTAAAATACTCAATTTTGTTAATTTGTTGAGCTGTACGTCGATTTTCCCAGCTATCATTTACCATTAAGACTAAAGTCGCTATGTTATCACCAGATTGAATCAATTTTATTTCTGGATCTTTGGCTAAAATACCAATCAAAACAACTTTATTTATAAAGCCACTCATTTCAGTTCCTATTCATATTAATTCTGCCATTAATGACATATTCTCATAAATTTTATTTAAATTGATGAATGACTATATATTGTAATTAAACCTTTTATTAATTCTACTACTATTCCTTTATTCTAATAATAACTAATCCAAATAAAATGTTAATTGTTATTATATATTAAAATTATTTTAGATATATAATACTAAACCATCTTTTAAGAAATAACTGCTTTTCCATATTCATAAATTTTTATTAATATTCATTATTTAAAACAGCACCTTCCTTATCTTTTCAATCAATTAACACTGTTTAAAAAAAAATCAAGCATAAATAATATTTTGATAAATTATTAATTTTTTAATCTATTAACAATCTATTTTTAAAAATTTTTTATGCAATTATATTTATTACACTAACTAAAATTTTAAATGTATATATAATTTAATTTGCCTTTAAATAGATATTTTATTAATTTTTTATAAATGAAATAATTAATTATTATTTTATATAAAGGATATTAAATGAACTTATCTATTTTAAATCAAGAGCAGAAAAATTTCCGTGATGCTATGTCGCAATTAGCTGCAGGTGTTTGCATTATAACTACTAATGGAAATACTGGTCCACACGGGATTACCGCAACATCAGTTTGTTCCATAACCGACACCCCTCCAACAATATTAGTCTGTATCAATAAAAAAAGTAAAGTAAATCAAATATTTAAAGATAATCAAAATATTTGTATCAATATTCTTTCTTCCAAACATTTGGATGCAGCAAAACATTTTGCCGGAATTACAAAGGTTAGTATGCAAGATAGATTTTTACAAGATGAATGGCAAAAAACTGACAAAAACCCACCATATCTTAAAGATGCATTGGTTTATTTGAAAGGTCAAATAAATGAAATTAAAGAATACGGTACACATTCACTTTTTTTCACAAATATTAATATAATTAATATCAACAATAAAAACGATAATCTTGTTTATTATGATAGAAATTTTTGCTCAACTTCAAAAATATTAGATATAAAATAAATTATAATAATATCATGAAAGATCATAATTTAGCTTCTACTTGATTCATTCATTAAATATATTTAATATCAATAAGTTATGTAGATCATATCCTATAATTTGAATAATTAAATTCTCTCTATAAAAAATTGCTATCCTTCATCAATTTAAATTGCAATAATGAATAAACGTATGGTATTTTAACCTTTATAATTTATATTCCGGTTAAAATACCACATATAATTAATTAGTATGGTATTATTCTTTAAAAATGAACATAAAAAAACTGTTATTTAACATTGAAAACATCATAAAAGAAAAAAATATTAGTGAACGCAAGGCATGTATTAATGCTGGTATAAGTCCAGATTTCATTAGAGATATGCGGAGAAATGGTAATTTTCCCAAAGTTGACAAGTTAATCAAGTTAGCAAATTCATTAAATGTCAGTATTGACTATTTTCTGAACGCCCTGAATCCACAATCTTTCCCTCCATCTTTAACTTTAAAAAACCCTTTTATTTCTCTAAAAATAATCTATATCAAAGGAAACATAGAAGCCTGTCAATGGATTCAGAAAATAGAATGGCCACGATCCGAATGGATTATTTTTCCCATTCCTGAGAATCCTGAATTTAAAAATACAAAAAGCTTTGCCCTGAATATCATGGATGAATCAATGAATTTGTTATACCCTAAAGGGTCTATAATCATTGCTGTCAACTTTTCTGATTTAGAAAGAGCTCCTAAAGATGGTGAATGTGTTGTTATCATTCGTTATGATAAATTAACAAATTGTTATGAGCAAACCCTTAAAATAGTTGAAATAAAAGAAAATGGAAAAATTTTCCTATGGCCTTATAGTAACAATCCTAATTTTACACACCCTATAATTTTACCACGTTCAAATCCTTTTCACTCAAAAAATAATGTTACACCATCTGTAACAATTCGAAGTCTTGTTATTGGTTGTTATCATAACACTATACGAAGAATAAAATTACAGAATTAAAAGATTTATTATTGTTAACGATTCGTTTCATTGCATTTGCGGGATTTTTACCAAAAATTGTTGACGACGGGTTTTTTCCCTATAAAATAAAAGCATAACACAAAAAATCATTGTTATATCAATACTTAATTGAAAAACCTTATTTATTTGTTTTCAAAAAGGATATTAATTAAAATGAATCTTTCTTTTCAAATTATTAAAAATTCTGCCAGTAGTCATTTTGCACTTACCGTTCGTCAACTTGCAATCTTATCCTTGGTTTATAACGAAGCGATTGAAGCGAGTGTCGATTATTATTCTAAAACATTAAATCTTTCTAAACCTGCTGTAACCAAGGCAATTAACCGTTTAGAAGAATTAAAACTCGTTAAACGTAAACCAGATACACAAGATGGACGTAAAGTAATCGTTTCATCAACATTAATTGGTCAGAATTATATTCAACAAATTCAAACTATACCTTATTCTATATATCATGCCTGTTAATCCTTAAACATTAAACTATATAATTTTAAACGCATCTTCTTTATCTCTTATAAAAAAATACATTACCGTAAAATATTTCCCCTTTATTTTTAAATAAAATATTTTAAAAACGCATATTTAAATCTTAATATTTAATTAATTAAATCTTATATTTAACTGAAAATGATATATTATTATTATTATTATTATTATTATTATTATTATTATTATTATTATTATTATTATTAAAAACATTCGATATATTCAAGAATATCATTACAATTATATTTAAAAACAATAATCGTTAAATTTGCTGAAATTTTTTTTTGATTGAATTAAAATATAACGTTTTTTGTATTATTAAATTACAATTTATTAGAATTTAATATAAATAATATTTTAAAAAAGTTAATCCGCTATGATGCCCAAATTTGTATAACCCTTAAATTGTAACTGATATGCTGCTTTAATAGCTCTTATCCCGGTTTTACAAATAAATATTATTCGTCGATCGGTCGGAAAATTACTATTTTCTATATTTTCAGGTTTCACCCGAATAACATGGGAATTAACACTGATTGGCGCTTCAATTTCATCCCGTAATTCAACCAAATAATCATCAACTTTGAGACTTTCCCTATCCAATAATGAAATAATTGTTTTTTGTTCAGGTTCTTCCGCATCATCAAAACAAATCTGACCAACTCTCCAGTTAATGCAATCTATATGGAACAAGTTTCCTAATGTCGGTTTGGAAAGCTTTAATATTATATTTATAGCCATTTCTGCCTGAATTGATCCCATAATCGCAACAACAGGTCCCATTACTCCAATATTATTACAATTATTGTTCGAAAACGAAGGTTTTGGAAAAACCGAGCGATAGCTTGGCCCACCACCACAAAAAGCCCCTACATATCCCTCAAATTCCAGAACAGAAGCACTTATAAAGGGAATATTCATTTCATAACATTTATCAGAAAGAAGATACGTCACCATAAAATTATCAGCCGCATCTATAACCAGATCAATTTCACGCATTGCATCAGAAATATATGAAAAACTTAATTTTTGAGCATAAGCCTCAATATGACACTCTGGATTTTGACGATATAAAATATTCTGCATTACCAAAGCTTTATGTTTGCCAAGATCAGATTTAGAGTACATATATTGTCGATGTAAATTAGATTCCTCTACAATATCATGGTCATAAACCCTTATAAAACCTATCCCCGCTGCACTAAGTAATGGTAAAACCGTATTACCCAATCCACCACATCCTACAACTAATAGACGGGCTTTTCTTAATCTCTCCTGACCTTCGATACCAACCTCAGATAACATTATCTGTTTTTTAAACCGTTTTTTCATTGATTGATGACCTTTTTAATCTGTCTTTGCCAAGCATTATAACGATTGATTGGATCTGACGCAGTCTTAATATCTGTTACTACTGCCAAACTATCTGCACCCGCTTTCAAAACATAAGGAATCCGTTCAACTGTTAATCCCCCGATAGCAACCAAAGGAATATTTCTTATTCTCTGTTTCCATCTGTTCAGTTTTGATAACCCTTGCGGGTGCCATTTCATTTTCTTCAATACAGTCGGATAAATTGGTCCCAATGCAATATAGTCAGGGTAAAGCTTCAACGCAATTTCCAACTCTGATCTATCATGTGTGGAAATCCCATATTGAATTCCTGCATTTCGTATTCTGTTAAAATCTGTTTTTAATAAATCTTCTTGTCCTAAATGAACAAAATTTATACCCAATTCTAAAGCCAATTCCCAGTAATCGTTCAAAATCAATTGCGCACCATAACGTTCACAACAGATTTTTGCTTCCATAATATTTTGCCTCAAATCCGGTTGAGACATATTTTTAATTCGCAATTGAATCAATTTAACCCCAACAGGCAATAATTTTTTAATTAATGAAACAGACTCTGTAACTAAATAAAATTTTTCCATTATAATGATAGATCCGCCAATCCATATGCTGGTGTTGAGGCGTAGGCCATATTACGCTTTTCCATTAATCCCGCTTTATATGCTATCCGTCCCGCTAAAATAGCTTTGTTAAAAGCATCCGCCATTAGAATAGGATCTTTTGACTTCGCAATTGCCGTATTTAGTAAAATTGCATCAAAACCTATTTCCATCGCTTGGATTGCTTGACTTGGCGCTCCAATCCCCGCATCAATAATAAGGGGAATATTTTTAAAATATTGACGCATTGTTTTTAATCCTTCAATATTACGCAAACCTTGTCCAGATCCAATCGGTGCCCCCCATGGCATCAAAAGTTGACAACCTGCCTCTAATAACTTTTCACCAACAATTAAATCCTCGGTCGTATAAGGAAAAACCTCAAACCCTTCTTTTGACAAAATCCTGGCAGCTTCAACTGTTGCAAAAGGATCTGGTTGTAAAGTATCCGCATGACCGATAATTTCCAGCTTAATCCAGTTTGTTTCAAAAACTTCACATGCCATCTGCGCTGTTGTCACGGCCTCTTTCACGGTATGGCATCCTGCCGTGTTTGGCAGAAACCTTTTTTTTGTTTTTGCTATTAACTGACGAAATTCAGAACCTCCCACCCCTTCCCTGCGTAAACTGACAGTTATAATTTCTGCCTCTGAAGCATGAATGGCTTGTATCAAGATATCTGGCGAAGGGTAACCGGCAGTACCCAATAACAATCTTGAATGAAGATTTTGATTATAAAATTGCACAACTAACCTCCCTGCATTGGTGATACAACTTCGATTTTCATATTTTCCTGCAGCTGGGTCTCCTCATAACGTGCCCGAGGAATAAAATTTCCGTCGATCGCACTGGCAACACAAGATACATCCATATTTTTTTCCTTCAGCAAATCTGCCAAAGTCTTTACCTGTGTTGTAATGAATTCGCCATTTAAATATAACTTCATTTTCATTATCCCAAAATTTTCTTCACAAAATCTAATGCCAGAACCGGAGCAAGTAAAAAGCCATGTCGATACATGCCATTAATATAAAATTTACCATCCTGTTCAATAATCTGTGGAATATTATCAGGAAAGGAGGGTCTGCATCCTGTTCCTGTTTCTATAATCCTTGCTTCAGCAAAGGCTGGATGAATTGCATATACTGAACTCAGCATTTCTATCAGGGCCCTAGCACTTATGGGACTATCATCATTGCTTTCCACCATTGTTGCCCCTACCATAAATCGGCCATTTGCCCGAGGTACAAGATAACAGGGAAACCGCGGATGCAATAAACGAATTGGACGTAAAAAATTAACTTCGTGGCATTCAAAAATCAGCATTTCACCACGAACAGCCCGTAAATTTTTTAATGAACTGGTTGCCGCCATACCAGTGCAATCAATGATCTTTCCTTTGGGCGAACCCGTATGAAAACTAACACCCTTATTTTTTAAATTTTCTTTTAGTTCCTGCAAGGCCAAGCGAGGATCGATAAAGGCCTCAGAAGGAAAAAACAGTCCCTCAGAAAAACGACCCTTCAAATCTTTTTCTATCTTACCTGGATCAACCCATTCATGACAAATGGTCATATTGGCAAACCGTCTTAATTCAGACATATCTCGAGGCGGCGCAATGACAATGGTTCCGGTTTTTTTTACATTGCTGACATGATTATCCCACCACTCAACAGATAATTGTCCATTTTTTACGACAATATCTGGCGCACTTTCCCCTTCACAAAATGGTGCCAACATACCGCCAGCAAAATATGATGCGGCCTGAATATTTGGATTTTCAACAACCTCTAGTTTTTCACCCTTTTCACATAAAGCTGTTGCAATACACAATCCTGTAACACCACTACCAAGAATAGACCAAGCCATTTATCCTACCTTATATAAATTGATCTCATAATCAATATTCAACTGATTATCATATGAAATGGATAAATAGAAAAGGAACAAGAAAGTGAGTATAAACAATAATTAAAAAAATTTTATTATTATTAAATATTATTAAATTTTTATAAAATAATAATATTAATTATATAATTATAGATTGAAAATTATAACACATAATTATAACAAAAAACAAAATATATACTTTAAAACTATTGATAGTAAAAATAAAATATCCAAATATCACATGTCATTAGATTATCAAATTTAAGAATATTCAACTCAATGTAACATTTTTTATTTGGAAATTATCATGAACCGTCTACAAATCACAGAAAAAATAATTCAAACCAAAATTAGTAAAGACATTAAATGGTCTTTTGTTGCCGAAACCTTAGGATTAAGTAAGGAATATGTTACAGCCGCCTGTCTCGGGCAAATGCCTTTAAATAAAGAACAGGCCGTTCTGATCGCTTCTATTTTTGATCTGACAGAGGAGGAAACCAATTGGTTGACCGTTCCACCCAATAGAGGAAGTCTTCCAACTGCCATTCCTTCTGATCCAACAATATATCGTTTTTATGAACTAATTAATGTATATGGATCAGCCATCAAGGAACTTATTCACGAAGAATTTGGAGATGGTATAATGAGCGCCATTGATTTTTCAATGAATATAACCAGAGAACCTAATCCCAATGGGGATCGTGTTAATATTCAACTTAGCGGTAAATTCTTACCTTATAAAAAATACTAGATTTTTCAAAAATATCAGTATTATACTATAAATGATCCTTTATCCATCTATCGAGGATCATTTTTCATTAATTTAAATCAATATTTTAATTGATCTTTTATTCGTTGCCGATCCATTCTATATAGAATTCTTTGATTGGCGCTGCCTCGAAAAGACAATTGCAAATCCCGTTGACTGATCTGAAATGGACCGTCAATCAAAATATCAGTCAATTCCAATAGATGGATAATTAAAGGATTGCATTTTCCCAGTTCCAATAATCGTTCATACGTATAACCCGTATAAGTAACCAGCGTTTTTCCTGTTTTCTTTACAATATTGGCAAGTAAAACAAGACTTTCCGCCTGCAAAAACGGTTCCCCACCCGAAAACGTCATGCCTGATAAAAGTGGATTATTCAAAAAGTCATTGATAATTTCTTGAATAGAAATTTCATAACCACTGTTTAGTGCATGTGTTTCAGGATTATGGCATCCGAAACATTGATGAGGGCAACCCTGGGTAAAAACAACATACCTCAACCCAGGCCCATCCACGATAGATTCTGCTTCTATACCACTGATACGCAGTTTAGCTACAGCCATGCTTGACACGATCTTTTTCTTCGGCACGTTTGGCATTATTAAAACGATCCAATGTACCAACCAAATATCCCGTTATGCGGCGTGTCCTGGCAAAACTTATATCTTTTCCCATCATTTTTAAATTTTTTTGAACATGTTCTATAGGTTTAACCATATTGCATTTGCCCATTATTAACCCTTTCTAATTATAATCTGGAACATTCGAATAAATCTGTCTTAATTCGTTCAGTTTCGCGATACTGACCTCCTCACCATCTTTACGCCCGCAACGTGGACATTCATTATCAATAACACCAACATACCCACAAACAGGATCTCTATCTAAAGGATGATTAATCGCCCCATAACCAATTCCAGATTGTTTCATGTAACGGATAATTATTTCAAACGCATCCAAATTTTTACATATATCACCATCAAGTTCGATATAGGTTATGTGACCACCATTGGTTAATTCATGATAGGGTGCTTCAAGTTGAATTTTTTCATGCGCTTTTACTGGATAATAAACAGGAACATGAAAAGAATTCGTATAATAATCCCGATCTGTCACCCCAGATATGACACCATATTTTTCACGATCCATAAAAACAAAACGGCCACTTAGACCCTCGGCAGGCGTGGCAATCAATGAAAAATTAAGTTTTGTTCTTTTTGCCGCCTCATCTGTTTTTTTACGCATATAACTGACAATTTTTAGCCCCAACTCCTGCGCAACCTCGCTTTCCCCGTGATGAAAACCCACCAAAGCTTTCAGGGTTTCAGCCAAACCAATAAAACCAACCGTTAAAGTGCCATGCTTTAGAACTTCAGCAACTTCATCATTTTCTGATAAATTTTCTGAATCGATCCATATCCCTTGTCCCATTAAAAAAGGGTAATTTTTCACTTTCTTACGACACTGAATTTGAAACCGATGTATAAGTTGACGAAAAGATAGATGAATCATTTCATCAAGCAACTGAAAAAATAAATCTGTATTACCTTTTGCTTTCAGAGCTAGCCGGGGCAAATTGATTGACGTAAAGCTTAAATTTCCACGGCCACATATTGTTTGTCTGTCCGGATCATAAACATTTCCCAAAACACGTGTACGACATCCCATATATGCAACTTCCGTTTTATAATCACCCTGTTTATAAAACACTTTATTAAAGGGAGCATCGATAAAACTGAAATTTGGAAAAAGACGTAAAGCGGACGTTTCCATCGCCAATTTGAATAGATCATAGTTTTTATCTATCGGATTAAAATTGATTCCTTCCTTTACTTTAAAAATCTGGACAGGGAAAATAGGTGTCTCACCATTACCAAGCCCCGCTTTCGTTGCCAGCAGAAGATTTCGAATAGCCATGCGACCTTCTTCAGAAGTATCCGTTCCATAATTAATTGAACTAAAGGGAACCTGTGCCCCAGCACGTGAATTCATTGTGTTCAGATTATGTATAAACGCTTCCATCGCCTGATAAGTGCGTCTCTCTGTTGTACCGAGCGCCTTTTTACATGCAAAGTTATAAGCTTTCCTTATTATTTCTAAATCAACACCCAAATTCCCAAGTTGATATAATTTTTCTCCATAAGATTCTAAAAATTGAAGGCCAATAACACCTATCCGATGCTCAACCTGATCTTGAAAAACATCAATTTCCACATTTCCCAATTGTGTTTCAATTTGCAAAAAAATTGAAAAAACCTTCCAAAATTCTTGTCTGAATGTTTTTTTAACTCCATCTGCCATTGCATAATCAAAGTTGGGAACACTTTGCCCTCCATGCATTTCATTTTGATTGGCCTGAATGGCAATACAGGCAAGAGCTGAATAACTCTCGATTGAATTAGGTTCTCTTAAATAACCATGCCCCGTTGAAAAGCCTTTTTTGAACAATTTAACCAAATCAATCTGACAACATGTTTCGGTCAACATGTAAAAATCCTTGTCATGAATATGAATGTCACCATTCTGATGGGCATGTGCAATTTCTTCAGGCAATATGTATTGATCTATAAAGAATTTTGATCCTTCGGAACCGTATTTCAACATTGTGCCCATGGCGGTATCCCCATCAATATTCGCATTTTCCCGCTTAATATCTTCATCCTGGGCCGCTGTAAAAGTCAATTTCTTATAAATATCCATCAATCCAGTTTCATTTGAGAACACCGGATCAGGTTTCTGGGTGCTTAGAACAGGCTTCATCGCAATTTTGACATCTTCATAACGCGTTAACATATTCCAAACAACTCCCTGGTATTTATTTTACTCTACAAATAATCAATTCCTATTTTGTGGGATCGAAACTAAAAATTCAAACAGGCCTACTTTGTATATTCAAGTCTACCGAATTCACCAGAAAAATAACTCAAAAAACAATTGAACCCTTTTATATAAATATTTTCGAAACCTTTCTTTAATACTATATATTGTATGTAAAAATTTTTAAAGAACTATTTATAGATATTTTTTATTAAATTATCTATTTTTACTTGACTGTTGAATTTCATTTTATCCTATCCATCTGATCTATTTGAAACCTCTGCCAGAGCGACTAAATATTGAAAATTTATTCATTCATTTGACCTAGACACATGGATAAAATTTTCCAGATATATATAATCCTGGCCAGATCCAACCTCATTTTATACATCATTATATCTATTGATTATTATCCTTAAGAGACCGTTCATGAATTTATCAGCTGTCATATCTGGTTTCCTTACAACCGCCAGTCTGATTATGGCAATTGGTGCGCAAAATGCCTTTATACTGCGACAGGGATTGCAACAGAATTTTGTTGGCTTAATCATCATTATCTGTTCCCTGTCCGATATTTTACTGATTTCATCAGGCATTGCAGGAATTGGCAAGATTGTTCAAACCTGCCCTCAACTGCTTCAATTCTTCCGTTATGGAGGGGCATTGTTTTTGGCTGCCTATGGTTTAATGGCAGCCAAAAGAGCTCTGTCAACCGTTGAAACCCTAAATCCGACAAAAGAAAAAACGGCAAGCCGAAATAAAATAATATTGACCTGTTTGGCGTTTACCTTTTTAAATCCGCATGTTTATTTAGATACAATGATTCTGATCGGCAGCATTTCAACACGTTTTGCAGGTATTGGCAAATGGTTCTTTGGCATGGGGGCCTGTATGGCAAGTGTCACCTGGTTTACATTGCTTGGATATGGCGCAAAGTTTTTACAACCCTTTTTTCAAAATCCCCTGACCTGGAAATTGCTTGAGGGATTTATTGCATTGCTTATGTTTTTCTTGAGCTATATGTTAATTTTTCATTCAACAAACTGATAAATCCAGAAATCTGATTGATCACAATAAAAACCGTAATTCATTTAATATAAATGATAAAACACTTATTAATTTAACGAAATAGCATTATAATGTAACTGTATCATAATATAAGGAATTCAATTATGCTAAGAAAACTGGAAAAACTTATTTTATTTACTTTATTTGTTCTATTGGTTTACCGACTGGGCAAAGCCACAATTACATTGTCACAAAAGGAGAATGGCTGGTCCTTTGATATTGATTTTAAAACACATCCATTAGTTCAGAAATAAACTCTTGATCTATTCATTCGTTGGGAAAGTTCAAATCATGACCAAAAATAAAAAACCTAAAGTAGATAAAATTGCCCCCTCAAAAAAAACCGACAACATGCCCAATAATAATAAAAATGATAAGCTGATTCCTGATAAACCTTTGGTTGACAAAATCAACAAAAAAAATAAATAAACCTGATTAAATACAAATAAAGTCGTCTTGTTTAATTCCCTTTATTTGTATTTAAAATTAAAAAAAGCAACGTATTATAAACATTATTAATATGATTAATTAAATTATTTTTACATGATTAAACTCTAATAACTGTTTGATTTTTAAGTTCTAAACGTTCTTTTATCTGCGTATATAATTGTGCATTTTCATTTTCTCTATCTGCAAGGGTTATAACCAAAGCATAATTTTCATATTTTTTACTAATTTTTTTTCCCCAATCTGAATCTTGTCTTGTTACGACAATAAAAAAATACTTTTTATTAATATATTTATTCTTCTGGATCATACTAAAAGTAGTAGACTGAACTGTTCCTTTACCTCTACGTCCGATAGGAACTGTTTTTTTTGTATCTATCTCCTCTATAGAAGATACCGTCTTTTTATTTTCATTATTAAATGCATTTGTAATTTCTTGTAATGAATTACCCGTGACCACTCTAAAAGAAATTCGACTAGCAATGTAATTTTTTCTAGTCGTTCTGACCTCCGAATAATAGGCCAAAGTCACTCGAATTTCTCTTATTCTTCTTTTACCTTTTATAAAATCATCAGGGATAGGCAATTCATAAAATTGACTTTTATCATTTTCAATCTGCTCTTCAGCCAATAATCCTACAACATTATCTGTTGATTTAAATAATTCACTTTCATCAATTAAACCATAACCTGCAACATCTAAATACGAAACTTCTGATTGTTTATTTTTATCATCTTTATTGTTATCAACATTATTCTTATTAAAAATTTCTTTAATTATCTGAGGCACATTTGCATGATTAACTAATAATGCTCTCAATAAATTAGCCGACGCATTTGGATAATTATTTAATAAACGTCCTGCCAAATGAGCAATATAAGGCGCTGAAAAACTAGTTCCACTCATTTCATTAAATATAGTATTTTCTGTAAAGTTATATTTGCAAGTCAATACTCCTAATCGTCTATCCGTTGCCCGATTTCCACGATTAACAGCTACATTTCCACCTATGGCAATTAAATCAGGTTTGATCATACCCTGGTTAGATGGACCGTGCCTAGTAAACGGAGAAGGTTGCCCAGATTTTGCAATGGGTATTCCTGATATATCATTAATCCTTTTTTGAGCATTGTCTGTTGCTTCATGCCTAGATATAGCTCCTATTGTTAACACATTTGCCGCAGGAGCAGGATCAATAATAATCGTTTCATTTTCGAGTAAATATTCTGGATATCTATCCGAAAAATTTTGCACTGTATTGTGACAAAAAATATCACTAAAATTACCTACAGAGACTACAAAAAGCACATCTAATTCTCTGGCTAATTTATCTAGAATATATGCTATTCCACGAATATGAGAACCACTATATGGTGCATTTTCATTACCAACAGAAAAATTAAATATTTTACATTCATACTCCTCAACAAAATATCGGACTGCTTTATCAATAGTATTTTCAGCTAACGAAATATCAAAATCGCCATTGTCATCAAGAATTTTACCATTTAAAATAAATAATTCTGGTCTCCATAAACCACTTTCATTACATGCTTCTAGATCTCCATATAATGCAACACTTGCAACAGCAGTTCCATGACCACACTGATCAAATGCGTTTTGAGTTTGTGTAAAATTATAACTATCTCCTATTGCAGATTTTAATAAAGGATGTATTTCTTAAAAAAGTTGGATTTCTCCACCATACTGATCTTAAATCATCCTCGAATACCACGTCTCATTATCATATTGACATGTCATACATGAAGTCAAAGGATCTAAGGTTAAATATATTGTCTTTTATATTATCTCTATTAATTCTTAGGAAAGAAATGTTTTTTTTATTTAAAAGATTGCAAATTTTATCTGTGGATAAATCAAGTAAGCTAGATAAAATTAATACATCTACATTACGCATGATATCAAAATCCTTTTTGATCTTCTCCCGTTTCTATATCTTCTTTTTTGGTGCATGGGCCATCTTTACCTTCTATAACCAAACATCCATCATTATATTGCCAAACGCCCTTTATGAAATTATATTTAGCGTTACTTGGATATTTACTAATTTTTCTCTTTGTTCTTTTTGCAGATTTTTGAAGAAAATGCATGTTTATGCCTCTTGTATTTATAACGATCTGTTAATAATAAAAGAGTAAATTAATTATAGCAATATATAAACTTTTTATCATTTAGCATCAAAGATACATGTGCTTACTTAAGCACTTCACAGGCGAATCTGTATCGCTTATTACAAGCTGAAAAGTTAGAAGTCATCAGAAAAAGACGCAATACCCGCATCCCTTATGCGTCTATTAAAGCTTACATTCATAGCTTACCTAAACTTCATGAGCATTTATGTAAAAACTAATAACTTTAGAACTACACCTTATAAATCTTTGATTGATTATAAAGAAATCAAAAAAAAGAAAAGAATCAATAATCATTCTCTCTTAACTCTATAATATCCAATGGAATTGTAAAAGCGTATAAATATATTGTGTTAAATTCTACTATACATGATCAGCATTTAGGATTGTTTAGAGTTAATATACATTCTGGAATTTGGTCAGATTTAGCAACCTCTGATTATAGTGAAAATTTAATTGCATTACTGGCTTATCTAAATCATTCCACTAACAGATTGGCACCATTTAAGCAACCAAACTTTGTTTATGATGTCTAATGAAAATGTTATAGGTTCATTACCACAGACAGGCGATAGCTTAACCCTACAAACATAGAATATTCATTAAGGGCATCTTTATCCAAACGGCACTTTATCAAACTAGCAAGATCAGATCAGACAATATTTAGTTGGCAATTCTCGATTACTCTTCTTTGCATGTGCATCACTGGCAGAGAGTTTATTAGAACTAACCGATATCGCTGGGAATGGATGGCATCTGATTGGTAAAAAGCCAATTAGGTAAAAGCACAACTTTATTTGTTGCAGCATCAATTTGGAGAAAAAGTGCAAGAGATAGGCAAATCAGGAGCTGACAACATACAGGTATGGATTAAAAGGGATTGCCAATAAAAATTTTGATCTCTGTTTGATCTTGGATAAATTTGAAAAGACCTTAACCAAAGAGATTGAGGATATTTTTATATGTTGACCAATGGCTTGATAAAGGCAGAACCAATCAATTAGGTAATACATGTTCTGTGAAAACATGGTCAATATTCCTAACCTCTGGAGAAATTATCCTTGACCAAAAAATGGGAAAAGATCAACGATCCAGTAAAATAGGGCAAAAAGTCAGAATTATAGAAATCCTTGCTGACGCTGGAACAAATATGGGATTATTTAAGAATGTTCACGCGTTTAAAGAGGCTGGGTTATTTGCTTCTTACCTACAAACACAATCCTCTGAATATATAACACAGTTTAATTATTCTTTATTGATGCTCTATGTAAAGCACGTCAAAATAATGAAGAACAATTCAAACGAGAATTAACCGATACTATAAAACAACGCACGCAAGAGCTCATAATAAAACCATAATATAACGAGCAAAGGGGTTACGATTAGAACCATTACCCAGAGTATAGAACAATGTTTCAAAGATTGGATCATTCATAATCCCAATATGCAAGAACATGAAGAAATACACATGATCTTGCATATCGAACATTACCTTGAAACATATGGAACCAATCACTTTATCAATATCATCTTTGCAGACACTGACCAAACTCCCTACCGCGTTGGATATAAAAAGAAAATACCAACGACGTGTTCGATTATTTAATCTTATCTGAAGCCTGGAAAAAAGTTTGTAAAGGGTTTGATCCATTACAAAGGGCTAGAATATTAAGAGATCATCACTTCCTTGATTTTTCCCGACCTGATTAAATAAAGCAAAAAAGTAACAATTCCATTAAATGGAGATATTCGGTGATACATCAACAATGGTGATATCCTAAATTATGAATAAAAAATAAAACCATCAAAATACAGCGGAATTTACGGGAAAAGCGGGAGAATGGCAGAAAACCAACCCCCACTAATCCCGAACAAAAAAAACGAGCGAAAGAAAACAAGAGAACAAAATATCACTATATATCAATATGTTACCATACAAATCCCGCGTTCCCCACTCGCCCGTTTTAAAATTATTAATATTCAATAAAAAATTTAGATATAATCATTAAAATTAAATATAATTTGTTGATGATATAGCTAATCATAATTATCATACGGAAGATATTAATGTTAAACCTTTACGAACTTGAACCAGAGCTAAAATTATTGACAGAGCAATCTTTTGAAGATGGCTCTGCTTTTATTACCAAGTTTCTAGAGATTTATAACATTCCACAAAAGACCATTACGGAAATTCAAAAATCCTATCAATTTAACGCCCCGGTTTTTATTCCTAAAAAACTAGCCTTTATAGCCATTGATCATGATGATTTATTATTGGTCGAAGATAAATTAAAAGAGAAATATAGCAAGCACAAAAACATACCCCGTTTATTCATGGTGACAAATGGAAAAACGATCAGGGCATGGAACAGCAAACAGGATCAGTATTTGGACATTCCATTTGCAAAGCTAAATGATTATTTTGATTTTTTTGCATATTTGGCTGGGATAGAGCGATACGAGATTGAGCAGGAAAATATTGCTGATATCAAGGCTACCGGACGGATTAACAAACTTTATACAGCATTACTGGATGAAAATATGGACTGGATTAACAACCCCAGGGCAGAACATGAATTAAATCTGTTTATAATGCGGTTGCTATTCTGTTTTTTTGCCGAAGATACTAGCATTTTTCCAAAAAATCAATTTACTAAAACAGTAATGACTTATTCATCATCAGATGGATTAAACACAGCAGATATTTTGCACCAGCTTTTTGAGGGAATGGCGACCAGCCCAACCCAAAGACAAACGAAGAATTTTCCGAAATGGGTTTTGGATTTTCCCTATGTGAATGGGGGATTATTTAACGATGAAATTCGTATCCCCAGATTTTCAGATCAAGCATTACGCTTTTTCAGTGATTGCGGAAATTATGATTGGAAAGAAATTAATCCTGATATTTTTGGATCAATGATGCAAGCCATTGCGAACAAAGAGTTACGCAAAGATAATGGGATGCATTATACCTCGGTTCCGAATATTAATAGGTTACTCAATCCGTTATTATTTAATCAATTAAACATAGAATTAACCGAGGCTGGTGATGATTTATCAAAATTAAAGAAATTTCACGATCATTTGGCACGTATTCGTATTTTTGACCCAGCCTGTGGATCAGGTAACTTTTTAATTATTGCCTATCGTCGGTTAAGAGAACTGGAATTCGAGGTATTAAAGCGGTTAAAACAACAAATCGCGGCACCTTTGGGGTTTACATCTATTCAACTGGATCATTTTTATGGAATAGAGCTGGATGATTTTGCGACACAAACAGCACGATTATCGTTATGGATTGCACAATATCAGATGAATGCCAAGATGAAAGAAATATTCGGGGATTCCCCAGCAACCTTGCCCTTAACAGAAAATGGTCATATCATTTGTGGGAATGCGTTACAATTGGATTGGACAAAGATCTGTCCTGTAAAAGATATTGATCCGAAAACAGAAATTTATATAGCGGGCAATCCGCCATTTCATGGCAGCACCTGGCAAAGTAAAGAACAAAAGGAAGATATTGCCCAACTTTTCTCTCCACATACTAAAAAATATAAAACACTGGACTATAGTGCTGGATGGTTTTTCAAAACAGCACAATTACTTGACGAAAATACCACGATATGTGGAGGGGCATTGGTCAGTACCAATTCGATTTGCCAAGGAACCCAAGTGGAGCTTCTTTGGCCGTTAATTTTAGGCCTTAATATTGAAATTGGCTTTGCCTGGCCATCCTTTAAATGGAAAAATAATGCCACCCATAATGCGGGGGTGACTTGTATTATTGTGGGATTACGCCGTGCATCATCAACTATAAAGACATTATATTTCGAGAATCATAGTAATGATATCCCTCATATTTCCCCTTATTTATTGCCTGTCAATAATGATATTATTGTACAAAAACGCAGTAAACCTTTGGGAAAAGTGCCTATTATGATTTTTGGTAATAAGCCCACTGACGGCGGGCATTTAATGTTATCCACACAAGAAAAAAAGGAGTTATTAACTCAATATCCTCAGACTGCACCTTTGGTCAAACGTATTTATGGATCACAGGAATTTATTCGTGGGGAAGAACGTTTTTGCTTGTGGATTCATGATCAGGATTTACCTTTGGCACAATCTATTTCTCCAATTATGGAACGATTTGAAAAAGTTAAACAATCCCGTCTAGCCAGTCCTAAACAAGCAACTCACGAACTTGCCAGAATACCACATCGTTTTGAATTTATTAATGAACAGACTGTTCAAAGTCATGCATTTTTAATCCCTCGCGTTTCTTCGGAGCAACGCCGCTATTTATCCATCGGATTTATGCCTGCTGATGTTATTATTAGTGATCGTAATTTTATTATTTTTGATCCACCTGATTATTTATTTGCCATTTTATCTTCTCGTCTACATGCAGTATGGTTAGCCAATATTGGAGGAAGATTAGGTATGAGTTACAGTTACTCCAACACCATTGTCTATAACACCTTCCCATTTCTTCCCTTAACGTCTGATCAGGAAGAGCAATTGGCTGAATGTGCAGGGAATATTCTGGCTGCCAGAGAGGAACATCCAGGCAAGACCATTGCCACCCTCTATAATCCCCAAACCATGCCTGCCAATCTTTTGCAAGCCCATCAACAATGTGATGAACTCCTGGAAACCTTCTATAATGGCAAAGTTTTTCTTGATGATACAGAACGCTTGACCTTTTTATTCAAACAGTATGAACGTCTGTTAAAAGCAGATATCAAAAAGAAAGCGGCAAAAAAAACTTCTACCAGAGCATCACAAAAGAACAAAAAGGGATAAAAAATGGTTGATTTTACCACGATTGCTTATCATCAAACCGGAAGCAGCCAGAAACTGGACGCTATGGGTATGCGGGAAATGCAAAAGCGTGCCTATGCCGCGCGTCATGCTCAATATTTGCTGATCAAATCTCCACCCGCATCAGGAAAATCACGTGCTTTGATGTTTTTGGGTTTGGATAAACTCCATCACCAGGGATTGGAGAAAGTCATTATCGCCGTTCCTGAACGATCTATTGGCAAATCTTTTGCCTCTACTGATTTAAAAACCAATGGTTTTTTTGCTGATTGGGTGTTAAATCCTCAATGGGATTTAACCGATATTTCCAGTAACAATGCCAAAACCAAGGCTTTACAACATTTCCTGGCATCCGATGATCAAATCCTGTTATGCACCCATGCTACGTTAAGATATGCTTATAATGAAATTGGGGTGGAGGGGTTTGATGACTGTCTCATTGCCATTGATGAATTCCACCATGTTTCCTCGAAACAGGAAAGCCGCCTTGGCGATGTCGTGCATCAACTGATTGAACGCGATAAGGCCCATATTATTGCCATGACAGGCTCTTATTTTCGTGGAGATACGGAATCCATCCTGTCCCCAGAGGACGAAGAACGTTTTACCCGTGTGACATACACCTATTACGAGCAGCTCAATGGCTATCATTATTTAAAAACGTTGGGTATGGGATATCATTTTTATCGGGGACGATATCTGGATGCCATTGGTGAGGTTTTAAATCTGAACCTGAAAACCATTATCCATATTCCGCATACCAATTCAGCCGAAGCAACTGAAAACAAATATGAAGAGGTTGATAGAATTTGCGATATTATTGGTGAATATCAAGGGGTTGATGAGGCAACAGGGTTTTACCGGATTACTGCCGCCGATGGAAGAACACTCAAGGTTGCTGATTTGGTTGATGATGATCCCAATAAACGTGAAAAGGTTATTGCCTCTTTGCGTAATGTCGATGGACGAGATGACGTTGATATCATCATTGCCATGGCTATGGCCAAAGAAGGATTTGACTGGATATGGTGCGAACATGCCTTGACGGTGGGTTATCGTGGATCTCTTACTGAAATTATCCAGATTATTGGACGGGCAACCCGTGATGCCCCTGGTAAAAACCATGCGCAATTTACCAACCTTATCGCTCAACCTGATGCCGAGGATGATCGTGTGCAGGAATCCGTCAATAATTTCCTTAAAGCCATTGCCTGTTCATTATTAATGGAACAAGTTCTGGCTCCTTCCTATAGTTTTAAAAACCGTACAGACAGCGACACAATCGAAGGGTTTATCCAAAATAGCCTAGATGGAGGGTCTATTTTATCTATCAAGGGACTTGCCCCTTATCCTTCTGTACGTGCCGAAGAAATTTGCGAAAATGATTTGAATGATTTAGTCGCCATTACTTTACAAGATAGCATTGTTTTAAAAGCTGGAATGAATATCAAAGAATATCCCCCAGAAATTTTAATGCAAACCGTTTTACCTGGAATTATCAGAGAAAAATACCCTAACTGTAATGAGAAAGAAGTAGAAGCAATCAGCCAACGCCTGGCCACAAAAATGGTGATAAGTTCTCCTTCTGTAGAAATGGAACCCGAATTATCTCCAGAGGAGGAGCAGGAACTTAGACAAAAATACCCTCAGGCAATGGTTAAAAGAGATCAGTTCATTCGCATGGCCAACAAGTTAATTCATGTTTCAGAGCTGGATATTGATCTCATTGAAACGATTAATCCTTTTCAGCGTGCTTATGAAATTTTATCAAAAACCCTGGATGCAAAAACATTGAACGCACTGCATACTTATATTATATCTTCCAAAATAAGCATGACCGAAGGCGAGGCAATTGCATTATGGCCAAAAATTGAAATATTTTATAACGAGCATCAAAAAGAGCCGAATATCAATAGTAATAATCCAATCGAACGACGCTTGGCTGAAGCTTTGGCTTGGTTAAAAGAAGCACAACGTAAACGTTCTATTACTCCAGAAAATTAAGTATCATATAATGACTAAAGCAACCCTCGATGAAATTTTCACCCGCATGCAAGCAATGGGATTAACCAATCAGAAAAAAAGAAATCAACGTCCAAGTGAAGATGATAAAATCTTGCATGATTTTGAAGAGATTAATCTTTTTATTGATGCTAATGGTTATGCACCAGGTGATGTGAATGATGGGCATCGATTAAGTTTAAATGAACGTAAACTGGCTGCACGATTGGAACAATATCATAAAAATAATCAATATGCTCGTATCTTAAAGACACAGGATCGGCATTTTCTACTGAACTATCAAGAGGAAAAAGAAATAGAAGATATTCCAAATTCTTTGGATGATATTTTTAATAAAGAACATGCTTTGTTATCAACAGATACCTCATCTGCAACAGATATTTTCTATTCTACAAAAACACCTAAACGACTTATCTCCAAGACAGATCGCGTTTCAAAGCGCATTAAATGCCATGATTTTAATCAATTTAAACCCTTATTTGATTCTTGTGTTAATGATCTCGTGAGTGGAAAAAGAGTCAGTATACGTTTTCGTAGAGAGCAAGAAATTGATACTGGTGATTTCTTTATCTTAAACGGAATTATGGTTTTAGTTGCAGAAGTAACAGAGCGTCAAATCAGAAATGGACGAAAAAACGCACGTTTAAGATTGATTTTTAGTAATGGTATGGAAGGTGAAAATTTATTACGCTCTTTGGCTACTGAATTGTATAAAGATCCACAAGGAAGACGTATTTCCAAACCTGAAACAGAAATCTTTAGCTCAAACCATATAATAACCATTCCTGAAAAAGAAATTTCTGGATATATTTATATTTTAAAAAGCCTTTCTAAAAATGAAATCATTCAAGAGTTAGACGGTGGATTATTTAAAATTGGATATACAACGTCAAATGACGTGCAGCAACGTATCCAGAACGCACAATATGAGGCTACATATCTATTGGCACCCGTACAACTTGTGCATAAGTATAAAGTTAAAAATATTAATTTAGCTTCATTTGAAAATTTATTACATCGTTTTTTTGGGCATGCCCAATTAGAAATAGATATTAAAGATCGTTTTGGAAAAATAATAAAACCAAAAGAATGGTTTGTGCTTTCTTTAGATATTATTGAGCAAGCTATTAAATTATTATCCAATTCCACGATTCATCAATATAGATACGATTCAAAAACAAATTCCATTGTAAGGAAGTAAAATTCGATAAATTCTCTAATATAGGTTTTATATTGGGTTAGGTTTAACTTTTAGAAAAATATATAACAAAATTAAATCTAATAGCTAGAGATATATCGAGCTTGCGAATGACTCCTGTTGCGGAGGGCCGAAGAAAGAGCCTAACGCACCTTATGTCCCCATAAATTTAGACATATTCTTATTTTATTGAATTTTATAAATATAAAATGGATAAATTAATTAATATATGACGATGGAAAATCTTAATATTAATTTTGAATATAAATAAATGTGATCATTATGTATCACCAACTCTGGTCTTTACTTAATAAAATTATCCTATTTTGAAAAAAATGAATCGCTACATATCCCAATCCAACTATCTTCAAAAACGTTTCTACAGTAACTAAAACTATAAACCATTAATATTTTTCAAAATCAAAAAAATGCCACCAATAAAACATGTTAATACTATATTGAATCCTATAAGGATTGGTATCCATGTAATAATCGTTTTGGGCCAATTTTTACGTAACTTATAGAAATCTTTTCTTCCCTTGGACTCAATCCCCAAATCTTATTTTTGTTTATCAATTGTTAAAATTGTTCTTCATAATATTTCTGTTTAGAATTAAGTTCAACTTGTAATTCTTGAATATATTTCCTACATTTATATTCCTTACTGATATTATCATTTTCTTTATTGCTATCAATATTCGAAAGCCGTCTTAGTTCACGATTATAATATTTTGACTCTGTACTATCAGACAAAGCCCAAATCTTTCATACGAAAATACATCGCATTTTTAGAAACACCAAATAATTCTGACAAATTTTCTAGATTTACGTCTTTATCAATATTTTTTAATAAAGATACATATTTCCTGTTTTATGGCTTTATCCGTTAACATCGATATACCCCAATATTAAATGCATTCAAATGTTTTATAATGTGGGATAATGTTTTGTTGACTGGCGGAGGGGATGGGATTCGAACCCACGGTACGGCTTACACCGTACAACGGTTTAGCAAACCGTCGCCTTCAGCCACTCGGCCACCCCTCCGCAAGAAGAGCCTACCTATAACACGACGTTTGCTTTTACCGTTTCTAATCATTTATTCGAGGACTGTCAATTTCCTTTTTTAATTTTTATCAAGATAAATGCTTTTTTAAAAGCTCATTGACTATTGCGGGATTGGCTTTACCCTTCATTTCCTTCATAACCTGTCCGACAAAGAAACCAAAAAGCTTGTCTTTACCTGATTTATATTGTTCAACCTTATCTGCATTGGCTGACAGGATATCCGCAATCACTTTGTCAATTGCCGTAGTATCCGTTACCTGTCTCAAACCTTTGCGTTCCACGATATCCGCAGGCATATCACCTGTTTCAACCATATCCTCAAAAACCTCCTTGGCAATCTTAACATTGATGGTTTTATCAGCGATCAAGTCCAACAAAGCACCAATTACCTCAGCCTTTACAGGACTTTCATGGATTGACAGCCCCTTTTTATTCAATACGGCAAACAGTTCGCCTGTGACCCAATTAGCGGCCAAACGCCCATCCCGACCCTTTGCAACAATTTCAAAAAAATCGGCAATGTCTTTTTCAGCTACCAGAACATTGGCATCATAACGGAGCAATCCATACTCATTCTGGAAACGGTCTCGTTTTGCATCCGGCAATTCAGTCAGGGTTGCCTTGAGATGGTCAACATGAGATTGCTCAACGACCAGAGGCAGCAAGTCCGGATCTGGGAAATAACGGTAATCATGGGCGTCTTCCTTGCTGCGCATCGTACGGGTTTCCCCCCTGGCAACATCGAATAAACGGGTTTCCTGATCCACCTCTCCCCCATTTTCATAAATTTCCACATGTCTTTTGGCTTCAATTTCAATTGCCTGCATGACATACCGAATGGAGTTGATATTTTTCAATTCGCAACGCGTACGATATTCCTCACCGGGCTTACGGACAGACACATTCACATCCGCACGCATTGATCCCTCCTCCATATTTCCATCACAAGTACCCAAATAGCGCACAATCGCACGGATTTTGCGTAAGTAGGCACCTGCCTCTTCCGGTGAGCGCATATCCGGCTCACTGACAATCTCCATCAAAGCCACACCAGAACGATTTAAATCAATACAGGTCTCTTTTGGGGCAAGGTCATGAATGGATTTTCCCGCATCCTGTTCAAGATGCAAACGGGTAATACCAATCTTCTTGACCGTACCGTCATCCAGTTCAATCTCGATTTCACCCTTGCCAACAATAGGATGCGTAAATTGAGAAATCTGGTATCCCTGTGGCAAATCGGCATAAAAATAATTCTTGCGGTCAAAACGGCTTACCAGATTAATCTGGGCATTTAACCCAAATCCTGTACGAATGGCCTGATCAACACATTCACGATTGATGACGGGCAACATACCGGGAAAAGCGGCATCAACAAGACTGACCTGCGTATTGGGTTCACCACCAAAATGCGTGGAGGCACCTGAAAACAATTTGGCCTTACTGATAACCTGGGCATGGACTTCAAGACCAATAACAACTTCCCAGGATCCTGTTGACCCTTCAATCACATAACTCATAGGGAAACTCCAGAACGAATGGCGGGTTTATATGTGAAATTGGCAGCTTTTTCCATTGCTGACCCAACAGCAATCAGGGTCTCCTCATCAAATGGACGACCCAGCAACTGCAAACCCAGGGGAAGACCCTGGTCATTTAACCCGGCCGGCAAGGCCAGACCAGGCACTCCGGCCATACTGGCGGGAACGGTGAAAATATCATTCAGATACATTTGTACGGGATCATCCTGATGTTCACCTTTGGCAAAAGCGGCTGATGGTGCCGTTGGTGTCAAGAGAACATCCACCTTTTCATAGACATTCATGAAATCCTGATAGATAAGTTTGCGAACCTTCTGCGCCCGGAGATAATAGGCATCGTAATAACCGGTCGACAACACATAAGTACCCATCAAAATACGGCGTTTCACCTCTGTACCAAAACCCTCTCCGCGTGTATTCGCATAGAGTTCCTCAAGACTTTTTCCACTGACACGACGACCATATCGCACCCCGTCATAACGGGCCAGATTGGATGAGGCTTCAGCAGGGGCAATGATATAATAGGTGGCCAATCCGTATTTAGTATGAGGCAAGGAAACATCCACGATCTCGCAACCGGCCTCTTTCAACCAGTCAATTCCCTGCTGCCAGATTGCCTCTATTTCAGATGACATGCCAGGAGCGCGATATTCTTCTGGAATACCCACACGCAACCCCTTCAATGTACGGTTACAGGCCGCACGATAATCCGGAACCGCCCTGTCCACGCTTGTGCTGTCTTTTGGATCAAAACCGGCCATTGATTGCAACAAGATTGCACAATCCTCAACAGTTTTTGCCATGGGCCCAGCCTGATCAAGCGAGCTGGCAAAGGCAATAATGCCCCAACGACTGCACCGTCCATAGGTTGGCTTGATTCCGGTGATACCGCAATATGCTGCCGGCTGACGAATGGAGCCACCCGTATCCGTTCCAGTTGCCCCCAGAGCCATCCGCGCCGCCACGGCAGCCGCGGAACCACCAGAAGAGCCGCCGGGAACCAGAAACGCATCATCATTTTTGCGTTTCCATGGATTTTCAACGGCACCGAATGCCGAATTCAGGTTGCCGGATCCCATCGCGAATTCATCAAGATTGGTCTTGCCCAAAAAAACGGCTCCATTCCTCAATAAATTCGAGGTCACCGTACTTTCATAGGGTGGAACAAAATTTTCCAAGATACGGCTGGCGGCGGTTGTTGGAATGTCCCTTGTACAAAAAAGATCCTTGATCGCCAAAGGAATACCGGTCAGTACCGGCGCATCCCCCGAAGCCAGTTTTTCATCTGCCGCCCTGGCCTGACCAAGGGCGACCTCTTCCGTTACCGTGATATAGGCATTGATCCGGCTGTTTAACTGACCAACCGCCTTCAGATGATCCCGTGTCAATTCCTCCGCGCTGAATTTCTTTTGACGCAGGCCCTCGACCGCGTCTGTAATCGTCATTTCTGTCAGCATTATTCAACCACTTTCGGAACAGCATAAAAATCGGCGATACGTTCTGGAGCATTGGATAAAACAGCCTCACGGCAATTGCCATCGGTAACCTCATCATCACGCATTCTCAATTGTGCATTTTCTGCCCCAACCATTGGTTCAACCGCAGAAACATCCAGCTCGTTCAACTGCTCAACCCAGTGTATTATACCCCCCAAATCCCGGGCATAGGTTGCCAGTTCTTTTTCCTTGACGGCAAGTGCAGATAATTTAGCGACCCGTTGGACAATCTTCATGTCCAAGGAATCATCCTTTTGCTTATCAGTCATTTCTTCCCTCACAATAGTAATAAAATTTCAAAATGAAAAAATCAATTTTAATCCATCTATATCAAAAGATCAAAACAAACCTTTTTCCCAAATATTCATATTAGTTATTTAAATTGGCCGGATGGGATTACAATATTAAAGGGGGCAAAAGAATAACGGTTTGCGAAAACCAGACCGTGCAAAAAGGATAAAAAAACTGAATGATTTTTTCACTCGATATTCCAGAATCTGATTCAAGAATACCTAATAAGCAAAATCATCCAGCCTGAAATTTATTGATAAAAATATTTCCATTAATGCTAGGTACAAATCCCTTGTATCAATGATAATATTGAATCTATAAATATAAAATTAACGTTAAATAACCTAAGAAATTAAAGTAATAAATTACAATTACATTAAAATCAAATCAAAATTCAGGTAAATTACCTAAATTATCTTTTAGTTACAAAGTTTTTATCACATTCCCAGATTTGTAATTTGACAATATGAGAATGATCAATATTGTAACTTAATGCTGTAAAAATTTAGTTTGTGCATTTACTCATGATAAATACTCCTTAAATTAATGATATTAAATAATACATTATTTCACCGCAACGATCTAATCACAACTGTTTAACATTATAACTAGGTAAAATTAATAAAATTTGCTTAAATGAAAATAACCGATAAATGGATAAACTGGATGTATTGGACATATTTACGTGAACATTACAATTCGGGCAAATTTCCCAGATTGTCACGGGTTTCCGGATTGGCATCGGTTCGCAGAAATTTTTCATTTCCAACCGTTACAATACCGACATCACCGCCCTTTTCCCATTTCCCATCCTCACCTTTGTATTCGGTGATAAAAACCAGGTTCTCATTGTCAATGGCATTAATGATATCAGCCCTTGACCGTATATCCGGGCCAATCAGTTCGGCTCCGATATGTCGCCAGCACTTGAATGCAACGATATGTGAACGTTCATTATTGTATCTTACTTCGGTAATTACGTAATCCACCCATTTATTCATCATAAAATACTCCATAAATATAACGATCTTTAACAATATATTAACTACATGAAACGATCAAATCACGAAATTATCAAATTTTTGTTAGGAGAAATAACATTTGCGCCATTAAACTGAATGGACAATAATTAAACAGATTTTAATATATATTTGAAATAATTCATTAATTCGAATTTCAGATATAGAATCTATTCCAACACGAATAATCTTTTTATCCGCAATAAAGTGAACGGGACAAATTTTAATTCGTTTAAAAAATTATTTGCAAAAGGGAATTTTACACGTATGGTAACAGGAGCATCCGGCGAATAACGCCTTGATGCGGTTGAATAAGATGCGACAACATCTTACCCAACCTAATCATCACAGACCAAGTTTTGAACGAAATCTACAATGACTGATTTGAATTTATATCACACTGTTAGCCCTTTCGCTATCACCAAAAATAAATTTTATTCAGAAACCAATCCTCTCATTCTGCAGTTTACTGCACATTTGGGGAACAGGGCCGTTTGTTCGCTGGTTGCCGCATTTATTTAATTTCCATTAAATTGTTAAGGAAAACCAACGAATGAATTTACCCGTATATTTACCATTTCCATCAGGATTCACGTAAGTGGCCGTTCCCTTGCTTAATTGTTTTTAAAATACAAAAATTTTATTTCCCCTGGTTTTATGACCCTGAAGAAGCCATTTTCTACCGGGGGGATATATGAAATTTTTCAATGATTTTCAGGTTTTTTCCATATTTTTATAAACAGTGTTATTTTCATTCATGCAAATATTGTATTGACCAGAATTTTGTCTCCAGATTTTCCTTTTTCATTTCATAAAATCTTTTTTTCAAGGAATTTATTTTGATAAATCCGACATGATCCTGTCACTGGATAAAATTGAAAATCTGGATATCAGTTCCCATCATTTTTCAATAAAATCTTGTGGTATAAAAGACCCTGTTATTTTTCGATTCCGAAATATTTATTATTGCTTCAAAAACGATCAATTTTTTTTGAAATTTTGACATTTTTATAAAAAAAACCATTGTTTTCTAAGCGTTATCTCTTTTATTTTACTAACTTTTATAGGAAAATCATGGGTATCAATATTGACGCAACTGGTCATAAATTGTATAAAAGTCATGTGATTTCATATATTAGCTCATAGTAGTTGGTATTTCATTGTTTGAGTTCAAATTTATAGGCTGATTTTTTCATCGAGAAATTTCTTATAACTGAATTCATTAATAACCTTTTGTGAAATATCTTTTATTACGTTGATATTTATTTTAAGCACTTTTTTACCCAGGCATTTTATTATTATTTGCCTGGGATTTTTTTAAGTTTAGATATTCAACCCGCTTTGTCCCAAAACCACATTCCATTGATCCCTGCAGTTGATCACCCCCTGGGCATGAACAAGATAATGGATACCCCAGCCAAACAAATCAGCATTCCCAGAATATCCCACCGATCCGGTCGTGTATTTTCAACAATCCATAACCAGAACAGGGAACATAAAATATAAATTCCACCATATACAGCATAGGCACGCCCCGCCAGATCAACCTCCACCAACGTCAGCATCAGGGCAAAAAATACCAAACTGACCATTCCGGGTACGAGCCACAAGGGCGACTTCCCCAATCGTGCCCATAACCAAAAAGAAAAGCAACCGGCAATCTCGGCAAAGGCCGCAATACAATAAAAAAACAGGGATTTCATAAAATCATCCTACTCCTGAGGAATGTCAATCAGAAGTTTTTCCATATAAATTGCATCCTGACCATAGGTCATCAATTTACTCTGCAACTTTTCGGAGGGAACAATTGCTCCAAATCCCTGTTTCTGCCAAAAGCGGAAGGAATCCTGAATGGAAACAAGGGATGCATGACGAAATTTTTTCTTATGAGCAATATTCATGAATTGCCGCACCAAAATACATCCAACTCCCAGCCCTCTTGATTCTGGATGAACGGCCAAATCATGCAGATAAAGGCAATCCGCCCCTTCTGCCAAATCGCAAGCTTCGCTATCCAGGGCGGGAGGTTCACCCGACATGACGGGAATGGCCAGCAAATACCCCCTGACCATGTCCCGCTCTTTCACCACAAAACAGGTATCCGGACTGGCAATGATTTTTGAAACCATAGAGAGCCGTGATTCAGGCTCAATCGCATAATAACATAACATTTGAATGGCCATTATCTGATCAAGATCAGCCAATTGAGCGGCATGAATTTTCATTATGCAGATTTCTTTCCTTTATTGTCTCATCATTCCCATCATCCGACTTTAACCCAATATTCAAAAATCATCAAAGTGAACATTGAAACATTAATTATGAAGGTTGCAAAGATGAATCCGGATCACATCCCAAGCCAACAGTTTGTCTGTAGGGATGTAATCCCCGGATCTACTGATGATTGTCGTGGATATTCTGGGCAACTTTTTCGGCAATCTTTATCCCGTCAATGGCCGCAGACATGATACCGCCCGCATATCCAGCCCCCTCTCCCGCAGGATAAAGTCCGGAAGTATTGACACTTTGCCCATCATCCATTCTTGGAATACGAACTGGCGAGGATGTTCGCGTTTCCACACCGGTCATTACAGCATCAGCAAAATTGAATCCGGACAATTTACGATTAAATGCAGGTAATGCCTCCCGTATTCCATTGATAACAAATGAAGGCAATATCTCCGCAAGATCATCGGGTTCCACCCCCGGTTTATAAGAGGGAACAACCGAACCCAATGTCCGGGTTGCCCTTCCAAGCAAAAAATCCTCCACCCGCTGAAACGGTGCTTTGTAATTCGCACCCCCCAGCTGAAAAGCTTTCCGCTCCAGATTTCTCTGAAAGGCAATACCTGCCAAGGGATGGCCTGCATAATCCCGTTCCGGCTGAACACCCACCACGATTGCAGCATTGGCATTTCTTTCCGCCCTGGAATACTGGCTCATTCCGTTTGTAACTATTCCACCCTCTTCCGAGGCTGCCGCAATCACCGTCCCCCCCGGACACATACAAAAGGAATAAACCCCCCGCTTGTCTGCATCATGATGCACCAATTTATAATCGGCCGCCCCCAACAGCTGATGTCCCGCCTGTGAACCAAAACGGGCCTTATCAATTAGGGTTTGCGGATGCTCAATTCTAACACCAACAGAAAAAGGTTTTGCCTGAATCTCCACGCCATCTTCATAAAGGGCATGCATCATCTCCCGCGCACTGTGTCCAGTCGCAAGAATAATGTGATTTGTCTGTATTTCCTGCCCATCCACCAATCGAATCCCGACAATCTGGCGATTTTTATTCATCAAAATCTTTTGTACATAAGTATTAAACCGGTACTGACCACCAAAAGATTCTATTTCCTGACGAATTTTCTCAACCATACTGACCAACCGAAATGTACCAATATGGGGTTTGGATACATAAAGAATTTCCTCTGGTGCACCTGCCCTGACAAATTCTGTCAAGACCTTGTGACCATAATGATACGGATCACTGATCTGCGTATGAAGTTTGCCATCGGAAAAAGTTCCCGCACCTCCCTCTCCATATTGGACATTGCTGTCAGGATTGAATTTTGACTGACGCCAAAATGCAAAAGTGTCGACTGTCCTTTCCCTGACCGGTTTTCCACGTTCAAGAATCAAAGGACGCAAGCCCATCTGTGCCAGTAACAATCCCGCCATAAACCCGCAAGGCCCCGCACCAATAACGACGGGACGAACATAGCTGGCCTGACTAGCAATTTTTTCACCAGTCTGCCGGGACATCACGAACTTATACCGAACCTCTGGTGTTTTTAATAAATTGCGATCCAGGGAATGATTACGTAAAAATTCCTCTTCATTATCAATGGAACAGTCAATGGTATACACCAGTTGAATGTCCCCCCGTCGGCGTGCATCATATCCCCGCCTTATTACCTGATACTCGCTGGGAAATTGTTTTAGACGATTATACAAGGCCTGTTTCAAATCTGCTTCATCATGATCCAAGGGCAGTTTCACTTCTGTAACTCTAATCATCTTTAAAACCAGATTTTCTTTTCATCCTAATTGTTCTTATCCTCTTAAATCCCTGATTGCAGGATGTCGCTGTTTATATCCTGAATAATCCCTAAAAGACAATCATTAAAATTAGGATTCAAATACCCATATTCAATACAATTTCCACAGATTGACAAAACAGGGAAATGACCAATCAAAGACACAAAGTCCTCCATCCACACTTTACATCAAACATTATTTCATATTGTATCGAAATATTTATGCTGTCCATAATAATAATCCATTATACATATCAACAATCTTGTCATATAAATAATGATTAATTGACTTAATTAAATTGTAATTAAGTCAATAGCTATATAAACATAATAAAAATTACAGTAATGCTTTATTTTTATAAATAATAAATCTTATTATCACTATAATTTAATTATAATTTTTCTGTAAAATAGACAAATGAAAGAATAAAATTCTTATCTATTTATAAAACAGACTTCCATTTTATTTATGGAATAAAATTCGCAATATTTCTTGACTTTAATTGAGTATACATAATATGTAGTTATTGTTTTATGAAAATTAATCATGAAGTTTTTATAAAAATTACGTTATCATTCCAGTTATTTAAAATTTCTTATACATTTTTTTAATATAACCTAGCATAAATTCACTATCATCAAGTAACATATATGTAAAGAATAAATAATTATGCATATATATTAGAAAGAGATAAGATAAAACCAAAATCTCGAATCGAATATTATTTTACCAATTCTTTATGCGAAAATTACATTTCAATAAAGGAATAATAAACTTGGGAAAAACCAACTTTAAAAAACCTTGATTTTAATGAATATTGTTCAAATATAATATTTTATATATGAAATTGTTAATAACATTAAATAAATTTAATGATCTTATTTTTACATGGACAAAAAAAATAAGTTTCATAAATCCAATTTTCTTTGTATATTTGTAATCAGCATTCGACAGATAGTGTCGAAGCGGCCGGATCAGATGCTGCAACATTCTGACCCGACCTAATCATAACAGAAGAGGAATTTCTGCAATGACTGTCTGTGATATTTATCATATTTTATATGATAAGACTATGGTTTTTATTACCATGTGGAAAAAAGTCAGCTTTATTTTGGTAATGATTACTTGTACAAAGAGTGGAAACATTTATCTGTTGAATGCTATTTGGCAGTTAATTCGTAAATGTAGTGATTTAACCATGATAATAAAATATAATATAAAACATTTATCTTTTAATTGATTCAACATAAATCTTCTATATAGTAAAATATTTTATTAGCTTCATTTTAAATATTTTATTTTGACTGTCCAGTTTTACATCTTAGTTTAAAAGGAGAATAGAAAAAATATTTTATATTAATCAATTATAATTTGCTTCTGCATTTTTAGAAATAAAGAAGACTGAAAAGTAACATTCTTTAATTTATTTTCATATTGTTTCGGTTTGTTTTTTCTAAACTTGCATATTATTAACGTTGTCGAAGTCTTTAATTTAGAAAAAACAAACCAAACTGTACTTTTTAAATCAAATTAATGAATTGATAAATCATATAAAATCAGTGATTTTGTTATTTTTATAAAACTTTTCGTGAAGCTCAATATTATAACATAAAGAATTTTATTTTATTTAATTATTCTCGCTAATATAAACCATTATTGGCACTAAAAAATTGATATACATGATTTATTCAATATAAAACTATTAAAAAAAGACTGAAAATAATTTATTTTCAGTCTTTAATAAAGTTAGTCTTTCAGGAAGTTTACAACATTTAAGGAGAGGTATCAAAAACTTAAACGATAAAACATCATATAATTTCAAAAGCAACCAATTACAAGTAACATTTTCTTAAGCTGGAACCATATCTTATATCTTTCTTTCAAAAACGTTAATAACATTATTCTAGATATACCTTCCCTCAATAATTATTTATAATTTTTATACTCTTTTTTTATTCGGCGCTTATAGTCTAATTTCTTTACCTACCCCTGCTTCCACTGATTTTCAGATATTTCCTATCCATTTGAAAATCACAAAAATAAATCCATACCTAAAAAATTATCTGATAGGATCGGGTCAAACTTAATGTTGAAAGGACTACAGGTGCATGAAATACTGAATATATAGCAATTACTGTTGTTAAAAACGGCATAAAATTTCCTGATGGTAACAGTTATATAATTCTACCAAAGAGAAAGATAATTTCTATCTATGAAAATATTGCAGCTATTAATCTTTCTTTGATATGAAAAACTAGCTGTGAGAAGTATGATCGCAGTTTATAAACAACAATGTCGTACAGTAGCTTTTCCTAATCATAATGGTCAAATTTTTTAATGACAAGATTCCCAATAAAGTTTCTTATGACCAACCTAACAAGTAATAGCCCAGACCTTGATAACCGCTCATGGAAAAGATTCTGCCATTCAACAAATTTCTGGTAATAATCGACTACCTGTTCACATCGAGGCGAGTGATTGCGTTGTTCATTCTTTTATAAATAATAGTGATAAGGAATACTATCATCGTGGTTACGTTAACGAAGAAGCATAAATTTTCTTAACATTCATTCCCGATTAATATTTGGATTTTTTTATAATAAACAAAACACAGTATTTACATATAAAACCAATTTAAAACTTGATTGTCAGATTTGATATGATTTAGATAAATTTTTAAAAATAAAATTAGGCTAATCAAATTAAATTTTTTATAATAAGCGTTTAACAATATGGTTAATCTTATTTTATAACTAAAAAATTATAGGGATTTAATCTTGAGCAATTTGGATCATTCCACGCATGACATGCATCAATTCAATCATTCCCACTTGCATGATCATGCACATGAACATATCCACGGTCATCACCATCATGTTCCACAATCTTTTGGCAAGGCCTTTGCTCTAGGAATTAGCCTTAACTTAATTTATATTTGTGCCGAAACCATATGGGGCATTTTTGCCAATTCCCTAGCCTTAATTGCTGATGCCGGTCATAATCTATCAGATGTTTTTGCCTTGGCCACCGCTTGGGGGGCCTCATATTTAAGCAAAAAAAAACCCTCTCCCAATTTTACCTACGGATATCGTCGAACCTCTATCTTGGCTTCTTTAAGTAATGCAATTTTATTGCTTATTGTTACAGGAGGAATTATCTGGGAATCAATTGAACGCTTTTACAAACCTGCAACTGTTACAGGTAAAACAGTAATTTTAGTCGCCTTACTCGGTGTTGTTATAAATGGAATAACCGCATTAATGTTCCATTCCGGACAAAAAGAGGATCTTAATATTAAGGGCGCCTTTTTGCACATGGCCTATGACGCCCTTTTATCGTTGAGTGTTGCCGGGGCAGGGATTATTATTTTTTTCACCCATTGGAATATGCTTGATCCCATTACCAGCTTGATTGTCGCTGCAATAATTATTTGGGGAACTTGGTCTTTATTGAAAGATTCAGTTACACTTGCCATGGACGGTGTCCCAAGCAATGTTGACGCTTTCGCCGTGGAAACCTATTTACGCTCCCTTCCCAATATCATTGATTTACATGATCTACACATCTGGGCTTTAAGTACAACAGAAACCGCCCTAACTGTTCATTTGGTCAGTAATACCAATCAACATTCTGACCAGTTTCTGAATATGGTTGCACAACGCCTCAAGGAAAAATTTAGAATTAATCATTCAACTTTCCAGATCGAACAAAAAAATGAAGCCAGTTTTTGCAATCTGGCGGACATTAATACTGTTTAACCTTAAACTTATAATTACTTTATGATCTTTAAAATAATAAAGAATAAGAAAATCCTATTTAGTCTTGGGAGTTTTCTGGTTAGTCTTGTAGTTTTTTTTCTTAAATATCTGGCATGGAAAACAACACTCAGTGTTGCTTTTTATTCTGACATGCTTGAAACAACAATCAATGTGTTAGCCGCTATTTTTGAAATATTCGCAATCACCATTTCGACCCAACCAGCTGATAAAAACCATACTTATGGACACTATAAAGCCGAATATATTTCTGCCGCCGCCGAAGGTTTATTAGTAATAGTAACATCAATTTTAATTTTTTACGAAGCCTGGCAAGGATGGAAAAATCCCCAATTTCCCATGACGCCTTTAAAAGGAATTATTCTAAATGGAACAGCTGGACTTGTTAATCTATTCTGGGCAATAACACTTATTCGTGTAGGTAAAAAATATTTTTCTGCAGTCCTTATAGCAGGTGGACAGCATGTTCTTTCCGATGTATGGACAACTATCGGATTAATTGTAGGTTTTACACTTATTCCAATGTTTCAATGGGCTGCACTTGATGCCCTGATGGGCTTTTTCATTGCTATTAATATTTTACGTATAGGCTTTGGCATCATAAAAAATTCTATTAATGGCTTGATGGATAAAGCTCCTGACCCTCAAACCATTTCCAGTATTTATAAAATAATTCAGGCAAATGCCCCTGAAGCAAAAGAATTCCATATGGTCCGTTTTCGTCAGGTTGGCAATTTGATTTTTATTGATTTTCATTTGGTTGTGTCTGGAGAAATGAGAGTGAAAGAAGCCCATAAAATATGTGATCGTATTGAACACGCTTTACAAAAAGTAATTGGAAATGTTTCAATAAACATTCATGTGGAACCAGAATAATTTTTTTAAATTCTGATCAACTACTTGTTCTGAAACATGATATCTCATCCATATAAATAAATCCTGGACAGAAAAAAGGATATGGCTGATTATTTTTTACAACTTTTTTTTTCAGATAAATCAATTAGAATAATATAGCCATCATCAGTGCCAATATTTAATAAACTGCCTTCTTTATTAAATTGTAAAGCCGTAATTTCTCCAATAGATTTTTTAGATCCTAAATTTACCGGAATAACTTTCTCGTCGCTGATTCCGATTAATAATATACTACCATCCAAAAATCCAGCAGCAACCATATCATAGGTCGGATGACATGCCACTACCATACAACAACTTCCAGGAATACCAGGCAATTCCACAGGAGGTTTTCCCATTGGACCGCCTCCAAAAAACTGCCATAAAACCACCGGTTCAGCTCCACTGGTTGCCAACCATTTTCCATCAGATGAAAAATTTAGAGATTTTACTTTGGTTGGGTATCCACTCATTCGCATATTGTGTCCGTCTGAAATACGCCAACCATGTAAATCATGATCTTGCATTGATGTTACCAACGCCTCTTCTTTAGGATGTAAAGTAATCCCTGTATGACTACCTTTCCATGTAAAATCCTTAATTTTTACAGGATTTTTATAATCAGCAGACCATAAAGTGGCACCATTATAATAAGAACTGGCTATTTTTGCACCATCCAAACTGAAAACCAAATCACTAACTCCAGAAGAATGTTCAAAAATTCTATATGGCTCTGTAAAATTATCTTTATATAAATGAATTTCTTTTCCTGTAATAAAAGCGATTTTATTTTGTTTCCTTTCCTTATCAGTCCAAGAAACGATTTTATCAATCCAACGTCTGGATTTTAATAATTGTTGAGGTTCCTTCCCGGGAATGATTCTTATTAGTTTATTATCATCACCAGAAGTAACAAAACCTGAAAAGGTCAAATCTTGTGATAAAGATAAAATCCCTCCATCATGAGGTTGAACTTTATACCAATAATCTGGATCATTATTGTGAATCAAAGGAATAATCCACAAATCTCCATCTGCCGTTGCAAAAGCACTATACTGTTCATCCCAAGATGTAGCACAGGCGATAATCGTGCCTTCCACTTTTTTAAAAGAACCCCGACTTTCGATTAATTGTAACGGCTGATTCATTCCATACTTTCCAGTCACAGATTTGTTAATCTATACATTTAAAAAATCCCTCACGTAGAGATTTCTCATCTAAATTCCGGCCAATAAAAACCAATCTGGAACAACGATCCTCATTTGTCTTCCAAGAACGGATGAAATTTCCCTCTGCCATCATATGAACAGCTTGAAATGCAAAACATCGATCGTCATGCTTAAAATTCATAATTCCTTTGGTTCTCAATATATCCTTTCCAAATTTCTGAAGAACCATGGACATCCATAAATTAAAACGTTTTCCATCTAATGGTTTATCTTCCATAAGTGAAATACTCGTCACACCATCACCATGAGAATGTTGTACATGGTCATGGTCATGGTCATGGTCATGGTCATGGTCATGGTCATGGTCATGGTCATGGTCATGGGATGATAAGAATTTGGGCTCTAACGTCAAGGCTCTATTTAAATCAAACCCCCCAAGATCCAGAATTTTCATAAGGGAAATATTCCCTTTTTCCATTTCATATAAAGCAACCATCGGATTGATTGTACGAATTCTTTTTTTTATAGCAATTAATGATCCCCTATCAACCAGATCAACTTTATTCAACAAGATTACATCCGCAAAAGCAATTTGATTGACTGCTTCCTTACTTTCATCCAATGTCTTCATCACATGAAACGCATCAATTACGGCAATCACCGCGTCAAGACGAGTTTTGTTACGAATATCCTCATCAACAAAAAAAGTCTGTGCTACGGGCGCAGGATCAGCTAACCCTGTAGTTTCAATAATTATTCCATCGAAACTTCTTTGTCTTTGAATAAGCTTGTTGAGAATACGAACCAAATCGCCTCGAATTGTACAACAGACACATCCGTTGCTCATCTCAAATATTTCTTCATCCGCATCGACTATTAAATCATTATCAATACCTAATTCACCATATTCATTAACAATAACGGCATATTTTTTATCTTGCTGTTCCGTTAGAATACGGTTTAGTAAAGTTGTCTTCCCCGCTCCTAAATAACCCGTCAGAACAGTTACAGGTATTTTATTTTTTTCTTTATGATCCAATTCCATTATGAACCTTCAATGCTGCCTTATGATTACCATAATCCCAACTATAAGATAAACCTAACCCCAAGAGTAGAAAAAACCATCCTCCCAAGGGTAAATTTCCGAAACTTCCTCCAGCTGCAAATGGCCATTCGTGAACTAAAACCGCAGCAAATAATCCAACACGCCAGGAATTTTTAACCGCATCTTTCAATGATAGCAATTTGGACGTTAATCCCTTTACCAAATTAACCCACCATAAAAATACCATGTAACAAAACAAGATTAATCCGGGAATTCCTGCATTTACAAACATTTCAATATAATGATTATGAGGATGGGGCAAACAAATCTCTGCCCCTTTCCCATCCCCATGTCCAATTGCAATTCCCCAAAAGGATAATCCATGAAAATAAATCGGATTGGCACAAAAATGACGATAGGCATCATATCCCAAACCCGTCCAGGGATTTGACAATCCCATAATCATCGCCCGTGTATAGATCAGTCCATAATTATCAGAGGAAAAATGTGCCATTTGATGGATAAACAAAGTCACCAAATGATGATAGCTCTTAGGCGATAAAAATGATGTTGCACCCAGTATCAATGGAATACAAATTAACATTGACAAAACGATTGTCCGTAAGGGACGTAACCAATACAAGGATACAACTATTCCGAAAACAAAAAGAATAAATGGCATTCTTTGACCGGCAAAAGCCATCATCAGTGTAGCAAATAAGATAATGAATAAAGCGACCAGATTTCCCCGCCATCCTTTTAAACGACAAATGCAATAAATACTCAAACTTAAAGTAATTGGCAACAGTAACCTGGCCAATGGCCCTGCCGCTCTAGGATGATGATATGGACCTGTCAGTGTACCGTCGAAATAACGTGGCGCTCCTAAAATATTATATCCTGTAATAAGCTGGCAAAGCATATTCAAAATAATATAAATCGCACAGGCAATCAAAACATAAGATAGCCATCGCCTGTATTTCTCATCAGTTAAAACCCAGACCTGAAGTGCCGCAGCAAAAAAAATAAAACGAATTAACACTAAAGCCTGGATCATCATTATGTTATATTGAAACAATCCAAAGGGAATAGTACACAATAAAATCCACCCCCACCAGAGAAATGCAATAATCACCCAGTTTTGTTTTCCCCAGTCCCATTGTTTGTTGATAAAAGAATAAATTACAAAACATATTGCTATATAACTGATCAACCCATCCGCTATACCCCGTAAGTGCGTTAAAAAAACAGGCAAAATTAAAACAGCGAACAGTGTCGACTTATTGAGAAACTTACGGACAGATTCCATAACCCAAAGGCTCTCCGGTTTAAGAACAGGAATTAATTAGAAAACATTACGCAATGAAATAACAGTCTGGAAATCACAACGTAAATCAAATACATCAATAATAAAAGATTTCATATTATTTAAAATATTAAATCTCAACATATTCTTTTTTTAAACATGAACTTCAAATTAGCAATCTATTAATTTTATTCAGATAAAAAACAAAAATAAGATGATTATTATTAAAATATTACATTTGAAACAGTTAATAAATTTTTTAATCCTACATTAATTTCTTTATATTGTTCAATTTAATGTAAAAAAAAATGTAAAATCAATTAATTATTTTTGTTATTTTTTATAAAACTGTCATAAACATAAATCAGGTAATCAGGTAAAATATCAGGCATAATTTTCTGAGCCTTCATAAACAAACCAATTTCATCAAACTCCTTCGACAAATAACGTGACAATATTAAATATTGCTGAGTTTTATCAAGATAAGTCTGCTGTTTTAACAAGCTGCAAACTACTTCCGGTGATTTATCTAATAATTGGGCAAGCTGGCCAACCTCCGGAGACTGAGGAGTGAAATAGGCTATATTTTGCCTATTATCATCGATATTTTTCAATATTTTTTTTACAAAACTTTCCATCCAAAAAGGTTGATCTGAAATAATCTCATCCATCACAACCCATACCTGATATGTTGGATACCCCCATTTTGCCAACTGTGATGAATCTACTAATACATGTCCATCCTTGACGAACGGTAAAACTGTAGTTCCGTCAGCATAGGCCCCATCAATTTCATTTTTCTGCCAAGCTTGTGTAATTTCATTATAATTCATATTTACTAGATGAATTTTTTCAACAGAAATATCATTATGCTGCAAATAACGTAACAGACTATAATAACTGCTTGTCATGAAAGGTACCGCAATATTTTTACCAACCAGATCTTGAGGAGTATCTATATGTTTCTGGCTTTTTACGATTAAGGCGCTTTCTTTACCATATTGCCGATCTATTGCGATTACACGTCCCTGCAAACCAACCGTTATAACTGACAGAAAAGTAACCATATCTACTGGAACGGCATCAACCTGACCAATAGACAAATTATGTAAGGCTTTAAAATCATCGTCATATTTTTTCCAGGCTATTGTTTCCCTGGCAACTTTTTGATGTTTTTTATCCAATTGAATAAAATTGGCGATATCAGCTTGATTTTTCCATCCAATTCGAAATTCCGCATTAGCACTTCGTAAGTTGAAAAAACATATCAAAGCAAAAATTGCTATCAGCCATACAATCAAAGAAAATCGTTTGGAACCTACATAAAAACAGTGCATCAACGGAAAATCTCGCTACGTTAAATAATTTATTAACTTACTAAAATAATATCTGATTTAATAACTGAAATTCACTTTAAAAGTAAAGTTTAACCTAAAGTAATATCAAATTAAATTTTTACAGAATAAATCCACCTCCTAAAACACGTGTCCCTTGATAAAAAACACATGCCTGACCAGGTGCTGGGTTAGCAGCCGTTTCCAATTCTACTCTTACCCTATCCTTTTTTTCAATTATAACTTTAGCAGGTCGTTCCTGATCCCGCGCACGAATCTGAACATTACAATATATAAATTCAGTAGGCACAGGAATAAGCCAGTTCAAATCGCGCAAATAGAATGTTTGACAAATATTGTTTTGTTTTGGGCCAATAACGATTCTTCTTTTTTCGGATTCAATTCGTAACACCATTTGTCGCTGCCCATCCCGCATGGCAAGATTACCCAATCGTTTTGTTTGACCAATGGTATATTTAGCAATACCTTCATGATGACCAATCACAACGCCCTGCTCGTCAACTATCTCGCCTGGCATAACACCTTCTGGCGCCAATTTCTCAATAACTTTTATATAAGAATTATCTGTAACAAAACATATGTCCTGGCTATCCGACTTCTGAGCAACAGCCAAATCAAAACGTTCGGCTTCTTCCCGAACTTTATCTTTATTTGGCATATCCCCTAAAGGAAAACGCAAATATTCAAGCTGTTCAAGTGTGGTGGCGAATAAAAACCATGATTGGTCTCGACTTAAATCAACTGGACGGTGCAACTCGGGACCATTTTTTCCCACAATTCGACGTACATAATGACCTGTTGCCATCGCTTCTGCCCCAAGCTCTCGCGCCATTGTCAATAAATCCGTAAATTTGACTCCCTGATTACAGGCAATACATGGAACAGGAGTTTCTCCCTTTTGGTAAGATTGTGCGAAACGTTCAATTACCGTTGTTTGAAAACGGTCTTCCGCATCGATAACGTAATGCGGAATACCGAGCTTTTCTGATACCCTACGTGCATCCCTGATGTCCTGACCTGCACAACAGGCACCTTTTTTAACCACACCTCGCGCATCATAAAGCTGCAAGGTGGCACCAAAAACCTCATGGCCTTGTTCTTTTAGAAGAGCAGCCGTAACGGAACTGTCCACTCCGCCCGACATTGCAATCATAATACGCATTGGTTCAGGATAACTTTGGCAAACGAACAACTAAACCATCCAATTCTTCTGCCATAATAATCTGACAACCCAATCGAGAGGTTTTTTCCAACCCAAAAGCCATATCCAGCATCTCCTCCTCCTCTTCTGCGGCGGGCTTTAATTTATCCCACCATGATTCATCAACAATTACATGACAGGTCGCACAAGCCAATGATCCCTCACAAGCACCTTCAAGATCAATTCCATGCTTATGCGCTATTTCCAATACTGAAAGCCCTACAGGAGCATCCACCTCACGACGTGTTCCATCTTGTTCAATAAAAACTATATGTGGCATTTTATAGAATTCCTTATTTAAAAACCAATTAATATTCTGATTTTAACTCATGTCCCTTTTCTTACATCATACCATGCTGAATAAAGGTCATGAACGGTTTCAACGACTTCTTGTTTTGTTGTCATCCGACCAAAAGAAAAACGGATACTAGATAAAACTTCTTGTTCTGACAATCCCATGGATTGTAAAACATAGGATGGCATAGAAACATGATTGCATGCTGAACCTGTTGATAAACATAAATGAGGAATTCTTGCCAAAAGATCAAGGGCCTTAACCTCTGGAAATTGTAGATTAACACAATTTGACAAGGCATATTCGATTGATCCATTAATTTTAAGTTGTGGAATTCTTGCCTGCAATTCATTTATCAAAAAATGTTTATAAGACGCCAAACGCCTGATCTCTTCATTTCCCTCATTCTGGAATAGCGAAAATGCCTTACCCAAACCAACAATCAAGGGGACTGGCAAAGTTCCTGATCGAATTCCTCGTTCCTGATATCCTCCATAAAATAAAGGTTCCACCCTTACCCGAGGTTTACGTCTTACATATAAAATGCCAATTCCTTTGGGCCCATAAATTTTATGCCCGGAAATTGAGGCAAGATCAATTCCCCAGGAACGCAACTGGATTTTTTCAGATATTTTTCCACAAGCCTGAGACAAATCACAATGAAAAAGAGCACCATATTCATGAGACAATGCCGACAAATAAGGAATGTTCTGTATAACTCCTGTTTCATTATTAGCGGCCATGACACTGACTAATATTGTTGGAACCTGCAATGCCGCTTTCAAACTATCAGGATCAATCAATCCATCGGATTGAACTGGCAAAATAAAAGGATCAGCACCAATAGACTGTAAATTCTGGACTGTTTCAAGAACGGATTTATGTTCAGTCGCAATCGTGATAACCCGTTTGGTCTTGGGATAATGATCAATTAGATAACGCACACTACCCTGCAAGGCAATATTATTGGATTCTGTCGCACCAGAGGTAAAAATAATTTCTTGAGAAACCACCCCGAGCATTTCGGCAATGTCGGCACGAATCTTATCAATGGTTTCAGCAACATATTTACCCAATATATGCTCTGAATTAGCATTTGCAAAATTATGCACAAAATAGGGTAGCATCGCTTCAACAACACGTTCGTCACACGGTGTGGTCGATTGATAATCAAGGTAAATCACCTTTTCTTTTATCTTGTTTTTTCCTGAAAAATCCATTTTCTATAGATTATGAATCCTTTGACTTTTGAATCAACTGGCCATAAACATGAATAAAAGTTTCAACATCTTTTTGCTGGATATTCCATGGTAAAGATACACGGATCGTACAATCAGCCAATTCTTCCAACCCCATTGCTGATAAAACAGGTGAACGAGATAATTTCCCTGAAAAACATGCAGATCCCGTTGAGACACAGAAACCAGCCATATCCAAAGCCATAAATAATTTTTGTGCCGAAACTCCAGCATAAGCTATAGAGGATGTATTATCTAAGCGTTCAGCTTCCTCGCCACAAATGACGGCTCCATATTTTTTCACTTCTTTTTCCAAATAATTACGTAATTTTAAAATATTGGAACGATCTTCTTTACAGGCCTCTTTTGCGGCGGTCATCAACCCTATAATTGCCGGAACAGCCAGAGTACCTCCCCTTCTTCCCTGTTCCTGTCCTCCTCCACTAAAAAGAGGATTTATCTTTTTCGCATTTCTTTCATGACCAGCCAATAACAATGCGCCTACCCCTTTTGGACCTCCCATTTTGTGAGCTGAAAGAATCAGGCTGTCCGCTCCGATATCTTCCAAATTGAACATTATACGTCCAGCAGCCTGAGCTGCGTCTACATGAAGAATTGCACCATATTCATGACAAATTTTTGCTGCCTGTTGAATGGGATGTAATACACCTGTCTCATTATTGGCCAGCATTAAACACACTAAGGGAGGTATTGACGTTTTTTTTAGGGCATCTTCTAAAAAGTTAAGATCGACAATGCCCTGCCGTGTTACAGGTAATTTTTTTTTTGAAAGGTCAATCTGCATGATTGCAGGGTGTTCCGTAGCCCCTACCCAAAGAGGACGTTGTTGGTTGCCTTCACCAATCTGACCATGCACAGCCAGTACATCTGCCTCTGTCCCACCAGAGGTAAAAATACAATTTTGAACGCTCCCCCCGAATAATTCGACCAAGGTTTCTCTTGCATCTTCCATTTGATTATAAATCTTGCGTCCCATTTGATGAACAGACGTTGGATTACCAGTCTGCTGCATGATATCCACCATTGCAGATATAACTGAAGAGCGCATGGGCTCACTGGCATTCGCATCTAGATATATAGATTGTCGTATCATTTCATTTATAATCCAATTTATTATATTAAACCATGAATTCCAAAAATAACCCGCATAATTTATTGCATTACAACAATAATTTAATTAAATCTGTATTTAATTTACAATATATAAATACAAATATGAACCCTGTTACCTTATAATAGAAATATTTTCACAGATTTACTGGTAAATAAGCAAAGACAAAGGATATGTTAACCTTGTCCGATCACCATATCGCTATTGATTTTTCATTTATATTTTATAGATAAGACAAAAACACTTTCACTTTATAAGAAATATCTTTATAGAGATAAACTGTTTTTATTGTTTTCCTACACTCACTTATATTATTGTTAAATCTTACAAATTGTGCCAGTTTTAATAGATAAACGGATCGTTCTATGCCAGAGGTAATGTTTGCAGGCCCAGCAGGTCGTCTTGAAGGACGCTATCACCATTCCAGTCAACCTAACGCCCCCCTTGCCTTAATCCTACATCCCCATCCTCTGCAAGGTGGGACAATGAATAACCGAATTGCCTATACAATGTATTGTGCATTCCAAAAAATGAATTTTTCTGTACTACGTTATAATTCCCGTGGTGTTGGACGGTCTCAGGGACAATATGATGGTGGTATTGGTGAAATATCCGATGCGGCAGCGGCCCTGGACTGGTTACAGATGGCGAATACAAATTCCAGGGAATTATGGATCGCGGGGTATTCGTTTGGAGCCTTTATTGGAATGCAGCTCTTGATGCGTCGTCCTGAAATACAAGGATGGATCAGCATCGCGCCATTGGCAAACCACTATGATTTTAATTTTCTTGCACCTTGTCCATGCAGCGGTTTGATGATCGCAGGAGAATCCGACAGCATTGTCCCATTGCAGGAAATTGACAAACTTGTTGAAAAACTTAACACTCAAAAAGGCATCAAAGTTGCCTATAATACAATCCCTAATGCCGATCATATTTTTGCCGATCAAACTGAGCAGATCGAAAAAACAATTACCAATTACGTTAAGAAAATTTTAAAGAACAGATCTGATCAACCTTAGATTAACGTTGTTCTTTTATATCTCTTTAATTTTCCCGAATTAGATACATTTTATGTTAGGTAAAATATCTGAATTTTATTTTATCATAAAATGTTGTCTTTCTTTTGGTTTATTACCTAACCCTTTACACAAAAAATATGGCCTTTTTCTCTAAACGCAAATCACTGGAACAACTTACACTTGATTCAAAAAAACATGGTCTAAAACAATGTTTGGGCCCATGGCGTTTAACAATGATTGGGGTCGGCTCTACCATTGGCGCAGGCATTTTTGTCATGACAGGAACAGCCGCGGCTAATTTTGCTGGACCAGCAATTCTTTTATCCTTCATTATTGCTTCAATAGCATGTTTATTTACTGCCCTTTCCTATGGCGAACTGGCATCCACTATGCCGACTGCAGGATCGGCCTACAGTTATGCCTATACATCACTTGGTGAAAAATTCGCTTGGATTGTTGGATGGTTACTGTTGTTGGAATATGGAATATCGGCTGTATCAGTTGCCTCAGGATTTTCGAGTTATAGTGTATCCCTACTAAAAGATTTCCATATTCATATCGCTTCATGGCTACATAATCCCATGATTCAACCTGCAATTGGTGGATATGGAAAAGGAATTGTATTTGTTAAGTCCCTTGACCTTATTGGAGCAGGATCTGTTCTGATCGCAGCCATCTTCCTCTTATATGGGGTTTCCGAATCAACAACAATTAATGCAATAATCGTCAGTTTAAAAATCGGAGTATTAATTCTTTTTATAATTTTGGGATTTCACTATATTAAACTGGAAAACCTGACACCTTTTATCCCCTCCTCAACAGGTCCGATGAATTTTGGAATCAGGGGCATTTTTCGGGCAGCCTCAACAATTTTTTTTGCCTATATAGGCTTTGAAGCTGTTTCCACAGCCGCATCAGAAGCCAAAAATCCTAAAAAGGACATCCCCTTTGGAATCATAGCTTCCTTGTTTGTTTCAACCATGATCTATATTGGTGTAGCGCTAATTTTAGTCGGGGTTGTTCCTTATAGAAAATTAAACATTTCTGATCCACTGGCCCTGGCAATTGATTATATGAACATGCCAAACCTGGCCTGGATTTTGAAATCTAGCGCAGTTATCGGACTTTGCTCAGTAATGCTCGTTTTGCTATATGCTCAAAGCCGCATTTTCTACATCATGGCACAGGACGGATTGCTTCCACCAATTTTTAGCAAACTTCATCCTAAACATTGTACACCTTGGATAGGAACCATTATCCTTAGCCTCAGCATCGCCATTACGACAGCTTTTTTACCTATTGATATCATAAGTGACCTAATCAGCCTTGGAACCTCTCTGGCATTTGGTATTGTCTGTTTCACGGTTATATGGCAGCGGAATGTTCATCCCAATATTCATCGACCCTTTCAGGTACCCTTTGGTGGATTCAAGATTAGAAATATCTGGATTGGCTATATTCCCGTTTGCGGCATCCTATGTTGCCTGACCATGATTTTTCCCTTGATCATTGACATGATTTATTCCCTAATTAATCACAATCCACTTCCACTGCTCTTAATGTTTATTTATAGTGTAATCGGTGTATTTGGCTATTATTATTACGGACGCAAACATTCAATTCTGTCCAATTCAAAAGAAAAATGATATTTTAAAAAAATAGTTTTTTTTAAATATGATTTTATTATGAATTTTCCATCACCCCTTCGCATTGCCGCCATTACAAAATGCTATAAAGAAACAACCATGCTTCCCATATGGATCAGGCATTATGCCAGACTAGTAGGAAAAGATAACTTATTCATACTTGATGATGGCAGCGATCCGCCTGTCAAAGCTGAACAATACATTTATGTTGAGCACATTCCACGTCGCAAGTATTTGGATGAACAAGATAGCGTCAATATAATGAGCGAATGGCAGCATAAACTTTTAAAACTTTATGACTGGGTTCTTTGTATTGACACAGATGAATTTATAATCCCCCGTCCATCTCGTTGGACTTCCTTACATGAATATCTTGCACAATGTTCTGCCAAAACATGTCGATGTGTAGGTGTGGAAATCATTGATCCTTTGATTGGAAAACCTGTTGATTGGTCAAGACCCATTTTAAAACAACGTTCCAAGGGCACCATTAAAAGTTGGTCATGCAAACCCTCAGTTTCATCAGTTCCGACGCGATGGGAACCCGGTTTTCATCGATGTCAAAATGAAACCCTTTTTGCGCACGATTTATGGCTGTTTCATTTGAAATATGCTGATCAGAACCACCTCCTAGAACGTTCAAAACTCAGACGCAGAATTCCAAGAAACCCGGAAGATATTAAAAATGGATTGGGAACCTCACATTTAATATCCGACAATATTCTAATCAGGTTTCTAAAATCGCAGAGATCAAAAATTGGCACAGGAACCTTGGATGACTATTTGATCACTAATCCTGATCCTGATAACGCTGATTCACTCTATCTTGATATTCCCCATGAGTTTATTGATTTTTTATAATCAATTAAACAGACATCTCTAAATGCATTTTTATTTTTATGATTGTTTTCTATTTTTCATCGGTTTAATAGCCGGGACAATTGATACCCTTGCAGGTGGTGGAGGTTTAATAACCGTACCCGCTCTACTTTTTACCGGTATTAATATAATTCCTGCATTAGGTACAAATAAATTGCAATCAGCAATTGGTGAATTATCAGCCACATTACGATTTTGGAAAAGCGGACAACTAAGTTTTCATGGGCTTGCCATCCCTCTGTTTTTCACTGTAATCGGATCTGCCATAGGTACAATTACATTACAATACAGCGCTGATCAGACCCTGAACAAAATAGTCCCATGGCTTTTATTGGCAATATTGCTTTATTATTATTTATTTCCAAACCTACATTTCAATCTTGAAAAAAGACAGTTGCCCATAAAACCGAAAATACTGCCATGGATGGGGACTGTAATTGGATTTTATAATGGCTTTTTTGGACCTGGAACAGGAGCGATCTGGACAATTTCATTAATGCAGATTTACAAATTACGTATTAACACTGCGACAATAATTACAAAACCATTAAATATCGCTGGAAATATTACCGCGCTCAGTATTTTCATATCAGGCGGACAAATCAACTATTTTAGTGCATTTATAATGGGTGTTGGTTCTTTTATAGGCGGACAAATTGGTGCATCCTTGGTTATTTACAAGAGTTCACGTTTTTTGTGTGTATTTTTTTTAATTGTCATGACATCATGCGTATTTTACAGTTTTGTCAAATATTATAATATACATTTTGTTTGATTTATGATAATCACAGAAATAATTATTTATTAAAAAGTCACAAGAATGGTTCCTTCTTCCACAGAATTAATCTTGGATCAGCTTAATCATTCAAAATTCCGGTCTAGATTTACATTACATGAAAAAGAACGAAAATATCTAATCGATAAAGGCCTTGATAAAATAATTGAACATGCTACGGATTTCATCAATCAACGTCTGGCTCCTGCTTTTCCAAAAAATGATGGAAAACAAACGCCATGGAAAGGACATCCTGTTTTTATCGCCCAACATGCCACAGCAACTTGTTGTCGCAGCTGCCTTGAAAAATGGTATAAGATTCAAAAGGGACAGGCCTTAACACAGACAGAAAAAGATTTTATCCTCGATTTAATCAAGGCTTGGATAAAAAGGGATTATCAAACCCATCAATCTGTGAAAAAACATTCATAACACGATCCAGACAGATAGCTTCGGTATACATTGATAAAGCCCTGGCCCGCCCATTTTCTCCCATTTTTTTTCTTTGTTCTGGATGAAAAGCAAGCCAGGCCATTGCCCTGGATAGCAAAGATATAGAACCTGGCGGGATCAATAGCCCTGTTTCTGAATGCTGAACTTGTTCTCGGGGACCCCGTATTGAAGTGCCTATAACAGGTAAACCACTTAACATTGCCTCGATAATGGACATTGGTAACCCTTCAAAATGACTGGGTAAAACAAAAACATCAGCAGCTTTCATCAACTGATCTATGTCTTGACGATATCCCCAAAAACGTATTTGATTCCCCAATTTTTTTTGTGCTTTATTAAAAAGTTTATCCAATACGAAACCATAATCAGAAGGCAATCTTTCACCTACAATCCATAATTCAGCTTCTGGAAGCTTTTCTGCAATTGCAGAAAAAGCGATGATTAACTCTGGATAACCTTTATGTTGAACAAGACGGGAAACTATCATAAAAACTATATGATTCTGTGGAATCTTGTTTGCCTGTCTAAATTTCTGTTTCAGGTCAATATCAGAAAAGAATTTTGCTGGATCCCGGCCGTTCCCTATAAAAATAGGATTGGAATGAATACCCAGCCTTTTAGCATCTCGAGCCTCTTCCTGAGAGACAGTCATGTAAAAATTCGTAATTTTTCCACAACACCATTCAAGAACAAAGGATAATAGACGTCTTATCCATGATTTTATACCTTTCCCGGGTTGATTAAAAAGGTATCCGTGACAAGTATAAATAATTACAGGCGTTCCACATAAAAAAGCGGCTATACGCGCCAATACGCCACTTATGGGCATATGGGCATGAACGATATCTGGTTTTTCAAGCTTGATTATACGGTAAAGAACCCACAAAGCTTTTAACTGACCTATGATCGAAAAAGAACGGACAAAAGGAACGGTTCGGATCCGAAATCCCTCTTGTCTCACTTTCTCCAATAACCTTCCTTCTGCACAAACACCAATGACTTGATGGTGACAGGAACGCAACCTACGCATTAAGGGAAGTAGAAATTGATATAAGGCAAAATCAACATGTGCAATTTCCAAAATTTTCATAAATTCATTTATGCCTTACGACGCAGAGCCCATCGAATTTTAGTTATTTTTTCTTTATCATTTTGAATATTCTTAATATTTGAATGATTTAAAGAACTATTTATTTCTGATTGCCTCTGAATTTCTGAAGTTTTTTCCGACAAATCTTCAGGCATTCCAACAGAAACATGATCCGCAGTGTTTTTTTGCCATATTTTTGCATCATCGTTTTGATTATGGAAAATAGCCACATAATCAGATCCTTCTTCTTTTTGCTCTTCGTTTAAAACCGATTGTTTGTCTTGTTTCTCAAATTTAGTTATAGAAGCTCTATTCTCTTCAACATCATTTTTTTTTGATTGATGCAGATTATATAAAACAATCTGTTTAGTCGCAAGTCGAACTTTTTCACCAAAGTAGACGCTATTTTCAACTCTTCCCTCTGCATCGGAAAAACGGAACCACCAAATTTGTTTACCTTCTTGAGGATGTTGAAACGATAAAACAAAAAATTTTTCCTTCTCATTTTTCCGAATTTCAACCAATTTTTCTTCAACTTTAACCGAAGGATGTAAATGAAAACGAATAGTAAAAGGATAAGACTGATCAAAATCGAGCGTTTCCTCCCCTCTTAAATCCTGACCATCCGCAGAAAGATAAAATTTACGATGATAAATTACACCATATGCTTTTTGCCAGCCATTATGACTTAATTCCACCCAATGAGCACCCTCAGTCATTTCATGAATTGATTCAACTTTAAAATTTAAATCTTTTAATTGATTATCCTCCAGTAAAACACTTTCTGTATTGGATAATTTTAGAACAGAATGAGCCGCGGTTCCCGCCAACGCAGATCGCCAGGCTGATGATCCTCCAGCGCCACAATTAACAATTAATCTCTGTTTACCAACAGAAAATTCAAAAGATAAAGCACCAAGATATTTTATATCTACCTTTTTCGGTGGAACACCACTATCAATTAACAGAGTTGAACGATTGGCAAAACAACGAATATATCCACCCGCTTTCATATCCGTCATGGCGACACGTTTTTGTGTGGAATTACTCAGAACACGATCAATAAAATGTGCCTTATTCTCACTGGAACCATTAAATAGTGCAAGCCTGCCATCACCATGTCGCAATGCCCTTAAAGCACGACTGACATTATCAAGCACTAGAATAAGTTCGGAAGGGGGACGCATATTGATCAACTGATACATCAAACGAATTTCGGTCAGATCTCTCAATACATAAAGTTGTATTTCAGGGTTTCGTTCAATATGTATTCCATCTTCAAAAATCTGTTCAGCCAGTTCACTTTGCAGGAATTTACTGATTTTTGGTATTAAATCAAATTGTTCCGGCATACATAATGCAAGAGCCAGAGCGGCCTTTAATAACGTAAAATTTTCATGTGTATGATTGTCCAAAGGAAGCATGGCAACAACATATCTTCCTTCTTTCATAATTCGACGCATAAATTGTTGATGAAAATATTTTTCTGCTGATGCCGCAAAAAAATCATAGAACCCCAACCAATTCACTATACGATCTGCAAGGATAATCGGTCTGTAAACAACAGAATCATAAGATGATGGTGAATTGCCAATCCAATCCGTCACCAAATTTCTTGCTGCAAGACGCGCATTTTCTGTCCCTAGCTCTCGCATATCCCGTAACCATGAAAAACCATGCAGTTTGCCAATAATTTCACAGGAGAGGTTTTTATCACCCCATTGACCGGGATATAGGGAAATAACATAATCCTGATAAATAAATTCCCCTTTTACAAGATGCATGCCATAAACAGAATTTCCGGTCCATAAATCTCGCAAAATATATGCTGGAACTTCGGGAATCTGTCCATAACCAATGGCAGGTAATCGTACCAGAGAAAGTCGGATTTTTTTTACCATTTCTTGAAAAGCCATCCTAAGCCTCCCTATTTCTCTGAATCATTTCTCCTAATGGGTGAAAGTCATAATTTAGCAAATTTTTTACTTTTTAGTTCCCCGCAATGCATCTATTGCCTGACCATAATCAGGTTGACCATAAATTGAAGTTCCAGCTATCAAAACATTGGCTCCCGCTTCTATCACCAGGGGTGCAGTTTGAACATTAATCCCGCCATCAACACTAATATGAATGGAACGACCCGACTTTTGAACCATTTCATGTATTGCACGAATTTTCGCTAATTGACTGGATAAAAATTTCTGTCCACCAAAACCAGGATTTACAGTCATAATTAGAATATTATCTACAAGATCTATAACCTCGGAAATTGCATTGGCAGGTGTGGCCGGACATAATACTATCCCGGCTTTTATTCCAAACGATTTGATATGTTGCAAGGAACGATGCGCATGAGGCCCCGCCTCGATATGAAAAGAAATTTGATCGGCACCCGCCTGAACAAACGGTTCGATAAAAGGATCGACAGGTTCAATCATAAAATGCACATCAAAAAACAACTTGCTATAAGATCGCAAAGATTTGAGAACTACTGGGCCAAAAGTCATATTGGGAACAAAATGACCATCCATAACATCAAGATGTATCCAGTCAGCACCATGTTTGTCAACCGCCCTAATTTCCTCTCCCAAACATGCGAAATCTGCCGAAAGAACACTGGGAGCAATCAAGGGAACCCTTATATCCAATTTACAGCCTTTCTAAAATTTTCAAATACTATGTCAAACTATTAACTGCAGTTTATGATAAAATTTATGAATTGAACAGAAAAAACACGATTTGATTTTATCGTGTCCACCAATACAAAGATATATTTCACTTGAAATAATGTTTAATTAGTCTTCTTTTACAAAACGTGCGATAAAAAAACCATCCATTCCGCCTTTTTCTTGCCACATAGAAGGAAGCGTCCTAATCCATCCCTCTTCTGTTAATGCTTCAGTTAAAAATGGAATTTCTTTTTGTGTAAATGGTTGAGCCCTAACACCAGGTAAATTTCTAAAGAATTCTGCCTGCTCTTCTGCCTCGGAGCGCTGTAGGGAGCAAACACTGTAAACTAATCGTCCTCCTTTTTTTAGATAACTGATCGCTGCACCAATCAACTTTCGTTGAATCTTAACAAGACTTTGAATTTCATTTTCTTTTTTTAAATGCAAAACATCTGGATGTCGTCTAAAAATACCCGTGGCAGAACAGGGGGCATCCAATAATATCGCATCAAATTCATTTTGATAATTTAAACTTCCAGCATCACCAAGAACCAACACTGCATCCATCTGTAACCGGTTCAGATTTTCTTTCAACCGTTTTAACCGTATAGATTTTTTTTCAACCGCAACAACATTTCCCCCTGCTTGAATTAATTGTGCTGTCTTACCACCGGGTGCCGCACATAAATCAGCAACTTTTTCATTTTCCTTCACATTCAAAAGATAGGCAGGTAGAGATGCCGCTATATCCTGAATCCAGAACTGCCCCTCCTGATAACCGTCAAGCTGTTCAACCTTTACATGACAAGAATAACGCCAATGATTATTCATTAATTGCACACCTCCTTCTGGAACAGTGGCATTCGTTTTAAAATGCATATCCAAAGGGGGTTCACTATCCAACAGGGTTGCCAACTGACGAGGATTAAATCCTGCCTGATTCCATGACTTCCATAGCCATGCAGGGATATTCAAGCGATTTTGATCAAGATCCTTCAGTATGCTTGGTCCATTTTCAGAAATCCTCCTGAGAACAGCATTGACTAGACCCGTAAACTTCGCAAATCCATTATGACGCGCAAGTTCTACAGATGTATAGATAGCGGCATGTACAGGTGTTTCCAAAAAAAGAATTTGAGCCACCCCTAGCAAAATAATCCATAATACCTGCTGTGGTGGCGATCGTTTCAAAAAAGGTTCTACAAGCGCCTCTAATGTTCCTTTTTTTCTCAAGATACAGACAATTAATCGATATGCTGCTGCCTTATCCCTTTGATCAACATCAACAGGTAAAGCATTTTTTAATGCTGTTTCTAACGGAAGATGTTTCCAGTCAAATATCTGACAAACAGTATCAAAAGCAATTTGTCGAGTAGGATCATTATTTCTGTCAGATCGGATATTTTCTTTCGATGACAGATGATTCTTAATTGATATATCTTTTTTCAAAAAATTATAACTTTTCTTACTTAAAATCATTATAGTTTTAAATGAATTAAATAGTAAATATATTCACTTTCAATAAATAAAATTACTACGTTCTCTGCTCTATTTTTCTGATAATCAATTTTTACCAGAATTGCGAGATTTCATCTTAACTAATTATTTATTTTAGACTCTAACAATAAAATATTATAAATTATCCAAAAAATAAATCCAATATAAAAGAATTTAATCCCGAATGAATTTAAATTTCATATTTAAAAAATTTATCAACATAAACCTAGAAATTATATTTAAATGAAAAATTGGACTATTCTTTTACCGTATTATAATGAAGCAACCTTTCTTCCAGGTACTCTTGAAAGCATAGCATTACAAAATTATCAAAAATTTAAACTTATACTAATCAATAATCATTCCACAGATAATTCTGAAAAGATAGCCAGAAAATTTATGGATTTTTATCCTGCAATTGAGGTGCAGTTTATTAATGAAAAACTTCCTGGCAAAACAAATGCCTTACATACTGGATTAAATCATGTCACCACTCCTTTTGTGGCAACCATGGATGCTGATACTTACTATCCTCAACATTATTTGGAATTTTGTAATCAGATCTTTGAAAGTCACCCAGAATATTCTGCCGTGATGGCTTGTGATATTTATCAGCCCTTTAAAAATCGCAAAAGTCAAAAACGATGTCGGAAAATATATTTAAAATCAAAATTAATACCCAAGCAATGTCATGCTGGAGGATATGCACAGACTTTTCGTACTAAAAGTTTAAAGCAAATTGGGGGATTTGATCAAAAATTATGGCCTTATGTCTTTGAAGATCATGAGGTTATTCATAGACTTTTAAAAATTGGTAAAGTTTATTACTCTCCAAAACATTGGTGTATTCCATCGGAAAGACGCACAAAACATAAAAATATTCGCTGGAGCCGCATGGAAAAGTTTCTATATGAATACACCCCTTTTTTTCTCAAGGATTGGTACTTTTATTCTTTCTTAAAAAACAGGTATATTAAGAAAAACACTTCCATTCTTCAGCTTAGACAACGGGAATGGGAATAAAATCCAATTAGTGAAGATTAATTTGAATACTTCAGTGAAAATAATCCTATTTGAAATAACTTACCAATACTGTATGATACAATGTGTTTCTAATTTTATATAATTTATTAAATGCATGATTCAATCCAAAAAATTATAAGCCGAAATTTAAATTCTATACGGGATAAAATTCAACAGGCTGCTTGTAAAGCTGGACGTAAACCAAATGATATTCGACTTGTTGCCGTTTCAAAATTTCATCCCATGGAATCAATATATGCAGCTTTCAAGGATAAACAGTTGATATTTGGTGAAAACCGTATTCAAGAGGCAAAAAAGAAATTTGCACCCATTTTATCGGAACAGCCAGATATTAAACTGCACATTATAGGTCCCATCCAGAGCAATAAATTATTGGATGCCGTTAAAATCGCGGATACTATTGAAACTGTTGACCGCCTGTCAATTCTCGACCCGCTTGAAAAAGCCATTCAGAAAACAGGACGGTCCCCCACTCTTTTCATCCAAATCAATACAGGAAGAGAACCGCAAAAGGCAGGAATTTTTCCCGAAGATGCGGATCATTTTATTTCATTATGCAGGAAACGGTTTGGATCATCAATTCAGGGTGTAATGGGTATTCCCCCCGTTCATGAAGACCCTATTCCTCATTTTAGAAAACTTGCCAATCTTGCCAGAAAATTTGGTCTGAATGAAATATCAATGGGAATGTCAAATGATTTTGAAACAGCCATTACATGTGGAGCAACGTATGTTAGGGTGGGAACAGGAATATTTGGAACACGCCCTTTAAATCCTAAAAATAATTCATTCCAATAATGAACAGCTGCAAATTTAATATTTACCGCAATTGCAACCTAGGTGGAGTAATATATCATGCTTTCTTCTCATGAGGAAAACATCAACCCTGATAATGAAGCAAACCAAGAAGAGAATGATAGCGTAAGTACGGATGATATCAATATCATCGAGGGAAAAACCCCTTCAAAAATAGAAAATGAGGATGAAACTCCATCAGATACACTTTATAAACAAGATACGATTGCGGTATTACCATCTCTGGATCAGGAAAACCAAGTTACAGAATTCGGAACCGATCAACCAGAACATAAAATCAGACCATTAAGTTTGGCTATTTTGTTGACTGTTCTGGGCGTTGTCTATGGTGATATCGGGACAAGCCCTATTTACGCCCTACGTTCCACAATTTTAGTTGTATCCAATCATCATAGCAATATTAAATCCTGGGAGGTTTTCGGTGTTGTCAGCTTAATTTTTTGGGCATTAATATTAATCGTTACAATTAAATATGTAACGCTGGTTATGCGCGCTGATCATAATGGAGAGGGTGGAATCCTTGCATTGATGTCCTTGGCTCAACGTGTATCAAAAACAACCAGAGGAAAAATATTTCTGGGAATTGTCGGTATTGCAGGAACCTGTCTTTTTTTTGGAGATGGAATGATTACCCCGGCAATTTCAGTTTTGTCAGCAATTGAAGGTCTGGAAGTTTCTCTTCCAGAGACAAAAAATTTCATCATTCCCCTTGCCCTTATAATCTTGGTTGCATTATTCAGTTTTCAAAGCAAGGGAACTGAACATATAGGTAAAATTTTCGGTCCAATCATGCTTATATGGTTTGCGACTATAGGTTTTCTGGGTGCCTATGAGGTTCTGAAATATCCCTATATCCTTTTGGCTCTTTCTCCGCATCATGCGATTTTATTTATTATCCATCACGGTTGGATGGCGTTTATTGCCCTTGGATCTGTCGTTTTGGCAGTAACAGGTGCTGAAGCTTTATATGCTGATATGGGACATTTTGGAAGAAGTCCAATTCGTTACAGCTGGATCTGTTTTGTCCTTCCTTGTCTGACTTTAAATTACCTTGGACAAGGTGCCCTAATTCTTTCCAATGCCAAATTTCTGGAAAACCCGTTTTTCTATTTGGCTCCTCATTGGTTTAATATCCCTCTGGTTATCCTTTCCACATTTGCAACTGTTATCGCCAGTCAGGCCGGAATTTCAGGAGGATTTTCACTTGCACGCCAATTAACCCAACTTGGATATTTTCCAAGGCTGCGTATTCGACATACCAATGCACAAGAAGAGGGACAAATTTATATTCCTGAAGTCAATAATGCCTTAATGATAGGGTCCCTCTTATTGATTTTAAGTTTCCAATCCTCTGATGCATTGGCCGCTGCATACGGAATTGCAGTTACGGGAACCTTTACTTGTACCTCTATTCTTTCCTCTGTGGTTTTTAACCGTTCTTACAAATGGTCGATATACAAAGTCGCATGTACATTTGGAATTTTCTTTATCATTGATGTCACTTTCTTTTCGGCAAATGCCCTGAAGATTCCACAAGGCGGGTGGGTCCCATTATTATTGGGAATTTGTTTGACCATCCTCATGACAACATGGAATAAAGGACGTACCCTGGTTTATAATAAACGGGCACAAAATGCTTTACCAATCGCCTCGTTTTTAAACCGCCTACCTCAATCCCATTTAACAAGGGTTCCTGGTATTGCCATTTTCATGACACCAGACCCTCTTTCTGTTCCAAGTTCCCTATTACATAACATTCGGCACAACAAAGTTTTACATGAACATGTATTTTTTGTAACTATTGAAAATCTGAAACAACCAGAGGCGGAACGTGGGCACCGTATTGCAATGCGACAACTCGCACCCAATATTTATCAAGTGATAATTCGATACGGATTTATGGAAATGCCTAATTTGCCCCGTGCTCTTGAACTGATGAAAACTCAACCCAACCTGAAATTCTTTGATACTTTACAAGCTTCATATTTTACAACAAGGGAACAAATTGTAAGAGCCCCTATTTCTAAAATGAGTAAATGGCGAATGAATATATTCATGTTCATGTTACGCAATGCCAGCCCGATTACCGATTTCTTAAGAATTCCCGTTGATCGGGTTGTTGAACTTTCAGTCCGTATTGCTGTTTGATGAATGAAATAAAATTAGTAAATTTGGAAAAAAAGACAAGAAAACATAAGCCTGATCCCTTGGCTCTTTATATCCATTGGCCTTTTTGTCTATCCAAATGTCCCTATTGCGATTTCAATAGCCATGTTGCCCAAATCATTCCACAGGAAACCTATGCACATGCTTTGCTTCAGGAATTACGTCATGCTATTTCAAATATTGAAAATTATAAGTTAAGCTCAATTTTTTTTGGTGGTGGCACCCCCTCTTTAATGGATCCTATAACAGTGCATAAATTGATTGATTATGCCATCAAACATTTACCTGTTACTGAGGACCTTGAAATCACCCTTGAAGCCAATCCAACCAGTGTTGAAATCCAAAAGTTAAAAGATTTTCAACAGGCAGGTGTTAACCGCATTTCCCTTGGTATCCAAAGTCTTAACCAACAAGCACTACAAAAGTTAGGTCGTCAACATGATGCAAAGCAGGCAATTGACGCCTTAACACTTGCCAAACGCCTATTTCCGAGAATTTCCTTTGATCTTATCTATGCACGTGAGGAACAAACCCTTTCCGAATGGCAGAAAGAATTAAAAATGGCACTGGATTTGGCTCATGATCATTTATCACTCTACCAGTTGACAATAGAACCTGGAACAGTTTTTGCCAAATATGAAAAACAGGGGAAATTATCTCTCCCTGATGAAAAATTAAGTAGTGAATTATTAATTGCCACGGAAGAAGTGACACATCAATATGGTATGTATAATTACGAAATTTCTAATTATGCTAAAATTGGTGCGGAAAGCAGGCACAATCTTGCCTATTGGCGTTATCAAGATTATATTGGTATTGGGCCAGGGGCACACGGCAGAATTACAGAAAATGCTGTTTTATATGCTACAGAACGTAAGAAAAATCCTAAAATTTGGCTTGAATTAGTGCAAAAAAATGGTAACGCCCTAATTATCAAGGAAGCCTTGAATTCAATCGACAAGGCCCGTGAAATGATATTAATGGGATTACGTTTGAAAGAGGGTGTTGATTCTATTGCCTTTCAAAAAAAATGCAATATGACTTTAACCAATGCAATCGATATGAAAATCTTAGAAGCGCTTGTAGAAGAAGATTATATCTTGTGGGACCAAAAACGGTTGAAAACAACCCCGACAGGAAGCATGCGGTTAAATGCTATTTTAGACATCTTGGTAAAATAGGAATATTATTTTGTTACACATGATGAAAGTTGCAGTTGGTATCCAAGATATTGCGCATTTGAAAATTATTAATGAACAAATGGCCGTGAATAACAATGGAAATTCATACACTTTAACACGTTTTATGCCGAAGCAGGCCGATGAAATCTTAAAAAATGGTTCCCTATACCGGGTTATTAACGGAACTTTATGTTGCCGACAGAAAATTGTTGATTTTCTGCCAGGTCAACGGGAAAACGGAAATCCCTGCATTCAAATTATTCTTGATTCAGAAATAATTCGTACCTTTTCCATTCCAATTCGCCCTTTCCAGGGATGGCGATATCTTAAAAACACTGATGCGCCTAAGGATTTGCCATTAAGCCATACAAATATATCAGCAGAATTACCTAAAAAGCTGAGAAAAGAGTTGGAAACTCTAGGATTAATTGATCCTATTAGATAGGAAATCGATAATTAACCAATATCTATAACCCTATATGGTTTATTCTTCCGTATATTATTTCTCTTTCAAAACCTGATCAGCTTTACGATCAACGGTTTCTTCCTGTTCTTTTGTTAAATTGCCTTTATGGTATTCCTCAGACGCCCTTGCTTTGGCATTCCTTGCTCTGTTTTTTGTATCCAAGGGATATTTACGCTCATCAGGCAATGCAAATTCCTGATCTGGTAAAGATTTACGTTGTTTTGATGTTAATTTAGTCATAATTACTCCCCTCCTTAAAAAAGGAAAATAACATTGAACCATTAAATATAGTTAATCATAAAACAAAATCTATTATTATTCAATTCGCCAAAAAAATTACTTTCAATCCTTCCGATATATTTTTAGAAATATATTAAATAACAATCAAGGACTGATCTTTTATTGATCAGTCCTTTTCGATACTAATTAATGTGTTTTTTTTTATATTCCTCTCTCAAGATCTGCGCTGCCTGTACCATATTTTTCAATGAAGGAATAACCTCTGACCATTGACGTGTTTTCAAGCCACAATCTGGATTAATCCATAACCTTTGAACAGGAATATATTTTTCAGCCTGATGAATTAAATGAACAATTGATTCTACTGTTGGAATATTGGGAGAATGAATATCATAAACACCTGGGCCGATGCTGTTTGGATATTCAAATTCCTCAAACGCTTTTAACAGCTCCATGTGAGAACGTGAGGTTTCAATTGTAATGACATCAGCATCCATCTGGGCAATAGCAGCAATAATATCATTGAATTCCGAGTAACACATATGGGTATGAATCTGCGTTTGATCCTTTACACCATTCGCTGTTATTCTAAAAGACCGAATTGCCCAGTCCAGATATCTTTGCCATTCTGAACGACGCAGGGGTAATCCTTCCCGTAAAGCCGCCTCATCAATTTGAATAATGCGAATACCTGCCTTTTCCAAATCCAACACTTCTTGACGTATCGCCATAGCCAATTGATAACAGGTTTCCGAACGTGGTTGATCATCTCTTACAAATGACCAGTTCAACATGGTTACAGGTCCCGTCAACATGCCCTTCATCGGTTGTGCCGTTAAAGATTGGGCGTAAGTAATCCATTCAACCGTCATTGGTTCAGGACGACTAATGTCTCCAAAGATAATCGGGGGTTTTACACATCTGGAACCGTAAGATTGAACCCAACCTTGTTGGCTAAAAACATATCCTTGTAACAATTCACCAAAATATTCCACCATATCATTCCGTTCTGGCTCGCCATGAACCAAAACATCCAATCCCAGTGATTCCTGCTGTTCGACACAATAAGCAATCGCCTCTTTCATATGATTGCCATAATCATTCAAGGAAAGTTCACCCTTACGAAATTGACTTCTAATCTGGCGTATATTCTGAGTTTGCGGGAATGAACCAATTGTAGTTGTTGGCAACAATGGCAAATTCAAGATTTTTTGCTGTAATTCCATACGATCGGCATAGGCACCTTTCCGGTTTCCCAATTCCGATGTTATCGACTGACATAGTTTTTTAATTTGATCATTATGAACTCTATTTGACTGACGTCTGTTATCCAGACAAGCCTGGTTACTAGATAACGCCTCTTTTACTGCCTCTCTTCCTTCATTTAAAGCTTTAGCCAAAACAGTAATTTCATCAAGCTTTTGTATCGCAAAAGAAAGCCATGAACGAATTTCCGCATCCATTTTACTTTCACGTTCCAGATCAACAGGAACATGTAATAATGAACATGAGGGGGCCAGCCACAATCGTTTTTTTAATATAGCATAGATAGGCTCTAGCCATTCAAGCGTAGCATTCAAATCCGTCTTCCAGATATTACGCCCATTAACAACTCCCAATGAAAGGACTTGTTTATCTTTTAGCTGTTTAATTATGGCAGGAATTTCATCACGCGCATTTATGGCATCAATATGGAACCCCTGCACCCCCAATTCTGGCAATAAAGCTATATTTTCTTTTAATTTTCCAAAATATGTTGCCAACAAAATATAGATTGGTGCCTGTTTCAAAACCCTGTAGGCAGAAACAAGTGCCTTTTTCCACTCTTCTGCAAGCTCTGTCACCAAAATTGGTTCATCAAGTTGAACCCAGCTTTCCCCCTGTTCTGCCAACTCTTGCAATAATGCTTGATATTGTTCCAAAAGTGCAGGCAACAAAGCTAGTTTGTCGCTTTTATCCTGTTCTTTTCCCAACCATAAATAGGTTACTGGTCCTAACAATACAACTTTTGTTTTTAAACCTTTCTTTTTCGCTTCCTTCAATTGATCTAGTAAAATCTGGCTATTTAAAACAAACCGTGTATCCTTTGTGAATTCCGGTACAATGTAATGATAATTTGTATCAAACCATTTAGTCATCTCACCTGCCGCAACGTGACAAAGACAAGAATTTTTTCCACCCGAACGTCCACGTGCAACCTGAAAATAATGATCTAATTTCTCTCCTTGCTGTTGTTGAATACGTGATGGAATATTACCAAAAAGAAAACTTGTATCCAGAACATGGTCATAATAGGAAAAATCCCCAACAGGAACAAGATCGAGTTTACTTTGATTCAGCCAATGACACTGCCGTAAATTTTGGGCTGTTTGTTCCAATTCACCTGAGGAAATATTTCCTTGCCAGTACGCTTCAAGCGCAAATTTCAATTCACGCTTTACACCAATTCGAGGAAATCCTAGATTATGTACTGTTACCATTTTTTATTCCTTTACTTGCCTATTCAACATCGGATTTTGCTCTACACACCCTATTCAGATAACAGAATAAAATAAAATGATATTATTTCATCGATCCATTAACTTTATTCATAGGATATAATCTTGCATTCATGATTGAGATCATTCATTTAAAAATCATTCAGGAAATCGAAACGCAAAAATCAATGACTGCCGCGGCTGTCAATTTGTGTTTGACACAATCCGCCTTAAGCCACGCCATCCGGAAACTCGAACAAAATTTGCAGGTCAGCCTATGGCGACGGGAGGGAAAATACATGCAGCTAACTCAGGCGGGACAGGAATTATTGACGCTGGCCCATCGCATATTACCTCAGATCGAACATAATGAATCAAAATTGAAACAATTTGCGCAGGGGAGTATTGGCAGTCTAAAGATTGGCATGGAATGTCATCCCTGTTATCAATGGCTGCTTAAAGTTACCTCACCCTACTTGAAACAGTGGCCTCAGGTTGAACTCGATGTCAAACAAAAATTTAAATTCGGTGGTTTAGGGGCGCTACTGAATTATGAAATAGACATCTTAATAACGCCTGACCCGATTATTAAGTCTGATCTCCATTTTGAACCTGTCTTTAATTATGAACAGATCTTAATTGTTGGACCTTCACATCCCTTCCGAAATTTACCGTATATCACTCCAGAACAAATGTCCTCAGAAACTCTTTTAACTTATCCTGTAGAACCAACTCGACTGGACATATATAGTCTCTTTATGGCACCAAAGGGTATAATGCCACGTCGTCATAAAACAATTGAAACAACGGATATAATTTTACAAATGGTTGAAAATAATCGAGGCGTAACGGCTCTACCACATTGGTTGGTACAGGAAAACAAAGAACGCTTTGAAATCTTTCCTGTCAAACTGGGAAAAAAAGGGATTCCAAAACAGTTATTTATTGGAATACGCAAGGCCGACCAATTAACTAATTATCTCGATGCTTTTATTCAGCTATCCAAACAAATATCCTTTCCAATGTCGACCTGAAATACTCAAAATAAACTGTATAATCTCCAATTTCTTACCAAATATCATAGAATAGTTTTTAACAAAAATGATTATATCTGTTACCATCTGAAACTTAAATTTTATAGTCGGTATTTTTCAAAGAAATCAAAAAACCATGCAGGAAACAATTCGCAAAAATTTTTATGTTCCAATGCAATTTTTGCTTTTGTTTTCCCTGCTTTGCCTCTCTGCCTGTGGTGGAGGAAAGCATTCTTATAATGGAAAAGGAGGCATTTCTTCACGATATAGCAATTACATGCCTGGCTATCCTAAAAAATGGAACCCTCCGGGTCCCCCTCTTGATCCGTGGGGTCCATATATCAATCAATCCTCACAACGTTTCAATGTTCCTGATCAATGGATACGGGCCATCATTTTACAGGAAACGAGAGGATATCAATATTATAACAAACGGCCAGTCACTTCACCTCATGGAGCAAAGGGATTGATGCAAATCAAGTCAACAACTTATAAAGATTTAGCAAAACGCTATAATTTGGGAAATGACGTATATGATCCGCATGATAATATCATGGCTGGAACGGGATATATCCGCACCTTGTATAATAAATACGGTGCTCCCGGCTTTGTTGCAGCTTACCATGGTGGACCTGGAACTTTGGATGCCTATCTAAAAAGAGGAACCGCATTGCCAAAGGCAACCAAAAACTACATGATTTCCGTCACTCCCAATCTGGGGAATTCAGTACCTATGAGTGGACCTTTTGCGATTTTTGGCGGACCTTACGCCAAAAAAAATACTCGTACCCCATTACCACTCGAGGCTTATTACTCACCGAAAACCTATAGCCCCGTTCAAATGGTTACAACAGCACAGGTTATGCCTTCTGAAAGTAAAAACGAACTTAAAAAATTCATTGTCAAAGATAATGAACATGCAATTGCATCAGACAATGCCAATGAACCTCCAATCATGATTGTTCCATCCAATTATCATCCTGCATATGATGCAAATGTCCATAACAATTCAACCTCATCCAATGCTTATTATTCAACAAAACCCAAAGCCCCTTCTATTATTCGAACCTCTCCTAGCAGTAGACATTATTATATATCAACAAAAGGTAACTGGAATATTCAGGTTGGAGCTTTTACATCCGCAGATTTAGCTAATCACGCAATTGCAATCGCAAAACAAAAAGCCGCCAGTTTACTGGTCCTGGCGTATCCAAATATTGAAACCGTTCAGAAAAACGGAAAAACATTATACCGAGCCAAATTAGGAGGATTAAGCTATGCAACAGCCTTACAGGCTTGTAATTTGCTAAAAGTAAAAAGAATGAATTGTGTTCCTGTTCAATAACACAAAATTGTAATTTTCAGTTATTTTGAATTTGTTCAATAATTTTATGGTCAATGGCGGTAGATGCATCATATATATCTTTCTATATACTTTTTATCCATTTTGCCGGCACACCTGCATAAACACTTTTAGAGGGTACATTTTTAGTTACAACAGCACCGGCACCGATTATTGAAAAATCATGAATAGTAACACCAGGCAAAATTGTGACGTTCGAGCCTATCCAAACATATTTTCCAATCTTAACAGGAGATGGATATGTCGTACCACGATCTCTTATATCCAAACCATGATTTAATGTGGCAATCGTAACATTCATGCCTATAGCACTGTGATCACCAATAAAGATTCCTCCCCTATCCTGAAAAGAACATCCTGTATTAAAAAATACATTTTTACCAATATGAATGTTTTTACCGAAATCAGTATAAAAAGGAGGAAAACAAACAAAAGATGAATCTACAGTTTTTCCTGTCAGACTACTGAAAATATCAACGATTTCTTTTTGCGTATGAAAGCTATTGTTTAATTCCATTATTATTTTTTGCGCTTCAAAGGCACATTGGTATAACAGCTGCATCAATTCTTTTTCGTCAGTGGAAATGGAATGTCCGGCCTGACAGTATGTAATGAATTCCTCCATTTGCATAAAATGATCCTTTTCTATTACTGGAAAGCTTTTGTTGGTTCATCTATCACGAAATAAAATCAAGTCCTATATCGAGAATAGGTGCACTATGGGTTATCCAACCTACAGAAATCAAGTCAACACCGCTTTCAGCAATTATCCGAGCCGTATCGGGATTGATACGCCCCGAAGCTTCTATGATGGCACGTTGATTAACAATCGCAACCGCCTCTTTTAAAGTTTCAGGATCCATATTATCTAGCAAAACGGCATCAACACCCAATGCCATGACTTCTTTTAATTGATCCAGCGTATCCACTTCTATTTCAATTTTAACCATATGCCCTGCATTTTTTTTAGCCTGTTCAAGCGTCTTACGTATTCCACCCGCGATTGCAATATGATTGTCTTTAATCAAAACTGCATCATATAAGGCAAAACGATGGTTCATTCCACCACCACACCGCACGGCATATTTTTCCATCAGGCGTAAGCCTGGTGTTGTTTTTCTCGTACAAACAACTTGTGTTTTGGTTCCTTCAATAGATTTGACAATCTTATGAGTTACCGAGGCAATTCCAGATAGATGGCTCATGAAATTCAAGGCAGTTCTCTCACCTGTCAGAATTGCACGGGATGACCCTTCAATAATTGCTATCACATCTCCCGGCTTTAATATATCTCCATCCTTTTTCTTTAAATCTACATTAACTAATGGATCAATTAAGGTAAAAGCCATTGAAGCGATATCCACTCCTGACAATATACCAGTCTCTCTCGAAACCATCGCCACTTTGGAGTGGTGATTTTCATCAATAACTGCATTAGTGGTTATATCCCCAGCCAACCCTAGATCTTCCAATAACGCATTGCGAATAATGGGTTCAATTAGGATATGGGGCAAAGCTGGAATCGTCATAATAACCTCTATATTCTGATAAATCTATAATATACAAACAAATTTCATATAATAACATCACAATGTCTTGGCATACTGATATGCCTGATCAAAACTGATGAAAGATCGATTGGCTTTTTCAAGCGTAGCAGGATAATCCTGTCGATAATGTGCCCCTCGAGATTCTTTCCGCAAGAACGCACTCACTGCTATCATCAGGGCAATTTGTTCTGGATTAAGTACATATTGATCATCATGTTCATTAACCAGGGTAAGAAACTGCCGAATTGCCGATCTCAAAGTATCCTCATCTCGAATGATATTTAAATCTTTCTGCATTATCTTTTTTACAAAAGGTAAACGGTCAGAAATCACAATCCCAGTTTCACCTATCTCATTATCATTGCTTTGAATGGAAGGATGATTATCCAAAATTGCCTTGGCTGCCCGCATGGCCATAACTGTAGCTTCCAGCAGTGAATTACTGGCCAAACGATTTGCTCCATGTAAACCCGTAGAAGCAACCTCACCCACTGCCCACAAACCTTTTACCGTTGTTTCTCCATTCAAATTTGTCATAATGCCCCCCATATGAAAATGTTCAACGGGTTTGACAGGAATCAAATCCATTGAAGGGTCAATACCGACTTGATGACATAACCGTGCAATGGTTGGAAAACGCGTCTTGAAACCTTTTCCTAAAGCCTTTCTGGCATCAAGATAAACTTTTTTACCCTGAATAGTCTGATGATAAATTGCTCTTGCCACAACATCACGGGGTGCCAATTCCTGTCCTTCTGTATTGGCCAGAACACGTTGGTTATCACTATTAACCAAAACAGCCCCTTCCCCACGAACCGCTTCGCTGATTAAAGTCTTTGGAAAAATATTTGCATCAAGTGCGGTTGGATGAAACTGAATAAATTCCAGATCAGCTAATACAGCACCAATATCAGCCGCCAAAATCAGACCTTGACCATAATTTTGCAGAGGATTTGTACTTTCCTCAAATAACCCGCCAATACCACCGGTGGCCAATACAATAGTGGATGTCACGATTGACCTGAATTGACCTTCTATTTGGGTTATTACTCCCCTTATTTTATTTTTATCCTTTAGAAGACGAACCGCAATGGTGTTTTCCATTACAGTTATTGAGGGGGTTCGCAAGACCGCCTCTGTCAACGCTTTGATAATACCCCGCCCGGAAGCGTCTCCATCAATATGAAAAATTCTCCGATGACTATGTGCACCCTCTAACCCGAGCCTAGGCCTGCCATGGCGATCATGATCAAAAATAACACCATTTTTCTCCAATACTTCAATTGCCTTTCTTCCATCGTCCAATATGGTGGCGACAGCTTTTTGATCACATAATCCCGCTCCAGCCCTTAAAGTATCCTCTATATGCGCGGAGCTGTCTTTCTCTTCATGACTGGCCGCCGCAATTCCACCTTGCGCATAAATACTGGATGTCTCCTGTCCTATCTTTCCCTGCGTCAAAAGCAAAACCGGCAATGGCGCAAGTTGTAATGCCGTCATTAATCCAGCCAATCCACTGCCAATCACGACAACAGGTGACTGCATAATGTTTTTCATATTTCCAACATCCTTTTGATGGAAAGGCGTGCCTTATCAGCAATAGATGGATCAATCGTGATTTCATATTTATTTTCTTCCAACGAAGTCAAAATATTATCCAATGTGATACACTGCATATGAGGACATAGATTACATACACGAATAAATTTGATATCTGGATGTACTACTGCCAGATTGTCACTCATTGAACATTCAGTCAGCAAAATCACTTCATCAGATCTTTTTTGCTTGATGAAATCTGACATCTCAGCCGTAGATCCAGAAAAATCAGCCGCTTCAATCACCTCAGGAGGGGATTCAGGATGCACCAGAATTGCAGCCTCTGGATATTCAGCTTTCAACTGCTTGACTTCCCGTGATGTAAATCTTTCATGAACTTCACAATGCCCCTTCCATGTCAGAATCTCGACGTTGGTTTGTTTTGCAACATTTTTTGCCAGATACTCATCAGGAATCATGATGACCCTCGGAACTCCAAGCGCTTCAACAACCTTTTTGGCATTTCCGGATGTACAACAAATATCCGAAGCCGCTTTAACCGCCGCTGAAGTGTTCACATACGTAATAATAGGAATACCTGGATATTTCTTACGTAATCCCATGACATTCTCTGCCGTAATAGATTCAGCCAAAGAACAACCAGCCTTCAAGTCGGGAATAAGAACTGTTTTGTCAGGATTGAGTAATTTTGTCGTTTCTGCCATAAAATGTACGCCTGCCACAACAATGACATCCGCGTCAATTTTTTCAGCCTCCCGTGCCAAAGCAAGACTATCCCCAACGATATCAGCAACCGTATGAAAAATTTTTGGAATTTGATAATTATGTGCCAGAATAACCGCATTACGTTCTATTTTTAGCTGGTTAACACGTTGAATTTTTTTTGTTAAGCTCATTCGTTCCGGGGCAGCAGCAATTCTGCCCAGTTTATTTTCTAAATAATCAGGTAGTCCCTGCCGCATGTCACTCTCCTTTTATACTCAACTTGAGTATATATATGCCATTTTATCCCTAAAATACAAAGAATGTCAATTCCTTACCAATGGCAATTTTGATCCGGACATTGCTCTGGCATCAACAATTGACTTTTGGTACCTAAAAAGTTTTGCTGGTCTGCCACGATACTGGTCAGTAATGTGACCAGTCTCCTCAATCAAATTCTGTTGTTCAATCATTCGCCTAAAATTAGACTTGTGCAAAGAACGCCCTATGATACGTTCAATGGTTTTTTGCAATTGCAACAAAGTGAATTCTGTCGGCATTAGTTCAAATACCAGGGCCTTGTATTTGATTTGTGCCCTTAACCGCGCAATTGCTGTAGCTAAAATCCGTCGATGATCAGCAAACATACCCTGACCAGCAAAATCTTTCCTTTCTAGATATCTATTCCCTGCTTCCGGAACCATGCCTGCCTCATATAACAATTCATAGCGCTGTAAAATAAGATCTTCATTCCAGGCATATCCATTCAGACCAAATAAGAATTCAATACGACGTTTTGTTTGTTCCGTATCTTCCGTTTTCCGGCTCTGCCATTCATATAAAGCCCCGACCATTGTTTCTCGTATATTTTTTACAGCTGGTTTTAACTCATTTTCCCATGGAAAATATTCATACCAATCATGCCATTCCGTTTCGTTTAGACTGAAATCTTGATGACGCACAAGTCCAAGATAGCTAATCGAAATGCTTCGAACTTGAGGTTGATTGTATATGCGGTCTTGATCGGCAAAAGTATAAAGTTGTTCCAAAAAACCGACGGGATAACGTGTTTGTTGATGAATCCAAGCGCGCAATCCAGCTTGTAAACTTTGATGTCCCGGCTCAAAAGAACCAGATGGAAGCGTTGATCCCTTATGAATTGTCATAACATAAGGCATATAATCTATAATTGATACCAACACAGCAATCAATTCGGTCTGGGTCAAGGCTGCAGACATATATTTCCTTTATCCATTTATCTTGTTAAATTCATCTTTAACAATGATATTTTAAAGAAAATTCTTAATCTATAAAAAATTTAAAGGCTTATACCAAACGCAAAACCAGCAATCCATCCTTCTGGCGCAAGAATAGACGGGGTAAAGGCATGCGTCACCGATGCATCCCACATAAAAATTCCATCTTTTTTTCTTAGCCCTATTCCTCCACTCCCGATATTACCGACTTTTGGCTTGTCAACATGATAAGGGGTAGCATAGACGGCTCGTGTCATTCCTGCATCCAAAGAACCGTAAAGCTCTGACTTATCCAGAAAAAAATCGCAAAAAGCCTGATAATCTCCACAATGCATATCATCCGTTGGTAAAGTCCAAGAAAGATCGTTCCGAATATAAACACCGGCATTACCAGCCAAATTCTGACGTATAAATCCCCTTACTGTATATGGTCCCCCAATCTGCATCTGCTCGTTATCATATTGACTTTTGTCGCTATATTCACCATGCACAAAAGTGTGCCAAGTCAGGGATTTTGTTATAGGCTGATCTCCCTGTATATCCAGGATAAATTTAACAAATCGCGTATGGGGTGCATATTTTCCTGAATTATTTATCCAAGTCTTGGTCATTAATCCATTTAATCCAATTTTAGTTCCCAGATTAATATACCATACCCGATCCCACAATTTGGTATATTCACTTAAAGTTATATTTAACATTGACAAACGTGCGCTTTTATAATTTTCACGAATATGATTTCTATAATTAATGAAAGATTTCGTTTGATAGGAAATAATTAAAGAAGTTACACCAATTAAATCCCTGGTTAAAACCCTGGAAATTCCGACATGAAAATCCTTCTGTGTTACATCTTCACGATGCAGCGCGATTTTTGGTCCATCATGATACATGTCATCTGAACGCCACCATCCACACCATAATAACCACGGACCCATTGGAACGGAACCCTCCATGGAAAAAAACGAGTTATGTCCCAACCTCTGTCGATTATTCAACGAATGATCATATTCAAATGACCACATATCTAATACACCAAAAAGATCAGTAACAATAAAATTCGATCGACCTATTGTTCTGGCTGAAATGCTTTGCCCATTGTTATCCGTACTCACCTTGCCATGAATTAAACCCGCTTTTGGAGTTTTCACCTCAACAATAGAAGTATTATCCTGATGACCTTTATTGATTTTTAATGAAGTTTTCCAATTAGGTAAACGATTCATGTTATCCAGTCCCTGTTTCAAATCATTCAGATCCAAAACATTACCAGCAATCCATGGAAAAGCCGTCATTTCATGAAATCGTTCAGGAGTTCCTGTAAAATTGAAATTTTCAATCCTGCCTTCAATAATAACAATACGCAAATGACCAGAAGATAAATCTTGTTGTGGCAGGTATGCCCTTGTCGTCAAAAAATTGGTTTTAAGATAAGCCTGATTTAAAATATTTAGGATTGTATTTATATCCGAAACAGTTAAACAACGATGATTCCATTTTTTAATGATATGGTCTATTTTTTCTTTTGAAAGACTGTACGGATTTTCAATATCAATATTATTGATTTTTACACAACCCTTGATCTGAGGCTTGAATTTCTCGCCCTGATTAACAGAAATATCGTTGGATAAAGGCAATTCCATATCCATTAATTCCTGCCTTTGACGATATCCTTGATATTGCAATGAATTATAATACTGGTTATTACCAAAACCGTAAGCCTTGTTATGTAAACATAAAAAGCTTAAGCAATAGATCAATATAGCGTTAAAAACTAACGATCGTCTATTCATTAAAATATTCACTCAATAATTTCAGGCATTTAATTATTATTTAACAAAAGTAAATAAACTAATTGAGGCAATAATTATAAGAGTGAAATACATAAATAATAAATTATATTCAATATAATTATTATCAATAATAAAAAAAAATTAAAATATAAATTATTTGTTTATTATAATTAATAATTCTTTAATAAAAAGAATAGATTACTATATTAAAATAATAGTATATATAAATTTTCAATAAACCTTTTATATATACTATTTCAACCAACGGATGGTATAAGATTTTGATATAAAACAGCTATACATACAAATAATGTTTATTAGAATATTATAATTTATTCACCAATCGTTGAGGCACAATAAACCTGTGTCTTAGGACGATTATTTGTATAAGCATCAGCCTCATAAATAGCCTGATTATTACAAAAAGATATATTTTTAAAATGAATATATAATGGTGAGGATCCTAACATTAATTCAATCCATAGCTCTTTTTGCAATTCGTTAATATCCTCATCAATATACGGAACAATTGCCAAACGGTTATTTTTTTGGAAAGGGTCAAAATCAATACATACTTTTTTTAAAAATAATTTTTCAGTCATTTTATATCCTTTTATAATTATATTTATTTAAATTATTAACATATTTATAATTATCATTATTACAAAACATTAAATAGTAAACATAGTAATTAATACAAATAAAATTGTTTTTTACAATAAAAAAAGTAGAGATTTTTAGAGAAAAATAAATAAATTGATCTTTATGATCAATTATAATGAAAAACGATACAAAAATATTATAGGTAAAAATGTAGAACGGTATCGTTTGAAAAACAGCTATACACAAGAAAACCTAGCTGATATTGTAGGATGTAAACAGCAAACAATTAACAGTATTGAAAAAGGCAGAATTAAACGCAGCAAATATCTGCCATATATCGCCAGCGCATTGGGCGTAAATATAGCTGACCTGGATCCTGATCTTAACAAAGATCAAAATAAAAGAGCCTTTGAATTGACCCATTCCAACAATCACAAGGAAAATATCAATAGCGATATAAATACGGTAAATATTCATGATGTCATAAATGAACATAAATCGACATCAAATTATTTGAAAAAAATAAACAGTGACATTCCTATATTCGCCACCATCAAGGAACTTGACAATTATTTCTTAATTACAAATACACCTGTAGAATATATTCCACGACCCCATCTGGTTAACCTTGAAAAAGATGCATTTGGAATTATAATCGGCAATCATGCTATGTATCCCCTATTCCGTGTTGGCGATGTAATTGTTGTTCATCCACGGAAAACAGTAAAAGAACATGATGTCTGCATTTTTATTGGCTATGAAAATGGATTAATGATTTACACTATTGGAGAGTTAATTCACGAGGATGCGCTATCATGGACGGTAAGGCAATACAAGCTTTATTGTAATTTTTCTCTTCCGAAAACGATTTGGAAAAAATGTAATGCAATTATTATAAAAATTTTCAGATGATTATTATTGCCTACCCGCAATTTTCAAAAATTATTTTAATTTTAACCAGTAAAACAAATAGGCTACTATCTCTCTATTCAAAGAAAAAATATCCCGCCATGAATTATAACGCGGAGCAGATTGACCTTTCAATGGCATGCCAGCCTGTTTAAAAGCCAGTTGTATTCTGGGTAGATGATAATACTGAGATATTGCAATAACTGATTTAAAATGTTGCTTGGTGCATAATTCAGACACATTTCTGACAGTTGCTCTTGTATTAACCCCTTTTTCATCAAGAATAACCGCTTCACTGGGTATATTCTGGGTAAGTAAGTAATCGGTCATAACCTTAGCCTCATTATATCCTTCTTTTCCCAATCCTCCGCTAACAAAAATTAAAGGGGCGACATGTTTACGATATACAAACACCGTCTCATCTAAACGTGCTTTTAATCCAGAACTTGGCGTACCATCCTCATTAATTTTGGTACCAAAAACCACAAGTAAATCAGCATTGTCAATCTTTTTGCGACTACCAAAAAAAACAATAGCTATTATTATAGTTATGTAAAAAAATAAGATTATTAAAAACGTTCTGTAATTTAGCAGCATAATATAAATTTATTGATTTCAAACTATTACATTATACGTTAATTCCATTTAAATATTAAGAAAATCTTTTTTGATCCAAATAAGAACAGATTTCTTTAAAAATATAATAACCAGCTGTCATTAGGCAATCAAATAATTATTATCACCAAATTAATCTTGCCAATTTTATTTAACCAAAAAATATTCAAGGATATAAATTCCCATTCTATCCAACTGAACATTCTGAATCAGTTAGGATAATTTGTACCCACTTTTTATCGCATAATCTGTCATGAACTGGCAAGAATATAATAGATAAATATGGATTTTTTAGGAATTGGCAACATCTGGCATATTCAAATGGTGTCCGCGGCGGGATTCGAACCCACGGCCCCAGGATTCATCTCACCACGATTTTCATCGCCATTGATTGTGAAATTGACAATCAATGTTTGTAAGCTGGACTGTCTCTTTACCGTAGAAATATTTCCGTAGGTACCACCCGTACAGTCTCTACACCTTTCTGTTAAATTCAAAACAGACTTGGCTCGGGATTGGCATGATCGTTCTTGATCGAAGCGTTCCCCGAATTAGAGTGGATTCACCTTACTGTTTCCAAATAAGATGCCCAATATTTAGGAATCCTGTGCTCTATCCTGCTGAGCTACGCAGACACTATGCCTCTTTTACCCTGTCTTTATAAATTTGAAAAGAGTTCCTTTAAATTCATTACCATTTTTTTATCCTTAACCATCTGGGCAATCATCAACATAAACTGTCGACATAATGTTTCACCCGGCACAGCAGTTTGCTTGCTTAAAAGTTCCAGATACTGAACTTGTCTGGCAAGATCCAATAATCGTTCTTTATTCCAATAGGTCATTGCCCTTTGAAAATCATTAGCACGCTTGAAAAAAATTGGTGGATTTAATTTTCCCATTGCAGATTTCAGGGGCAATCCATCTTCTTCCATCATGATCCTAACCTGCATCATACGATCATTTAAATATAAAAGTCCACGAATAAGCGCAATCAAGGTAATCCCTTCCTTAAGTCCCCGATTTAACGTACGATCTGCAACAATTGTTTGCCCTGTCATAACCGCATATAAAATATCCTCTACAGAATATTCATTACTATCCCCCAAGACCTGTTCAACAGCTTCAATTGTAATTTCTGCCTCATCTCCAACAAAAAGTAATAATTTTTCTATCTCATTACGAATAAGAATTCGATCTCCACCTAACATTGCCAATAAATATCGGAATGCATCCGGGGAAATCTTCTTTTTCCCCAATAGTGAATGAACAGTTTCTTCCAGTGAGCGTCCAGTCTCTGCATAACACGCAATTGCCGCCATTAATGGATGTTTTTCGGCCAAGATCCGTAAGGGAGAACGAGTGGAAAGACTGCCCGCTTCAATAACAATCACTGAATCCAAATGGGATGAATTTTCTTTGTTCAAATAAGAAGCGCAAAAAATTTCAAGTTTTTTAGCTAAATTATCCGATGCATCTCTTACCCATACAGCACGTTGCCCACCCATCAAAGATAAGGCTGTCGCCTCTTCAACCAAACGGTCATGATTTTCCTTATCCAAAACAGCGACAAGAAAAGGATCGTTCAAACTATTGGCAATTTTTTTTACCAAGCGGCTGGCACGTTCTCGTACCAATCCTGTATTTTCTCCATAAATCAGATATACACGAAATTGATTGATATCTTGAAAAATATTTGTAATTTTTCGTGCATCGATTTTCATGAAATATTGATACCCTTATTTCATCTTTTATCCATTACTTATCTGAAGGCATTTCATCTTCTGTCATGTTATCCATTCCAACAGGAATCATGGTATTTCGACCGGTAGCCATTGCTGGCATTCCATCACTTCCCGCTGATTGAGTCTGTGCTCCGCTTGTTCCAGGCATCATGCTTGGTAACATATACTGCGCCTTGGGTGTATTTGGAACTTTACTTGTTTCTTGAAAAGAATCATTATGCCTGAACCAGACAGCAACTTGTTGTGTAACTTCATTCGCCAAATTCTGAGCAACACGAGTTTGCGCGGTTTCGTCATTCAACGTCTGAGCAAAATATTGTTCAAAAGTAATATTATAACCATCCATTGTCTGCGCATCACCCTGTGCCAAAATGACTGGATTAACAGATATGGTTTTCAATATCCAATGCGCATTCCCGGTCATTCTTGCCCGACCCGAAGAATTGTCATAATGAATATCAATCGCTTCTTCACTTAAAGACGGGGTTACATCCAACTCATATGTTTTTGGATCTTCAGGCCCATCCCCTGCCATATTCTGTTGTAAAAACTGCCGAATTTGCTGACCAAAACGATCATTCAAAACAGGAATATAAACTTTTTTCAATTCCTTGTTGGTATCCAATGTAGCCGTTTTTTTATAGACAGGATGAAAACCACATCCTGCCAATAAAATTGCAAACCCCAAGGGAACACTGGATTTTTTAAGGAATATAGTTAATAATTTCATCAGTTTACCACAAAATTAACGATTTTATTAGGCACATAAATTGTCTTTAAAACCGTTTTTCCTTCCAAAAATTTAGAAACTGTTTTCTCCCGCTGTACCAATTGGATTATCTTTTCTTTTTCCATATCCGGAGCAACCTCAATCGTTCCCCGTAACTTGCCCTTTATTTGCACAGCAATAACCACTTTTGTCGCGGTTAACAAAGCTTCATCCGCTTTAGGCCATTCACTTTCAGCCAACAATTTGTGATCCTCAAAAAGATGAGACATCATTTCTTCCGCCATATGCGGAATTAACGGACTGGAAAGTCGACTTAACATCATGGCAGCTTCACGACGAGCAAAATCCATTCCCGGATCACCCGATTTTTTTTCTGCATCAGCCAAAGCATTGGTTAATTCGCGCAATCTTGCAATCGCAACATTCATTGCAAAATTATCCAATGATTCTGTTACCGTAACAATGGTGCGGTGGGTCAAGCGTCGCAATTGATCCGCATTTTCCGAAAATGTATCAGGTAAAACAACCAGCACTGGAACCTGTTGTGATACCGTTAAAACCAAACGGTATAAACGTTGCAGGTAACGGGAAGTAGCCATTACCCCTTCCTCTGTCCATTCCATGTCCCTTTCGGGAGGATTATCTGACAATATGAACCAACGTGCCGTATCAGCACCAAAACGTTCAATAATTGCAGATGGTGGAATCGTGTTTTTCTTGGACTTTGACATTTTTTCAACACGACCAATCTTAACAGTTTCGCCGGTATCACGTAAAACAGCTTTATTCCCTGTTTTTTTTACTTGGTCAGGAAAAATCCACTCGCCTTGTGCATCTTGATAACTTTCATGCATCACCATACCCTGAGTAAATAAAGCTTTAAAAGGCTCATCAACACTCACATATCCCATTTGTTTCATGGCTCGTGTAAAGAAACGCGCATATAGCAAATGTAATATCGCATGCTCAATTCCGCCAATATACTGATCTACCGGCATCCAACGATGAACAGCCTCCTTTTCTGTCGGGGTTTCGGCATGAGGTGCTGTAAATCGTGCAAAATACCAGGAACTATCTACAAATGTATCGCATGTATCGGTTTCTCTCTGGGCAGCTCCATGACAATGGGGACATTCAACATGTTTCCAGCTTGGATGATTATCCAACGGATTTCCGGATAAAGAGAAATCAACATCCTCTGGTAACTGAACCGGCAACTGATCTTCTGGAACAGGGACTATTCCGCATTTTGGACAATGAATAACAGGTATTGGACAGCCCCAATAACGCTGACGGGAAATGCCCCAATCCCTTAAACGCCAGTTTACCACTTTTTCACCAATGCCCAATTTTTCCAATTCCGCTATTGCCACATCCTTGGCTTTGACTGTTGGCAATCCATCCAAGAATTCAGAATTTACAGCAATTCCCTGATCTGTATATGCAGTCTCGGTAACCTTAAAAGTTTCAGAGGTTTCTCCTTTCGGAACAACAACTGTCTTGAAATCAATTTTATATTTGCGTGCAAAATCCAAATCCCGCTGATCACCACAGGGACAGGCAAATATTGCACCCGTTCCATAGTCCATCAATACGAAATTGGCAATCCAGATTGGAAATTCCTGATCAGGCATAAAAGGGTGCCGAATTTTCAGGCCAGTATCGACCCCTCTTTTTTCAGCTTTCTCAATCGCCTCTTCTGAAGTGCCCAACTGATGACATTCGGCTATGAAATCAGCCACTCCGCGATTTGTCTTTGCCAATTTAGCCGCCATCGGGTGATCAGGTGAAATAGCAACGAATGCCATACCAAACAGGGTATCCGGACGGGTTGTAAATATTTCCAAAACGTTCAAACTAGATTCAAAATCTGCTGGCAAATTCAGAACCTCAAAACGCACTTTTGCCCCTTCGGATCTTCCCAGCCACCGCTCTTGCATCGCTTTCACACGATCAGGCCAGTCATTTAGTGTATTCAATCCATCTAATAAAGGCTGTGCAAAATCCGTAATTTTCAAAAACCACTGGAAAAGCTGTTTTTTTACAATTGGAGCTCCAGAACGCCATCCCTTGCCATCAATTACCTGTTCGTTAGCCAACACAGTTTGATCAACAGGATCCCAATTCACCCAACTTTCGCGACGCTCAACCAGGCCTTCTTCCAGCAAGCTTAAAAACAATTTTTGTTGCTGACCATAATATTCGGGCTGACACGTAGCAAATTCTCTGTCCCAGTTTAGGGAGAATCCCAATCTTTTGAGTTCTTCCCGCATGGCGGCAATATTTTCCATAGTCCATTTAACAGGAGAAACACCATGACTTTTGGCAGCATTTTCAGCTGGAAGACCAAAAGCATCCCATCCCATAGGATGTAATACGCTATAGCCTCTTGCCCGCTTGTATCGAGCGACAACATCCCCCAATGTATAATTTCTTACATGCCCCATATGCAACTGTCCGGATGGATATGGAAACATTTCCAAGACATAATATTTTGGCAATTCAGAATTAGGGACATTGGGTACATCAAACAAATGACGTTTTGCCCATTGCTGTTGCCAATAAAATTCTACACGTTGAAAATCATACGATGATGGAGTGGAATTATTCATGTTAGTCTATCAAATATATTAAATTTACTTAAGTTTATCAGCACGCAACTGACGTGCGCGCACCTGAATTTTACTGGTAAGATCTGAAGCTGTATGAGAGGTTACAGGCGCATCGACCCACTGTCCGTTTTCCTTTATCTGACGATGAACAACAACACTGATCGAATCCGATCTCAACCGTCGGTCAAGTACAGTGCAAACAACTTGAAATCTTTCAGGATTGGATGGAACAGGCTGATACCAATCCGTTATGATGCTTCCCCCCACAGCATCAGCTGAAAGCATGGGCATAAAAGCCAATGTATCCAATGCCGCACGCCATAAATAAGCGTTAACACCACCTGCCAGACTATCATCCCCACCTGTGGCTGAACGATCCACACCAACAAGATGGTTTTCGGGCAAAATCAGATCCCGTTCTTTTTTATGACTGGAACAAGCTACAAGCCCCAGACTTAAAGCACTGACCATTACCAAAGAACGGGAAAAAGAGAATGAAGCAATTAAATTCTTCGTCATGTAGCCTCTCCAATGATTATTAAGGCAGCTTGTGAATTTATTCCTATTCGCATTTTGCCTTTTGTACATCAATAAAACGGAAATATTACAATAATAATAGGTTTTCTTATACAGATTTTTATACGTTTTTTAAATCTTTATTCATAATTTCAATCAACTTTTCCCGGAAAAAAACAACCGTTTAACCGTTTCCTCAATTTCAACTGTTGATAAATCATGTGCTTTGGCAATAGAGCGGCATGTTGTTTTATCAGGAACAACCGAAACAATTTGATTGTTTAACAGTTGTCCTACAATAACTTTTATTTTTCCCCATGGGGTATTAACGTTTTCATCATAATGAATCAAATTTTCATATTTCTCAATACGCCAATGCACATATGCCGTTTTTAATCTTTGAAATAAGAAACGACGCATCTCATCGGCATGTTCCGGGAGACAGAAAATAACAACCTTATCGGTCATTTGATTAAAGACTGAATAAATTGGCACAGTATAGACAAATTTTGCCCCATTCGCATAAAGATGGGTTTGTAATTCAATTAATGCATCTTGCGATGATTTGGCAAATTCTGCCTCTACAATAACAATTTCCCCAATAACTGATTGTGTATTTTTTCCTTTTGTTGTGGTTCCCACACATAGTCTTAAAAAATTTGGAAGATTATCATATTCCATTCTTCCCCCTCCATACCCTATACGAGAAATCAAGATTGGAGGGCAAGGCTGATAACTAGCCTTTAACGCTTTCAACAATGCGGCACAGGTTGGGGTTAACAATTCCTTTTGTGGCCCCGAGGCATAAATAAGAACCTCATTTCCCAAAAGCTCAAGCGTTACAGGGGTTGGAATAGGTAAAAATCCCTTGGAATCTTTTTTAATTCCCGATCCTACATTCAAGGGGGAAACATACCATTGATCTATCTTCAGCCAGACACATGCAACGCAACAAACTGTTACTCCAACAATCGTGTTCAGCGCTTTAATCTCATGAAAACTGATTTCTTCGATTGGCAGACCTGAGATTTTGGCTTGTGCTTCAGCCAAATTCTGAAAAGTTTCCAAAATAAGCTTTTTCGCTTTTACAGGTAGAGACGCATTGGAAATCAAGGCCTGAATTGTTCCCAGCAACTGTTTATTATTGACTTTTTCATCTTGAAAAGAACGCAAAAAATCATAAGAAAAATTCAAGCCATTTTCTGAAGTATCAAAACTAATATAGGCTTTGATCGTTGCAATATTGCTTCGCTTGACATGCATTAATTCTAGACGTGCGCCTATATCAAGGGCGTCAACTGCATCTTGTAAAATTTGTTCAGGAACACCGGCACTTGCCAAAGCCCCTATAAATCGGCTGCTACTCATACCAGCAAAACAGTCTAAAAAACCGATTCTCACAAATCTACACTTTCTCCAGAATATTTACAGTAATTATTTATAACCTAATTAAAAATTATAACAATTCACTTATTATTCAATAATCCTTTCTGCAACCCCAATTCATTGATTAAAACATTGAACATTAATAAAAAATCAAATACCTTAATCAATAACTAATGTAATATTTGTTGTTTATTGATTTTCATAAAATTATCATAGGCTTCTTTAACAAAGGCAGAACGACGGATCGCCATCATAAACAGATCTTGAACAACCTTACCAAATCCCCTTTCCGGTCTTAAAACCTGAAATAATAAAACAACCCGAGTTTGATTCGTATCATTTTCAACACTATGCCTATAGGTATCATCGAAAAGAATGCATTTATCCTGGACCCAGTATAAACGTTGCGTATCAACATCAATCCAGCAATTTTTTTGATCTATCGGCACAGCGACCCCAAGATGACACGTAAGCAAACCTTTGGTCACACCATAATGCGGGGGGATAACGGCACCCGGTTCAAGAATAGAAAAAAACGCTGAATTTAAATTCGGAATCTTATCTATCAAAGCTGCTGTTTTAGGCATTAACTTACAGTTTTCCATCACCCGTAACCCGTAACCCTGCAAAAAAAAGGATTTCCAACGTTTATCCGCGGCAATTCTAGCATGGTCAGGAGATATATCTCGCAGTGAGGGTGCGTTAACAGATTCATTTTGATACTTCTGAACAAGCTGTTCCCATTCTTTACGAATTATATCTGCATTAGCTTCAATTACAGATATCCATGGTAGAACCGAAATATCATATACGGGTTGATCCGGAATTTCTGAATAACGGGAAAGCACTTTATTAAAATAAGGACGAAGTTTTTTCCCCATTTTAATTATAAAAGGTCTTTTAAGCTTTATAATTTTTTTTTGCATAATTTTACCAAAGTATTATCATGGATCTATTACAAAAATTATTTTCAGTAATCTAATATTTTTCCATTTCACAATATGAAAAAACTATGTCTATATTATAATGCGAAAAAAGATTTTGTTTAAACAAAACAGATAATTTCGTATTGAAAATATTTTCAATTATTTTTGAAACAAATCTTCTAGTACTTTTTTAAATATCTATATAATCTTACGATAATAATTATTTAACGTATTGCTAGATTGATATTCTCTTTTGGTGTCCCGTACGGGATTTGAACCCGTGTTGCTGCCGTGAGAGGGCAGTGTCCTAGGCCTCTAGACGAACGGGACCAGAAACCTTCTTATTTTTCTTTTATCTACGTCATCCTGCCCTAAAAAGCAACTAAAACTCACCAAAAAATCCAAATTAATCACAAAAAAATAACGACTGTTAAATAGTCCCTTTTCAAAGACCTACAATCGTTATTTGAGTTTAGCATATAAAAATCAAAATAAATTGGATTAATTATCTAGTTATCTATTTTTTACCTTGATTTTTTTTCTTTGATAATTCAGAACCTGCTTCGGATTTATCACATTTACTAGCTTTAGGATCCCTTAGCGTTTCGGCATCTTTGTGAGCTTCTTTTTTTGATACTTCATGTTTACTCATAACAATTCTCCTTTAAATGATTGTTATAATTCAATTATATACTATTTTTCTCAATTGTCATTAAAATATCAAAATATTACATTTTTTTATAAAGTAAAACAAAGTATAAAAATCCATACATATATTATTTCTTGTTTTTTTATTTGATAATTGAAATAACTATTCATATTATAAATCCGAATATATGCAAGGTGTTTCATAAAAATTCTTTTTCAATTAACAAACTATTTATCATCAATCTCCGAATCGATGATTTTAACTTCCGCCACCTTTTTTTGTTGATCAATGTCCCAGAAAATCAAACGATCAGGCCCTCCACCTCTCAATGTTATCAATACCATCCTGTCAGACTGACGTGTGACATTTTCTATCCGTGTCCCTTTAGGTTCTTGCAATACACTGATTGGACGTGTAATTTTTAGTGAATTTTCATAAATCATGACAGAATCGTTTTTTTTATGAGCTATACGACTGATAATTGCGAAAACCAGTATCGTTGTGGCTATTATTATCAGAATTCCCAAAAATACAACTAAAGCTAACAATCCTTTATTTTTTCGTGATAAAGAATCTTTGTTTTCAAGGGATATATTCATTGACATTAAGGTACTTTCTGTATGAATGGTTCAAACACGATCGACTCAACTTTGCTTGTAACTTCAGTTCAAGAAAAATACAATAATTTAAGACTTGATCGATTTTTAAGCAAAACCTATCAAAATTATTCACGATCAAGAATTAAAGCACTCATTGAACAAGGACATTGTAAACGCAATCATGTCCCTATTAAAAATCCATCAACTCCCATTAAAACAAATGATAAAATTGAATTGCAAATCCCTGAAGTAAAAGAATATTCATTAATACCTCAGGACATTCCCCTAGAAATTCTATTTGAAGACAATCATATTATCGTAATCAATAAACCGGCTGGATTAGTTGTACATCCAGCCCCGGGAAATGAAAATGGTACCTTGGTCAATGCTCTTTTGGCGCATTGTGGAGACAGCCTGTCAGGAATAGGAGGAGAAAAACGTCCCGGAATCATTCATCGACTGGACAAAGATACTTCTGGAGTAATGGTTGTCGCAAAATCTGAACAAGCCTTAAGCAAACTATCCGCTGATTTTGCAGATCGAACCATAAACCGGTTATATCATGCCATCTGTTGGGGAATACCAAACCCCAGTCTAGGGTCTGTTGAGGGAAATATTGGTCGTGACCCCTATGATCGTAAAAAAATGACAATTGTCAAAAAAGGTGGGAAATATGCCAAAACAAATTATAAAATTCAAAAAATAATAAATCCAGCTGTAAGCTTTATTCAGTGTAAACTTGATACAGGACGCACTCACCAGATTCGTGTGCATTTATCGAAACAAGGTCACCCCTTAATAGGTGATTCCGTATATCTTAAGCGGATTCCCGCCATTGCAAAAATCTTACCCATAAATCAAAGAAATGAACTTCTTGATTTTCCCAGACAAGCCCTGCATGCGACACTTTTAGGATTTAATCATCCCATAAGCAATAAATATCATGAGTTTGAAACATCATTGCCCCAGGATATGGAACGTTTAATAAAGAAAATAACTACGGAAAAATAAAGATATAATAAATCCTTATTTTTCGATTCGAAATAAACACTCTTGTAAAGAAAAAAATAACTTGTTAAAAATTTATTAATAAATTATTAATTATAAAGGTTAAAATTTTGTAAAATACATGTTTTAAACTCTATAAATATTAACCAGTTCAATTTTTATTACCTATAATCGAATTTATCGATGAAAATATACTTTATTTTTATGTTATTTTTTTTGACAGGACTAAATTAGTCTGATATAACAATGTTCGTAAACAAAACAAACTTCATAAAATATAAATGTGGGTCAACTGCATTAATTAAAAATACAATAAAGATCAACAAGACATGTGTTCTGTTTTACGCAGACCATAACATCATAAAGGTACAAATCAATGGTTCCTTCAATGTTAGATATCACGCCAGAAAACAACATTACACAATATATCCAGAATATCCGCAAATTTCCCCTCTTAACAGCTGAAGAGGAATTCACCTATGCGAAACAGTGGAAAGAGGAGGGAAATATCCAGGCTGCACATAAATTGATCAACGCACATTTAAGATTAGTCGTTAAAATAGCCACAACATACAAACGCTATGCCTTGCCCCTGAATGAATTGATAAGTGAGGGAAATATAGGTATGCTTCAAGCCATCCAACGTTTTAATCCAGATCGTGGGTTCCGGTTTACAACCTATGCAATTTGGTGGATTAAAGCGGCTATTCAGGAATATATTCTTCACAACTGGTCTTTGGTTAAAATCGGGACAACCGCTGCTCAAAAAAAGCTTTTTTTCAATTTACGTCGCGTTAAAAGCCAGATTAAGGCCTTTAGTGACACTGACCTAACCCCGGAACAATTGGAAACAATTTCGGAGAAACTTGGAGTAACTACATCCGAGATTCAAAGCATGAATCAACGGCTAAGCGCTCAAGATCACAGCCTAAATACCCCTATGGGAAACGACAGTGATTATAACGAATGGCAGAATATGCTGGTTGATGACGCCATTAACCAGGAAGAGAGCTATGCCGAACGTGAAGAACTATCCCAACGTCATAATATTCTACAAAAAGCGATGGAAGGCTTAAAACCCAGAGAACGTGAAATATTAACGGAGCGTAGGTTAAAAGACAAACCTGCAACCTTGGAAGAACTTTCAAAAGTCTATAAAATTTCCAGAGAACGTATCCGTCAGATTGAAACCCGTGCTTTTGAAAAATTGCAAGAAATTATTCAAAAAGCACATGGTTCAGATATTGGATTTAAAAACTCAATAAACCAGGTAGCTATTGCCTAAAAATATAAAACATAACAAGCTGGATTATGTCGTATTTAACCTAGAAGATATCGTAATAATCCAGCTGATCCTATCGCGATAATCAGTGTAACCAAAAAAGAGCATCGAATAGCCGCCGTTACCGTAAAGATTAATGCAATCATATCTGCTATCCGTCCTGTAACAAAATAAGGTGCGATCAAGGAAATCATTACGCATCCAGGAACAATTTCCAATATGTTCTTTAATCGGGGATGATCATATTTACTAAAAACAAGGTATCCACCAATTCGTGTCAGATATGTTACCATACCCATGAATATAATCGTCAGAAAAGCGTGTTCATTAATATAGGTACTAAACATTTTTTGATGCCTGCAGCATGCGATTGGGAACCAGAAAGACAAATATTATTCCGGTTAAAGTACCCGCAATAATATACCATTCCCCAGGCACAAACATATACACTATACAGGCAGTTATAAGGCTACTTGCCCAGATAATGCCTTTACGCCATCCCAGCCACATACCACGAAGTAAAACAATGAATATGGCTGCAAACGCCATATCAAATCCATAATGCAAAAGATTACCAAATAAAGGCCCCAATAAAATTCCTATCACGGCACTTGTAACCCAGACAAGATACAAAGAAACTCCTACAGTCATATAAAATATATAGCTAAAAGATGGACTAATGACTTTTTTTAACCTGTTATAACAGTCCTGCAATGACAATGCCCAACATTCATCACATAAAAAGAAAAAAGATGGTAAAATCCTTTTTAATGAAAAACGCTTGCAAAACTGTATCATGGTGGCGCCCATTAAAATATGACGGAAATTCACCAGTAAAGTCATCGCAACAATCAATAATAATGGCGGTGTTTTTTGCCATAAATTAATCGCGACAAATTCAGATCCGCCAGCAAAATTTAAACTGCACATTAACCAGAGCTCAAGCGTTGACAATCCATGTATCTTTGCCTGCGCCCCCAATAACAAACCAAAAGGAATGACACTTAACATTAAAGGAAAAGCTGTCTTTAAAGCTCTCAGAATTTCCCTGCGTATATTTGATCCTACGCGTTTTTCTTTATTGGAATCAGATGTTAACCCGTTATTTTTTTTATTGAATATTTGGATAACCATGTGCATCACATTGAATTGGTCAAAATAATATTTGATAATTATCTATTAAGCTGTTAATAAAACAGTTTTTTAAAAATTTTTCTTTTGGAATATATTAAATCTACAACAAATTTCAAAAGATAAAAAAATTTAAAACATACTGTTATTAATTTTACGATCAGATAAATTTGTTTCAAATGATTCTTAGTTACAATCTATCTTTTCGATCATTATATTTAAGCAATAAAATAAAATTATCTATAATATATCCTTAAATCATTTCTTGAACATATATTAAAAGATGGTTTTTGTTTCTTTTTCATATAAATATTAATTTTCAAATCTTTTTTTGAATAAAATTCATTAAAATTTTCTTAATAAAAATCTTTTATTCACAAATAAATATTTATAGAACGAATTAAGAAACGTAAAATGAGAATTATAAAAGACCCCTTGTCAGGGGTCACAAAAAGACAATAAATTATCTTAAAATTAGTTTGGCAAAAAATTCTCGGATAATATTGTATCTTCACGTTCAGGACTGGTTGAAATGACAGCAACCTTAACCCCTGTCAATGCTTCAATACGTTCAATATAATTTCTTGCTGCTGCCGGCAATTCTTTCTTTGACCGAATACCAGAGGTCTTTTCATTCCATCCTGACATCGTTTCATAAATAGGTTTCAATCTTTTTTGCGCTTCCAAAGTATATGGAAAACGCTCTATATTCTGACCGTCCAATTGATACCCGACACAAATTTTGACCTCTTTTAACCCGTCCAGAACATCTAGTTTCATCAAGGCCAAACCATCCAATCCACCAACTTGAACTGCACGACGTACCAGTACAGCATCGAACCATCCACAGCGTCTTGGCCGTCCTGTTACCGTACCGAACTCATAACCTTTTTTACCTAAATATTTTCCAGTTTCATCAAATAGCTCGGTTGGAAATGGCCCTGCACCAACTCTTGTCGTATAGGCCTTGGCAATTCCAAGTATGTATCCGCCTGTCCGTGGACCTGTACCGCTACCAATCCCCGTTTGAGCAGGCACAGTATTTGAACTGGTTACAAAAGGATAGGTTCCATGATCTACATCCAACATTATGGCCTGTGCCCCTTCAAATAGCACAAATTTATTATCCTTAATATAACTTGCCATTAATTCTGAAACGGGTGCCATAAAAGGTAAAACCTTTACAGCAATAGTATTGAGATAGGATAGAATTTCATCTTTTGAAAATGTTTTTTCACCCAATGATACCAATAAGGCATTATGATGAGCCAATAACTCATCCAAACGCCAATCTAGCGTTTCCGGTTCTGTCAAATCACACAAGCGAATGGCACGACGCGCCACTTTATCTTCATAAGCGGGTCCGATACCTCGACCGGTTGTTCCAATTTTATGTTCTCCACGTGCTTTTTCACGAGCCTGATCCAAGGCCACATGAGAAGGCAAAATCAAAGGGCAATTCTCGGCTACTTTTAAAATATCTGGAGTAATTTCGATATTCTGATCTTTAAACTTGGCAATCTCATTTAACAGGGCCTGTGGATCAACAACAACCCCATTGCCAATAATACTAATTTTTTGCCTAACTACACCGGAAGGCAATAATGATAATTTATAACTTTTTCCATCAATAACCAGGGTATGTCCAGCGTTATGTCCGCCCTGAAATCTTACTACAACATCTGCCTGACTGGCCAGCCAATCAACAATCTTTCCTTTTCCCTCATCTCCCCATTGGGAACCGACAATGGTAACACTGGACATATAGACTTCCTTATCTAAACAACCTTATTTATAAAATTACACAAATATTAAATGATTAAAGCGCTTACACCAATTACAAAGGAAACAATTTCCCTTTTTTGTATATATATTGGCAATTTAAATGATGAGCCTCTTCTTCGGGATCGCCTTCAACCGCACAACTCATTAACGTAACATATCCCTCTTCATGCAGTTTGCCCAACTCCTCAATTCTATAACAACCATAGGGAACAAAAACCCTTGATTTGCTCAAAGGTCTCTCCGCTCTTTGCAACAAAATATCTGGACGAAGGGTTAAACCACAAGCAGGTTCCTGATTATTGGAAAGATATCTTCCACCCCGACCAACTTCACCACTAATACCATCAGCATAAACGGAAATACATAATCCTGTATGATAATCCCAGCCTCTAAATTCAACAGGATCAATAGTCAATTCAATATCCGGATCTTGATTTCGCACCGCTTTTACAGAAGCCAACAACCGTTCAAACAACCGTTGGGCCTCGGCTGGAAAATTTAATTTTCGCAATGCGCCAATAGCCTGATCCGCAGGTCCTGCCGCCTGCAACATAGCTGTCAAAATATCCGAATAATCCCCGCCATAATATTTTACGGCAGCAACATCTTTACGATCCAATGCACGCATTAACGCACCCAATTGTGCAGAGGTAAAATTTTCCGGGCTAATAATTGCCTGTACCAGCTGCGGCATCATTAAATCAAAACTGAAGGCCTGAATCCCAAGCGCCTGCAATGCCTGTGCAGTCACAAGAATCACCTCGGCATCAGCCTGTGCATTATCGATGCCAATTAATTCAATGCCAGTCTGTAAAATTTGACGGGCTGCTGAATGTCTTGCCCCTTTAACCCAAATACAGAGACCAGCATACGACAACCGTAAAGGACGTGGTGAATTGATCAATCGTGTCGCAGCAATTCTGGCAATCTGAGGTGTAATGTCTGCGCGCAAGCCCATCATATAACGTGTTTCTGGATCCATTATCCGAAAAGTTTGCTCTGCAATTCCTTTGCCCGCATGCGCAAGAAGACTCTGTTCGAATTCCAATAAAGGTGGATTGACCCGATCATAACCGTAATTAGCAAAAATATTCATCATTTTTTGCAAACCACGCGCTTCTGTCTCAGCATCAGAGGGCAAGACATCGCAAAAACCAACGGGGAGCAATGCGTTACTTATTTCCAGATCATCAATCATATGTATAGTTGCTTTTTACCTTTAATCATCTTCCCGTATGATTCAGCCATCCGCTTTTACCATCGCAAACGCCCAATCAAGCCAAGGTAACAGGGCCTCCATAGATGCAGCAGTCACCGTTGCCCCACCCCATAACCTCAATCCCAGAGGAGCATCACGATAACTGGCAATATCATAAGCGACCTGTTCCTCAGCCAAAAGACCAGTCAGTTTCGATAAAACCGTTTTCTGACTTTTATTATCCAACGCAACAAACCAAGGGTCCACAATTTTTAAACAAATAGAGGTATGTGAGCGATACTTCTCATCTTTTGCAAGAAATTCAATCCATGCCGTTTTAGCAACCCATTGGCTGACAATCCTCAGATTATTTTCACTAAGACGTTTCAATCCTGCCAATCCCCCGACAGATTGAGCCCATCTCAAACCATCCAGCGCGTCTTCAACACAAAGCATTGACGGAGTATTGATTGTATCTCCCTCAAAAATTTTTTCGTTCAATTTTCCCTGTTTCAATACACGGAAGATTTTAGGCAAGGGTCTTAACTGTTTTGTTTTTTCTAGACGTCTCACTGCACGTGGTGATAGAGCAAGCATTCCATGCGCGGCTTCCCCACCCAAAACCTTTTGCCAGGACCACGTTACCACATCAAGTTTCGACCATGGTAGATCCATCGAAAAAACAGCCGAGGTCGCATCACAAATAACCAATCCATCATGATGGTCAGGAATAAAATCTCCATTTGGAATTTTAACACCCGAAGTCGTTCCGTTCCACACCATTACAACATCATTATCCCACTGAATTTCATCCAGATTTGGCAATTCACCATACTCTGCATGAATAATATTGGTATTGGGTAGTTTTAACTGTTCAACAACATCGGTAACCCATTCCGCAGAAAAACTGTCATAAGAAAGCATATCAACAGAACGAGACCCTAGCAAGGCCCACAAAACCATTTCAACAGCCCCGGTATCTGAAGCGGGAACAATACCCAATTTCCATCCTTCAGGAACATCAAGTATTTCAGCAGAGCGGTGGATGACATCATGTAACCTGGCCCGCCCTTCCTTGGAACGATGTGACCGTCCTACCAGGGCATTTTGCAAAACATTGATATTCCATCCGGGACGTTTTGCGCAAGGACCAGATGAGAAACATGGATTTTCAGGTTTTTTTTGGGGTTTGGGAGATATGGACAATCTTGACATAAGCGTTAATAACCATTCATTGCACGTTAACAGATAACGTGAATTGGTGCGAAAGGGGGGATTTGAACCCCCACGCCTTGCGGCGGTCGATTTTGAGTCGACTACGTCTACCGTTCCGTCACTCTCGCTTGCTTATTTCCTCTTAGCAGATAACACCACCAAAAGACAATCTTGTTTTTAAAAAAAATTAAAAAAATTGCAAGTGTTTTTCAAAGATTTTTTCATTTAAAATACATAATATTCACATTATAATTAAATTTTATACAAAAAATTATGAAACTGGTTACTTATACATCGTTTATTTAACTTATATTTATTTAAATTTTTTTAGAGTTTTTTAATAAAAAAAATTAATTCCAATAAAAAGCAAACCTTGCAAAACTTTTAAAGTAACCAAAAATATTCACTACTTTACCAAAATTTAAAAAATTAAAAAATCAATAATTCATTAAATAATATTAAATAAATTTAATGGTTATTACTTTAAATATCATTTTTTATATGTAAAAATTACTTATTAATAAATAACATGTTTGTATATTATGTTGTATTATACTAATAATAATATTTCAGGAACGAAAAAATAAAGTAAAAATAAGAGATTACTTATGGTTAAACATGTAAAAGACGACAAACGCAAAGATTTAACAGATGAAAATGAATTTAAAACAAATCATTTTGTAAACTATATTTATTATCCTGTTAATTTGGCAAATAAAAATAACGTCACCGAAGATCAAATAAGCACTTTTGATTCGATAGGATATTCCATACACAATAACAATCCCATCCTGAATACCGGTGATTGGTACGCCGTTAACTATAATGGAAAAACTATATATAGTAAGGGCGGATATAATCAGGGCGGTACAAATTCATACTTTAGCCTGTATACGGCTGATCACACAACCACTGATCCAAACTATGCCTATTCTGGCCCTGTAAACATTATCAACAGCAATTTGCATATCGAGAATGGCGCAGTAGTATCAGGACTCAATTACTTTTCCACTGACGGGAATCAATATACGCTTACCGTTGATCAAAATGGTAAATTGCAAGATTCCAATATTTTCAATCAAAATGTCAACATCAACAATGGTTTTTCCAGTAATAACAATTACTATAGCTGCCCCACCACAATGGCCGGCAACACTCGGTCAGACAACGATTCATTTACCAATGCCTATATCCTATCAGTGGGTAGCTGGACTTTAACGGGTATAGCCTCCCAACAGACCCCCTCATCAGGAAATTTTTTCTTTAGTAAGGGTGGAACAACAACAATCAATATAAAAGACTCTACCATAGTCACCAATCCCACTGTCACCGCCGATACGCAGGTTCCAGCCGACACGAGAAGTACGCAGATCAATGTTGATCAAGGAGCAAGATTCGGAAAACAGGATTTTTATTCCGCAAACAACATTGATGAATATTTGAACAACATAACAATCAAAAATGACTATAAATCCATTATCGGTGACGGAAGTTTCAGTGATTATAACGTTGTATATGTCACCAACGAGACATTTACAGACGCCAATGGAGTGACACAAACAGCAACAACTTACCGGGATTCAAATAATAATGTACTCTATCGGGGAAACGGTCCTGTCAATATCTATAATGTCTCAAGAATAATTGTCAGAAAAGGCGCGGTACTGGATCATGCGCAAATTTTTGGCGGAGCAATTCCCAGTATCCTGGTTGAAAACGGAGGCATTCTTCAAAATTCCAATATTTTCGATAGCTACATCGGGATTCAGAATGGGGGGCAATCACTCAATAACACCTATTACTCACCCGAATTCTGGTACAGCAGAAATAATGTCACCAGCCGCATGGAAGGGATCTCCAAAAATGATAAATTCTATGAATCTGCACACTCTTACCAGAATCTTTTAGACATTAGTGATAATGCCAATGTCTATTTCGATCAAAATGGTTTTACCGTAAACGATCCCACTAAAAATCCATCCCAAAGCCAACGCTTTTCGGTTGTCAATGGATTTATGCAACTGCATATCGGTTATGGAGGGCAATTCATTGATCCAAGTATATCAAGCTACAATAGTTATTATCTGGATTATTTTGGCGGGGGGGAAAATAATGATCCAAACAGTTCGCCAAACTATAATTATCCGGGTGTGGATCCTGACCTATCTGCTGATACCAGTAAAAATCCATTGAAATTCGATAACAATGTCGATTTTGCAAATTATACCGTCCGTAACAATAACCCGATCCTGGATGGAACCATTCCATGGCATGCCGTTAAACTTGACAATGGTAAAACGGTCTATCAACGGGGAACCGGCACAAATGGCCCCTATTTCAGTTTACACGACAAGGATCACCTAACCAATGATCCCAATAAAGCCTATTCAGGTCCTGTTAATATCATAAATTCCGATTTTTACATTGAAAATGGGGCTGTTGTCTCTGGATTGAATTTCCTTGCCAGTGACAATTCAAGAACATTATACAATAATGGTGGAACACTGCAAGATTCCAATATTTTCAATCAAAACGTAATTTTTACTGGCAATAGTCATTCCAACAACAACACTTTTATTTCCTGCCCCGTCAACATAAGTGGAACTACCGTATCCGATGGGGATTCTTTCGTCAATTTTTCCTCTAAAACAGGATATTATGATTTAAAGGGAATCAGTTATACAAATAGAAGCTATCTTGATACCAAACATGACAACACCTTTTTATCCAGTGATAATGGATCTGCTGATGTAAACGTAAATGACAGAAGTATTGTCAGAAATCCCCATATACCGAATGTTCCATTGAACAACTCAAGTAATACCATGACTATAAATGTGGTAAATACAGCACAATTTGAAACAAAGGGGGTGCCTACTGGTCCAGAACTTGATAAATACCTCGCCAGTACCGTTATTCAAAATGACAGCCTGAACATTATTGGCCCAAATAACGGTAGCAGTAACAATTGTGTCTATGTATACACAGAAAACGTTCTGGACCAAAATGGAAAACCTGTTTTGGACTCATCAGGTGTACCCCAAACAGTAAATGTCTATCGGGATAGTGCCGGACATGAAATCTACCGTGGTAATAAAAAAATTAATTTTTACAATGTATACAAGGTTATTGTCACCAAAGGTGCAGTTCTTGACGGCGCGCAAATTTTGGGAAACAATATCCCGAGACTCCTTGTCCAAAATGGCGGCACCATAAAAAATTCAAAATTTTATGATGGTTATGTAGGGATTGAACAAGGTGGAAAGTCAATAAACAATACTTATTATTCACCGGAATTCTGGTATTCCGAATGGGACAATCTGGGCGATCATCGAATGGAGGGCACTTCACAGGACGACAAATTCTTTGAGAGTTCTGGAACCGTAAAAGGTCTCGTAAATATCGCAAATAATGAATGTCGATATATTGATGGCAATAATAATGTTGTTTATAATGACAAAAGCTATAACCCTCCAAACAATACACAATTTACCGTAGCCAGTGGTACAACCCAAATCCATGTCGCGGGTAACGGAAAACTAATTAATCCGACGATATCAAGTAATAGCAAATATATTTTGGATTACAGGGATAATGCTCAGGAAGAACCCTGTTACCTTTGTGGCACGATGATAGAGACAAGAGACGGATTGAAGGCCATAGAAGAGATCCGTGCCGGAGACATGGTTTACGCATATGAAGGCTCCACGAGGGTTCTCAAACCCGTGACCTGGGCCGGGTCGGGTCACCACAGTGTCCGCAGGAACAGGCCCGATGATGTGGCGGGTTATGCCATCCATATCGTCAAAGACGCCTTGGCTGACAACATCCCATACAAGGATATGCGCATCACGCCGGAACATTGTCTCTATATTGATGAAAAGTTCATCCCCGCCCGCATGCTGGTCAATCATCACTCCATCCGTTACGATTATTCAAAAACCGAATATACCTATTATCATCTCGAACTGGAGAAACATGGCGTTATCAAGGCGGATGGCGTATTGTCCGAAAGCTACCTCAATACGGACAACCATAAAAATTTCCACAATCCTGAAAAGGTGGTTCAGTTAAGACAGGAGACAAAAGACTGGGCACAGGATGCCGCAGCCCCTCTGGAAACAAGTCGTGAGGCCGTTGAACCTGTCCATGCCCATTTGAAACAGAGGGCATTGCATCTGGGCATGAAGAACATGGTTGCGCCAGAAACAATCACCCACTCCACAAATCTTCATATCATTACTGACAGAGGCGAGGTTATCCATCCACAATGGCCGGTAACGGGAAATGGAAATTATGTCTTTGTTCTCCCCAGTCCCGTTCATCATGTCCATATCGTTTCAAATAGCAGTCGCCCGTGCGATGCCATCGGTCCCTTCGTTGATGACAGGCGCAATCTCGGCGTACTGGTCGAAACCATCACCCTGTTTGACAACAGGGAGAACCACTATGTCAAAGCCCACCTGGAAACCAGGAAACTTGAAGGGTGGCATAATCAGGAAAACATACCCTGCCGCTGGACGGACGGCTATGCTCTCCTGCCCCTGGACCAGCATGTTCTGCAAAAGGGCCGGAAGATCCTTACCGTAAAGGTCATCGCCGCTGGACCGTATATCTCACAAAACCAGTTGGATCATAAAAAAATAATGTCATCATAATAAAAATTACAAATACCATTTTATATTACTTATAAGGCTGGATCAGATAAATTGATCCAGCTTTTTTATAAAACCCATTTGATTCTAGCAATTTTATTACTTAATCCATATCCCGACCAGGCCATTACTTCATAATGTCATTTTCCATACATTTATTGAAAAACAAAATTGGGTGAATCCCTATCTAACTATTTTTTAATAAATATTAGATTTTTATTAAAAAATAATAAATGTATTCAAGATATTACATTTCAATTATCAAATTTAATTTACTAATTATATTAATAACATTATAATAATTAAATAGATTAAATAATAAATAGCATGCTCATGAAAGTATTACTTAAATAATAAATGTCGCAAATACTTACTTTCTGACACGCTTATAATAAAAATTATATGAGAATCACTGATGACGAACCAAAAAAAAGATTACTTGCGTAAAGATAAAAAAGATGATGATACATTCAAAATAAATCATTCATTTGTCCATTCATATCAATATCCTCCATCCTATGGTGAAAAGAACAGTCAAGATTCTATTCAAACCTTCTCAAATAATCGCCTTACAAGAGAGAATGCGACTTCCAATCAATTAAAAAATGTCGAAAATACAGACCTGAACAGTTATATATTACAAAATAACAATCCGATCATTGATAGTGGCAATTGGTATGCCGTTAAATTAAGTGATGGCCGCACTGTCTACAAAATAAACTCAACCAATGGACAGTATTTCAGCCTATCAACAAATAATCATCTTACATCTGATCCATCACAAGCCTATTCAGGACCCATCAATTTTGTTGACAGCACTGTAACCATTACAAATGGTGCAACCGTTTCAGGTTCAAATTTCCTTTTGATCAAAAACAGCCCCTCTAACAATTCAGCCATTACAATCAATACTGGTGGAACGCTCCAGGATTCAAATATATTCAATCAAAATGTTACGATGAATGGTGGCAGTTCCACCAACAACACTTTTATTTCCAGCCCCGTTATCATGAACGGTTCCGCCACTTCGGATAATGACTCATTCCTTAACCCAAATACTACAAGAAGCGGTTATAATCTGGGAGGTCAAAGTTTTAGTGGCAATAGTTACAAGAATCAACCCAACTCTTATTTTCAATCAAGTGATAATAATACTGCCAATCTTACCCTCAATAACAACAGTAAAGTAACAAATCCCAATATACCGGATCTTTACAGATACAACCCTTCATCAAACAGGCTGACCGTATCAGTCAGCAGAACCGCCCAATTTTCTCAAGAACAGATTACCGGGGATGATATTGAAAACTATGTAAAAAACTATAACATTTCCAACGATCATATCAATATCATCGGTACGGGTGGCACCACCTCAATTTATATCAGCTCTGAAATCGCTTCAGATCCTGCCGGTAATATGATTAGACAGAATGTCTATAAAAATGGAGCCGGAATTATCATTTACAGAGGTAATGATCCAGTAAATATTTTCAACATTAACAATATCTATATTCAAGATGGAGCGGTTGTAGACGGTGCTGAAATTTTTGCCAATAATAGTTGGCAGAACGTTTTTATACAAAAAGGTGGCACCCTAAAAAATTCAAAATTTTATGATGGTTATATAGGGATCGAACAAGGTGGAAAGTCAATAAACAATACTTATTTCTCGCCAGAATTTTCAAGTAATGGCCATTATATCGACGGTTTGTCTCAAAATGATACGATTTATGAAACATCCTGGTCAGCAAGTGGGAAATTAAATATCGCAAATAATAATAATATTTGCTTGAATGGAAACAACCCCCCTGTCTATAATCAGACTAACAACAACCCTCCACCCAATCAAACCATCTGGTTAACCAACGGATTGACTCGCGTAACTGTCGGGACTACAGGACAATTCATCAATCCAACAATAAACACTAATCACAACTATTCCATAGATTATGTGCCGGGACTGAACACTGATAATCCCCAACCCTGTTACCTTTGTGGCACGATGATAGAGACAAGAGACGGATTGAAGGCCATAGAAGAGATCCGTGCCGGAGACATGGTTTACGCATATGAAGGCTCCACGAGGGTTCTCAAACCCGTGACCTGGGCCGGGTCGGGTCACCACAGTGTCCGCAGGAACAGGCCCGATGATGTGGCGGGTTATGCCATCCATATCGTCAAAGACGCCTTGGCTGACAACATCCCATACAAGGATATGCGCATCACGCCGGAACATTGTCTCTATATTGATGAAAAGTTCATCCCCGCCCGCATGCTGGTCAATCATCACTCCATCCGTTACGATTATTCAAAAACCGAATATACCTATTATCATCTCGAGCTGGAGAAACATGGCGTTATCAAGGCGGATGGCGTATTGTCCGAAAGCTACCTCAATACGGACAACCATAAAAATTTCCACAATCCTGAAAAGGTGGTTCAGTTAAGACAGGAGACAAAAGACTGGGCACAGGATGCCGCAGCCCCTCTGGAAACAAGTCGTGAGGCCGTTGAACCTGTCCATGCCCATTTGAAACAGAGGGCATTGCATCTGGGCATGAAGAACATGGTTGCGCCAGAAACAATCACCCACTCCACAAATCTTCATATCATTACTGACAGAGGCGAGGTTATCCATCCACAATGGCCAGTAACGGGAAATGGAAATTATGTCTTTGTTCTCCCCAGTCCCGTTCATCATGTCCATATCGTTTCAAATAGCAGTCGCCCGTGCGATGCCATCGGTCCCTTCGTTGATGACAGGCGCAATCTCGGCGTACTGGTCGAAACCATCACCCTGTTTGACAACAGGGAGAACCACTATGTCAAAGCCCACCTGGAAACCAGGAAACTTGAAGGGTGGCATAATCAGGAAAACATACCCTGCCGCTGGACGGACGGCTATGCTCTCCTGCCCCTGGACCAGCATGTTCTGCAAAAGGGCCGGAAGATCCTTACCGTAAAGGTCATCGCCGCTGGACCGTATATCTCACAAAACCAGTTGGATCATAAAAATCAGCTGAAAAACTGAACAGCATGCTTCAGATTATTACAGAATCAGGTTATCTAATACGTTTCAATACTGTATTTCATAACCTGATCTTACTATAAAATTTACCAGACATCTTTCTAGAATAATTCTTATCCTCGATTTCATCGAAAAATTCTCATTATCTGCATTTATCAACATTTCAATTAAAATTTTATATACAAATGGTTATTGTTCCAATGATATTGATTGATAAATACCTCATATACCGAACATCAATCTGATATTCTGGATGGCCGCCCCTGATGCTCCCTTTCCAAGATTATCCAAACTTGCAGTCAATATTACCTGATCATTTCTATTATTCGAATGAACCCTCAGCTCCATACGATCGGTAAAGGCCAGCTGGTTTGCGGGAAGACGCGTCAAACCATCCTCAACAAAAACAATATTTTTTCGTTGAAAGTAATGTTCCTTCAAACATGTTTTAAGCTGTTTGACCGTACCATTTAACAAATTAACATGCAAAGGTATCGAAACAATCATTCCCTGTGCAAAATTTCCTACGGATGGAACAAATACAGGTTCCTGCACCAGATCGCAATAATGACAAATTTCCGGTAAATGCTTATGATTCAAATCTAAAGCATATAATTCGAAAGGAGGTGCATTCTTTTCCTGTTCATAAACTGCAATCAACTTTTTCCCTCCTCCACTATAACCACTTACAGCATTAATGGTTAATGGATAGTCCACGGGAATTATACCCGCCTTTACCAAAGGATGAAGCAAAGCAATTGCTCCACTGGAATAACATCCAGGATTGGCAACCTTATCGGCTTTTGCAATTTTTCGTTCTTGACCCGGATCCAATTCAGCAAATCCATAAACCCATTCCGGATCTGTTCGAAATGCTGTACTGGCATCCAAAATACGCGGTCTTTTACTTTCCATCATCTCAACAAGAGCAACAGCCTCACGTGAAGCCTTATCCGGAAGACATAAAACCGCCAAATCAACTGCCGCCATCATTTGAAGACGTTTATCAATATCATGACGATGCTCAATGGGGACCGAACATAATTCAATTGGCAAATCCGCCAAACGTTGTCGTATACCCAACCCCGTAGTTCCATATTCCCCATCAATAAAAATTTTAGGCATTTCTGTCATGATTGTCATTCCAAATAAATCGGTTTTTAATAATTAAACATATGCTTAAATAAAAAAGGCGAAGAAAAGCATAATGCCTTTCCTCGCCCCTGATTTCATAAAGCTGTAAGGCTTAACGTTTACTGAACTGGAAGGAACGGCGGGCTTTTGCCTTACCATACTTCTTACGTTCAACAACACGCGCATCACGTGTCAAGAAGCCTGCCGCTTTTAATGCGGCACGTAATTCAGGTTCATAGTTGCATAAAGCACGACTTAATCCGTGACGAACCGCGCCAGCCTGTCCTGACAAACCTCCCCCTGTTACAGTGCAGTAAACATCAAACTCACCTTCACGATTGGTTACCTGAAAAGGTTGATTCAACAACATCTGCAAAACTGGACGAGCGAAATAACTTGTTACCGGACGTCCGTTAACAATAATCTCGCCCTTACCGGGTTTTACCCATACACGTGCAATGGCATCCTTACGACGACCGGTTGCATAGGCACGACCAAACTGGTCACGCTTTGGTTCACGAACGATAACTTCCTGTTGTGCCAAAACAGTATCAACAACTGCCTCTTTCAGATCAGCCAAGCTGCCTGTACGTTCTTGAGTCTCTGACATATTCCTCAGGCTCCAACTTTTGTAGTTTTATTAACTCTATTTTTTCGGTTCAACGCAGCTATATCGAGCTTAACCGGTTGCTGTGCTTCATGTGGATGAGCATCACTGGCGTAAACATATAAATGTTTCATCTGTTTACGCTGCAATGGACCACGGCTAATCATACGTTCAACTGCCTTAATGACAAGATGTTCCGGATTTTTACCCGTCAAACGTTGTCTGATCGTACGTTCTTTGATCCCACCGGGATAACCTGTATGATAATAGAACATCTTCTGTTCTACTTTTTTGCCTGTTAAGGCGACTTTATCAGCATTGATAACAATAATATTGTCACCACAATCGACATGGGGTGTATATTGTGGTTTATGCTTGCCACGAAGGCGATTAGCAACGATAGCAGCCAAACGTCCCAAAACGATGTCTTTCGCATCGATCAGAACCCAATTCTTGGTTACTTCCGCTGGTTTAAGCGAAATGGTTGTTTTCATTAACTCTAGATTCCGTTAATTGAGCAAAACTGTAATTTGACTTTTGTTTATTAACTCAAGTATGTTTTTCGTCAAGTTTTTTTTTAATATTTACTAATTTTTATTTGTTTTTCAATGGCTTTAAATATGTGGTATTATAATACCACATATTTTTCTCTTCTCTTTGAGAAAAAATCAAATAAATTCTTATTACTTACTACAATAGTACAATGATCCAGCATTGATTAGACAAGCAATACAATAATGGAAAATTATTTCCGCTAGATTTTTCTGTATCTTAATCTTCTTGTTATAATGAATATTAATCAAAGTATTATAATAATTGGTACAACCAGTCCTAATTGATTTAATTGCCTGCAAATAAAAGGGATTAAATGCCAAATTCAAACCATGTTTTACGGAAAAATTTTATTGTCACAATAAATTGTCTGATGGGGCGAATGACGGGGATCGAACCCGCGACAACCGGTACCACAAACCGGCGCTCTACCAACTGAGCTACATCCGCCATTGTGTGATGAAATGTCTTTACTATAATTCCGTGTAATTCGTCAATTCATTTTCAAAAATTTTATTTAATTTTCTTTTATGCATAATAAATCAGGCTCTTACAAAAATATAAAGACCTGAATACTATGCAGAAATTCAAAATTTTAAAAAAATCAAATCAGAAATCTATACGTACAGTCACCTTGAAATAACGTCCCGGTTGAGAGAAATATGCCTTCTGTAGACTGCGAGAGGATTGTCCAACCGGCAAAGAAGATGCATTATAATATTTTTTGTCAAACATATTATACATACCAAATTGAAACCGCAAGGGACGATAAAAAGAAGGTCTGTACCATCCGGTCAAATCAAAAACAACATAACCTGGCGTATTCCACTGTTTGGAAAGAACACCCGTGTTATTCAAAAATTTGGCATTGTCCCTCGCTATTGCAAAAGTGCTTGATAAATCCGTTCCCCAATTATCTGTTTTATATCCAAACCCAATAATTCCCCGGAAAGGTGCTATTGAACTTAAAGCATAATTTATATCTGTATTACGTCCATGGGCATATGCAAAAGAGGCCCACGTATGCCAGTTGGGATCGAATTCCCAGTTCATACTGGCCTCTGTTCCATAAATACGAACACGAGACAGGTTATCATAGCCAAAACACATTTGTGTTCCGGTGCAAGGATTGATACCGATCATATCAATATAATTGCGATAGTAATTATCATAAAAGGCAATATTGAAGCCCCGTCTTGAATTGCCATATTTAAATCCAACTTCCCAACCACGACCTGTTTCAGCCTTTAAATCGGGATTACCAGTGACCTGATACATGGGAGGCGTTCCATAACTTAAATACTCTTCATTTGCACTGGGTGCACGATAGGATTGTGAATATTGCGCATAAGCAACCAATTGATGAATAATCCGGGCTTCGACCAAAATCTTTGGAGAGTAACGAGAGCCACTGGCCCCTTTGGGCAATCCATTGTAAATTGGATTGTTTTGATATTTCGAAGTGTTATGCGGATCCCGTTTAAAATAATCAAACCTTACACCTGATGTGATATGCAGCCACTCATTTTTTCCAATGCCAATACGATCTTGTAAAATGGCCCCCAAATCAGTCCCGTGCACATTTGGCATATCCGAAAAATTATTATGCAGGAATGGATTCTTGGTGGCATTCCATCCTGATTGATACTGACTTGTATCTGTTAGATAAGCTTCACCCCCATATGTAACTGCATGATGTATCGAGCCTGTAAACACGTTCATTGTTGCATGTCCAACCACTCCATAAGATTGAACATCCATGTCCAGTTTCTGCCAGGAATCACGCTTCGGCATTAAATCATAACGATCCGAGATATTCGTTATAACATTATTATCCTGCCAATAGGCAATAAACTGCCCTTCGCCAAATAAATCCTTGGCTGGGTCCTTTGCCTTGTAATCATAATGGACAGAAAAACGGGAGCGTTGATTTTCACTCTGTGTACGATAAAATTCCTCTTTTACCCGTTGAGAAGTCAATGTATGTTCATCAACATTGCGATCGACCCATTCTCCTGTTATTCCTAGCCGATGACCGCCTGAAAAATAATGGATGACCTTTCCAACGAAACTTCCCTGATCGTAAGAGGCAGGATTACGTTTTGTACGTGTATTTCCATACCCCCCAGTATGTCCCATATTTCCGGTTTCACTACCATTGGAATAGCCTCCCTCCAGTAAAAATAGTGTATTTTTGTAACGTGTGGCAAAAATCTGGTTTAACAAAGCGCTTGCACTGACGCCATCATAGGTAGTTTTTGTAATCCCGCCAAATTTTTGTCCTGATTTTAAAATATCCTCTGGATTAAAAGTTCGTAAGGCAACCACTCCACCCAAAGAACCTGTTCCAAAAAAGCTGGAATCTGCACTTTTAATAACATCTATTCCACCCAAAGAATTAAAATCAAAGGTTGATAAACCACCCTGTTGAGTCGTAAATGCACTTGCAAATGCACCATCATTTGCCCACATCATACGAATACCATCAATCGTTGTTAATAAACGACTTTGATCAAGACCCCGCATATTAATACTATAATTATTTGAATTATAGTTAATTGCCGCATCCACACGACGCGAATAATCCTCCAAACTATCGATCTGTTTATCCCTGAAAGTTTTAAAGGTTGTTGTTGTCGTTAAAACTCTTGATTTTCCTTGGGAGCTATAATCTTTATCGGGATCAATTTTTGTATAAGACAATATCGGGTCTGATTTTCCCTTGACTTGGATCGGAGAAAGCTTTAGCGAAGTCCCTTTAATATTGTTTTTCTGATTAAATTGATCCGATCTTTTTTCTTCATCTCTCTGTTGCGTTTTGAGGTCCGGCAATAAATCCTGATTAATGGGATTAGATGATTGACCCCAAGCTGATATATTGGTCAAACCTAAAAAACCGGACATTACAAACCATGGAAATTTATATGAAAATGGAAAAAAAAAATGTTTTTTTTGAATAGTCTGCATGGAATTCATCAATCGTTATTGTGAATGATTATTAATAACTTTTTGATGACACAACTGAATTTTAATGTCAATAAATTAATAATGATTCTTAATATCAATTGATATTGATAATTACTATTAATTGGTATATGTCTAAAAATTATGGTGTTAAATAAATTTAGCCATCTTAACTGATTAATTTTCATGCAATAATGGAAACACAACCATGACAGATTCAGGAACCCTTACTTTAACAGAAGCTTTACGTCTACAAACACGAGAAACTCACGAAAAATTGGATCATTATCTTACCAGCCTTGGATTATTCAACAACATTGAACTCTACAAGAAATTTCTCTCACTTCAATATTATATTCATCGTGATGCCAACAGTTATTATCATGACCAAATATTAACAGCCATTATCCCTGATCTCATCAATCGCAACCGCTTTGAAAAAGTGAAAGAGGATTTGAAAGATTTAAAAATTGATATCCCTTCCACTATCTTTACTTCACCGAACACAACGAATGCTTCTGAGGCGGTAGGTTTTCTTTATGTTGTCGAAGGATCTAAACTTGGGGCAAATACGCTTTTGAAACACGTGAAAAAAATTGGTTTATCTGAAAATTATGGGGCACGACATATGGCACCAGATCAAGATGGAAGAGGTGCATCTTGGAAAATATTTCAAAATTCAATTAACCAGGCAAAATTGGATATTCATACCACCATTAAAAGTGCCACCACCGCATTTAGCCAAATCCTTGCCTATGCTAAATTTGTAACGACATAACTTTAATTACATAAAACCGGTTATTTATTAAATAACCGGTTTTACATACAAATATCCTTATTGCCATCTTTACATAAAAATTTTCTATTTTTTACGATACAGAAAAATATTTAATCTTAGGCTTTCTCATCCAGTTTAATACCAGTTCTATAATTTGATAATGATAATTAATATCACTTAATATTGATAATTAATATCACTTAATATAAGATAAAATTCATTAAGTTGAATTACCTGTTAAAAATTTATTAAATATATAGGATCTTATTGGATTAACATCATGTCAGATACATTTATAGAATCATATTTTATCTCTCATCGTCTATATGGAGATAACTAATGACCACTTTATCTTTTTCATCCTGGCAACTATTTGAAAATGCAAATCCTGTTGTGCAGTTTGTCATGATCATGCTTTTACTTGCCTGCTTAATCAGCTGGACAATTTTTATAGCGAAATATATAGAGATTTTCCGCCTCAACCATAACCTTTTGATTGATAAGTTCCGTTTACAAAATGCAAAAGAATTGATGCCTGACATTGATCTTTCCAAAAAAGGGATTGGTAGGACAATGTTAATGGCTATCACGGATGAATATCAGTGTTCCAATGTTTTGACACATGATTCGGAAGGGCTGAAGGAAAGGATTGTATTGTTATTAGAAAGAATTGAAAGCAATGAAGGTCATTATTTAAATAAAGGGACCGGTTTTTTGGCAACCATTGGTGCGATTTCACCGTTTATAGGCCTATTTGGAACAGTATGGGGGATCATGACATCGTTCACAGGGATCGTTTCCACCCAAACAACAAGTCTAACGGCTGTTGCCCCGGGAATTGCAGAAGCCTTACTTGCCACGGCTGTTGGTCTGGTTACCGCTATACCTGCCGTAATATTCTATAATATGATTCTTCGTTCAAACGCGAATTGCAGATCGAAAATTGCAGACTTAAGTACCATTTTCATGCGTCTGGTTTCTCGTGACATAAGCAAGTTGCAAATAAAAGACAAGAATACACAGATCATACCCTTTCAACCAAAAATGATGGGGGAAAAAATATCATGATCCGTATGCGTCATGCTGATAACGATTCAAAAGAAATATGCGATATCAATGTCACACCATTTATTGACGTGGTTTTGGTTCTCTTAATTATCTTTATGATTACCGCACCTTTGACAACAGTAAAAATTCCGGTCACTTTGCCTTACTCTTCCTCAAAAAACATGAAACAACCCAACCACCCTGTTTATCTAACACTGAAAACAGACCATACCCTAACCTTAAATGATAAAACTATTTCATTAAAGGATATCAATTCCACTATTAACATTGCAACAAACGGCAATAAGGAAGAACATATCTTTCTTTATGCGGATACCAAAATTGATTACGGCTCTTTCATTATGGTAATGGATCAACTCCGTGCCGCGGGTTATCATAAAATTTCTTTGGTAAATTTACAATACAAACAATAATGGCATGAAAACCTCCACGATTACTGATAAAATTTCCTTTACAGAATGGCAAGCCAATCGAAATGATCTCAGATCTAAAGAAAACCGTTATATAATAATTGTTTCCTTTATCGTCTCTTTATTAATTCTTATTTTTCCTTTTTTTCTTTTTTACAATAATTCTTCAGTGCCCAACAAACCCGTTGTTACTGAAAGCAGTGCTCTTGTACTTGACTTATCCCCCAATCGAACAGAAACTCCGACTTCACCATTATTGAATAAACCTACAACACTTGCTAAAACAGAACCCTTGACACCCATTCAAAAATTATTGCCAAAATTTCCTGTCTCAAATATTCTACCTGATATACCAAGAATAGAAAAATTCTCTAAACTCAAAATAAAGCAACCTTCCCAACATATTATTCCACAACATACTTCTCAATCTGGATCAAATTCAACATCCACATCAAAAAATAATAATACCAATCATCCATCAGAAAAGGATCAAAACGCACAAGTCTCACACACTTCTTCAACATCCGCTAACTGGCAGGGAATGGTTTTAAATAAATTCGAACGTTTCAAACATTACCCGCCTGAAGCCCAAGCTGATGACCTAGAGGGAACCGCCATTTTGCACATTACCATAAATCGCCAGGGAATCATCCTAACAAGCAGTCTTGCAAAAAGTTCCGGATATTTGATCCTGGATCGAGAAGTCCTTACTTTATCCCACCGCGTTAAAAAACTTCCTCCTCCACCCGATGATATCCAAGGTTTACTAATTAATTTGGATATTCCTATAGAATTTCATATAAAACAATAAAAAGAAATTTGTTAAACAATATCTAAATGTTGATCTGTTCAACAAATTCTTGTCTTACCACACATCAATCATTATGCAGCATTTCCCTGATAAACTGTCACAGAAGAACTGTTTCCAGATGGATTTTGATATGCACTTAATGAAAACTCCTCAATAACCGCATAGGCATGTTCAAAAATTTCCGATTGAATGGCTTCATAATCCTTCCAGACAACTGTATTGCTAAATCCATAAATCTCCAACGGTAACAATCCTGTTGCATCGGGGGCCATCTGTCGCACCATATAGGTCATCTGATTAAGAATACGAGGATGATTTTTCAAATATAAATCCAAATAGATACGGTAAAGACCCAGATTTGTGATTGACTGGCCTTTGGATAAATATTTGCCTAAATCCATAATAAATTCTTTATTATCAACCTTGTCCTTATATTTTTCTGAATTTGCAAAGGGTTGAAGCAACTTGCTTTCTAATATTTTTTCCTTTTCCTCAGGTGTTATATAATGAACGGTTGTAACATCAATATACACAGAACGTTTGATCCGTCTACCGCCAGATTCCTGCATTCCACGCCAATTGGTAAAAGAATCGGAAACAAGCGCATAGGTAGGAATCATCGTAATTGTATTATCAAAATTGCGAACCTTGACAGTTGTCAAACCAATATCCATTACAATTCCATCCGCACCATATTTGGGCATTTGTATCCAGTCATTTACACGCATCATATTATTTGCAGATAACTGAACTCCCGCTGATAAGCCCAGAATGGAATCCTTAAAAACCAACATGATGACAGCTGCCATGGCTCCCAGTCCACTGATCAGGATAAGTGGCGATTTGTCAATTAGTACGGAAAGAATAAAAATACCAAAAAGCAGCGCGGCCAATAATTTAAATCCTTGAAATATACCTCCAAGCGGAAGCCGTGCCGCTATATCCAGCTTACTTGCAAATTTTAAAACAATATCCAGAAATGAAAATATTGACAGAAGTGCACAGACCAATACCCAAACTTTTGCAGCAATCATAAGAAAAACTAGCGTTTTCACACCCTGATGCACCCAAAAAGTGGTCTGTAGTATGACAATCAACCCCTGCACAGTAAAAGCCATACGGCTAAATAACTGATTCTCTGTAACGACCTTGCTCCATAGTCGCGTGCTTTTTTGTGCAAATTGAACCAATCGGACCAATACAATCCGATGTAAAATCACATGAACAATGGCCGCCGTAAGGATGATAATAGATACAGCTGTTAAAAACAAAGTAAACTGATTAAATTTAAAACCATGTTGCTGTAAAAAATCTATAATATGTTGTTGCATATTAACCTCTTGATTAATTGTGCGATAAAATAATTTTTCATTAATAATCTCATAAAAAAATCTGGTTATTTTAACCCAAATATGTCTTCGATATCTTAATATCTTATCTGTAGTATTTTAATCGTTTAACGAATTTTTCCAGATCACTTTACGCCATTTACGAACACTGTTTATAAAAGCGATCTGACTTCCTACCTGTATATCCTGTTTATAAATCACCTGTTCTGTCGCTATGCCCTGATCCAACAGATATTGACACATCGTTCCTCTCAAGAGGCCAGAAGAGACAGGTGGCGTAACCCATTTCCCCCCTTTACACAAAAGAATATTTCCATTGACAAATTCTGTAACTTCATCTTTCTCATTAAAAAGTAATTGTTCACAATCCAATGTAACAGGAGGATAAAAATCCCTTCTTGTCGTTTTATGGTATAGAAACATATTATCTGACAGAACAGGTTCTTTCGCCCATCTTGCGATCAAATCGTGATGTAAAGACTGAATAGCATTAATTTCTATCTGGATTAACCCTTTTTGATCTAACAATATTCTTACCTTCCAGCATCCTCGTTCATATTGACAGGAGAGATGTTGCAGGCTTTTTAACAATTCTGCCTGGTTAAAGGAAAAATCAAAATATTCAGCCGATTTTTTCAGCCGGTCCAGATGTAAAGATAAAAGAAAATAACATCCATTCTCTAGCAAGACTGATTCAAGTAAATGATCGGGTATCCAGCGATCATACAAAACCTGTATTTTATGAATAACTTCACGATATTCATCCTTGGAAGTGGAATCCCAAGTTATTCCTCCTCCAACACCATATACAGCTTTTTTATTTTGGACAACCAACGTTCGAATAGGAACGGAAAATATCGCTTCTTGATCAGGGGTTACTATCCCAATAGCACCACAATAAACTTCACGCGGCTGTTTTTCAAGCTTTCGAATAATTTTCATTGTATTTGCTTTCGGTGCACCAGTTATAGAACCACATGGAAATAACGCCCTAAAAATATCCAATAATGTTGTTTTTTCCTTTAATAGTGCAGTTATTTCTGAAGTGAGTTGCCAAACTGTAGGATATTTTTCTTTATCGAACAAAGATGAAACCTTCACACTTCCCTGCTCTGCAATTTGTCCCAAATCGTTACGCAGCAAGTCAACAATCATCAAATTTTCAGCACGATTTTTTTCATTATTCAATATTTTCCCGTTTTCAAGATCCTCCGTTAAGATTAATCCCCTTGGGGCTGTTCCTTTCATCGGTTTAGCAGTAATTTTCCTTTCTTTTACCTGAAAAAACAATTCCGGAGATGCCGAAAGAATTTGAAACAATCCAATATCCAGATATGCACTATAACTTGATTGTTGGGCCTGCAACATATGCAGATAGAACTCATACGGGTCTTCCTGGAAATCCGTTCCCATTCTCAATGTATAATTCACCTGATAGGTATCACCGTCAGCGATATGATTTTTAACAGCTGCAATAGCTTGTTGATATTCATGCCATGAACAATCAGGTTGCCAATTCATTAATCCAAAATCAATTTTTTTAGATTGTGGTTTGAATTTTCTTTTTATCGGTTTTTCAAAAATACCAAACCATAACAATGGCATTTTTTCAGGAGGATGCGTTATCAAATAAGAACGAAAGGCAGACGCGGCTTCATACGTTATAAAACCTGCTGCATAATATCCTTTTCCTACCCATTCCTCTATTTCCTGTATACAGGATAAAACCTTATCCAACTGACGTGTTTGTATAATCCTCAAAACATTTTCGAAATTGTAAGGATAGTTTAAAAAATCAAACTGTAATTTCATAAAAACCGTAAACGAAAAAAGATAATCACTATAAAATTATCAATTTTTTAATCTAATTCTATAATAATACAGCGATGTATATTTATTTTATAATCATTGATAGAAAATGATTCATTTAATTGTATAAAAACCAAATCATGAAAATAAATCTTTTAAAACCGATATTTGGTTTTTAAAAGGTTAAGACAAAAAACGATTGTTCTAAACGGTAATATTAAAAATAGCATCCTTATACTATCGACAACGTATCAATATATGATTTTTACGACCTGATGACAGCTTAATAACCCCATCACATAACGCATCATCAGTAATAATTTGTCCCTCATCACTAAGTTTTTCATCATTAATTCTTGCTCCACCCCCTCGAATTAATCTTCTGGCTTCCGCATTACTATTCACTAACTTTCCAAGAACAAATAAACGAAAAACAGGAACACCCTGTTGTAGCATTTCGGTGGGCAAGACTATTTCGGGTAATCCGTCTTGAGCCAGTTTACCCTGCTCAAATATGTCTCTAGCCGCCTTCTGTGCAGCTTCTGCTGCGCTACGACCATGACAAATTGCAGTCACTTCTGTTGCCAGCATTTTTTTCGCCTCGTTTATTTCCGCTCCTTGCAAAGCGGCTAAACGTTCACATTCCTGAATGGAAAGATCTGTGAAAAGTTTAAGAAAACGACCAACATCCTGATCTTCCGTATTACGCCAAAATTGCCAGAAATCAAAAACCGAACATTTCTCCTTGTTAAGCCAAATGGCTCCTTTGGCTGTTTTTCCCATCTTGACCCCTGAACTTGTTGTCAATAAGGGGGCTGTTAATCCAAATACCTGTTTTCCCTCCATTCGACGTACAAGTTCTACACCAGATACAATATTTCCCCATTGATCTGAACCACCCATCTGTAAAACAGTTCCATAACGACGATTTAATTCGCGAAAATCATATGATTGCAAAATGGAATAGTTAAATTCAAGAAATGATAACCCTTGTTCTCTTTCCAAACGTGTTTTAACACTGTCAAAGGATAACATACGGTTAACTGAAAAATGAATGCCAACATCCCTTAGCAAGTCAATGTAGGAAAGCTTTTTCAGCCATTCTGCATTATCAACCGTAATTGTTTTGTTTTCGCCTGATCCAAATTGTAAAATTTGATGAATATTCTGGACAATCCCATCTAAATTCCGGTCAATTGTACCCTGATTCATCAAGCTGCGTGCCTCTTCCCGGAAAGAGGGGTCTCCGATTTGGGCTGTTCCACCACCAACTAAAGCAACGGGCTGATGTCCATGTTTTTGCAATAAACGCAACAGCATCAGCTGTACCAAAGACCCGACATGCAAACTGTCAGCTGTCGGATCAAATCCGATATATCCAGAAATAGAACCTTTTGCCATACGCTCATCCAGGCTTTCCAGATCAGTCGCCTGAAAAATAAATCCTCGTGCCTGTGCTTCCTGTATAAACGAACTTTTTGGGGTCATAATATTATCTCAAAATCAGATTTGGTCAAAAATTTAATCAACGTTGACTTGAACTCGGCAAATCAGATTTTTCTATGTATCATGAATTAGTTTAAAATCAAAGAACACGCTTTAAATGTTCCTCAAAACTAAAGAGACTCTTTTTATGAAGGGGGTAATGAAATGGGCGGTGCATACCCATTTGACGGGTCAGTGATCCTGACCTTTTGCTGAGACTGGCGTGAATGTTTTAACCCTAACAAAATAGACGGGGGTGAAACATAATGATTAGGTGTTCCACTTGTATATTCACGCATAGTCGATTGATCATCTGTCAAGGCAGGATGTTCAGAATTGGTATAGACACCCCCCTCCTCGATATAGGGATCTGGATGAGTATGCCAACCTTTTTTACGTAGCGGATTATGCATCTGATGTTTGGAAGGGTATAAACCTCTTTTTTTATGATAGGATGGAAAAATGCCAGTATCAGTATTATACTTATTCTCCGATTGATGGATATTCCATTCTTCATTCGGGGTTTCCTTAGTTGTCACAGAAGGCTTGGCATAAATTGAATGACTTGATGAATCATATAGACTTATCCCAATCATGAATAAGAAAAGTTGGTATTTTTTCATAATTCGCTCATATCCCTTAATAATCGCCTAGATTATAATATTTTTTTAGACAAATGGTGAATGTTTTTTTGATTATCTTTTTATGATTTGCATCCGAGTGATCGGACAAAAAAACTTTTCTTGAACAATTATACTCAAATAACATTTAATATTTTATTTAAGCCTAAAAAACTTTGGAAATCCAACATTCATTTATAAATTAGCTAAATTTTTATTTCAGTAATTTTTTAAACCATTTGTCTTTTTCCTATGCCAATGCAGGTGAAAGCTAGGTTTACGATAATGATTATAACACGATAGGTGGCTTTAATTCTGATTTCGATAAGGTATATGATAAGTATTGTCAATTTATTGGGTAAGGTTGATCATAATTCCGGTAAGATATATAATTAAGAATGATCATTTTATTAGGTAAGATTGACCCAAAACATCACAACCGGGATTAATATTATTAAAAGATAAACTTACATCAAAATGGGTATGGTAATTATGAGGATTATAAAAAAAAGACTTTTACTGTCCTATAGCGCTTTTCTGGGATTACTTTTATCCTGTCCAGCCTTGGCTGAAACTACCCAAGTCACAGACGAATCAAAAACGACCATTAATCACTCCCCAACGGGAGATAACATGATGCATCAAAAATTTGATTTTCTAAAATCCTACGCTCATGAAAAAAACCAAGATTTCGATAAAGATCTAAATAAGCTGGAAAAGCAAATCCAAGACAAAAACAGCAATCTACACAAAAATCTGGAACAACTTAAAACCTATACACATGATAAAAAGAAAGATTTAAATGAAGAAATTGAATATCTTAAAACACAAATTAATGATAAGAACAGTGACCTTTATAAAAAACTCAATGAATTAGAAACAAAGGCCAAAGACAAAAATAGCGATATATATCGGGAACTGAAACATATAAAAGATATAATCGAAAGTCAGCCTGATCAACCCAATAAACCAGCATCTTTAAGCAAATAAAGATAACATTTAATAACTGGAGAAACTCTCTTTTCTTCAGTTATCTTTTTTCATTAAAATTCATAGAATAACTATATCTCGTAGCATTTCATTATTTGCTATATAATTAAGTAATAAATTAAAATATATTGAATTTAAAATATTTAAAATATAGAATAGAAATTATAATGAGTTATATAATATAAAATAATTTTGCCAATAATAATTAATAAACTTATCCAAGTAATAAAATTTAATTATTAATTTATTATTTTATATTTCTCAAATTTCTTTAGGTGATAAATATGTCTGAAAAAGAAAAGTCTGAGAATAATGCGAATCCTTCCGTATTTCATACCAACTCTCGTCGCCAAGTCCTTACCGGTGTTGCTGTTGGAGCTGCCGCTTTAGCGACAAACAGGAGTATTCATGCCATGCCTGAACATGTTGAAAATAAATCTATCCCTCCTCTAAAAAACCCAATGTCCCTATACCCAACGCCTCCCTTTTCTAAACAGCCACAACCTTGGCCTGGTTTACAGTCCAAGATGCAACCTGTTCCTGATTGCGGAGAAAAAACATATCAGGGAAGCGGACGTTTAAAAGGACGACACGCACTAGTTACAGGAGGTGATTCCGGTATTGGACGCGCTGCCGCTATAGCCTTTGCACGTGAAGGAGCGGATGTTGCCATCAATTATCTACCACAAGAAGAACCTGATGCAAAAGAGGTCATTGATCTTATTCAAAAAGCCGGACGTAAGGCTGTTGCATTACCCGGTGATATCCGGAATGAGGAATTCTGTAAAAAACTTGTTGCAGATGCTGTAGCCAAATTGGGTCAAATAGATATTCTTGCCCATGTGGCTGGAAGACAAAAATATTCTGAACAACTGACTGATATAACAACAGAAGAATTTGATTGGACAATGAAAACCAATCTTTATGCACTTTTCTGGATCACCAAAGCTGCCATTCCACATTTGCCACCTGGCAGTTCCATCATCACCACCTCTTCACTCGTATCATATATGCCTCCAGAAATTCTGGTGGATTATGGCATGTCCAAAGCAGGTATCAGCAACTTTACCAAATCAATGGCCAAACAGCTTCTTCCCAAAGGAATACGTGTCAACTGTGTTGATCCAGGACCTTTCTGGACCCCCCTACAAATTTGCGGGGCTCAGCCCCAATCAGCTATTCCCAACTTTGGTGGTGAAAGTCCGTTTAAACGACCTGGGCAACCTGCAGAAATCGCTCCCTTGTATGTTACACTTGCCTCTACTGAATCATCTTATGTAACAGGGCAAAGCTGGGGAATTGTGGGAGGAACAGGACAACCTGGATAATCTTATTATTTTCTGCTTTATAATCTCTAATATCCATTATTTTTAAGGTTCATTAATTTTATAATGAACCTTTTTTATAAAAAATCATCTTTCTAAGTCTTGCTTATTTTCAATTTAACCCAATAATTTGCCTTTAAAACGGACAACTTGTCTCCAATTCCACGTTTCCGGGACAAATGATCCCATTGTTCAAACCTGTGTAGATCCCGTTTGGCCAAAATAACAGGTAAAATAACGGATCTGTAATGACGATCTAACAAACAAGCCTTCTCGCTTCTTCGCAAATAAAAATATGCCTTTTCTATTAAAATATCACGGATTGCATTAAGTTCTGATGATGTTACGCTAATTCCGTTTTCTGACCGCTGTAACGAGAAATCATGAATTATCTCTGCTGGCAAAGGACAACGCCCTTTTCTAAATATATTCGGTAAATTTTTTGAAATATGAACGGTTTCACTGGCAATACCCGCTGCAATCACCGCTTCAACCAACGGTAATTCTCTTATTTTAAAAAGACTTGCAAGAATCCGCTGAATTTGTCCAACAGACCGCACCATTATCGAATCCCAATGATTCCAATTTTTTATACCCTCTAATTCTTCTTCGCGAGCGGAAATGATTTTTAAAAGATCTTCAGCAGAAAACAAATTTCGATCCAGAGAATCCTTGATATAAGGCGCAATTTCATGATCCCGGTCGGATTTGTTTGCCAACAAGTCCCGCCACCATTGCAAACGGATATAACCCGCCATTGGCCCTGCCACATCCCATGAAGAGGATAGGGTAACGGCCCGAGTAATCTCGGTATAAAATGCCAATAAACGAAAATATTGTTCTCGTAAATCAGAAGGCATAAAAAGCGCGCAAAAGAAGTGATCTGGATCAGACTTTCTTATATATTGGCCGCAAAAAGAAAGGGGTTTAGATTTTTCTTTAATCATTTTCAAAAGATATATATAATTTATGAAGGAGATGTGCCTAAAAAATTTATCAATTAATCTCTGTAAAATTCCGCATAATCTCTATATAAGAGAATTAAGAACCAAAAAGGTCTTATATAATTTTTTAAAATTATTGCAATATATCGAGGAACCAAATGTCTTTTGAATTACCACAACTTCCCTTTCCCTATAATGCTCTGGCTCGTTCAGGAATGAGCGAAGAAACCATGCAATTTCACCATGACAAGCATCATCAAGCTTATGTTAATACCCTGAATGATCTTATCAAAGCAAACCCTGCACTTGAAGGGAAATCATTAGAAGAATTAATTGTAACGGCAGCAAAGGATGAATCCTTAACACCTGTTTTGAATAATGCAGGTCAACATTACAACCATTCTTTATTCTGGAATTCCCTAAGTCCTGATGGTGGTTCAATGTCTCCTGCATTTGAAGAGTTAATCCGTAAAAATTTTGGTTCAGTTGAAAATTTCAAAGCTGAATTCAAAAAGGCCGCTACCACGCAATTTGGCTCGGGATGGGCTTGGCTGGTTTTGACTTCTGACAATAAATTAATCGTTACCAAAACACCAAATGGTAAAAACCCGATTTCCGAGGGCCAGGGAAAGCCTCTATTAACCATTGATGTATGGGAACATGCATATTATATTGATTTCCGTAATCGCCGCCCTGATTTTGTGGATAATTTCCTTAATAACCTCGCAAATTATGATTTTGCAGAAGCCCAAATAAACGCAAAATAAACTGTATCAAGGAAACCGGCATTCCGCCGGTTTTTTATTCCGCTTTTACCGTTTCATCAGCTTTATCCAATGTAACAGCCTTATTTTCTTTGGCTTCTTTTTTACCTTGGTTTTTTATCTTGGATTGGGTATTTTCTGTTTGGACCTTACTTTCCAAAATAGTCGTAACAGTACTACGAACAACCATTACTCGAACATTTGACGCAATTTCCACTTCCATTTGATCTGAATCTTCCTGGTTACGTACAATTTTACCAACAATACCACCCGCGGTTACAATTTTATCACCCCGTCGCAATGCTTTCATTTTTTCACGAACTTGCTTGGCTTTTTTTTGCTGCGGCATAATAACAATAAAATAAAATACCAGAAATATTCCAATAAAAGGCAGTAAACTCATGATTGTGGCAGTACCACTTCCACCACCACCTGCACTTTGTGCATAGGCAGGAGTAATAAATAAATCCATAAAATTGATCATCAAACTGCTTTCCTATCTTATTCACATTACGTATATTGATCATCTATCATTATAGGCACCTTCATACACTATATAAAGTATCTCGCATATTACAAGATCATGAAAACCGGAAAAAAGATGACTCAATCCCTTATCCCCTTACTGGAACGTATCGCGATTTCCCTAGAGAGACTTGCCCCTCCTCAGCCAAAAATTGAAAATATTGATAAACATAACTGTTTTATCTGGTCCGCCCAGAATAATGAATTGACACCCATTCAGAACATGTCTTTTATCGACTTTCATCTGTTACAAGGTATCGAAAACCAAAAAGAAACACTTTTTCTGAATACATATCATTTTGCCAAAAATCTTCCCGCCAATAACGTTCTTTTATGGGGGGCAAGGGGAACAGGAAAATCTTCATTGATCAAATCGGTTTATCATGAAGTAAACAGCAAACTATCAACCATTTGCCCTCTTTTGAAAATTATTGAAATTCCCAGGGATGATATCTACTCCCTGCCCATTCTTTTACGGTTATTGAAACCTCTGTCTTACAAATTCATCATTTTTTCAGATGATCTTTCCTTTGAATCAGAAGACCGTGATTATAAAGCGCTCAAATCTGTATTAGACGGTGGAATTACCGGACGCCCAGAAAATGTGTTATTTTACGCCACAAGCAATCGTAGACATCTAATGCCAAGGAATATGATTGAAAACGAATCCTCTTCCGCCATTAATCCTTCTGAAGCCATTGAGGAAAAAGTATCTCTTTCTGATCGTTTTGGATTATGGATCGGATTTCATAATTGTTCCAAAGATTTATTTGATCAGATTGTAACAGAATATGCAAAAGCAAGAAAATTACCCATTTCAAAAGAGGATCTCATAGCACAGGCCAACGAATGGTCAGTTACTCGTGGTGCCAGAAATGGCCGTGTTGCCTGGCAATTTATAGAGGATTTAACGGCCAAATTATCCAGTGGATAACACTTTTTTCTTTTTACAATTTGACAGTCCAAAAACAAAAGGGGGTGAATTTTATCCCCTTTTGTTATATTTCATTATCCGATTTTTTCAATACCACCCATATAAGATCGAAGCACTTCAGGAATAGATATTGAACCATCCTCATTTTGATAGTTTTCCATAACAGCAACCAAAGCCCGTCCAACTGCAACACCAGATCCATTTAAAGTATGCAAAAATACCGGAGGCGTTTTTCTACCCTCTTCAGGTTGTGGGCGATAGCGAGCATTCATGCGACGCGCCTGAAAATCACGTGTATTGGAACAAGATGAGATTTCGCGCCAGGCTTGTTGGCCTGGCAGCCAAACTTCCAGATCCCAGGTTTTTGCTGCCCCAAATCCAGTATCACCAGAACATAACAAGACACGACGATAGGGTAATTCCAATTTTTCAAGAACCATTTCGGCACAACGGGTCATCCGCTCATGCTCTTTTTCACTTTCTTCAGGTGCGGTCACACTGACCATTTCAACCTTATAAAATTGGTGCTGTCGAATTAATCCCCTTGTATCACGACCAGCAGCTCCTGCTTCACTTCGGAAGCAGGCGGTTAAAGCAGTTCTGCGAACAGGTAATTGATCATAATTGATTATTTCACCTGCCTGTATTCCTGTCAAAGGGACCTCTGCTGTTGGAATTAGCCAACGATCATCTTTTGTACAAAAAGACTGATCCCCGAATTTAGGCAATTTATCCGTGTTAAACATGGTCTGTTCATTAACTAGTAATGGAACGACATATTCCTCGTAATCATGTTCAGTTGTATGAAAATCCAGCATAAATTGTCCTAGGGCACGATCAAGTCTTGCCAACGCTCCACGTAAAATGCTGAACCGTGCGCCCGCTAACTTGGTAGCTGCATTAAAATCCATCAACCCTGATTTTTCGCCCAACTCGAAATGCTGCAATGGAGTAAAACCAAATTCACGTATTTTTCCCCAATAATGTACAACAACATTTTCAGTTTCATCTTTTCCTGTCGGAACCTCCACAGCCAAACGATTAGGCAAACTTGCCAGAACCTCAAAAATTTGTTGATCCAGTTTATCCGCACGCGTCTGCAATGAATCTATTTCCTGACGCAACCTTATGGCTTGCACTTCCAAAACGGAACTGTTTTCTTTATTCCGTTTTAACTGACCAATTTGTTTTGAAATATTATTTCGATCAGCTTGTTTTTGATGCAGCTCATTCAAATATGAGCGCCGTTCCTCATCATACGATAATAATGTCTGACTAACTGCGGATAATCCACGACGGGCCAAATCGTTATCAAAAGCCACAGGATCAGAACGCAGAGCACGAAAATCATGCATTATAATAATTCCTTTTCTGGTTTGGGTTCCACCATTCGGGCAGATAAAATTGAAATCTCATATAAAATAATTAAAGGGATAGCCAAGGAAGTTTGTGTAATTATATCGGGAGGTGTAAGAACTGCAGCGATTACAAAAGCAATAACATATGCATATCTTCTGAATTTCTTTAACTTTAATGAAGTCACAAAACCTATTTTTGCCATCAATGTCAACATGACAGGAAGCTCAAATGCAATACCAAAAGCCATGATTAACCGCATAACTAACGAAAGATATTCGGAAACCTTGGCTTGCAATTCAATATGCATATTATGATCCCCTCCAACCTGAAACGATAAAAAGAATTTCCACGCAAAAGGAAAGACAAAGAAATAAGCGAGCGCTGCACCCAGTAAAAACAAAATCGGTGTTGCAACCAAAAAAGGCGCAAAAATCCTTTTTTCATTTCGATATAATCCCGGGGCGATATATATCCATGCTTGAATGGCAAACATAGGAAATGAACAAAAAATTGCACCGAAAAATGCCAACTTGATATAAGTGAAAAATGCCTCATATAAGGCCGTATAAATAAGATGGGGTTGTTCTCCCTGTTGTCGCATGGCTTGCGCCAAGGGGTGGGCCAAGAACATATAGATTTGTTCCGAATAGTAATAACAAAACCCAAAAGCAATCAAAAAAGTTGCCAGACAGACAATCATTCGACGACGTAACTCAATAAAATGTTCCATCAGAGACATTGATTTATCATTGATCAACTCTTCTTCGGGAATATTCATGACCATCCCTGTTCCCTGTAATTGACAATTTGTGGTGGAATCATCGCTGGAACAGGTGGAGCTGATCTTTTAACCTGTAAACGCTGCGCAATTGCAGGAGGAAAAAAAATTGGAGCTGGATCTTTTTTTGCCAAAGCTTCCAGATCAGGTTCCTTATGATCGGTTGACGCTGAATATTCGGGAATAATCTCAGGCTCTTTATTTGAAAAAGGAATTTCATAAGGTTTCGGAGATTGAATAGATGTTTGATTTAGGGGGGAATTCAAATTCTCCTGAAGTGTTCTATCTCGATCGATTACATCCAATATTGCACTTTTAATATTCATACGACGTAATTTCATCAACTGATCTTTGGCTTCCTTAAGGTCTGGATCCTTAACCATCTCATCCACCTGACTATGAAATTCACGTGCCATGCCCCTGCATTTTTTCACTACGTCACTAAACCAATGGACAATTTTTGGAAAATCTTTTGGTCCTATAAATATCATGCTGACAATCCCAATCAATATCAGTTCTGCCCAAGAAAAATCAAACATGCTTTATATTGCCCCCTCTATTTCCATAATATGCATCATGATTTGGTTTTATATGATTTGTTTAGCAAAGAATTACCACTTATTTATTCATCATTTAAAGAATGGTACGGAATATCTCCAAATAACTCCTCTTTTTTTGGCAAATCATTCAAATCATTTAACCCCAAATAAGTTAAAAATTCTTTGGATGTTTTCCATAAAGTTGGTCGTCCTGGTACAGATTTATGTCCACAAGGTTTGATAAGACCATATTCCAATAAAGTTTCCAAAACAGTTTGGCTTAAACCGACCCCTCGAATTTTTTCGATATCTGTCCGAGTGCAAGGCTGATGATAAGCAACGACGGCCAAGGTTTCCATTGTTGCACGAGATAAACGCTTTGGCCTGGCAATGATTTTTACCAGATATGCCGTCCATTCCTGAGCTGTCCGAAATTGCCATCCACCGGCAACTTTACATAAACGAATGCCACGATACGCATAATCCTCTTGAAGTGAATGAATAATGTCAAGGATGCTAACAGTTGCCTTTCCTTCAGGATTTAAATTTATTGAATTTTTTTCCAGCAAAGATTCAATTGATTGTTCTGAAACAGGTTCCGTTTGCGAAAATATATATGCTTCGATCAACCCTTTTAAATCTTCCAAGTCCATCCTCATTCCGCTTCCAAATTTTGATGATAGGATTGGCCGTCATTTCGTGATTGCAATCGAATTTGACCAAACTGCTCTTGCTGATCAAGCTTTATTTCACCAAGCTTTGCCAGTTCCAATCCGGCCAGTAACATTCCGCACCAGGCAGCTTTCCATTGTTGCTGTTGTTGGACAGGTGATTGATCCTTTTTATTAACCGCCTCCCAACGGGGTAGAAAAGCATCCAACGCATGCCATCCAGGTACATGATGAGATTTGAGTAAACGTTTCAAACGATTTAGAGCATCTTTGACCGTCCAAAAATGAAACGATCGAATTCGCCACTCCCTTTTTTTATTTTTACGATGGAATATCCGAATATATGCGTCAATAAAACGTGCACTATCCAATATCAATCCAGAGGAATCCACTGAAGTAAGATCTTCATAATATCCCCTGGCAAAAACCTCGCTCCCCAATAAAGGTCGCTCCTGCATCCACAATGCCGCTTTATTGATTTGTTCCAGCCCTTGCAAACGTTCTTGAAGTAAATCAACCGCCTGTTCAGTATCGCCAAAATGATCAGTTTTTTGCGGCAATAACAGACATGATTTCAACCATGCCAACCAACTCGCCATAACCAACCAGTCGGCTGCCAACTCCAATCTTATTTTTTTTGCAGATTCAATAATTTGTAGATATTGCTCAACCAGTGGCAAAATTGATATCTGAGTTAAATCAACTTTTTGGGTTTTAGCCAATTGCAACAACATATCCAACGGCCCTTCAAATCCATCAAGCCGAACAATGAAAGTCTCATCATTCCATGAAGAAGAATGATTTTCCATTTCCGTCTCATGAACAAGATCCGATTGCCGCATTGTTATACCAGATTTATGAAAACCAGATTAAAAATTGGCCAACGTGCAAGAAAGACTTTTCGTTTTCAATTGGCTACAAAAACTATTTGCCTGAGTCTTGGAGGTAAAACCCTTAATTCTTATTCGATAAATCGTATTACCCTTAACATTAGCCTTTTGAATGGTGGGAGAATATTGCCCCAATAACTCTGGAGCTTTTTTGCGCATGACCTGCCATTGTTTTTGTGCTGCAGCATTTGACCCTAATGCACCCAACTGCACAATAAAATGACCATTTCCTACGCGTTTTTCTTCCAATTTTACAGAAGGGACTTTTTTACCGTTATCTTGACGATGATGCCGAATAGGTTTTTTTGAAGGAACAGGCACAACAGATTTTTCTGCCTCATCCGATTGTTCATCAGAGACATTACCCTCATCTTCCTTTGATTGTGCCTGCTTTTTGTTTTTATTCTCTGGCAAGTCATTACCCATTGATGACGTTGCCGTCGATGGAACTGCAACCGAAGGTACATTATTGGGAGACGATACTCCATTATCCATAACATTGCCATTCACATTGGTCATTGCGGGAGTCTGATTATTAGAGGCTGTTGAATTGCCTGTTCCATATTGTGCAGCTAATGCCGATGGGTCAGCCTGTTCAGGTCCAGGCGCAAGAACAGGTTTTCCATTCGCTTCCATTTGACCTTCAGCCTTATCCATACCAATAGTTTCTGTGTTGTTTTCCGGTAAAGGTTTTTCCTTGGCAGCAATTTGAGGCGGTTCAAAAACGGGAATACCCTGATGTCCTGCATGAGACATCATCCACCCTCCAATGAAAAGCAATAAAATACCGCCAATTCCCGCTGCGGCATAGGCTAATCGACGTGTCGAGGAATCTCCATGAAATAAATTCTGCATAAATGCGAAACGTGGCTGTCCGCGACGATCATAATCCTCATCATATTCGTCTTCTTCATCGTCTTCTTCATGATAACGTGATGCCATTCTTTCCCTGCCATTTGGATCAGGATGATTTTGACGTGGAGACAATCGTCCATCATCTTCACGGGCAGGATTCATATGTGGGTCTTGTCCACGCATCATATTCTCTCTACCCTGACCCGAACGAGAGGCTTCCATGGAATCATCATCAAAAAATGATCTTTTTCTAGGGGGTTCAGGTGAATTTTGATCCATCATCTCATTTCCTCAACTGGTTCTATTCCCAAGACCTGCATAGCAGAACGAATTACACTTGCAATAGCTTCAATCAACGCCATTCTGGCCAACGTGCCATGAACATCACCTTTTTGGATGAAGCGTAAAGTCGCATCATCCCGTCCGGCATTCCACAATGCATGAAAATCTGATGCAAGCTCCATCAAATAATAGGCAATACGATGTGGTTCACGCATCAAGGCGGCGCTTTCAACTGTACGGGGCCATTGTGCAAGTCGCCGCATAATCGCTAATTCCTCTTCATTTCTGATATTGGATAGATCCGTTTTTGCCAGAGCGGAGGCCGTTAATCGCTCTTGACCAAAAATCTCTTCAGCAGAACGCAAAACGGAACGGCATCTTGCATGCGCATATTGAACATAAAAAACAGGATTGTCACGGGTTTGAGCAACAACCTGTTCAAGATCGAAATTCATTTGCGCATCAGATTTACGTGTTAACATGGTAAACCGCACCGCGTCTTTTCCAACTTCATCGATCAGATCGCGTAATGTTACAAAAGTGCCTGCCCGTTTGGACATCCTTACAACCTCACCATTACGAACAACTCGAACGATCTGACATAAAATAACTTCAAAATCAGTTGACACATCCACTGGACTTAGAGCTTTTACTGCCGCATTCATACGGGAAACATACCCACCGTGATCTGCACCCCATACATCCAATAGAATCTGATAACCTCTTTTTATTTTATCATAATGATAACCTATATCATTAGCAAAATATGTTGCACTGCCATCAGATTTCCGTAAGGGACGATCCACGTCGTCACCATAAGCCGTTGATTTAAAAAGTGTTTGTGGACGAGCTTCCCAGTCATCTGGCAATTTCCCTTTGGGAGGTTCCAGTATACCTGTATACACCAGTCCCTTTTTTTCCAATATCCGAATTGCCTGATCGGCTATACCAGATTCAAGAATTGCACGTTCTGAGATGAATTCTTCCTGCAAAACACCTAAAGCTTTTAGATCTTGACGGATATCATGCATCATATGAGTCAAAACGCACTGTTTAACTTTTTCAAACCATGCTGGAAACGGTTTTTGTTCTACGCCCTCCAATAATGTCTTACCATATTGCTGAGCAAGATCCTGTCCAACTGGAATAAGATAATCTCCTTGGTATTGCAAACCGGTTGGCATGTACGCCTTGTAACGCTCTTCAAAATCAGCCGGGGAACAATCTCCTTCAAGAACCTGGACATAACGCCAATAGGCTGCCCATGTTAATGCAACAACCTGATTACCTGCATCATTGATATAATATTCCTTGGTAACGTCAAAACCAGCCTTAGCCATCAAATTGGCCAACACATCCCCAACGACCGCGCCACGACAGTGACCAACATGCATTGGCCCTGTCGGATTGGCAGATACATATTCAATGTTGGTTTTGATATTATTTCCAATCTGACTGTTTCCATACGCTTCCTGTATCTGCAAAATCGTTGAAACGAGATTTTGAAAAACAGAAGGGGCCAATTTCAAATTCACGAATCCCGGCCCAGCAGATTCAGCCTTTTCAATACCAGAAACAGATTGCAGGCGTTCAGCCAATTCCTTGGCAATTTCCTGTGGCCGACGCTTGGCAATTTTTGCCGTAATCAAGGCTGCATTCGTCGCCATATCCCCATGTGAAACATCACGTGTAGGTGTCAATTCAATTCTTTTTATCAAATCTTCTGACAAATCAGGTAATATTTGTCGCAAGGCCTTTATAACACAATGATAAAAGGAAACATATAAATTCTGCTCAGCCATACAAAAATTATCTTTCTTTATAAACACCTTATCCATACCCAATTAATCAGCAATCCTGAAAATAAAATTGACCATACCCTAAACAAGACTTTGAACCATCCAACAAATTATTTAGATTTTTACGACAAAATAGATAAATCGGTCAGTCTTTGATACTCTTCTATTGCATAACGATCTGTCATACCAGCAATATAATCCGTAATAACCCGTAAAATACCTGATTTCTGTTTTCTTTTTCCTGCCTCCAAGGCACGTATTTGCCATTTTTTGGGTAACAAATCAACATTTTCAGATAAAATCTCGAATAAATGCTGAACCAACAATTCCCCCTTTCGACTCATACGATTGACACGCCAATGCGAATATAAATTCTGATACAAGAATTTACGAATTTTTTGATTGCCTTCCATAATTTTAGGACTAAATTGCACGATCCCATATGTACAATTCCTGATATCCTCTGGCGTCTTCGGGTTCAAACCGCTTAAGTTGTCAGCAGTCTGTTTTTTCAAATCACGAACCAGACAATCGATAACCCGTCTTATTACTTCATATCTCAAACGCTTTTGAAGACTATCCTTAAATTTACATTGCTCCATTTGTTTTCTTGCTTCATATAAAGCCTCTCCAACAACGGGAAGATCTTCCAAATCTTTAAATTCTATCAATCCCGCACGTAAACCATCATCCAAATCATGGCTATGATAGGCAATATCATCGGAAATTGATGCTATTTGGGCTTCCGCTGATGCATAATTGAACAAATCCAAGGGATATGACCGATTAATCCGTTCTAAATAAGGGTCGGGATTGTCAACCGGCCCATTATGTTTGGCTAATCCCTCTAAACTTTCCCAAGTCAAATTGAGTCCATTAAAGGCAATATATTGTTGCTCCAATAACGTTACCTGTCTTAATGACTGGTCATTATGACTGAAACCGTTATAATCCTGCATCATCTTTGCCAGAGCCCTTTCTCCAGCATGTCCAAAGGGTGAATGTCCCAAATCATGTGCCAGCGCCAAACATTCTGTCAAATCCACATTTAATTTCAAAGCGCGAGCAACAGAACAGGCAATTTGCGCAACTTCTAACGAATGCGTCAAACGAGTTCGAAAAAAATCACCCTCGTGATTGATAAAAACCTGTGTCTTATATTGCAATACACGAAAAGCTGTAGAATGGATTACACGATCCCGATCTCTTTGCCAGGGGTTACGACCTTGTGCCTCCGTTTCAGGATAAAATCGTCCCCGAGCTGTTTTTTCCTGAACGGCATAAGGTGCTAGATTCATGATTGCCACGCCTAAATTTATCCAACATAATCAATTTAAATTATCCTGATCATTTATTATTCTAATTATATCATTATAAAATTGTAATAGTATATAGCTCTCAATTTATTTTAAAATACGACCAAAATTCAATGACTACAATCATATATGTGTTAGATTAAAATACAGCACTCTCGACTTTACATAATCCAATCATCCGGAATTTTATTTTTTCCAATCACAAAAAATCAAAGCTTAGAGACGAAAAGGATAATCTGTCCACCCTTGCCATCAAGATATAATGAGATTAATTTGACTGGAATTCAATTTGTATCTTTTCATACCAAGGATTATCCTGATGAAGCTTGCTAGCTGGAATGTTAACTCTATTCGCCAAAGACTTTCCCATGTTCAAAAATGGCTTCAAAAAGAACAACCTGACTGGCTCTTTTTACAGGAAATCAAATGCCAGAACGCACAGTTTCCATCGGAAAGTTTTAAAGCCTTAGACTATCATGTTATCGTACATGGACAAAAAGCCTATAACGGGGTTGCCACCTTAAGCCGCCATCCCTATAAATTGCTTCATACGGATTTACCTGATCTACAGAATACAAAAGACCATGCTCGATATCTCGAGATTGAGAGTCGAGGAATTCATCTCTGCAATTTATATTTGCCAAATGGTAATTCCGGCGGCGAAGAGGGATTTCAATTCAAAATGGATTTTATCAATGCATTAATCAAACATGCCCAATCCTTATTGAACGACAAACAAAACTGTATTTTTGCAGGTGATTTCAACATTTGCCCCACCGACAGTGATTTAACCACCAATATACTTTCTTCCGATGACGCATTGATCCGTCCGGAAAGCCGAAAGGGTTTTTATACGCTCTTATGGTTGGGTCTGTCGGATGCATTTCGCATTCTCCATCCTGATACAATCGAATATAGTTTTTGGGATTACACCAAAGCTGCATGGCAACGAAATGCAGGTCTTCGAATTGACCATGTTCTATTGTCAGCAAAAATAACTGAACAATTAAAAAATTGCTGGATTGATAAAGAGGAACGAGCCAAAACCCAACCTTCTGACCATGCCCCCATTGTCATTGAATTTTGATAAACAATCAACTATTCTTCAAACAGCCATCCAGCTTGTAGTTGTTCCTTTATAAGGTGTATCAAACTCCCTTATAACCTCGGCAAATTTTTGATGATCCAATAATATACAGGATGGATATTTTGCCTCTCCACGCAAAGCACGATAAAAATGACGGTTCAGTGCACGCGCGAACACTCCTGGGCCTGTCTTGTAGGCAATGAATAAACCCTGATGCAAATAACTATTCCGGTAAAGACTCAACATACATTCTTCTAGAATAGGACTTTTCGCAACAGAACCAAAAAAGTCATTATGAACAACATTATTATGCGTTAGAAAAAATACATGATCATAAATAGCAGGAGTTATTGAGTAAAATTTTTCAACAGATTGAATCTGAATATCAGCATCCAGCCACCAGCCACCATAATAGTTAATAACGTGAACTCTTAAAAAATCCGCCGCTTCAGCTGGATGACGAGCAGAAAGAAAGATTTGCCGTGCTTCAACACCGTAATTTTGATATAACCACTCTGTTGCTTCCGCCTTATCAAAAATTTTTAGGCTAAAATGACCAAGTTCTTTTAGAAATTGAAAATTATTACTTATTTCCTCCGGAGGATTCTGATCCCAATATAAAAATAAATTATTGGGAATAACACTAAAATCGGCCCTACCCACTTCTCTATTTTTAATCCCTATCGATGATACAGGATTAAAGATATTCATCATAATTGTAAGATAGATTGTATCGGCTTCCTCACCGGTATGAAATTCCTCATAACAATTTTGCATAATTCGAATGGCATTAAAAGCATCATTGTTTTCTCTATATTGTTTCCATCCAACCACAAAATTATATAAAGGAATACATAGATTTTTTAACTGTTCAAGTTCTTCCTGCTTTAACGGCAGACTTGCTTTCAGTAAAGCAACCTGACGGGCCATAAGTAAAACATGAGCCAATGGATATTGGGTTGGACTTTTGGAATGGGTATCAAACGCTATTTTATAGAAAAAAGCTGCCTCGGAATAAAAATGATTTGTCGAGAGAATGTTTGCAATATCAAACAAGGGATTTAAATCTTTTGCCCCATGATGTTTGAAAACATCCAAAGCTTGGGGACAAACAGATAAAATCTCCTCATAACCAACATCCAAATTCATATCATCAGTCATAATTTTAACTTTACCTTAATTATATATTCAATTCTAAAATTGCTTAATATTTCAAATATGAGACCACTATTGACTATCAAACTGAACTCCAGGTCCCTTTTTGTTTGTATGCAACTGGATATTGTTCAGTTAATTTGGAAAAAAATGAAGAATCCAAAATTTTCAAAGAAGGATATTTCAATTTTCTTTCTTTTATACAACGCGAATAAATTCTATTTAATGCTCTCATAAAAACACCCGGACCTGTTTTATAAGAAATAAATAAACCATCATATTTATAACAATTGTGATAGATAGACAACAAACAATCTTCTAAAAAAACGTTATGCGGTTGGGCTCCAAAAAGATCATTATGAACAAAATTTCCCTCCGTCAGAAAAAAAACCGCATCATAATTTGCCGGAATCATTTCAATAAACTGATTTTCAGAAACAATTTTCAAATCCGCATCTACCCAAAACCCACCCAATAGATTAATGACATGAACGCGCAAAATATCCGCAGCCTCTGCAGGATGTCTGGATTTTAGAAAAAGTTCCCTGGCATCACGCCCGTAATAGCCATATAACCATTCACAAGCCCTATCCCTGTCAAAAACCTCTACTTTAAAATGCTGGAAATTCTGATGATACTGAATGTTTTCCTTAACATCCTCCGGTAAATTCTGATCCCAGTAAAAAAAAATAGATTGAGGAATCTTATTCTTAACCATTCTCTCAGGGAAAATATCAGATTTCAATGCATCATAAATTAAACCAACGTTAATAGCATCAATTTCTTCACCTGTATGAAATTGTTCAAAAGTATGATCAATTTTCTTTATCGCCTGTAAAGCATCAATTTTTCCGCATCTATATTCTTCAACACCCCTAATATAATTCATCAAGGATGGGGAAAGCTCATGCAACCTTTGACAATCTTTTTCATCCAGATCTATACCGGCCTTTACCAAACACAACAGTTTAACCTGCAATAATATAGCTTCGCGTGGATGTGCTTCGGCTTCTAATTTACGATAATTAATCGCCTCTTGATAAAAAGCTGCTGCCTCTTCTAAAAAACCGTATAAATGTAAGTGATTAGCGATATTAAATGCCGTCATGACATCGTTACAGCCATGCTGATTATATAAATTTTCAGTCACTGGAGAACGTGCCGCCAGATCTTTTAAACTTTGTGCTTTCACTTTAACAATACCATCCTTACAAAATACAATTTAGAAAAAATACGAATTATATCTTACTGTTCCTTACTTGTAATAAAATAATGGAAGTTATAAAACATTATTTAATAAAAATATTCTTTGCTTTGCTTTACCACTTTCATATTATAATGCAATTAATTCTTTTTCGAGGCAATCAGGTATTCCAATGCGTAAATTATTTTACCTTTTAACTTTTTTTCCACTCTCAACATTCGCCAATATTTCAACGGCCTCATCCTCCCCTGATCCTAAAACTTATCCTTCCACAATAAAAAATGAGGAAATTCATTCCATCATTAAAGAAAAAGATTTTCATGACTGGAATGTGATTGTCGGTAAAAATCATGCCTCCCTTAACTGGAACAGAAATTCAACTTCCAATTTAAATTTATATATTACACCTTCCGAACACAGAATAACCCTTGATGTAACAGCCAAAAAAAATACTTATCGGGAATTCAAGCTTCCTTACATAACCTGGAACATCAGGGAAGTTTCCGTGACCCTAAACAAGACAAGGGATCATAATGGCTGGGTAACCTATTCTACCGCTATCTACACAGATAACATCACAAAATTCATTAATGCTTTGCAACACAGTTCACCAATGATTTTGAATCTTTCGATTTCAACCTCAATTCCAATTGACATGAATGGTGAACGATCTGCATTGAATTCTTTCATGAATGTAATCAAGGAAAAAAATCTGGAAGCCCCCCCTCCCCTAGTCACAAGAAAAACAAATCCTGAACCTGTTACCCCTCCTGACGGGATGTCTCCAGATTTAGTGCCTCTTTTTCAACAGGCTAATTATTATGTCAAAAAATGTATTGATCATGCCTCAGAACCATTAAATAGTCCAACCAGAAAATCAGTGTGTACAACACGTAACAGTTATTTAAAAAAGATGAAAGATAAAGGCTGGTGCTGGGGAAGCGGTGACCCTGACCAACATGATAAAAATAAAAATTGGCGACTATGCATCATGAGTCCTAAAGGAAGCGTTCCCAAGTTGAAAGAAAAGGTCCAAGAGGATTTGCAAAAGGCTCAATCCATGATGAAAGATCAAATTTAATTTATATAAACCAGAACAAATCATAGTTTTTGCTTTAAACTTCGGTTTTAAACCTTTACTCTAGAATTAATTTATGAAGGGTAACATATTCCATGATTTCTTTATCAAAAACATGTCAATTATTTGTTCTGGGTGTGAGTTTATTTACAACATCCTATTCTGTGACAACATATTCTGAAACTCTAAAAACAAAAAAAATAACCCGGCAAACCAACGAAAACATAAAATTTGGGGAATGGTTATATTATCCCCAATCTAATCCACCGACACTTGCCTGGTGGAATGAGAGAATGTCCCGAGCTGCACCAATCTTATATATTTCCTTTTCAGCTGAAAAAATCACACTCAATGCCGTAACGCCACTTTGGCCAAATACGGGAATTATTTTCTACCTGAATGATAAAACAGAAAAACAGGGCATCAATCTCATTCTTCAGAAAAGAGATCAGGAAAACTGCTATTATTCCGCGACAATAGATTTGGAAAACCGACAAAAATTTGTGAATAATCTTGTTACTGTACGTAAGGCTCGTCTGATCACACCCATTTCATCGCAATCTCTATCCCTGAAACAAGTCAATCAAGCTATGCAGCTTATAATAACAACACATCCAGAGATTAACTTAACCTTACCGAGCACAACCGCTTCGCAATAATCTAAAGAGATTGTTTTTAATCTTTACCCAAAAAATGCCTTAACGAATTTAACAAAAAGTTGAAAAAAATATTAAAAATCCTTAAATTAAATTCAAATTTATGTGAACAAAAATATTGTTAATATTATTTGTTTTAATCCTCTTAAATGGAGATTTTTATTATGTCCAACTCCAAGAATAACTCCACTCCTGTTGATGCTCCCATTGAAATTGTCGTTGCAGATATCGGAGGGACAAATGCACGTTTTGCAATTGCCAGGATACAAAATGGACAGGTCGTTACCATTGACAGCGAAACCATTTTAAAAACAGCAGATTATGCAACTTTGCAACTTGCATGGGATGCCTTTGGACAAAAGGTTGGCCGTCCTTTGCCTAAACAAGCCTCCATGGCAATTGCCTGTCCGATTCGAGGTGATATTCTCAAATTTTCAAACAGTCCATGGATCATTCGGCCCGCCCTTATTCCCCAACAGCTAAATCTGGAAAAGCTTGTTCTGATAAATGATTTTGAAGCAATTGGACATGCGATCGCAAACTGTCAAGAGGACCATCTTAAACATGTTTGTGGCCCAAGAAGAAAAGAAAGTCCTCAAGGAATAACCACAGTTGTCGGTCCTGGAACAGGACTGGGAGTTGCTTCTCTTGCATTCGATACAGACAAATATACCGTTATTCCAAGTGAAGGCGGACATTCCTCTTATGCCCCTTGTGACAATATCGAAATCAGTATTTTACGGTACCTGAAACAACATTATCGCAGGGTTTCCGCAGAACGGATCATTTCTGGTCCCGGATTGGGTAATATCTATGATGCGCTTGGCGCAAATGCCGGACTGCCTGTTACCCATCACAGCGATAGCAACCTATGGGAGGCCGCATTAAAGGGTACCGACCATCTTGCCACGGCTGCACTGGAACGGTTTTGTCTGAATTTGGGAACTTTCTGCTCCGACATGGCTCTGGTACAATTGGCCAACCGTGTTGTAATTAGTGGTGGCATCGGTCTTCTTATAGCCGATTATCTTCCCCATTCGGGTTTTGCAGAACGGTTTGTTGATAAGGGTCGCTTTGAAAGAATGCTGGCTGATATCCCTGTTGAAATTCTGACCTATCCACAACCTGGACTTTTAGGAGCGGCTGCGGCTTTTGCAGTCCAACATTTAAAATAGGCTTTGTTGATTCTTTTAAAAAATTAGGTAAATTGATTCATTATGAATAGTGAGCCAAAAAAAATAATTTTGAAAGATTCTATAACTCAACGTCGCGACAAGGAAGCCGCGGCGTTACGCGAGAATCTAAAACGCAGAAAAAAGCAACAGCGTGAAAGAAAAGAGCGAGAACCACTGACGTAAAATAATTTTTGTAAAGGTTTGTTTACAAAATACTTGTTTATCATTTCAAATTTATTTAATTAAAACGCAAAGATATTAAGGGTAGGGAGTAGCTTTATGCCAATTATGCCTGATCGCTGGATTAAAGAGATGGCTAAAGAAAAAGGAATGATTGAACCTTTCGCTGATAAACAGCATCGTCAGGGAATAATTTCTTATGGTGTATCATCTTACGGATATGACGCCCGCGTTGCAGACGAGTTCAAAATCTTTACAGATGTCGACAATGCCATTGTAGATCCTAAAAATTTTACGCCAAGCAGCTTTGTAACCCGTAAAACAGATGTATGCGTGATTCCGCCCAACAGCTTTGCTCTGGCCAGAACCGTGGAATATTTTCGTATTCCAAAAGATATCTTGGTCATCTGTCTGGGAAAATCAACATATGCACGCTGTGGCATAATTGTAAATGTCACTCCTCTGGAACCTGAATGGGAGGGGCAGGTTACGATTGAAATCAGTAATACCACTCCCCTTCCTGCCAAAATTTACGCGAATGAAGGAATCTGCCAGCTTCTTTTTCTCAAGGGCAGTGAACCTTGTGAAGTCAGTTATGCCGATAAAAATGGCAAATACATGAAACAGATGGGTGTCGCTACCCCTCGCTTATAAATGAAAAAAAAAGAATGGATCGCTTTTTAATCCGTGGGGGTAGACCCTTATATGGTGATATCGTCATTGGGGGGGCAAAAAACGCAGCTTTGCCAATCATGGCATGTGCCTTGCTTACCCCTGAACCTTTATCACTAAGAAATGTTCCAAGTATTGTTGATATACGTACCATGTGCGCACTTCTGCAACAACATGGTCTCACAATCACTTATAATGACAAGGATCCACATCATATCACTTTTCAAGGGGATATTGCAAACACCGAAGCTCCCTACAATATCGTTTCGAAAATGCGAGCTTCTATCCTTGTTCTAGGGCCCATTCTTGCACGTTGTGGTAAGGCCAAGGTCTCCCTGCCGGGAGGATGTGCAATCGGAACCCGTCCTGTTAATCTTCATCTGGATGCACTCAAAGCCTTGGGCGCTGAAATCGAAATTGATCAGGGATATGTTATTGCAACTGCACCCAAGGGATTACGTGGTGGTCGCTTTGTATTTCCATTTGTCTCTGTTGGCGCTACAGAAAATACAATCATGGCTGCCTGCCTTGCCAAAGGCAGAACGGAACTGCTGAATGCAGCCCGTGAACCTGAAATCTGCGATCTTATCGACTGCTTGATCGCGATGGGTGCAAAAATAGAGGGTAAAGGAACAAGTCATCTGATCATTGATGGCGTGGATCATTTACATGGCGCGGAACATTCCATCCTGTTTGATCGAATTGAATGCGGTACCTATGCCTGTGCAGCCGGTATTACAGGTGGAGAACTGCGCCTGATCGGAGCCGACATTCATGCCATGGGATCTGTTATTCATGCGTTGGAAGAGGCTGGGGTAGAGGTGTTTCCGGAAAAAAACGCCATTCTTGTCCGGCGCACGGGTGATTTAAGAGGCATTGATATCATGACAGAACCCTATCCAGGTTTTCCGACGGATATGCAGGCCCAATTCATGGCCCTTCTTTCAATTTCTGAAGGAGCGAGCATGATTACGGAAACAATTTTTGAAAACCGTTTCATGCATGTCCCAGAACTGAACCGTATGGGTGCAAGAATCAATGTTCATGGTTCTTCAGCAATTATTCGTGGTGTTCATTCCCTATCTGGCGCGCCTGTTATGGCAACGGATCTACGGGCTTCGTTTTCGTTAATCCTAGCCGGTCTGGCCGCAGCGGGAGAAACAAGCCTGAACAGGATTTATCATCTAGACCGCGGTTATGAAGCAGTTGATCAAAAATTGTCTGCCTGCGGTGCTCAAATTGAAAGAGTCAAGACTAAATAATATTTTCATTCCTCATAGAAGAGAACTTGTTTTATACCAATGATCTGATTATAGTTAAACCTTAAATTATTTAACAATTTTATTATAATCAGATCCACTTTTGCTTACACTTTAAATGTCTGTACCTGGCGTGAAATCAAACCCTCTTATTTTAGCCCTTCCTAAAGGAAGGATACTAAAGGATTGTATCCCTCTTCTTGAAACAGCCAATATTATACCAGAACCCGCTTTCTTTGATAAAGACAGCCGCCTTCTTCGCTTTAAGACAAATGACCCTGGGCTTGACATTATCCGCGTCCGTTCTTTCGATGTCGCAACATTTGTAGCTTTTGGCACGGCTTCTCTGGGTGTTTGTGGTTCCGATGTCCTGATGGAATTTGATTATTCGGATATTTATGCACCTCTTGATCTCAATATAGGACGCTGTCGTTTATCTATCGCGCAATTAGCGGATACAAAAAATAAAAATCTGGAAGACCCTGCGCGTTGGTCACAGATAAGTGTTGCAACCAAATATCCGAATATCACCCAACGTTATTTTGCCAGTAAAGGCGTGCAAGCAGATATCATTAATTTGCATGGTGCCATGGAACTTGCGCCTGTCTTGAAATTATCCAGCTTGATTGTGGATCTTGTCGATACAGGATCAACCCTAAGGGCCAATGGTCTACAGGAAATTAAAACGATTACACAAATCTCCAGCCGTCTCATCATCAATCGCACCGCCTTAAAAACACAATCTGCCCACGTTAATGCATTAATTGAACGGTTTCGCCAACTTGTTACCCTTCCAAACAATGAAGATATATCATGAAAATCATATCAACAAATCAACCGGATTTTAAAACATTTTTCTGTAATCTTCTTGCCGCGCGAACAGCAGACACTTCACAAGCAACAAAACCCGTAACAGAGATTCTACAGGCTGTAAAAAATGATGGCGATGATGCACTTTGTGAATATACCAAACGCTTTGACCGTTTGTTACTGTCTCCTACGGAATTACGGATCACAGAACAGGAAATAAAGCAAGCCTGCAAGAAAATTGATCCGGAATTGCTTGATGCACTTGATCTAGCCGCCCAACGAATTCAAAAATTCCATGAAAAACAATTGCCTCCCGATCTTGATTACCGGGATGATTGTGGATTTAATCTTGGGTATCGCTGGAATGCCATGGATTCCGCCGGATTATATGTTCCAGGAGGTACCGCTGCCTATCCTTCATCCGTTTTAATGAATGCTATCCCGGCCAAGGTTGCTGGAGTCAAACGGTTGGCAATGTGTGTCCCGACCCCGGATGGCCATCTAAACCCTCTCGTCTTGGCTGCGGCTTATAGGGCAGGTGTTACCGAAATTTACCGTGTTGGTGGAGCACAAGCCATTGCCGCCCTGACCTTCGGGACACAAACCATTGAGTCCGTTGACTATATTGTTGGTCCTGGCAACGCCTATGTCGCCGAAGCAAAAAGACAGGTTTTCGGTTTGGTCGGAATTGATAGCGTCGCAGGCCCCTCCGAGGTTGTGGTTGTTGCTGACCGGCATAATAATCCAACGCATATCGCCCTGGATCTTTTGGCACAAGCGGAACATGATACCATGGCACAATCAATCTTTATTACTGATAATGAGGAATTTGCCCATCAAGTTTCGCTAGCTGTCAATGAACAATTGAAAAGTCTTTCACGAAAAGAAATAGCGGAAACAAGCTGGAAAAATCATGGTGCTATTCTTATTGTAAAATCCTGGGAAGAAGCCATTCCCCTTATCAACCGGATTGCCCCTGAACATCTGGAGCTCATGCTTGAAAATCCAGATGACCTATTCAGCAAAATCAAACATGCCGGCACAATATTCATTGGAAAATGGTGTCCTGAGGCAATTGGAGATTATGTTGGCGGTCCCAATCATGTTTTGCCAACCAGTCGTACTGCACGTTTTTCATCCGGATTATCGGTTTTTAATTTTCTTAAACGAACGACTTTCCTTAAAAGCGATGAAAAGGGTATTGAAAAAGTGGGACCTGCTGCAGTGGCGATAGCAAAAACTGAGGGTTTAACCGCACATGCTTTAAGTATTTCCTCCCGTTTGGACAGTTTGCATAAATAAAACTGGACATTTTTCAATATTCATCGTTATGGTAAGAACAAAATTAATTGTTTTAACTTGAAGGATATATATACTAAAAATGTCTAAAGAAGATATGATCGAATTCAACGGAACTGTTACTGAACTTTTGCCGAACGCAATGTTTCGTGTAAAATTGGATAATGAACATGTTATTTTGGCCCACACCAGCGGTAAAATGCGCAAGAACCGTATTCGTGTTTTGGCGGGTGATCGCGTAAGCGTTGAAATGACTCCTTACGATTTAACCAAAGGTCGCATCACGTTCCGCTTTAAATAATAATGCATCATTCCTCTTTCTTGATGGAAAATTCTGATTTTCCAATTACACTGGCCTCCGCATCACCAAGACGTTTACAACTGCTTGAACAAATCGGCATTAATCCTGAAAAAATCGTTCATCCTCGAATTAATGAAACGCCCCAAAAAAAAGAATTGCCCAGACAGTATGTTCAGCGCCTTGCACAGGAAAAACTATCGGCCGGCAGGGAACTCTCTCTTGAATCACCCATGATTTTAGCCGCTGATACGGTTGCGGCAGCAGGACGACGTATTTTAAATAAAACGAAAGATGTAAAAATCGCGGAAAAACAATTACGTTTACTGTCTGGTCGAAGACATAGAGTTTATACAGCTGTTATATTGTATAATGCAAAGACACAACGGATCTCCTCACGTCTTGTCTGTACTATCGTGCATTTTTCACGATTGACTGATAAACAACTCTTTTCTTATTTAGAAACCGATGAATGGAAAGACAAGGCTGGATCCTATGCCATTCAGGGTTATGCCGCCAGTTTTATCAAATCCATAAATGGGAGCTACAGTAATGTTGTCGGTCTTCCATTATTTGAGACAGCCCAGCTTATACGCGGTCAAGGATTAATCCCCTGATGCCTCAAATCTGGGTTATTTCAGCGCCTGGTCTAATACATATTGCCGTTACCCATCATGACACTCTCTTAGATTATGCCTTGTGGTATCCTGGATTTCCTGATGGTTTCGGGGACATTTACTATGGTCGGGTTACCGCCCATTTACCTGCATTAGGTGGAGCCTTTATTCTTCTGGGTAAAAACATATCCGGTTTTTTGCCTGATAATGCAGGTGCCAAAAATCTGCACAATGGCGATAAAATAATTGTCAAAGTCTCACGAAGTGCCCAGAATGGAAAAAATGTCCGTTTGGATACCAAAAACCTATCTATCAATATCCAGAAAAGCACTGAAACACATCTGATCCAACAAGGACCGTCTCCTTTAGAAGATCTTTCAAGATTTTGGGAAAATTTACCAATCATAATTGATGATCCGCACCTTATTCATATCATACCAAGTTCGTTGCATAATCGCGTTCAAATTGCGCAGACCTCCTGTCCAAGCATTATATCGGAACAGATTGAGACATTAATGGAATCATCCGTTAAATTACCAAAAGGAATTCAAGCATCAATTACCCCGACCCCGGCTCTCGTCGCTATTGATATGGATAGTGTAAGCCATAGCCAAGAAAATCAAACAAAAATAAAGGCGCAATTTGACGCAAACCGTATCGCTTTGCCACCATTATTGCATCAAATAAAATTGCGTAATCTATCAGGTGCAATTTTTATTGATCTAATAGGTCTGCCAATCAAAAAAAGACGTTTATTACAACAGGACATCAATGACGCATTGGCCAATGATCCATTATCCCCCCGATTATTGGGATTTACGCACCTGGGATTGGCCGAAATCGTTCGAATGAGAAAACGCCCACCCCTTCATGAACTATTAACCTCAGATCACGGAAAAGCTGTTAAGATCCTTGCGAAGGTCATGCTGGAATTCAATTCAGTCAATCACCATTACCGTTATCATCTTTTAAAATTGAAACTTCATCCCCATTTATATCAGGCATTACTAAAGGATGAATATGCCATTAAAGATTTTGAACGACGATGTTCTATATCGCTACAACTAAAAGCGGATTTAACGTTTAAACCTCAAGAATGGGATTTTTCTTATGAATAAACCTGCGTTACATTGTCCTATCTGTAAAAAACCGGCCCAAGAAAAATTCAAACCATTTTGTTCTAAACGATGCGCCGATATTGATCTAGGTCGTTGGTTTTACGAGGATTATCGCATTGCATCCCTTCCACAAAATGAAGAGGAAGAAAAAGAATTGCTAAATTCCATAAAAGAAAGACTTGATCCTGATCCCAATGTAGGGTAAATGCTTTGTATACATTGATTCGCGTCAAATACCGAAAGCGAATATCAAGATGCCCAAGTAGCTCAGTCGGTAGAGCAAGCGACTGAAAATCGCTGTGTCGGTGGTTCGATTCCGCCCTTGGGCACCATAAAAATTAATTATATATATATTATTTAGTAGTTTGCAGTGATTTGCCACAAAACACTGATCTCTCTTCAATTTTAATTTAATTTCATTAAATTTCATTTCGTTTGTAATATTTTATTCGAAACAAATTTAACCTTGATTTAAAATCATGAAAGAAATTTAAAACAATGAAAGGTTCGCCAAAACTAACGCGAGAGGCATTTCTTGAATGTAATTGGAAATATGAACCAGAACAAAACCATGTTTTTTACGATAAACTTCACTCCAGTTTAAAAAAAATTGCAAAAGAAAAACTAGATATTGGACAGCAAGAACAATATGAAATTTTTGAATTGTTAGCGGAAATTTCTTTAATGTATTTAGATGCTGATAATAAAGATAAACCTTTTAGGGCTTTTTTTATAAATAAACTAGGACAACGTACTAAAGAACCTTCAGATCTTACAAAAGAAGAGCTTGAATTCTTAAGCCTTATATTAAATGACATTCCTGAACCATCGTTAAAAGCAAAAATAGCCGATATTTTATGGCTTGTTCAAGAACCAAAAAATTATAAATATGCCCAAATCGCAATTGATTCATACACTTATTACACTTTTGACAACAAAAAAATGTAAGTTTTCTGTTCCAAGATTTGAACAAATACTACGAACGTGCGATTTATTTGTGTCAACAGATAAATGATAATAATCAATTAGATAAAATACTATCTAAATTGACATATGTTTTTAAAAATGAAAATGACAGTGGACTAATATTAATATTAGCAGAATTAATAGATAAAACAAAAAATAAGGATGTATTACAAAAAATTGTAATGCCTAAATTATATCAAGAGGCAATTCAACTTAAAAATGAAAATAATTTTCATTTATCAATAAAAATTTTAGAATTTCTAAATAGTAAATATAAACAGTTTCACGATAGAGAAAATGAAATAAAATCTCTTTTCAACATAGCCGAATATCATGAATATCATGGAGATTTTAGATATAAAAATAATGATTGTAGCGCTTATTCTATTTATGGGGAAGCTTTACAAACATATAATAAAATACCTAAAAAAAATCGAAACGATTACGATGTAGATAATAAAATACACAACCTTCATGCTAAATTAAAAGAATCTAACCAAATAGTGTTAGCAAATATGCGTAAAATATATATAGGCCCCATTGATATTACAAATTCAGTGCAAGAATTTGTACAACGCATTTCAAACAAAACAGATCCTATCAAAACTCTCAAATATTTTACCGATTTAAGTATTGATTATCAAGATCTTGTTCAAAATGCTGTAAAAGAATCAGATCAATTTTTTTTCTCTAATTTATTTACAAAAGATTATAGAAGTGATGATGGACGTATAATCGCAAAAATCTCACCTGACGATCCAAAAAATAAATTAAATGAAAAAATACAAGAAAATTATAGATTAATTATTTATACAAACATATCATTGATTAATGAAGGGCTGAACCAACTTCATAAAGAAGATAAATTTTCAAAAGAAATTTTTGAAAATATCTGTCATAAATCTCCTATTGTTCCTAAAAATCGGGAAAAAATCACGGCAAACGCCCTGTGGTCAGGTTTTCAAAAGGATTTTATAGCTGCTATTTATCTACTTTGCCCGCAAGTCGAAAATATTATAAGAGATCAACTTAAAAAAATTAAAGTTCGTACCAGCAATTTGGATAAAAATAATATTGAAACATATAATAGCCTGAATACTCTTTTAAAATCACCTGAAATAGAAAAAATTTTAGATGTAAATTTACTTTTTGAATTTAAAAGTTTATTTATTGATCCAATAGGCTTTAATCTTCGTAATAATACCGCTCATGGACTACTAGATGATAATGAAGCATCATCATCAGCATCCATTTACGCTTGGTGGTTCATTTTAAAATTGATTATCCATTCAATAAAGTGAAACAAGATCAACAAAAATCATTACTATCGTCTATAAAACGACCTGCAAAAGTGTTTAACCTGTTCTTAATTTCTTCAGGTATCATAAATCGATCAAAATAGTAATTTTTAATTTTATTCAATTTTTTTTCCACCAATTCATCATGATAATCGCCCATCATACCATTAATTGTCGATAAATATTGAAAAGTCTGATGATGATAATCTGATGGAAACAAAACATCAAAAGTACCATAGGTGGCTGCAATCATACTGATTGTTTTTCTCATGTTATGAAACTCATGAGCTGTTATAGTTACATGTGTTTCAAGCTCTTTCTTAATGATTTCCAGTCTTTTTCGAAAATATTTTACAAAGCTTTTCAGGTTGCAGGGAAAAAAGCAATTTACTTCCCGTTTTAATAAATACAACCCTTTTTCATGCCAAATATAATCCAGAAATACCGCCCTTGGTTTTACAATGAGAGATTTCCTGTTTTTGAAGCCATCCTGTAATTTGCCTAATAAACCCGTCATCTTGCCAAGCCAGTACGGTCTACAATGGCGTTCATCAAAAGCCCTATATGCATAGCACAAATGTTTGAATTTGGCCCTTACCTTCTTGTAAACGGCTTTATTTTCCTTGGATAAATGGCAAGAGTATCTCAAGGAATGCAAAATATTCATAAATGCGGGTTCCATAACCCCTTCCACCCATAATTGACGACTAATCATAAAACCGTCAATCAGTTGATCCTGTGTATAATCAAATACAAGTTTGTCAGGTAATGAAACATTGAGGTGAATTTCATCATCCACCAAAATCATTTCATATAGCTGATCACATTGAAAACGAGAAAAATGGAAACCCTCAAATTGTATAATATTCTGTGGCTTGGTAAAAAATTTAAAATTCACGATATTTCCGCTATAAAATTAATACAGTAAAAACCTGCCTGATTATAAAATATAATCTAGCAATTTTTGAACAAATACAGTATTTCTAATCCCCATCATAAAAGCAAACCACATGATCGCACATCCCCATCCTGCCAGTATATCACTTATCCAATGCGCTCCCAATGCCAAACGCGACCATCCCACTAAAAAAACCCATATCAATGATATCCAACAAACCAAACTGTAATTTCTTAAACAGTATAATATAATCAACACAAACATCAGTCCATTGACTGCATGTCCACTTGGAAAACTGGCGGTTGTCGCATGAATATGAGAAAATGGAAAAGCGGGCCTTGCTCTAACAATTATATTTTTCATTAAAAGAAAAACCAGACGCGCTGAAATCAAGATTACAAACAGCCAAACCGCGTCTCGATGCGAACGATAAATCCAGACCCATAATATGAATATTAAGCTTAAGGGAAGAACAACCGCAAATGAACCCGATTTAGATACAAGTCTATTCCAATAAATCAAGCTACTGTCATGATCAGAAAGCAAAACACCATTGAGTTTCTGATCCAGATCTGTGCAAAGGAATAAAAAAACAGCAAATAAAAGAAAAATAAAACCTATTAAAAATAGCATTTTATGATTGAACAATAATTAATTCCTTATTTTCCCTTCGCTATATGCAATTTCTACTTTCCTGATTGCCCGCATAGCTGTTTCATAAACTTCTTTATAAGGCAAAGAAGCATCAATATCAACAATTGGTGCCCCTCTGAATTTTAATTTTTGAGTGGCTTCCACTTTGATTTTTAACAAATTATAATCGTGATCCTGTTTACGTTGATATGCGGTATCAACATCAATGTTCAACCGAATTATCAAGTCCGGTTTTATGGAAGCCATGTAATCATAAAGCCTGTATTCTGTTTTAACAAGAAACTGGATAAAACGGTTTTGCGTATGTGCAGCTGACAAACCGGGTCCGTCATAAAATCCTACAACATCTGTCTGAGGATAGCGATCCGCAATAATCAAAACCCCCTGTTTTCTTAATTTCAACATTTTTTTAAAATTAAGAAAACGAACACAGGAAAAAAAGAAAATAACCAAGGCCGTTAAAACACCAGGAATTTTTTTTCCCTTGGTACGGGCCGTTCCCGCTTTCTTATCGATTATACGTCCAAGTATTTTTCCCCCAAATCTGAATTGACTGATCTTTCGACCAATATTTCCTGATCCTTGGCCCAAATAACAGCACTTTGCAGATCGCTCTTGATTTAATGCTTCAGCAAGATCAAAACTTAATGTTGATTTTCCTGATCCATCACAACCGACTAATGCAATTAATGGGCCCTGATTTTCAGTTGATCTTTTTTTATGCATATATAATCTTCTAAAATATAACAGATTTATGTATATAATTATGGATATCTTTGGAACACAAGTTTTAACTTAAAGCCTGATTTGCTTTAAGTTACTGATTCTATACTGAAAAATTCCAAGGAATTTCCAACCTAACAGACTAGGAAAGGTTGTCTTATAATACAGTTTTCATTGACTAACAAATCAAATTTGACCGTAATCTATTGAAATATAGAAAGATTACGATATCCCATTTAAATAACCAAGAGATATATAATTTATGACACAATCTTCTACGCCACCGATTATTGCTATTATTGGGTGCGACGGATCTGGCAAAACAACAGTCTGTCTGGAATTGGAACGCTGGTTGAATTCAGTTCATCCTACAAAATTATGCCACTTGGGCAGACAAACGGGAAATATAAGAAGACGTCTGATTAAACTTCCGTTTCTAGGGAAAAAACTTGATAAAAATATTACCAAGACCAATAAACAGGCTAAATCAAAAGAAGGACCGAACGCATTATTGGCATTGGGAATATTCATAATGTCTCTGCGTCGCGTTTATCGCTTTTACAGGATGCTTTCACTGCGTAAGCAAGGCTTTTACATTCTTACTGACCGATTTCCCCAAGTTGCCGTTATTGGTGGACTGGATGGACCTGATCTGACAACAGAAAACCCAGCGTCGTCCATAACACGCCTGCTCACAAAGCTTGAACGATCACTTTATAACTGGATGATCAACCATACACCCGATCTGGTTATACGGCTAAACGTAACCGTTGAAACAGCCCAACAGAGAAAACCTGATCATCGCCTTGAATCAATGATCAAAAAAATTGGAACATTACAACAGTTAACCTATAATGGTGCCCCCATTATTGATATTGACAATAATACACAACCCATTGAAGAAACCATTAATCAGGCTAAAAAAGCAATTGCCGAAAAATTAAATATTGTTTCATGAACGTTTAATAATTTGGTTCATATATCGGCATTGCTCTACGAAAAACGTTACGTGTTTTATTTTGAGTTGGATCCGCTGTTTGAGGAAGCGGTGCATTAATACCAATATCATGATGACCACGTTGACGTTTACTGTTCACCCAACCTTGTTCAGCATTCAAATGGCCTTTATCACCCCTTGTATAATGATTGGGAAGTAACAAGGCGGGCTTGTTTTCCTGTTTTAAAGATTGATAATGTTCAACCCTTTGATTCCCCTGCATTTTTTGCCTGATGGTTGAAGGAATGGAATCCACGTCTTTAATCGTTTGTTGCGGCGTGTTTTCATCTTCTTTTTTTTCAACCGTCTTTGGAGGGGGAACATGGTGATGATGGTGGTGACGTGCGAAACAAGATAAGAACGGAATCATTGAATTTACCATCAATCCCCCAATTATCCCCAAAATCAATCTATTTCCTTTTTGTTTCATTAAAGAAAAACCACCTTTTTTCAGTAAATTTTAAACTGTATTAATTATACATTATATTAAAGGGAAAATAAAAATACGCACTACAAATTATTACCTATTTATTCATTAATTTACAATATAATGAAACGATACAAGGATTTCACATCTTATAAGTATAGATTGAACAAAAACCTCTGAATAAATTTTCTAAAAATTAATATTGGTTTTTAACCCAATAACAAAAGCATCTTTGTAGGCTTTAGTGGCAGCAACATGATGAAAATATTCGACAACTGGCATGACCATAACACCCCGATAAGCAGAAATACCATAATTCAATTCAAACAAAGCAGAATTTGTCTGTGCTGCGGGTGCACCATTCAATAATGACAAAACCTTCGCATTAAAAGGGGAAGACAATTGCGTCATTTGATATTTTTGTGCATATTTTAAACTCTTAGGCACTGTATAATAGGTAAACATGAAACCTATTTGGTCATAGGGTCTTTTCTTCCAAAATCCCTTATTAATAAAACCTACATTATAAAGATCCTTAAATGTAGAAGTTGTTGTTGAATCATGTCCATAATTCAAAATTAAATATAATCCATGATCTTTCTTGGGGTCATTACGAAAAATCATCTGATCCATCATAACCCAAAATTGACTGCGATTATCTCTTTTATTTCCTTTTACAGCCTGTGCAGACCAGGTTTGAAAACGACTGGTATCAAGACCAGCACCTATATGATAATATCCCGTTAAATTATCTTTACCAAATTCAGAGTTATAACTGTATTCAATTGGTATAAAAACACCTGTTGCAGCATTCGTACTCCAGTCAAAACCTGCGACACCCCCTTTACCGGTTCCCCATGGAGAACTTTCATAAGCACCCAATTGGAAGTAACTTTGTTTTGTTAAATGAAATAAAAATCTAATCCCCCAAACAGTTCCAGGCCAGGGTGTGAAACCTTGTTGGGACTGAATACTCCTGGGTTGACCACAAGTTGCAATTAACATAAACTGACATGCGAATGGACTTGATGCAAATTCATTTCCAACACTTAACCGTCCTGCACGAATATTGACCTGATCTTTCCATAACTGTTGTTCAATATAAATATAATTCATATGAAATAATCGGTCATATCCACCCCCATATATTTCCTGGGCCTGAATTTGTGAATCCCCAACATAATCGGAACTGGCATTGCGCCCAGCTAGATTTAAAATCATCGCATGAGTTGAAAACCCTTTAAAACCTGCAATTTTCTCCCAATCCATATCAACTGAAAAAGCAATCTGATGTGCATAATCGACACCCTTTCTACGTCCTCCCCTTACAATACCTGCTGTTTCACCTGTCCAGCTTAAAGCAAACTGCACACCATGAGGATCCAACTTTTCATTTAATTTATGGAAAAATAATTCACCATCTGAATCGTAAGGTACACTTTTACCATTTTGGTCTAATGTATCAATTTCATGATCAGAATAAGTCTGTGAAAAAACGCATTTAGAATAGTAAACACTGTAAAAAAAACTAAAATGAAACAAAAAAAGAATTTTAAACCAAGTCTGGTTAATAGAATTGTAAGTTTTTTTTTGAGTCATAATCTCCTTTCATAGAATTGACTTGCAGAAAAATAATATTCTTTTAATGAACCAGACCTGCAAATTAAAAGCAATTAACAAGCAATATATAAATATCAAATTAAATTTTAAACTGATATGACAAGTAAAATTTGTTTAAGTGATGATATAGCAATTTTGAGTGGAAGTTATTGGGAGCGGGGAGAGGATTTGAACCTCTGACCTTCAGGTTATGAGCCTGACGA
>NZ_JACFPQ010000003.1:0-349097 GCF_016101925.1 Commensalibacter sp. M0268 | reverse complement strand
AACACTACAACCAATACGCCACCAGCATATCCCCTTCTCATCCTATACAATTGTCAATGAACAAAACCGTAAAACACATCAAAAACCTTTTGTTCTCTCAATGTCTGTGTGATCTTATCTATACAATTTAAATCTAAGAATCAACCCCTAAATTTTATTTTTTTGTTTTTAATTTTAAATCCTTTTTTAATCTAAAAAACCGTTTTTAATTAACAATGTAAATCCGCTCATTTAACAATTTATAGAATAAGATATCAAGTTTACTTCTTTTCTTTTAAAAAATTGACTATTTTCATACTGAAAATGAAATATATTTCCCACTTGTTAGTATATAAAGTATTATACATACATAAAACGCTGTTCATTCATTTAAACTGATTGCAATAATGGGATTTGATTAACAAGACAACAATCAGTCCAAAACAGATCTGGTTTTAAAAAAAACTGTTTCATATGAATGTATATTTGCATAAAAAACTTGCGAAATCTTTATTTTTTTTTAAAAACAAGATTGTTTTTTATTATAAGCCCTATTAAACGTAAATACATAACCATAACAATGAGTTTTACATGTTGCAAAAAATACTTTCTTCATTTGTAGAAAGCTTCTATACACAATATGTTTGGCAACAGCCAAACAGGATTGCTCTTTTATAATCATAATGAAGTGATTATTATTTATCTTTAGGTATACTTAACAAAAGCAATTTATATATACTGTTTTGTAAAAAACTTGGTGGAATTTTAATTGTGGACATAAACAAACATCCAACACCAACGGATTCTGGTCTTAAACGACGTTTTGGTGATTTTGTTTCTCTTTCTGAGGCTTTAGATTACGCCGCTCAAGGAAAAAGCGGTATTAATTTTTATTCAGCCAAGGGAGTTTTATTAGAATCATTACCCTATTCTGACCTGCGACAACAAGCTATACATGTTGCCAAGCAACTTTTGACCTTGGGACTAAAGAAAGGCGATCGCCTGGCCATTGTTGCAGAAAGTGACAGTGACTTTAGCCGTATCTTTTTTGGCTGCCAATATGCAGGTATTGTTCCCGCCCCAATGCCTCTGCCTGTTGCTTTTGCTGGAAAATCTTCTTATATCAACACCTTGCGGGGAATGATTGAAAACTCTTCCGCAAAAGCGGTTATTATTCCACAAACAATTCAAAGCTGGACGCGGGAAATTATTGAAAAATTTCCCTTATTATTCGGAGGAAGTCCTGCCCAGCTAAAAGAAATAAAAGTTAATAGCGCCATAGAATTACCAGTTATTCAGGCTGATGATCTTTCTTATCTTCAATTTTCTTCAGGAAGCACTCGCTTTCCTATGGGGGTTGCTGTCACCCAAAAAGCCTGTTTGGCCAATGCTCATGCAATCTCATATTATGGATTGGCAGTAAAAGAAACAGGAGACCGATGCGTTTCATGGTTACCCCTGTATCACGATATGGGACTGGTTGGATTTTTTCTAACCCCTATGACATGCCAGTTAACCATTGATCTTTTGCCTACCAGGGATTTTGCAAGGCGTCCACATGTCTGGTTGGATCTGATCAGTCGTAACAAAGGGACCCTATCTTATAGTCCATCTTTTGGGTATGAACTTTGTACACGCCGTATGCCTTCTTCAACCCTAGAACTTGATTTATCCTCTTGGCGTGCGGCAGGTATTGGCGGAGATATGATACGTTCTCATATTTTAGAACAATTTGCCGAACAATATCAAAAATATGGTTTTGATTCAAAAGCTTTTGTCGCAAGCTATGGTATGGCGGAAGCGACATTAGCCCTTTCATTCGCACCTTTGGGAGAGGGACTTAAAACCGATACTATTGATTTGCCCCTTCTTGAAACGACAGGTATAGCAAAACCTTCCAATGATCCTTGCGTTACAACCAGGACTTTTACTCTTTGTGGTCCGATACTTCCTGATCATGAAATTGAAATACGGGACGAAAATGGAAATATTCTTCCTGAAAGAATAGCGGGCAGCATTTACGTGCGAGGCCCAAGCCTTATGAAAGGTTATTTCAATAAAGAAAAAGAAACAGAAGCCGTTCTTGACAAAGAAGGATGGTTAAAAACAGGTGACCTAGGTTATATTTTAAATAACGAAATTGTCATAATTGGACGCGAAAAAGATTTGATTATCATTAATGGGCGAAATATATGGCCCCAGGATTTGGAATGGGCGGCTGAACATGCTTTTAACTCGCTAAGAAGCCGCGATGTCGCTGTATTCTCGGTTGATAAGAATAATCAGGAAACTGTCGTTGCACTTGTCCAATGCCGTGCCATTGATGAGTCTGAAAGAAAAAGACTTCAAGAAGATATGACCAGTCTGTTTAGAAGACAAAATGGTGTAGAAGTATCTGTCCTGTTAGTCCCTCCACATAGCCTGCCGCAAACCTCCTCTGGAAAATTGACACGGGCAAAAGCAAGACAAATGCTTTTAAAAGGAGAATTCGGATTTCATTTTTAAAAATTCAGGTATGAAATGAAATTTTATGGCCTCTTGAACAGAATTTAAAAGCTATTTACAATAAATCAATTCTTTCCTTAGGATATGCGACTGATTGCGTTAAATGTCATCCAATCAGTCATAATCGTTCAAATATTGATATTTAACAAGGTAACACTATGACTGAAACGGTTGAAGAAATTTCAAAAATAATTATTGATACATTATTAGAAAACCCAAAAGTTCCCAAAAACATTTCACCAGACAGCAAAATTATTGAAGATTTGGAATTCGATTCTCTTGCTGTCATGAATTTCGTCATGGAAATTGAAGATAAACTAGACGTATCCGTTCCCTTGGATCGCCTGACAGACGTAAGAACGATTCATGATCTTGCAGATGCTATCGTTTCCCTTAAATAAAAGCTCTCTCCTATGGATATATTTACAAAATTCAAGCCACTTGAAACTGCTTTCAGCCAACTTATTTCCTTTGCCCCGCACAATCCGTTTGGGGTTACAATCGAGAAAACACTTTCTGCAACAGTTGGTACTATCAACGGGAAAGAAACACTTCTTTTTGGAACAAACAATTATCTAGGCCTCAGTCAATCCGAAGAGGCACGAAAAGCAGCTGCTGAAACAGCTATGCAATATGGTGTTGGAACAACGGGATCCAGAATTGCCAATGGCTCTTATTCCTTACATCAATCACTCGAACAAGAGCTGGCTCAGTTCTTCAACCGTTGTTCCTGCATGGTTTTTTCAACAGGATATCAAGCAACCCTCGGCATGGTATCAACTCTTGCCGGTAAGGATGATTACCTTTTCTTGGATGCGGACTGTCATGCCAGTATTTATGATGGCAGCAGACTCAGTCAGGCACAAATTATACGTTTCCGACACAATGACGCTGACGACTTACGTAAGAGATTACGCCGAGTTGGCAATATAAACGGTATTAAACTGGTTGTTGTGGAAGGAGTTTACTCCATGTTTGGAGATATCGTTCCCCTCAAAGAATTTATCCAGGTTAAGAAAGAGGAAAATGCTTATCTCATGATTGATGAGGCACATTCTTTTGGTGTTTTTGGTGAACATGGTCGAGGAATTGCAGAACGTGAAAACGTGGAACAAGACGTTGACTTCATCGTGGGAACTTTTTCTAAAAGCTTGGGTACTGTTGGAGGATATTGTGTTTCCGATTATCCACAAATGGATAAATTACGTCTTTGTACCAGACCCTACATGTTTACGGCCTCTTTACCTCCCGAAGTAATCGCCGCAACACGTGAAAACTTGAAAATCATCGCTAACCGTCCTGAATTGAGAAATAAACTAAAGAATAATGCCTCCCGGTTTTATCATGCATTACAGAATGCTGGTTTTCAAACTGGTCCAGATATCAGCTCTGTTGTTTCTGTCATCTTGAATGAATTACCTCAGGCTGCTCATTTCTGGAACAGGGTGTTAGAATTGGGGGCTTATATTAATCTTAGCCTGCCTCCCGCTACACCAGATAACAGACCTTTATTAAGAGCGAGTATCGCCGCGGCCCATACAGAAGAACAGATTGACCGACTAGTTCAAATCTACATTCAGGCGGCTAAAGATGTAGGGCTAACTCTTAATTAAAATCTTTATCGTTTGAATAAACCCTGTCGATATAATTTGAATAATATCCAGGGTGCATTTATAAGGGGATATTTTTTTTGGAACGCTGTCAACTCAAGATTAATGTCACGGTGTCGATTAATTTTCCACACAATATACTGCGCCCCCCCTTCAAACGTGAAAGCGGCCTTAATTAATCGGCAAATATTCAAGGGTCGACCCAATATTTTCCGAATCTTCCAGCGTTTTCTAGCATATTCTCGTTGATCCTTTGACACAGATGGAAATAGAAAATAATTTTTTGTCTCGTTATAGGATATTCCTGCTTTTTGCCAGCCCAGTTTTAAAAGTTGCTTAAAGTAATCTTCTCTATTTTCCAAAATCAACATTGGACGATTATTTGATTCCACCCTTAGCTCAGCATCATAAGTATGACGGAATAATGAACACCAATATTTTTCCGCAGTCCCATATTCTGGCCCCAAAAAAGTGGCCCACCATATAGCTGTATTTACCGCTTTTATGAGACAATCCAACAATGCCTGTTTTCCTTTTTCATCCTTCCACCAAAGAATCTTAACAGGCTGACAAAAACGCGCCCACATCGTTGTATCAATGGATTGTAAAGCAGTAGCTTTTTGAAATTGATCTATTGATAATATCGCAACTTTGGCCCTTAAATTAACATTCCCCTCACTCCATTCATGATATTCAATATTCGGAGGTAGACAATAATTAATCACAATTTTAAAACAATCTTCCGGATACCAATCAGACAAATTTTGACAAACAACATAAAAATCAAGCAAACCTGTCAGTTCTTTTTTCCATAAAGAAGAACCGTAATAGATAACACCTATGGGTTGCCGATCTCCTATGATCTGTTTAACGAAGGCGGTAACAGATTCTGGAACAGAATGCTGATCAAATGAAGTGGCTAATAATTGTGACAAGGATGATGACATAAACAGCCGACATTATCTATAAACGGACAAACGAAAATTTGGGACCGGTCGAAAGAAGGATACAATGATCCTCGCCTGTATCAAACTGTTCTCCATCAAGAATAATATCCTCTTTGATTGACAGTTTTATTTTATTGGCGGTACCACTAAGATAATTAGGATCATTCAATAACCATTCCGGCGTTTTACCTCTTAATAAGGCGAAACATGCCGCCAACAGATGTGGAGGACGTGCTTTAACATTCAAATAATGAAGACTATCATCCCCTGCATATCGGTTAAAAAACGGCCACATTCCATGAGATAGGCTCTGTAAAGTCGTCGATAAAAACAAAAAGCAATTCTCCTGATATGATTTCTTTTCATCAATGAAAAAAGAGCATACATTACCGTTAAGCCACAAATCCCGTGTTTTTGAAAAAAATAATTTTAGTAAAGACGTTATAATGGTGATTGCCACAGCACCATCATGAGGAAAATTTTTTAAAATCGTCGGATTATGTGCAATCTGAATAGCCTTCGTAAATGCCGCTGCACCTTGAAACATTCCCAAAACAGGCGGGCGAGAGGGATCAGACCATTCAATTTTTAATGCATGACGATGCTGAACCATAAAATGCAATCGCTGACGTTCTGCCAAAGTCCTGATACGCTTAAGAGCATTGATTCCCCGAATACCGAATCCAATATCCTTGGCTATTAAATTTGTATTTCCTGAAGGAAGAATAATGAGGCTTGGCAATTTATCATGTGGATAACAGCTATAAATAGCTGTCATGACATGACTAATCGTGCCATCCCCACCATCTATAATGATACAATCAACTCCTGTTGCGACAAAACGATTTAACGTTTGCATCATATCATCAACAGTTCGTGGCGTAGAATAATTTTCACCTAACCAGTTCAAGGCAAAATCTGTAAATTCCTTATCCTCTTTCTGATTTAATCGACTGACAGGATTTTTAATTAAGGCAATATTCTGATTCACGGATTGCTTCTAACATTCTATAGTATCTTGTTTTAATTTAATATGAGGAGTAATAAACGTTTTTATAGTTTTGATGTTATCATTCCTTCCCATTTGCTTCTTTTATGAAAAAAATTGTGCAAAAATCAACTATATTATCATGATTTCAAGTATGTTACATAAAATAGCATAGAATATATTTAAGGATAGTCTCTTTTGAAACGCTTTACAATTGCCCATATTTCGGACATTCATCTTCCCTTGGAAAGCATTCAATTTCCGAAATTATCCCTTGTCAATAAACGATTTTTAAGTTTTCTGTCCTGGAAAAAAAGACGCCTTTCTTTGCAAAAAAAGAGACTTGATATCATTATTGACGATATTTCCAGAGAATCTCCCGATCTTTTGTTGATATCGGGAGATCTCACCAACTTGGCTCTGCCTGAGGAATTTAAACAGGCAGCTGACTGGTTGCATCATCTTCCTTTTAAAAATATAAATATTATCCCAGGGAATCATGATGCGCTTGTTAAAACACAATGGCACAATAGCTACGCTTTCTGGTCACCTTGGTCACATGCTTACAATCATGACGATTACCCTATCATAACCCGTTATGGTTCTATCGCTGTCATTGGCATTAATACAGCTGTTCCCACGCCTCCCTTTTTTGCAAATGGCCAGGTTGGAAATTATCAGCTGAATCAAATCAGATATGCACTCCAACAACTTAAAAAAGATAATTTATTCAGGATTGTGATTTTGCACCATCCCCCTGTATCAGGAATTGTTTCGGAAAGAAAGGCCTTAAAAGACAGGAAAAAATTGCAAAAAATATTATATGAAGAGGGTGTCGAGATTATTCTTTTTGGGCATGTCCATCGTACCATTACCCGAAAATTTCTTAACACCAATATACCGATGCTGGGAATTGCTTCGGCCTCTTCAAATTCAAACCGTCCGTATCACCAAGCCGCTTGGCGTAAAATCGTAATTGAAAAATTGGATGATCACTTTCATACATTTTCAACGGTACGCTTTATAGATAAAAATGGTGATTTTTCTCAAACCCATTCCTTTTATATAAATCATTATTTTCAGTAAATCCTTGTTGAAATTTCATTTAAAAAACCAGAGTTTGACCAGATTTTTATTAACAATCCACATCAAGATGTTGGATTCCTATCTTTTTGCGCAAGCTCTCCCAAGTTTTATTGTTTCTCTTGGAGTTATCCTTGCCGCCTTGATGCTGGAAAGATTGCTTGTATTACTTGACCTATTAGCGGCAGACAGCAGCCCCCTCAGTACTTTTCTTGGCTTGCTGGCAGATCTGATCCCTCATTATCTTGGTCTTGCCATTCCGGCAGCCTTTTGCGTATCAATTTTTTCAAGTATTCGTCAGTTAAATCTTAATAATGAAATTGATGCACTATTAAATGCTGGAAAATCCCTTTTTCAATGTACACGGTCTTACATCATAAGTGGTATTGCCGTCAGTTTTTTTTGTATAATATTATATGGTTATATTCAGCCATATGCCCGATATGATTTTCGCGCAGCTTTTTTTTATGCCTCTCATGCTGGATGGGCACCCCATATTCAAAGCCATATGATTGTTCAACCCAATAACCACACTGTTATGATCGTTGACAAAGCTAGCCAAAACGGAACCCAGCTTTCAGGAATCTTCATAAGACAAACAAAATTAAATGATAAAAAACAACTGGTTGAACAAATTATTCTGGCCGATAAAGGGAATTTTTATTCACTGGCCGATCATTCAAAAATAATGCTGACCCTTTATGATGGTCAAAATCTTACATTAAATCCGAATAACAACAATAATATAACAGATTTTTCCAATGCTTCACGAATAATACAAAACACAAACAAGAAAAACATTTTTAGGGAAAGAGGCAGCGATGAACGCGAACTAACCCTGACAAATCTCTATGAACAAATTCAGCACCATACCTATCAAGACATCCCAATTTTAGATATAAAGGCTGAATTTCATTTTCGTTTAGTCCGCGCCTTATCAATTATTGCCATTCCTTTTCTTGCTGTCGCCTTAGCCATTACACCAAAACGTCGTAAAAGAAATTTAGGTCTTGGAATCGCGGCAATCATTCTTGTTGCCTATGATCATATTCAACAACTGGGTTTAACCCTTGTTTCACACGGACATGACAATGCTTTTGTCGCTTTATGGCTACCATTTTTTATATTCTTGTTTTTTTGCTTTGGCTGTCTATTCTTAAAAAACAATCCTTTTCTCCTTACCTCTCGCAATTTGTTAAGACACTTTTCAAAGTCTTCGGATAAATAATGAAAAAATTATTGAAACGTTATGTATTAACCTTTTATTTATCCAGTCGCTTGTTAGCAACGACTTTTACTACTGTCATTATTTTAACAGCAATCATGGAGGTTTTAACCCTATTGGAACAAACCTCTTCCATTTTGGAACGACAACTTGGGCTAAAAGGGGTTGTTCATTTCATGATGCTGAAATTACCTTTACTTTTTAATTCTGTTTTACCCTTAAGTACCCTTATCGGTTTCTTGATCGCCCTCACTCAATTGACAATCAACAATGAGATAACCATCCTACGATCCATAGGCCTATCGACATGGGGACTGATAAAAAAATTAATACCTGTTACGCTATTGCTAAGTTTTCTATGTTTTATTATGTCTGACCAAATTACACCCAAAACGGAACTGGATCTGGCAACATGGTGGAACAAAACCAACCCGCATCCCGAAAAAGAAAATAATTTCTATTTTTACAGCAATCTTGATATCATCAATATTGATCATATTGCCTATGGAGGAAATAAAATTACAGGACTGACGATCATCAAGCGTCGTGATTTATCTCATATTGACTCGGTGCTTATTGCTGATGAAGTCATTCATAAAAACCACCAATGGATTTTCTCTCATGCAAAATTCCTGCAAAACAAACCGGATATTCCATTAAAATTTCATGAATTAACAAATGAAAAAGAAAGAATATGGAATATTAACCTGACACCACATACCCTTATAAGACTATCTTCAAAATCAATGCCACAATCCATCCATAATATGGTTCTAGAATTATCATATCAACAACCTTTCAAAATGCCTACGAATTATATAAAAACAACAATTTGGGGAAGATTGTGTTTACCCTTTACTTTTATCATGATGCTAATTATTACTGTACTTGTGACCTACATCCCGCCACGTGCCGGGTTACGTAGCTGGATCCCCATCTATTGTTTGGGATATGGATTGTTATTTATTATATTCCAAGAAGTCCTGCATGCTTTGGGGAAAGCAGGAACTATACCCGCCCCAGTGGCTTCACTTTCTGCCTTCCTTGTCTTTATGTTAGCTACATGCACTATCATTCTATCAGTTGAAGAAAAACAATGAGCAACCAATCTATCTTTCAAATTATGCGCAATCAAGACCTACGTTCCGGACGTAGTTACGATTTAGGTAAAATGGGACTAAAACAATTATGGGTGGCCTATTTGACGCATCCAACCATCCTATTATATTTCATCCTTATTATTGGATGTATTGTCGCCGTCTGCTACACGTTCAATGGATGGGTTCCTGTCTTAAGTTCAATTATCGTCATGATATTTGGTTTTCCATTAATCTGGTATATTATCCATCGCTGGATCATGCATGTTTCGTTACTATACAGAATGAAATGGTCGGCTTCACTATGGAAACGCATTCACTTTGATCATCATCAGGATCCCCATCTTTTAAATGTATTATTTGGATCACCCTTGAATACCATACCAACCATCATTATCATTGGGGGCGGCTTGGGATATTTAGTTGGTGGATTTTGCGGTTTCTTTGCCTCTATTGGTACAGCTGTGTACATGTCATGTTTTTATGAATTTTTTCATTGCATTCAACATTTGAATTATAAACCAAAATCCAGGTATGTAAGTCATATTAAACAGGTTCATGTTTTACACCACTTTCATTATGAAAAGGGAAACTTTGGTATTACCAACTATTTTTGGGATAAAGTCTTCGGTACCTATTATGAAGATGCCAAGGCACGCCCACGGAGCCCAACTGTATTTAACATGGGATATACTGTGAAAGAAGCAGAACATTATCCTTGGGTTATGCTAAAAACCGGGGCTCCTCCACGTGATCGTCCCGCAGGATCTAATTTTCGGGAGCATAAAAAAGATTGCACCCAACACACTCAAAAAGCAGCCTAAAAGGAATTGGGGCCATTATGGAACGTGAACCCATCAATGCTTTAATTCTGGCTGGGTCAAGGCAAGGGAAACAAGATCCTTTGGCTTTGCATGCTCACGTTTCGCACAAGGCGATTATTCCCGTATTGGGAAAACCAATGATCGAATATGTTACCGAAACCCTTGCAAAAATAGAATCCATTAATAAAATTGCTGTTTCAATTGAAAAGTTCGAGGTTGTTAGGAATATTCTACCCAACTTTATTAAGTATCTTCCCACCTGTCCTGGTCCAAGTGCAAGCATCATCCAAGCCATTCAAGCGTTGGGAACCCCCCTATTAATAACAACCGCTGATAACCCCTTACTTCAACCGGAATGGGTGGAATATTTCATACAGGAAGCGGAGGCCTCACAATGTGACCTTGCTGTTGGTATCGCCCTAAAGGAACAGATTGAAAAAGATGTTCCAAACACAAAAAGAACTTACATCAAATTGGCTGACGGTTCTTTTTCTGGTTGCAATATTTTTATGTTTCGAACACCAAGGTCCATTCAAGTCGCGAAACTTTGGCAAAAATTGGAAAGTTATCGCAAAAGTCCAGTAAAAATGGGCTTGCTATTGGGATATTCGATAATCTTGCGATATATCCTGCATCGCTTGACTAGAAAAGCACTTAAAAAAAGAATTTTCAAATTAACCAAGGTTAAGATCCATTTTGTAATTATACCCTGGGGGCAGGCTGCCGTGGATGTGGATAAACCTGATGATCTCCATTTGGTTAATAATTTGATGTCTGACCGATCAAACTAAATCAATTCTTACACATTTCATTGGTTTAAAATCAAAAAATCAATAAATATTCCAAGCTTTTTAAAATATTCCATGTATTTGATATCGCATGTCAATCAAGAAACGCCTCACAGGCTGTCTAAGTATTTTTTTGCCATCTATCAGACTATAGGGGCCAGCCTTACTTAATGTATGCACCCCTTGATTATATTCGCCAAATATTGAACCTTTATTGAACTGGCCTGTAATTCTTGCTTCAAATTGATCAGGGGTTAATTCAATAATGTTTAAAAATGTCAGTCCCCCTCCATACGTCAGGCTACAATCCTGTGTCGGTAAAATAATACCCTGAGATGTAATGACTGCATTACCACCAGGACGTGCACTTGAGGGGGAAATCCTTACGGGATTAAGTGAATGAGAATGCCATGTTCCTGTAAGACTTTCCGACCAGGCAACAGATAAAACGCTTTGCCGACTTAACCCTTCCCTTACAGGGGTATAAAACATCCACCATAAATCATTATAAAATAATACAGTCGGATCAATGGCCACTTCAGGAAAAGAAAAAGAGGATACCTTCTCCCAATGAAATGGAAACTCAACTGCTTTATATAAACTGGTTTCACCTGATTTGTATGCCTCTGGCAGCATGTAAACCAATCCCTGATCCTCAATTAACATTGGATAGGATAGATGCCAGGGTTTCTCCAATACAATTTTTCGATCAATAAGTGAAAGCTGTTGATCAAGAATTAATACCTCTATACGGCCATGACGATCTCTGTAATCATATGCTTCCGCAAAAACATATAGTTTATTATCTCTATAGAGGCCAAAAGGATCAGCAAGAAATTTGAACGTATCCTCCTCTTTTATCCAATGAATATCGCAAATATCACAAGCTATCACATCCTCAACCGGTGCCTTGACAATACCAATGCGCCATATATCCGTTTCAAAAATCGACATCAGAAATACAAATTTATTTTGCGGGTATTAAATTCAGTAATTCAAGGGGTTTCACAGCAAAAGGTTTTACCACGCGCATCAGATTCTGGAAATGTTCCGTTTCGCAATGCGCATCCAAAGCCTGTTGATTTGCCCAACATTCAATAAAAACAATTTTATTAGGCTTGTCACTTTGAAAATAGGCTGTATAGCTGTGATTTCCTTTTTCCTCTCTTGAACGAGAAACACACACATTCACAGCATCTGAAATTTTTGACCAGGCCCCTTCATCAATTTCCAGTATAGCAACCAAATTAACTTCCTGAGACATAATTTGTTCCTTATTTTTTAAATAAAAATAATACGTTTCATCTTTATCAGGTTTTTATCTTAAAATAGTAAATAATCTGATTCTATAAAAAATTAAATATTTCTGATAAAATTCACTATAATCATATGATTTAAATTCATTCAATCATTTAAGGTTAAGACCAATTATGAGTGACGCACTTTCACGTCGTTTTATAGCTGCACAAGAAATTGTCAAAAATGCATCTGAAATTGCCTTACAAATGCGGCCCAGTCCAGGGGGACCCCAAGGATCCCTCAAACATGCCCAAGACTGGTTGACCGAAACAGATGGCAAGATCGAAACCTATATTTCAAAAGCAATTCAATCCCTCTTTCCCGAAGATGGTTTTCAAGGAGAGGAAAAGGGGGAAACACGTTCAGGGTCGTTAAGATGGATTGTCGACCCTATCGATGGAACATCAAACTATGCACGTGGCAGAAATCGGTGGTGTATTTCTCTTGGCCTTATGGAAGAAAATGTTCCCACTCTCGGTATTATTGCAGCTCCATGCGTAAACGAATTCTATACTGCCCGTCTAGGAAAAGGGGCATTCATGAATGAAAAGCCCATTCATGTTTCCGATGTTAAAGATCCAAAAATATCCATGATTGAACTGGGCTGGAGTCACGTCAGTAAAATCGATGAATTTCTAAAAAATGCAGAAGCTATCTTAAAAACTGGCGCAATGATTCGCACTTTGGGTTCTGGCACCATGTCCCTCGTCGATGTTGCGAGCGGTAGACTTGATGGACATTTTGAAATGGCCATTAATTTATGGGATGTGGCGGCAGCACTCGTTTTGCTTAGAGAAGCTGGTGCCTGTATTTCACCTTTCTTGGAAAATGGTGGCCTTCATCAAATGACACCTATTTTAACCGCAGCTCCAGGAATTTCGGATATCCTCTCGAAAACACTTCATATATTCTTATCATAAATCGCTTTTATGTTAAACTACCGATCTGTCTTTTCTTTTTCGTCAAACCTGAACTATATTGTTTAATCCTATGAAAAATAATTTCATCTTTAAATATGGTACGATGTTTTGCTTTTCAATGCTGTCAATATTTTCTCTTCAGCATGCCAAGGCCAAAACTGACAAAGTACAATCTATTGTGGACCATTCTCTTTTAACAGTTGAGGATGTCTTTGCAAATATTCCCACATCCAGCCGTGTCTATACCCGTTTAAAAAACGCCAGGGCAGTGATGATTTGCCCAAATATTACACATATCTCCCTCGTGTTTGGAGGCTCCGGGGGAGATTGTGTGCTTCTTTCTAGGGATGCAAGAAATTCTTGGTCCAGTCCTGCTTTTTACAAAATGTCAAGTGGCTCTTTTGGTATACAGCTTGGTGTACAAAATACAGAAGTCATGCTTTTCATCATGAACGAACGCAGTTTGCGCAAATTGTTGGACAGCCAATTCACAATGGGAGCCAGTGCCTCTGCAACAGCAGCAAAATCCAGTAGCGATGCCAACAAGGATACAGCCGATATTTATAACCTGCAAAAAGCATCAGGATTATTTGTCGGAGCCTCTCTAAAAGGATCTAAATTAAAAATTAACAGTAGTGCCAATCATAAATATTATAACCAGATTGTGGGACCAGAAGATATTGTCATGGCAATGCGCGTTAATAATCCAGCGGCAAACCGTCTGCGTAAAATCCTGATCAAATATTCAAATATGGCAAAAAATGTCCAACCTGAAAAAAAATCATCCAAAAATCATAATGTAGAGGATGATAATGGCGATGCCAATACCAATGATGATTCAGGTGCGATTGACCTTGCCCCACAAAAAGGCTCCTCATCACATAATATTAAATCTGAAAATTTGCCCGCCCCTTCAAAATCCAGAAAATAAAAAAACCATACTATATTTTAAAAGATAGTTTTTAAAAACTATCTTTTTTTCTCTGCGGCAACATTGTGATTATGTTCTGCAAGACTTGTTGAAAAACTATGTCCACCCGTTCCATTTGCAACAAAATATAATATTTTTCCTTCTGCAGGATGTGCAACAGCCTCCATAGCGGCTTCACCAGGAGAGCATATTGGTGTAGGCGGTAAAGCGCTGGTCCAATAAGTGTTATATGGGTTGACAATTTCCAGATCCTGTCGAGTTAACCTGCGATCAAAATCATTTTTTCCATCAGTCAGGGCATAAATCACTGTGGGATCTGATTGTAATCGCATACCAAGATGCAGGCGATTGATAAATACACGGGCAACCAAGGGACGTTCGCGTTTTAAAGCGGTTTCCCGCTCAACAATTGAGGCAAGGGTAACCAAATCCTGTTGCGTTTTTATCTCAGCAAGAACCTGTCGTTCACCCCAGATTTTTTGCAGTTTTTTCTGCATTGCCTGTTGCATACGGAATATCATCTTTTCACGAGACATACCCCATTCATAGGCATAGGTCTGGGGCAATACCGTTCCCTCTTCTGGTGGCTGTATCTGTCCTGTCATATAGGGGGCATCATTAACCAAATTCGTAATCTGATAGGCTGTCAGCCCTTCTGGAATGGTTAATTTATGCTGTACAGGTTTTGCATACCGCAAGATATCGATAACCTGTTGAATCGATGCCTGCTTTGGAAAAGAAAACTCAGCCGCGTGTAACGTCCCGGCCTTATCTGTCAGCTTTATGCCACTACGAAAAATAAAACCGCCCCAATAGGATTGAGTGACAACCTTTTCTTTCTGAAGTTGGTTTAATATTGCCGCGACATTTCCCTTGGCAATAACCACATTTTTAGCATTATCCAAAGGACCGGGAGCAAAATAGGTATATTTTCCGTAAAAGAATACAGCAAGCAGGCATACAAGTAATGCACTGACCCCATATAACAATCGACGCATTACAATTTAACCCATGATATATCTTAGTAAATTTTCATATTCTTTTAAAAATCAGGCTCGCATTCGTGCCACCGAAACCGAAACTATTGGATAGGGCGGCATCAACTTTTCTTTGCTGGGCAGTATGAGCTATACGATCAATGACACTTTCCCTTGATGGATTATCAAGATTCAAAGTGGGAGGTACCTCATTATTACATATTGATAATAGAGAGAAGATCGCCTCAACCGCACCTGCTGCACCTAATAAATGACCAATAGCCGTTTTTGTTGAAGACATTGCCAAATGTTTGCTTGCATCCCCAAACAACCGCTCGACAGCTTCAAGTTCGAGATCATCCGCCATGGTTGATGTACCATGTGCATTAATATAATGGATATCTTCCAATGATAATCCTGAATGCTTAATGGCCGATGCCATTGCACGATAAGCACCTTCATGCCCTTCTGCTGGAGCAGTGATATGATACGCATCACCTGACATGCCATATCCAGCCACCTCACCATAAATTTTTGCGCCACGGGCTTTCGCATGTTCATATTCTTCTAACACAAGAACACCGGCACCTTCTCCCATAACAAATCCGTCACGATCCTTATCCCAGGTTCTTGACGCTTTTGTAGGTGTATCATTGAACCCCGTGGATAATGCTCTGGCAGAACAGAACCCTGCAATACCCAATTCACATACAGCCGCTTCCGCTCCTCCGGCAATCATTACATCAGCATCGCCAAGCGCAATCAAACGGCTTGCATCTCCAATAGCATGCACTCCTGTTGCACAGGCTGTCACTACCGCATGATTGGGCCCTTTAAAGCCATATTTGATGGAAACATATCCTGAAACCAAATTAATCAAGGCAGATGGAATAAAGAACGGAGAAACTTTTCGAGCCTGACCTTCATTAACCTTGATTGAGGTTTCATAAATGGTTTGCAGCCCACCAATTCCTGAACCAATCATGACACCGGTAGCCATTTGATCCGCTTCATTTTTGGGTGTCCAGCCAGAATCCTCCACTGCCTGAATAGCCGCCACTAAACCCAATTGAATAAAACGGTCCATTTTCTTTAAATCTTTAACCGGGATCCATTCAGACAGGTTTAACCTGCCCTCTCCCTTTGAACCTTCAGGAACTTCCCCGGCAATACGTGCAGCAACACGTGAAGCATCAAAACTTTTGATTTTGTCAATGCCGCTTTCGCTTGCAACAAGTCTTTTCCAAACATTATCGATACCAATTCCAAGAGGGCTTACAATCCCCATTCCAGTAACAACTACCCTGCGGTGTGGCCATGAACTTGTACTCGTCATTAAATTATCCTGTAAGTTTTATGAATCGATAATGTTATAGACTTTTAATTAAGATGCTTGTTTCTGTTTTTCAATATAATCGATAGCATCCTTGACTGTTGCAATCTTTTCTGCGGCATCCTCAGGAATTTCCACATTAAAAGCCTCTTCAAAAGCCATAACAAGTTCAACTGTATCCAAGCTGTCCGCACCCAAGTCATCAATAAAGGAAGCTTCAGGCGTTACCTTTGATTCTTCAACACCAAGATGTTCAACAACAATTTTTTTTACTTTGTCAGCAATTTCACTCATTATATTCGTCCTTTTACAGCTATAAAGCTTACATGTTTATACTATATTACCAAAGTTCCAAAGAATTTTTAGAACTTTATACGATTTTATCACAATGGTATTGGGGAAATATCACATTTCCCCCAAATAACCAAGCAAAAGCAATATTATAATTTTATAAAATGTTCAAATGGTTCACAAAGCAAGGATCTTTACACCATATACATGCCACCGTTAACATGCAAACATGTTCCAGTAACCCAATCTGTCTCTTCAGAAGCCAGATAGACAGCTGCGGATGCAACATCCTCCACCTGTCCCATTCTATTTCTTGGAATTCTTTGTAATAATCTAGATTGTTGCTCTTCTGATAATACGGCAGTCATTGGTGTTTCAATAAAACCGGGGGCAATAACATTAACGGTAACGCCTTTTTTCGCCACTTCTAACGCCAGACTTTTACTCATAGCGATTAATCCGCCTTTTGCAGCTGAATAATTGGCCTGACCAACATTACCAATAAACCCAATGATCGAAGCGATATTGATAATGCGTCCTGAACGCCGGCGAACCATTCCCTTTAACGCAATCTGACATAATTGGAAGGGCACAGACAAATCCACATCCAGAACCTCGGACCATTCCGATTCCTTCATTCGGATTGAAAGATTGTCCCGCGTTAATCCGGCACTATTAACCAGGATATCGACAGGTGCATTTGCCTGCCTCTCTGCATTCGGGATAAGCGCTTTTAAAGATTCCTGATCCTTGAGGTTGGCTGTTTGAACAAATGCGTTCTGTTCACCCAACTCTTTTTGAACCTCTCTTAAAACGTTTTCCCTGGTTCCCGACAAAACAACCCTTGCCCCTTGCTGAACAAATGCCTTGGCAATCGCTTGACCAATTCCACCCGAGGCACCAGTAACCAACGCTACCTTATTATCTAGTCTGAACATAATCTTCATAATCCTTGTGTTCTTTTAAAAAGCAGAAAGAATTTTTGCAAATTCTTCAAGATCTGCAGGTGTATCAACAGAACAAACCTTGCTATCCCGTGCAGTACGCTGCATGATTTTAGACAAAACCTTACCTGCACCAACTTCAACAAAAAAATCAACTTCCTGATCAATCATATATCGCATAGTTTCTTCCCATCTTACAGAACCTGTTATTTGTCTAACCAATGAATCCCTGACAAAAGAAGAAGAATTTTCATAAGGGCAGGCGGTTATATTTGCGATAACAGGAAAATTAAATGGTTTGGGATTTGTTTTAGCCAAGGCATCCCGCATTTCCCGGGCAGCGGGTTCCATTAACGGACTATGAAATGGTGCTGACACAGGCAATTTAACAACTCTACGGATACCAGCTTCCTTGGCTATGGCTATAATCCGTTCAATCGCGTCCATATGACCAGAAACCACAACCTGAGACGCACCATTATCATTGGCAACTACAACAATTGAATTTTCCTGCGTGGCCTGTTTACATAAATCCTGAACCTGTCCAATCGTGACGCCTATAAGTGCAGCCATTGCTCCCTGACCAACCGGTACCGCATTTTGCATTGCACTGCCGCGAGTCCGTAACAAATTGACAGTTGTAACAAAATCAAACACATTGGCAGCACAAAGAGCAGAATATTCACCCAAGGAATGTCCTGCTGCCATTGAAACCAGATGATTGGCATCAATATTAAATTCTTTTTCCAAAACCCTGATTACGGCCATGGAATGTGTCATTAATGCAGGTTGTGTATTTTGCGTTAAAGTCAACGCTTCCACAGGCCCCTCCATCATAATTTTGGATAATGGCTGCTTTAACGTTTCATCCAGCGCTTCATAGACTTCTCTGGCAATTGGAAATGCTTCAGCCAATGCCTTACCCATACCAACATATTGGCTTCCCTGACCGGGGAATAAAAATGCACATTTCATAATAGATGATTCCAATAAAATAAATTAAACGGCAGATCTTACAAAAAGCTGGTTAATACTTCGTAAAATTTCAAAAGTCTGCTTCCACAAAGGTAAAATACGGTGTTCCTCAATACCCCGTTTTTTGACAATCTCAATTATTTCTCCAACCGAACGGCGATTGTCAACAAGTCCCAAAAACCCGCGTGCCTGTGCAGGTAAAGGAAGCATAATCGTCAACATTCCAAAAGAATAAGGAAGCAGATTGGATGGTAAAATCTGATTGGCAAGTATTTCTCCAGGCGTTTCCCGCATAAAAGGAATTGAATCAGAGGCACATGGATCAGCAAATTGTATATTATCTTCCGCGCGACGCACATACACAACATGCGTTGACATATTCCCAGCCAAAGATTCAGCCAGACTAGCCTGTGTTCTTATATCAAACTGCCTGAATTTTTCTCTGATCTTTGGATCTGTTATTAAATAAGCAGGATCATAACGCGCAGGCTCCACCAAACAGTTTACCGCCAACTCATTTTTATCCAACAGATCCCATAATTCGGCAATTTTATAGGATCGGTCACGCGGGTTTAATAAAAGATCATACAGACCAGCGTCACCTCCAGTTAAATGATCACCAAAATTTCCATTAAATCTGAGCCAGGCAGTCGATGGAAGATGCTTCATGATTCTTTTTGCAACATCCAAACGCTTTACTGGTGGATCTGACAAAGAGGTCAGTTTGGATAATGCTTCCTGCACCATATAAACGCCAGTACGACCATAGGGAGCATAAACCATCAATCCCATCCCGCCGCCAGGATTTAGTTGTTCCCTTAATATTTGCAGGGCAGCAGCAGGATCAGGCAAATGATGCAAAACACCACAACAATCAATATAATCAAACAACCCGAGATTTAAATCTGGCAATTCAAGAATTGAACCCTGAACATAACGAATATTATTCAATTTCCGTGTAGCTGCCCGTTCTTTAACAATTTTCAAAACTGCCTCGGCCCGATCCAAACAGATCACTTCACCAGAACGTTGGTGTCGTGCCATTTGTTGAGCCACCATGATTGCTGCATCACCGGTTCCACAACCAGCAATCAAAATCCTTAATGATTGCGTATAAGAACGATATCCTCCAAATACCCAATAATCAATTTCATTCAAATGGCTTGGACTGCCTATTAATAAGCGTTTGGTTTCATCCTTTGGATTGCGTTCGGGATACGGATAGGCCTCATATTGCCTTGCCAACCCCAAATCTTGCTGATCATTTTTATGGGCCATTATGCTCTTACAACCAATTTACCACGCTGCCAAGCTTCTGCCGCCTCATCGGCACTCATCCCCTGATTGCGTATTGCATTTTCCATGAACTGAACAATCTGATTACCCAACATCATTTCCTCAAGCTCATCAATCAAGTCACCCCCAAATCGCTGAATCCAATTGGGGTTTAATAGCATGGCCGCTTTTTGTTTCCGGATAAAAATACTCTCGGGTTCCCTCAGATGATAAAAATTTCCTGAATCCGTGAACAATGCCGGTTCATAAAGCATCATTAACTCGGGTTCTTGTGAGTGGATTATTTCCTGATAATGAGTCAACGTCTCTTCATCTGCAATAGATTTCAATTGATAACCAGCCTCGATCAAACCATATTCTTTCATGATTTTATTCGCGAAAACCTGCAAAGTTTCACATACCGTGATTTCACGATGAAGAAATGAAGCTGTTATAAGTTGATCAATAGAACCCACATGTTCTTGAAACTTTTTTGGCAAAGCAAAAGAGATAGAGGGTTGATAAAGATTTCCAATCACCTTGAAATTCGGATTGGATTGAATGATATCGGCATGAATATCAGGCAACCATACACTTACAAACAAATCAATTTTCCCAGCAGTCAGCTCCTGCATCAAATCCCTACATTCACCGGTAATTAATTCTATATCCGTTATTCCATGGGCCTCTAACACACGTGTTATAACCGCTGCTGTTGCTTCATGTATCAAATTATCAAAAAAACCAAGCTTTAAAGAATCCATCCCTGTTAATGTCCCACTCTTGTTCAGAAAATTGTTATATTATAGATAAAACTTGTTTGGTATAGGCTTTCTGTTGTTTATTAATAATCATTAGTATCAATTTAGACAAATATCTTTGCCATTTTTCTGAAGGCATCCACCCAATAACCTTACAAACCATATTAACCACCCTGACAATATGATGGATTTTATATAATGACATGGCCTTTTCCATATAAAGGGCTATACATCGTTTATGATTATATGGCATTCCATGGGGCTCATTGGTGGCATGAAAGGCCGAGGCAAGCTCATCATCCTGACTTTCAATTATACGACCCAAGGCAATCCTGGCTCGTTGCAACCTGGAGAGCTTTTGAGATTTCAAATATAATTTAGCATAATCATAAAACAATTTATAATGACGATATTCGTCTCCAGCAATCCGTCTGCATATCTCCTTCAGGACAGGTTCCTTTACATAATCTGCCAAGGCACTGTAATAAGATGAAGTGCCAACCTCAACCATAGCCCGGGCGATAAATTCTCCCGCCTGTGATCCACGGATTGAGTGATCCGTCTTTAAGTCAATTTTATAAAAATTTCTGAAACGCTTATAACTTTCCTGATAATCCCAAGCAGGATCAGCCATCATGGCCCATCGTCCCAATGTTTCACCATGTTGCACCTCTTCATCTTCCCATTTACTGAAAAGCTTTGTCAATTCAGGATCATGACCAAATACATTAGTCAAATAAACCGTATAGTCTACACTATTTCGTTCAACAACAGCCGCTGTTTTTATCAAAGGAACAATATCAGCATCTATTAATGAAGGGTCAAATTTATCCCAGTTAACCCGTTCAATATCCCAATGTTTCATAGTGCCACGCTTTCCTTATCAATTTTATTTTTAATTCAGAAATTATAAAATGACTATAGTAAACCGTAGTATGAGAAAATGACTAGATATTTTTATTAAATTCAATAGTCAAAACAGGAATTAATATCGGACTCTGAAATTGGCGCCTGATTCCATCTTGGGTTATGATCCTTGTCAATAATTGCAGCCCTCACCCCTTCTAAAAAATCGGCCCGTTGGATAAGATGGTTTATCACACATTCATCACGCTTAATAACAGATTCGAAATTATATAATTTACGATGCCATGCCTGAAACGCAACTCTTAAAGAAAAAGGACAGGCCTTTAAAATAGAGAATAAATCTTTTCTTGACCATTCATACACGCTCCCCATTAATCTTTCGATTATCATATCAACTGAAGAGGCATCATACACTCGTTTTATTTGTCCCAGAAATCCATGATCAATTCGGTTTTCTTTTTTGTAAGGAGCCAAAACTTGCTTTATATTATTACTTTCCAATTCTGATAACACGGTTTCCAATTCAGACGAATAAATAAAATAATCAGCAAAACCAAGCTGAATCGCTTCCTCTTCATTTAAACGCTGCCCGGTAAGCATAGCTCTCAACCCCGTAAAACCTGGAGCTTTTTGAAAAATTAAACTTGTTCCTGCATCCGGTACAATCCCTATCATGACTTCTGGCATTGCCAAAATTGAACATTCAGTAACGATACGATATGGAACATATGACCCCAGACCAATCCCACCCCCCATCGCAATTCCATCCATCAAGGAAATTATCGGTTTTTCATAATGGGCAACAAAACATGCAAGCTGATAATTATGCTGGAAAACACTTAATGCTTTTTTATAATTTCCCTCTCGTACAAAATTGGCAATCTGGCGAATATCACCACCTGCACAAAAAGCTTTTTTTTGACTACTTTTAATTAATACAGCATGAATGGAAGGGTCATCTTGCCATTTTTTTAAAATTGTTATTATTTGTCTCTGAAATAAATCATTAATTGCATTCAGAGCTTTGAAACGGTTTAATATTAAAATTCCTATCCCTTTTTGTTTCTGTGTAATAATCCATTCATCCATTTAAAATCTCTTATGTCACTTTTAGTTACGATCCTTACACATGAATATAATCAGGAATTATACGACCCAAAAATCACTTATCCTTGTTCAAAACCCTTTTTTATCCCATTTTTCCATATATATATTCATATAATTTTACAACAATATACGATATATAATGATTTTGATTTCATAATCATATATCTAATTTATTCATCAAGGATTTATGAATGTCACATAAGCAAGGCCATAAACTAGCGACAAAATATCATTTTCCAATTCGTCACGACTGGGCCAAGGAGGAAATCGCTTCTTTGTTTCAGCTCCCGTTGCCCGAGCTTATTTACCAAGCACAAACTGCCCACCGATTAAATTTCGATCCAACGCAAATTCAGGTTTCAACCTTGCTCTCGATCAAAAGTGGAGGATGTCCCGAAGACTGTGCTTATTGTCCACAAAGTGCAAAACATGAAGAAAAAATTAAGGCAGACCGTCTTATGTCCGTTGAAAAAGTGCTTGAAAAAGCACGCGCTGCCAAAGCGGAAGGTGCGACACGTTTTTGTATGGGTGCCGCCTGGCGTTCCCCGAAAGATCACGATCTCGAGACCATTTGTGCCATGATAGAAGGCATTAAAAATCTTGGGCTGGAAACATGCGTAACCTTAGGAATGCTTAATCTGGAACAAACTGAAAAACTTAAAAACGCTGGACTGGATTATTATAATCATAATCTTGATACTTCTGAAGAACATTATGAAAAGATCATCTCAACCCGTACATACCAGGATCGTCTGGATACCCTCGCTTTTGTTCGTGATGCCGGTATCAAAGTATGTTGTGGAGGTATTCTCGGAATGAATGAAGATGAAGCAGACCGTGTCAGCATGATTGCAACCCTTGCCAATTTACCCAGACATCCGGAAAGCGTGCCTATCAATATGCTTATCCGCGTCAAAGGAACACCTTTGGGTAATGCAGACCCCATAGATCCTATTGATTTTATTCGTACAATTGCTGTCGCCCGAATCACGATGCCTGAAAGCTATGTTCGATTGGCAGCCGGCAGAACGGAGATGAGTAATGAAATGCAGACCTTGTGCTATCTGGCTGGAGTCAATTCTATTTTTCTGGGTGAACGTTTGCTAACCTGTCCCAATCCAGAAAAAAGCAGTGATTTGACTTTATTCAACAAATTAGGACTGCAAATTGCCAACCAGCAAAACCGGGCCATATCCTAAATTAACATTACTATAAGGATTAAGATTTTGAATTTTGGAAATCTTATCTAGATTCTTGCTTTCCAGCGTAATAACCTTAAAGCGTTCATAACAACACATACGCTACTTAAAGCCATGGCTCCCCCTGCAATAGCCGGATTTAAAAATCCGAGCATTGCCAAAGGAATACCGGTAATATTATAGATAAACGCCCAAAACAACCCTTCCTTGATACGCTGACGAGTTCTTTTGGCAATATCCAACGTATCAGCGACCAATTCAGGATTATTCCGCATCAATACGATCCCAGCCACCTCGGCCGCCACATCCGTCCCCTCGCCCATTGCAATGGCAAGATCCGCCTCTGCCAAAGCCGGAGCATCATTTATTCCATCTCCAACCATGGCAATTGACTGATGATCGATACCCTTTGAACCATGTTTCTTGATAAACTGTTGTTTATCTTCTGGTGTCAAATTCGCTTTAACGTCATTTATTCTCAATATATTACCAATTTTTTTGGCGACAGCTTCATTATCCCCCGTCAACATAATTGATTGGATTGAATGCTCTTTCAATCGTCGAACCGCCTCTACCGAACCAGACCGTACATGATCCTCAAAAGCTACAATACCCAATAAACGATAGGAATCTTGTATCTTCTCAAGAAGCCAGGATAAAGTTGATGATCGAATTTCTAACGGTACATCAGGAATTTTACACCCATGCGATTCAACCATCTGCTGATTGCCCAATAAGAAAACCCGTTCTTTTATCTTTCCCATGACACCACGTCCCTGTTCTTTTATAACCCGAAATTCTTCTGGTTGTTTCAAAGAAATAGTATAAGAGAAGGCTTCAGATAGCAGTGCCTTTGCCAAAGGGTGTTCGCTTGATAAAGACAAACTGGCTGCATGATAGAGAATTTCTTTTTTTGAAAAATCAGATAAGGAAACAATTGAAACGACTGACAGTTTTCCTTCTGTTAAGGTTCCTGTTTTATCAAATGCCACCTTTTTGACATGCACCGCTCTCTCTAAAGTTTCAGCATCACGAATTAAAATACCAGAACGAGCTGCTGCCCCGCATCCAGTGGCTAAAGCTGTCGGCGTTGCCAAACCCAATGCACAAGGACAGGCAATCACCAATACGGCAGCGGCATGCATTAACCCTATTACAAAAAGACCGTTTATCAACCACCAACCCAGAAAGGTTAATAATGCTAGAATAATAACAACAGGTACAAAAATACTGCTTATCCGATCCACCATTTTTTGGATTGGCGCCTTGGAGGCTTGTGCATTTTCAACCAATTGGATAATAGCGGACAATCTTGTCTGTCTCCCGATTTTTTCAACCTTAATTGATAAACGCCCATTATCATTTAATGAACCACCAGTAACTTTATCCCCAATTTTTTTCTCGATTGGCAGGCTTTCCCCAGTCAGCATCGACTCATCAACCGCACTTTCACCCTGTATGACCACACCATCACAAGGAATTGTTTCACCTGGACGAACAACAACCTGATCACCAACCATTAATTGATCGAGGGGAACTGATATTTCTTTGTCATCAACAAGTTTACAAGCTGTATCAGGACGCAGAGCCTGTAATGCCCTAATTGAATCAGCGGCTTTATATCTTGCCCGCTTTTCCAACCAGTGTCCCAGTAAAATAAAAGTTATAATCAATGAAGCACTTTCATAATAAAGATCAGGCTCAACCTTGCAATAACCCAACAACCAGGAAAGCAATAAACATGTGCTCAGAATCCAGGCGGTACTTGAACCAAGTATCACCAGCAAATCCATATTTCCATTTCCTGATTTTACCGCACGATAAGCAGCAATATAAAATGGTTTTCCCAACCAGAATTGCACAGGAGTTGCCAATAAAAACTGAACCCAGCCTGGAAGCATCCAATGATGGTTGAAACCGCCAGCAATCATTGAACCCAATAATGGTGCGGAAAATAAAGCCGCGATAATCCAATGATATAAATCCTTTTCATCACGATCCCCATTCAGGTTGATAGCTGCATGACCAGGATCAAGCCATTCCGCATGATAACCAGCCTTTGTGACAACCGTCTCAATCTCAGCAATTAAATTTTGTTGTTGGATAGCTGGTTTAGGAATTACCCTGGCCTGTTCCAATGTCAGATTCACATTGACATCTTCAACTCCTGCAACACGCTTAATGACTTTCTCAACACGTCTGACACAAGATGCACATGTCATTCCACGAATTACAAAATCAATTCCTTTATTTTCCAATGCTGCAGACATGATCGACCAATCCTACACTTTATCGGTATGCAAATAAGAATTAGTATAAAATATAAAACATGCTATAATAATCAACTTTCATAGTCATTAACTAAATAGGATTTTCATCATGAAAATATATCATGTCGAAGGAATGACATGTCAACATTGTGTCCACGCCGTAAAAGAAGCCGTTGAAGCCCTTCCAGATGTTCAGGAGGCCAATGTCGACTTGAAAACCGGAACATTAAAAATCACCGGTTCGGTCAATGAGAATGAACTCAAAAAAGCGATTGAAGAGGAAGGATACACACTCTCTTGAAATAATCCCATAATGGGCGTTTCAGGTCCAATAATAATTATTCGCAATTATATTCTTGTCTGGCATTTTTTACAAAATGTTGAATTAGGATTGGATCCTTTTTCCCCAATACAGATTCAACCCCTGATGAGACATCAATTGCCTCTGCACCTGACTGCTGAATGGCTTCTTGCACATTATCGGGCGTTAATCCACCTGCCAGCAACCATGGCTTTGCCGGATTCCAGTTTTTAGTCAGGGACCAATCAAACTTGCGTCCATTACCGCCCGGTCTTGTATCCGATTCATAAAATGGCGCCTCAATCACCATTCCATCAACCTGGCAAGGTTCAAGCAAATCATCACGCGTTTTAATCCCCTTTGCCAACCAAACTGGCAGACCGATTTCCTCTCGAATAATTGCCGCCTGCTTGTCAGAACAATAAAGTTGCAGAATATCCAGCCGAACCTTGTCAAGAATTCTTCTTATATCATCTAATTTTGGCCTAACAAACAAACCAACCCTTAACAGACCTTCCTTACCATAATCAGGCAACTGTCTCGCTTGGGTAACAGATAAAAAACGCGGAGATGCTGGATAAAAAACCAATCCCACCCAATTGACCCGTAATTTTAACAATAAATCACAAGTCGCCGTTTCTCTTACACCACATATCTTGATAGAAACCATAAAATTAATCTTGTAACTGACAAATGATTTCCTCAGCAACCTGTTGTGGATTAGCTGACTGTGTTATTGGCCGACCCACTACAATCCAATTTGCACCCGCCTTATGTGCCAACGCGGGTGTCATGATTCGCTTTTGATCATCTGTTTTGGCATTTTCCAACCTTATTCCCGGCACCACTAATACAACTTTATCTCCATAAATCTTACGCAAAGTTGCAACTTCCTCAGATGAACAAACAAGACCATCGACACCAGCGTCCAAAGCCATTCCTGCCAGTTTCATTACTTGTTCAAGAGGTGTCGTATGAAGATTTACACTATTTAAATTCTCCTGATCCATACTGGTCAGAACCGTAACCCCAAGTAATAACGGTTTCTGATTATCAGGAAAATTGACATCTATTGCCTTACGTGCGGCTTTAATCATGTCTTTTCCGCCTAACGTATGAATAGTCAACATGGCTGGTTTTACAGAAACCAAACTGGCAATTGCGGATGCAACGGTATTGGGAATATCATGCAGTTTCAGATCAAGAAAAACTTGCCGACCCCTAGCCAGTTTCCTTACCGCATCAAATCCGCAAGCGTAGGTAAACTCCATACCTATTTTAATCATTTGCCCTGTTAAATCAGCAATTTGAGCCCATTGCTCAGCTAAATCATAATCTTTTGTGTCAATCGCAAGAATCAAGCCGGTTTTTGTCATTATTTTTCTTAAGTGATCTATCAATTATTTATTATAATATGTGGAAATAAATCTATTCTTCTGAATTCTGTTGCGAAGGTTCAACCCCGGCAGGGGAAAGGGCAGACGTTGCTGTTGGAACTGGGGTCCCATTCTGTCCTGTTCCCTGCTGCGTTGTATTCTTTTGAGTCAGGGCTATATACTGGGCCCGCAATTCATTTAACTGTGTTTCCAAATCACGTATCTTCTGTTCTGCCTTTCTGGCTCTTTTCCATTGACTGACCAAGGAGGTGAAAACTGTTAAAGCTCCTATTGCAAAAGAAATGATTCCAGCCAGCAATACAATCATTCCAACAGAACTTTGCCAATTAGCAGAAAAGAAATTCATTGGCACAGGCGTCATATTTAACAAGAAAAAGATAATTAAAAGTACCAGGAATGGTACAACGATAATTAATCGCAACACGATATGATCTCCCTAACCCAATCATAATCAAACATTATGAATATGACTAGTATATAATACACAAACCCCTACATAAATAAGGAATTTTAATCCAGATAAAAAAAACATTTAAAATAATAATTTAAAAAAAACAAAAAATAACCATATAGTTATAAAAAGATAAATCGTTTTTTCTTATATAAATCAAAAAGCTATGCATGAAGTTGTTTCATTTAAAAAAATAAAGAACAAAATATGGGCCAACATTTTTTATATCGGAAACAAACGATACATCGCTAATATTTATCATTCTTATGAAAAAGCATATCAGGATTGTGAATGGCGGAAACAGGAAATTACTGCCTACAGACATTTATTAATCAATCATGAACAACCCGTACCACAATATTTGACAATCCCGATTCACCAATCAGAGATTCCAAAAAATTGGCAACCTTTGCCTGTATTCGGTTTTTTGCTTTCCTCAAAAAAACTTTCAAAAAAAACAATTTGTTTTTATAAACAGGTCTTTCGATTCAATTTATTAATAATTTTATACCTATAAATATTTAATTTAAAAGAGAATGCTCAATGTCTAATAAACAACATGAAGAAAAAACATTTTTTTTACCTATCATCCCAGTTAAGGATTTAGTCACCAACATTGAATATATTCGAGAATTAAACGTAAAAATTTTTAATACACCCAAAGTTTTTCTTAAGGTATCTCCTAAATCCGACATTACCGTAACCGTTAATGTCAATGCCCAGCAAATTGAAAAGGATTACCCCCAATTCGAAATTATCGTTATCCTAAATTGTACCAGCCAAAAACAACTTGAAGATGATGATGAACCAACTTCTATTTTTGAAATTGACTTACAATATGGTGCAGTTGTGACCCTTCCCACTTTAAAGGCTGCCAATATAGAAGAATTGTTGATGATACATGCTCCAGAATTATTATTTCCAGAAATTCGCAATATCATCCTGAATATAAGTCGTACATCCAATCTACCCTCTATTCTTTTGCAACCCATTGATTTCGCAGAATTATGGAAAGAAAAAAAATCCACCATGAAAAACAAAGATTAAGAAACCCCTACAAAAATGGATACAACAATGCCCCAAAAACTAGACACGGACAAAAAAATTATTGGTCAAGCAGATCCAGGCGGAATTGTTCCGGAATCATCACGTATTGCCTATGAAAACCGTTGGCTAAAGATCCGTGAGGATATCATACGCTATCCCAACGGGTTAAAAGGCATGTTTGGTGTTGTAGAACGAAACGAATTCGCTGTTATTTTACCACTGCATATTAATAATGAGGGAATTAAAATAGTCACCCTTATTCGACAATACCGATATCCTGTGGGTAAATTTATGTGGGAATTGCCGATGGGAATGTGGGAATTAAAACCAGATGCCACCCCCGAGATGGTTGCTGCCGGAGAACTGGAGGAAGAAACAGGTTTGCGTGCCGCCAATATGGTACATGGAGGTATATTATATCAGGGGGCAGGCTATTCAACCCAAAAAGGTCACGTTTTCCTTGCCACTGATTTAACACAACATTCCCCGAAACGCGAAGAGACAGAACAGCATATGACCTGTCATACAATCCCGTTAACTCAATTTGAGGAAATGATTCAAACCGGACAAATAACTTGTATGGTCACAATCGCTGCATTCTGTTTGTTACGTAGTAAAAAATTAGTTTGACTCTCTCTTCTATCATTACCTAAAAAAAGATTTAATCGTGTAATTTATGACTTGAGGAAATATAAAGTATGGCAGAAACCCAGCTCCAATACAATAACCCTTCTACATCACGTACCCTTGTCAAACATGCGGTTACAATTGGTTCCACCATGGTCTTGGGACTTGTTTTTGGGTTGATCTGTCATGCTTTTGGAGATGTTATTATCTATAAGTCAGCAAATGGCTCAATAACGTTATCAAATTTTATTCTGACCTTGTCTGAATTAATTGTCAATTTGTTTTTGCGCCTGATAAAGATGATCGTGGCACCTCTGGTTCTGGCCACGCTTATTGCCGGGATTGGGAACGTTCAAGATACTAAAACCATAAAAACCATCGGGATCAAGGTTATTTTTTGGTTTATCGGTGCCTCTATCGTTTCCTTGGGTGTTGGAATGCTTGCCGCCAATATCATCCAGCCAGGCAAGAATTTTACGCATAATTTACCACCTGTCTCTGAATCTCATGCAATTTATCATTTTGACCTTATTAAATTTATACTTCATATCGTTCCTGATAGTGTCATTGACGCAATGGCTCATAACGATATGTTACAGTTGGTTGTTTTCGCTGTCTTTTTCGGTTTGTCTTTAGCCGCTTTACCTGACAAACAATGTCAACTGGTAAGAGATGTAACAGATGGTGTAGGCAAAGTTATGCTGAAAGTCACCGATATGGTCATGATTATTGTACCATTGGTTGTCTTTGCTTCACTTCTTTCAATAGCAACCCGTAATGGATTACATGTAATTGAAAGCTATGGACTGTTTTTAATCGAGTTTTATGCTGTCATTCTCGTCATGTTCATTATTTTGATCGGAACTGGTTATTTCATGATGGGGAAAAAAGTGTTTAAACTTCTTCCATTCATAGCCGAACCTGTAATGGTGGGATTTGCAACCGCCAGTAGTGAGTCTGCCTTTCCAAGATTACTTGAACAACTTGAAAAATTCGGTGTTCCACCCAAAATATCTAGCTTTGTCGTTCCCTTAGGTTATAGCTTTAACCTTTGTGGAACCATGATGTTCATTTCATTTGCCGCCATTTTCATCGCACAAGCCTATGGTATTCATATGCCCATTGAAAAACAAATCATGATGCTCCTGGTCATGATGATCAGCAGTAAAGGCATCGCAGGAGTTCCACGAGCCTCAATGGTAATGCTCGCCGCTGTCATGCCAGGTTTTGGAATACCCGAAGCTGGACTGCTATTAATTGTCGGAATTGATCAGTTTCTTGATATGGCAAGAACTGCAACAAGTGTTTTGGGTAATGGAATTATTGCAGCAATCGCCAATGAATGGGACATCAGGGCAAACAATACAAAAGAAACAATATGATTTTATCTTTCCCCAAAACCAGTTGAATATAATAAAGGTCACTGATATCTTATGAAAACGAAATTAATTGATGGCAAAGGCTTTGCCACAAACATGACCCAGAAAATAGCTCTGGAAGTCAAGCAGCTGCAGCAGGAAAAAAATGTAACCCCTGGTCTTGCCGTCATTTTGGTCGGCAATGACCCTGCCAGCGAGGTATATGTCAGAAACAAGACAAAACAGACACACAGGGTGGGAATGCGTTCGTTCATGCATCTTCTTCCTGAAACAACCACACAAGAAGAAATCCTGAATCTAATTGCAAGATTGAATAAAGATCCTGATATTCATGGAATTCTCGTACAACTACCTCTTCCAAAAGGGTTGAATGTAGACACCATTATTCAGGCAATCACCCCTCATAAAGATGTTGACGGCTTGACAGCCTATAATACAGGAAAACTTGCACTTGGACATAAAGACGGATTTATACCCTGCACCCCACTTGGATGTCTAATGTTATTGCAAAAAGAACTTTCCAGTTTGAAAGGATTACATGCAGTCATTATTGGAGCGTCAAACTTGATGGGCAAACCCATGGCACAACTTTTATTACAAGAAGGTTGCACTGTAACTATTGCCCACATTCATACACGCAATCCTGAAAAACTTGCCCGTCAAGCAGACATTCTTATTGTTGCGACTGGTTGCAGTGAACTCGTTAAAGAATCATGGATCAGTGAAGGTACGACTATTATAGATGTCGGCATTAACCGTATCACGACAAAAGATAGCAAGACCAAACTGATAGGTGATGTCGCTTTTGAAGAGGTTTTGGGTAAAGCTGCAAAAATTACACCTGTCCCTGGTGGTGTCGGTCCTGTCACTATTGCCTGTTTGTTGCATAATACATTACAAGCAGCAAGAAATACGATAAAATAATTTACACCAGAACTATTTCTTATTATAATTATTGCAATAATATAACAATAATTTCTTAAACCGCTTGATTAATATTAATAACTAAATCATTTAAAAGCGGTTTACAATTTATTAGATTGTTTTCTATAAACGAAACTAAAACTTGCTAATATAATATTTAAGTGAACAATTAAAATGACTGAAATTGATTTTCCCTCTTTACTGTTTGATTCAGCCTGGTATTTAAAAACCTACCCAGATATTGCAGCCGCCAATGCAGATCCTGTTGAACATTATCTGTTTTTCGGATTTCGAGAGGGACGAAATCCTAACCGTTTTTTTAATACCACCTTTTATCTGAATACCTATCCTGACGTTGCTGCAAGCACTATTAACCCTTTTATCCATTATATAATGTATGGTGCCGCGGAAGGGAGATTACCCAGGGCTTCTGATCAACCACCTATACCTTCTACAACGGTAAGCACGGAATTATCAACCGGGACCGATATTCCGTATATGGTTGCCACCGAGCCCAACCCACAATCTAAATCTGAAATTAATTTAAGTTTTAAAATTAGTGATTCAGAACCTCCCCAGCAATTACAAGATAAAAAAACTGCATCCTATGATAAATTAACCTTGAATGCCGCATCTGAGGTTACAACAAAATTACCAAACAAGAAAACGACTGTAAAACCAAAAAACTCATCGGTAGCATCCTCTCGAAAACGAAGTCCGAGAGTCAAAACGCAACGCGTAGCACATGGTAATAGTATAAGCAGATAGGCTGATTTTTGTATAAATTCAAAACTAGATAAATAATCAGTTTCTAACGGTTTTCTTTTTAAATTTTCTTCTTTTTTTTACATTCATTAAACGATGCTGATAAGGAGAGAGATATTTTCCAGCTTTTTTTCTCCTTATTGAAAAATTATTGTTCAAATAAGAGGCTTGAATGATTTGAAACTGATAATGATTGTTTAGATCAGGTGTATGAGAATGATAATTGCCAATCGCCTGCATTAAATTTCCATTTGTCTCTGCAAGATACAATTTAAGAATCGCCCCCGCCACGGCTATATTATAACAATTATCCTGTTTTAATCGTTGATAGATGACTTGACCAGTTTCATGCGTTGTTTCCATCAATGGAACAATCCAACGTGTATTGATCTGCATTACCCCCAAATCCTGCGTGCCATTCTTGTTATTGGAGACAAGATTAGGAGCCCCACCCTCCACACGTTGTATTGCCGGTAAAACAGAGGAAGGCAAATGATGAAATGCAGCAACCATCATCATACATTTTAAATATGTCGCAACCATTTAACTAAATTAACTTTATTCTATTTTATTTTTTTATTAACAATTTTAACATTAAAGAAATTAAATCTATTAATTCAAATCCATTTATTTCATTACAAGGAATTCGTTATGACACGAATCTCGGTAGAGTTAATTCCTAGAGATAGAAATCATATCATTAGTGACATGAAACAAGTCAAGGAATGTTTTCCAATTGCCGACAGCATCAATATTCCAGATCTCATGCGTTTTTCTTTAAGAAGCTGGAACGCTTTTCAGATTACCTCTTCATATTATACACGTTCCATTCCTCATATAAGAGCAATTGATATTAATCCCGATCTTCCATTGCCCGGCCATGATATCAATAATTTACAAGAAATTCTGGTTATTCAGGGAGACCCTCCCTCCGATTTCAACAAACATACATATCCCAATTCAACTGAAAGCATTTTAAGACGATATCGAAGGGAACTCCCGCATCTGAAATTGTATGCTGCCTTTGACCCATACCGTCGTTCTCCCAAGGAAGAACTTGAACATGTCCTGTCAAAAAAAGAAGCGGGAGCCTGTGGTTTTTTTACACAACCCATTTTTGATGAGAAAATGCTTGAACTCTGTATGGATTGGTTACACAACAAAACCGTTTTTTGGGGTTTGTCACCTGTCATTGGACCAAAATCGAAATCATATTGGGAAATTACCAACAAAGTTGTCTTTCCACATAATTTTGAAACAAGTTTACAGGCTAACATTGATTTTGCAAAAAAAGCCTTACAAATGATCAAAAAAACAAACCAGAATGCTTATTTAATGCCTTTACGCGTCAAATTAACCACCTATCTATCACCATTACAGGAAATTTTTCAAAACTAGTCTCCCAACGCATATAAAATTCGAATCCAAGATCGTATCCCCTTATGAAATGAACGAAGATTATATTTTTCATTCGGGGAATGAATGCAATCATCAGCATTTGCAAACCCGATTAAAAAAGATTCTATTCCGAATTCACGCTGTAAATCATTAACCACAGGTATGGCGCCTCCACTGCCAATAATGGCTGTTTTATGAAGCCATTCATCTTCGAGCGCTTGACTAATTTTACTTAAATTCTTTCCTTGAAGGGAAACCATACTTGCATTTGAAACACCATGGGAAACAAATTCAACTTTACAATCTTCGGGTATTCTCGATTTTACAAACTGCCGAAAATTTTTCCGAATTTGAATTGGATCCTGTTCCCCAACCAAGCGAAAAGAAATTTTGGCTGAAGCCTGAGCTGGAATAACTGTTTTAAAGCCAGGTCCTTCATATCCCCCCGTAATTCCATTGATTTCACACGAAGGACGACACCATGTCTGTTCAACGGCATTGAATCCAATCTCACCCGCCGGATATTGCAAACCGATTGGATGAAGCAGTTCACTATCGGTTTTACCAATTTCCTGCCATTTTTGACGAATCGTTTCAGCAATTTCAGGCACCCCTTCATAAAAATTTGGAATGGTGACTTTTCCTGTATTATCACGTAATGCTGCAATAATTTCAGCCAAAACCTGAATAGGGTTTTGAGCGGCATTTCCGTATAATCCCGAATGCAAATCCCGATTAGCCGCGTAAACGGTAACCTCTTCCCCAACCAAGCCACGAACCATGGCAGTGATTGCTGGCACATCCGGAGTAGCCATATCCGTATCACAAATAAAAGCAATATCAGGATGTAAGATTTCTTTCTGTTGCGCTAAAAAGATAGGTAAATGTTCTCCTCCACTTTCCTCTTCACCCTCCAAAATAAAGGTGATATTCAATGGAAATTGCTTGTCTTTCATATAAATCGCTCGACAGGCTTCCAGGAAAGTAAGAATTTGACCTTTGTCATCTGATGATCCACGCCCATGAATAACCTCTTTTCCTGTTGCGTCGGTTCGGATACAAGGTTCAAAAGGTGGTATTTCCCATAATTCCAGTGGATCGACAGGTTGTACATCATAATGTCCATAAAATAAAACATGCGGGGCTCCCTTTATTTCAGGAGAATTTGCCATGACGATTGGATGTCCCCCAGTTTCACAAATCTGCACATCCAAATCCATATTACGCAAGTAATCATGCAACCACTGTGCTGCATTTCGACAGTCTTGGTTATAGCTTGGAATAGCTGAAATACTTGGAATGCGTAAAAATTCGAATAAACGATCAAGAGATTCTGTTATCCTATGATCAACATTGCAAAGAATTGATTGCAAAATAAACTCCTATTATCATAAAATTTTATTTTAAAGAGATACTTTTTTATTTAATAACCAATAATGATTTTATCCTATCTGAAACCAAAACCCATTACATTAAAGATTCTTGCCGCGGCCATTTTTAATCTTGTATGTTTCATAAATATCGGTATGCCTTTGGCTACAATACCTGTATTTGTTCACAGACAACTCGGATATAATAGTATAATTGCCGGAATTGCTGTTTCCGCAGCCTATCTTGCCACCTTTATAAGTCGCCCGGGAGCGGGTCAATGGCTGGATACCAAAGGGGCCAAAAGTGCAGTCATTATAGGTTTGGGAATTAGTGCATGCGGGGGACTTTTGACAATTTTGGCTTTATTTTTTATCCATCAACCTCTTATGGCGTTAATAATCATCCTTCTAGGCCGCTTTTGCATGGGTATTTCAGAAAGCTGGGCATCAACAGGTGTTAATGTCTGGAATATCGGCAGGGTAGGAATTGAAAACGCAACCCATGTCATATCATGGAATGGCGTAACCACTTATGGCGGCATGGCTATTGGTGCCCCCTTAGGGGTTTATCTTGCTTCACAACCCATCGGTTTTATTGGAGGGTTATCTGGATTTTCTATTCTTACTGTCATTCTGGCTTCAGCATCAATGCTTCTAGCATCAACCTATCCAGCCATCATTCCCGTTCCAACCGCTAGACGTTTACCTTTTACCAAGGTTTTCAAACGAATTTCAGCTTACGGCTGCTGTCTTGGTTTATCAACTATCGGATTTGGCAGTATTCAAACTTTCATTGCCTTATATTTTATTAGCAACCACTGGACAGGATCTGCCATTGCCTTGACAATTTTTGGCGTTTCCTTTGTCATGATCCGATTTATTTTCAAAAATTCACTTTTAAAATATGGTGGTTATATTGTCTCTATCATCTCCCTAATTACAGAAACCATTGGTCTTCTTCTGCTTGCCACACAAACCTCAATAATTGGTGCATATATCGGAGCAGCCTTGACAGGATGTGGTTTTTCACTCATCTATCCAGCCTTGGGTGTTATTGCCATATCAAAAGTCAGTAGTGAAAATAAAGGAGCGGCCCTTGCCTCATTTTCTTTATTTCTGGATATGGCCCTTTTTATTTCCGGTCCCCTACTGGGTCTAATCCAAAGTCATCTTGGATATGATTATCTTTATTTGTCAGCCAGTTTTTTTGCTTTTTGTAGTGTTCTGTTAACCTATGGGCTATATTATCAGAATAAAACAGCCTCTATTTAACAATGATATATTAAAGAAAATTTCATGACTCATTACAATTACTCAATTACCGTTTTCTGCGGTTCAAAATGCGGAAACAAATCCATCTACATTCAGGCGGCAAAAGAATTGGCAAGCCATTTTGTTCACAATCAATTACGACTTGTCTTTGGCGGTGGCAGTGTGGGTTTGATGGGAATAATATCAAATACCATGATTGACCTTGGTGGATCCGTCAAAGGTATTATCCCGCAATTCCTTATCAAAAAAGAGGGGCAACATTCTCGTGTAAATGATTTAACCGTTACCGAAGATATGCATTCCAGAAAAAAGATTCTTTATGACGAAGGAGATGCCTATCTGATTATGCCTGGAAGTATCGGGACTTTTGACGAATTCTTTGAAATACTTACTTGGCGCTATCTAAAGCTCCATAATAAACCGATCATCATTGTAAATGTCGATAATTGGGCTAGGGGCATTCATGATCAATTAAACAATACCATCGAACAGGGATTTGCAGATAAGTCCCTGTTGAAACTCTTTGAAGTTGTTCCTGATGTACCTTCAGCGATAGAATCTTTGAAAAAACAGATGAAATTCTAGAAAATAAATATTCCTGTTACCATAAAATTCTGTAACAGGGATTTCACATATTATACAATATTTTCTAATGAAAATTGGCAAGATACCGTTTTAAATGCCAGTATGCTCGAGCCATATCCATACCCACGCCAAACAAATCCTTAATCTGGAATGGACAGGTTAACAGACTTCCGGCAATCCTGGAAAAATTCAACTTACCATCCTGTGTCAAGACTGAAGAAACAAGAGGTGGAAGATTCCGACTTGCCGTATCGCATACAACACGTAAAACAGCAAACGGAATATGTTTCTCCTGAGCAAACTGCGCAACCAGACCACTTTCCATATCAACTGCCAAACAGGCCGAATCTTTAAAAAGCCTTTCTTTTTTTTGGGCAGAGGTCACAATTTCATTGCTATGCAATAAACTTCCGAGCTTGACTTCTGATTTTTCCGCCCCCAACCAAGTCCTTAATTCGGCATCCGCATGATATTCCCTATTCTCGGCAACTACACTATGCGACAATAATATTGTACCTGCCTTAATAACGGGATCCAAACCGGCAGCAAATCCAAAAGATACGATTGAATCAATTTTTTCCACCGACAATCGCTCAAGGGCCTTTTTTGCACCCAGATAGGTAGCCCCGCTCGTTTCAACAGCAGCGGGAGCTAAAGTTGAGGCTAATCTTGCCTCAAAATCCATTCCAACCAAAATACCAAGGCGGTTGTATATCATTAAAACCCAACCTCGACTTTTCCACTGTTACTCGCTTGAAGATTGCGAAAACGTGATAAGGCCAATAAAGGAAAAAACTGTTTATATCCATGATAACGAAGATAAAACACTTTTGGAAACCCCACGGCATTATAAGGATTTTCTTCCCAGTGACCATTTTCTTTCTGGGCGCTCATCAGCCAGGCCATCCCTTTTTGCACCGCTGGGTGTTTGACTTGTCCCGCTGCCATTAATCCGAGTAATGCCCAGGCAGTCTGAGAAGGCATGCCTTGATTATAAACGCCTTTTGGCGCATCCTCATAGGAGGCTTCATCTTCACCCCATCCTCCCTCTGGTCTCTGTACATAAAGTAACCATTTAACCGCACGTTTTATCATTGGATCTTCATGAGAAATTCCAGCTGCATTTAAGGCGCATAAAACTGACCATGTTCCATAAATATAATTCGTTCCCCAACGCCCGAACCAGCAACCTGCATCTTCCTGTTCAGAACGTAAATATTGAATTGCCTTATCGATTACCGCTTTATCTTCGGGATAATTAAGCTGTGCCAGGAAAGAAACACAACGCGCCGTTACATCAGCCGTAGGAGGATCCAGCAACGCGCCATGATCGGCAAAAGGGATATGATTCAGGATCATTTTATTATTGTCGATATCAAAGGCCCCCCAACCACCATTCGAGCTCTGCATGCCAATTATCCACTGACGGGCACGTTCAATTGATTCGGCATGTTCCGGATTACAATCACGATGTAGCAACATACCGACAACAGCCGTATCATCAACATCTGGATAATAATCATTTCTATATTGAAATGCCCATCCTCCAGGAGCTGTTTCGGGAGAGTTAATAATCCAGTCTCCCTTTACATCCAAAATCTGGCGATCTTTCAGCCATTTCAAACTTTTCGCCAATTTTTGTGAGGTTACCTCTCGATCCACTGCTCGATTATGACTTATGGTTTCAATTACGGCATGGCCAGTCAAGGCAGTATCCCAAATAGGTGAAACACAAGGTTGACAATAGGCTTCTGTATCCGTCTCAATCAATAATTTTTTCACAGAACGCCAGGCAATCGCAGCGCGTGGATCATCATCGGCAATTCCCAACGCATGATATGCCATCACAGAATTTGCCATGGCTGGATAAATTGCTCCCAGCCCGTCTTCCCCATTCAATCGTGCATCAACGAATTCCAATGCTTTCTGAATGGATTTTTTTCGTAAAACAGATGGAATATATTTTTCAGCAGGTCTTACAACTTTATCCAGTCCTTTAAAGACATGTCCCCAATAAGACCGGAACGGACCCTTAATCCAATCGCTGACCTGATCAGGCGGAGTTACAAACAATTCCTGAATATGAATATTACGAGGGTTAATCGCCTTGGGTTTCAAAGCGGCCAGAATCAATAAAGGAACAACAACTGTTCTGGACCAATATGACATATTCCAAATGGAAAACAATGCTTTCTTGGGCATCAGCATCAATTCAATCGGCATTGCAGGAGTGGCATGCCATGGAACCTCACCAAACAACGCCATTTGAATACGTGTGAAAACATTGGTTCTTTCCGCACCGCCATGCGCAAGAATGGCCTCTCTGGCACGTTTCATATGGGGTGCATCAATATCATCCCCAATAGCCTTTAAAGCAAAATAAGCCTTTACGGAAGCCGAAAGATCAAATTTTCCTTGATAATAAAGAGGCCATCCACCATGATCCCCTTGGATACGGCGCAAGTAAACGCCAATTTTATTTTCCAAATCCCGGTCTATACGATTCAGAAAATGTTCCAACAATACATATTCAGCAGGGATAGTTGCATCCGCCTCCAGTTCAAATACCCAATGTCCATCTTCATTCTGATGTTCAGTTAATACATGCTGTGCTCGAGAAATTGCTGCGTCCAAATCGTCATTATCTATTCCCTTTCCCAAATCACCAGTATGATCTAGCATAATTGAATATTTCCTTATTTTATTATAAATAAACCATTACTATTTGAATTTTGATAAAAAATCTAACCTTAATTATCCCGAGTTTATAAGCTATAAAATAGCCTGAGCCGCCTTATATCCCGAACGGATAGCCCCCTCAATTGTTGAAGGAAGACCTGTAGCGGTCCAGTCTCCTGCCAAAAACAGGTTTGGACATATCGTATAACAGGAAGGACGACGTTTATTTTGTTCTATCGTTGCAGCAAAACTGGCCCTTTTTTCCCACAACAGACGATAGGACGGTACGTATTCAGGCAAAAGGGAAAAAAGGAAAGGTTCAAGGGTTTTCCTGATTTCCTGCCAAATTAATTTTGATAAATTTTCAGGATCGGACCCCGTAAAACGATTGGCGGCACTTACAGTTACCGAAATCACCCCGTCTTTAACAAAAATCCATTCACTAATTCCACCAATAACACCGATGAACCTTGCCTTTTCGACACTCCCCTTCATTTGCAAGGCAAAATCAACTTTATAATGAAGATTCAATATACTTTCAAATTCATCTGGCAAGGGAATGTCAGGTAAAATTGGAGATAAAACCTGTCTTGCCGTATAAGGATTAACCGCAAGAATAACCTGGTCCTCTGAATTAAGTTCTATTTTTTCATTATTCACGATAAAATAATCAATATATCCGTCTTTCCGATGCAATTCAGAAAGACGGGATGTCGCATGAACTTTGCCCCCTTGCAATTTTATCAGAGATAAAGCCGGTTTTACAAAGGTTTCTGACAATCCCTCCCTTGGAAAATAGGGAACACAGGCCTTTCCTCCCTTTAGCAAAGACTGACGCACAACAGAACCCAGCAAAATTGCGCTACCAACCTCACAAGAAGTATTCAAAACAGAAATGGCAAACGGTTTCAGAAGACGACGGGAAAATTCACCATTTACCAAACAATCGGCAACAGTTTGACTATGATTTGCCTTAATTAAATGCCACAAAGCCATCAATTCGGGAAATTTAAAACCTGGAACCCGACGGTTTTTACTAAATAGCCACCAAGGGAATCTTCCATTTGATAAACTAACATCCCAATGTTTGTTTTCATCAAGATCAAAAAAGGGAAATAGGGGAATTCCTGAACTGGTCAGACTATTCATGGAATCTATTTTGTTCAAATAATCAAAAACGGCATCATTTCCAGAAAGAATTAAATGATTACCGTTATCGATCAAACGATCCAATTTTGAATCATAAAAAGAGCGGGCCCGCCCACCAAATGTTGGACTTCCTTCATAAAGCGCGATTTGCGCATCTATCCTTGAAGATAAAAAGACAGCGGCAGACAAGCCAGCCAGCCCCCCACCAATAATATGAATATGTTTCTTTGCCATATTATTGAACGCTATACCATCAATCCAACCATACCAACAATAACTTTTTCCCCTGTCGATAAGGATGCTCTTTTAAAAGGTTTTTTCCACCCCAATTTTTTTTGTTTACCCAATAAAAAGCGATAAGTAGCTGCCATAATTTTTGCAGGCCGAATGGCATCAACTTTACATTGCCTCATATAGTTCGCGGCAGAATGAAAATGATCCAGGGCACGATATGACATAATATTGCAAACTTCTTGAATTGAGGGATTCTCCATACATCGTTCAGGAATCAGGGAAATATGAAAACGTTCCAACAATTCTTTCGGTAAATACAAGCGCCCTCGTTCGATATCTTCCTCTAGATCGCGCAAAATATTTGTTATCTGTAGTGCCCGGCCCAAATGATAAGCGACTTTTTCAGCCGCTTCTGATGAATCCCCAAAAATCCGGATTGCCAAACGACCCACTGCCGAAGCGACCCGATCACAATACAAATCGAGATTGGCTTCATCAGGAGCAATAACAGGATTTAATACATCCATTTCCATACCATCAATAATGGCAAGAAAATCTTCTTTCCTCAATCCGAACTGTTGAATTGAGCCCAGCAACACATTCTCAACGGAACTATCAGCCTTTCCATTATACAGAAGCTCAATTTTATCGCGCCATTTCTGCAATTGTTTCTGTTTAACCTCAGGTTCACCCATATCGTCCGCAATATCGTCAACAATGCGACAAAAACTGTACAAGGCGAACATACCGTAACGACGCTCAGGAGATAACATTTTCATGCCTGCGGCAAAAGATGTCTTGGCATGACGAACGATTGCCTCGACAAAGATCAAATCAAGCTCGCCACATCCCATTATCTGTGCAGTTTCAGCTAGCGGCTTTTGCATAATTTGATCGGACCTTTCCATAGTTAAAAATAAATTAAGACAGTTTTAAGCAAGAAAACAAAAATTAGCAAATTAAATAATAGGATAATCTATTACCCTATATCAATAATTTATCTTTTTCAGGACTATTATCTTAAAATATGTGGACAAGCATATAGAACAGCCTTGATCGCATCCTTATAATTCAGTTTCACTCTTGTTGCCAATGGATCCTCTTTTCTCAAATGCTCAGTCAAGGAACATGCAAGCGTAAGAATTACAGAACTCTCCATTCTTAACCGTCGATTGGACGTCAATCGTATTAATTGTTCGGCTTCCCTGTTTAAATCATCAATATAGTCAAGAATATAATCAAATACATTCCTTAATCCGCTTATTGTTCCCTCGTCTTTAACCGCCTGCACATCAACATTTTCTGCACGCAGCATATCCAACGGGATATAACAGCGATCAAGACGAATGAGGTCAGCCCTACAATCCTGCAAATGATTAAGAATTTGTAAAGAGGTGCATAACGCATCTGCAGCTGGCCTTGTATCAGCATTTTCCTTATGAAGATCAAGTAGATAATGACCAACAGGATTGGCAGAATATCGACAATATTCGAGAAGCTCGGCAAAAGTTTCATACCTATTTTTTACTGCATCCTGACGAAATGCAATCAATAAATCCGTTGCAGTGTCAAAAGATACACCCGTTTCCAACAAACTGTTACGTAAATATCTTGCAGACTGGACATCAGCCCGATCGGGTGCCGGCACATCATCACATAAAACAGCCTGCATTCCATTCAATCGTTTAACTTTTTCTTCCGAACTTAACATTTCGGAATCAGCGATATCATCAATAACCCTTGCGAAATTATAATATGCCTGTACATGAGGTCTCAATTTACGGCTAATCAATAAAGATCCTACTGGAAAATTCTCATCTTTTGCCCCCTTGCCAGAAGAAACATCTTCATTCCCCCAAATTGAAAAATCATACAGATCACAATGATTATTCACTGAACGCATAAATTAATCCTTCTGTTTTGCATTTTTGTGCCCATTCCGTACTGAAACCAGATCTCCTAAACCCATACCGGTTTCCTGTTCATGAGCTGTACCGGAATTGTCTGTATAAGCCCTGCCTTTCCAGACCATTCCCTTCCCCCGGTAATAATTAATTGCTGAACCAATTGTCGCAAACAAATAGAACAAAGCAATAAATGGTAAAACCAAAATCCATAAATAGGAAATTTGAAAACGAGATAAGGTCGGAACAAATGACAAAATTGACATCATATAGGTGATAAATGCCAGTTGCTGCACACGCCCCTGGGAAAAAATAACCTGTATAAAAGGCGTGAACCAAATCAGCGTCATCAAGATAATGGTTACCATTAACCAAACCAATGAATAATTCAACTGAACATAAGCAGAACGTGCAATCATGTTCCAAATGGATTCAACAGATTCATAAGGCCTTAATGAAACAGCTTGAGAACTATGTCCCAGATAAATTTTTCCGCAATTTCTTTTAACCAAAGACGCCAAGGTTACATCATCAATCAATGCATCTTTCAACGCTGCAATACCACCAATCCGATCCAAGGCCTCTTTTCGAATCAAAACTGTTCCGCCTGCCCCTGCCGCAACAGTGCTCGAAGCTTTATTCACCCTTGAAAAGGGATAAAGCATACAAAAGAAAAAAATAAAGGCAGGAATCAAGGCTTTTTCAAAAAAACTTTCACAACGAAGCTTTACCATTTCGGATACTAAATTCAAATTATCTCGTAAAGCCTTATTTACCAAAGAGGAAAGATGAGTCGGTTCATGAAAAATATCGGCATCAGTAAAAAAGAAAAAAGAATTTTTCATTGACCTCTGTTGGGTAACTTTTGTTATTCCTTGTGACAAGGCCCACAATTTACCACTCCATCCATTGGGACGAAAAGATGCATCAACAATTTGTAGTTTTTCACGTTGATCTTCCGACAAGGTCTCCCTCAGTTTCCTGACCAGTGTTCCGGTTCCATCAGTACTTCCATCATTAACCAATGTAACATCATACCGTCCAGCATAATCCTGATTTAACAAGGATAAAATGACGTTCTCGATTGTTTCCGCCTCATCACGCGCCGGGACAATAACATGCAATTCTGGCCAACAATCCTGCTTCTTTTGCTCTTCCCGGGATAGAGGATATAAAATCGGTCCCCTACTCCAAAAACGACCATGAAAAAAAATCAATCCTATCCAGATTGCAAAAGAAACACCTGCCAATACTAACATAATATTGCACCATTTATATTCATCTTAAATTTCAAGTCTTTAAATTATTTTATTGTTTAAGATATCCTTGCTTCCAAAACCATAACAGGGAATCTTTCAAGGCCTCTTTTGCAGGCCTGAATGTATAACCGAGTTCCCTTTCTGCCTTGGCAGGAGAGAAAAACATTTTTTTATAAGACATCATCAGCATTTCACGCGTAACCCGTGGCTCTATATTGAATGTACGAGCCAACCACTCTGAAATAACAGCTACCGGCCACAAAACCTTCTGATTAAGTCTTATTAAGGGAGGTTTTACACCAGCAATTTCAGCGACAATTGAAAAGAGTTCCCGTAATAACATATTTTCACCACCTAAAATATATTTTTCACCAATACGTCCTTTTTCCAAAGCCAACCGATGCCCATTGGCAACATCATCAACATGCACAATATTCAAGCCTGTATCAACATAAGCGGGCATTTTTCCAGAGGCACAGTCCAAAATCATTTTTCCCGTAGGAGTGGGTTTTATATCGCCAGGACCAATGGGGGTAGAGGGATTAACAATCACCGCCGGCAATTTTTTGTTTTTTACAAGCTCCAACACAGCCTGTTCAGCCTGATATTTGGACTGTTTATAAGCACCAATTATATGATGAACAGGTGTTGTTTCATCAGCAACACTGCCGTCCCCAACCAATCCAAGGGCTGCCACAGAAGAACAGTAAACAATTTTTTCAATGCCGGCTTCCATTGCGGCCAGCATCAGCTGACGTGTGCCTTCGACATTAATATACATCATTCTGTTAGGATCCGGTACCCATAACCGATAATCAGCTGCCACATGAAAAAGATATCGACACCCTTGCAACGCATCGGCAAAACTTGTGGGATTAGCCAGATCCCCCTCGACCAATTCAGCTTCCAATCCATGCACATTTTGACGATTACTATTCGCCCGAACCAATAATTTAAGTTGATGTCCATGGGCAATTAAATTGCGGGCTACGGCAGAACCTACAAAGCCTGTTGCTCCTGTCACAAACGTTGGCGCGACCATCTCGACCTCATTCATCATGTTTATATTTTTTAAGTTTTGCAAATCAATAACTAAGATACGTAGGAACGTGTATTGTAATTAGCTCTATTTCTAACTAGTATGCAAATAATTTAATAATATAAAATAACTTTCTAATAAAATAACATACGGTTTGTTTTGAAAAAAATCTCAATTATTTTGTTCTTTCTCGGACTTACCCTTCTCATTGGCGGAGCTGTCTGGGTTGGTATGGACAGTATTGTTCAATCTTTTTCCTCGGTGGGAATAAAAGGATTACTCATTCTTTCTTCATGGCAGGTTATTGTCATTCTTTTACTAAGTTATGCCTGGCATGTCATCTGTCCTGATATAGGCATGCTGCGCTTGATATGGGCCCGTTTCTTACGGGAATCTGCGGCAACCTGTCTACCTTTTTCACAAGTTGGCGGAATTCTTTTAAGTATCCGCGCCGTATGTTTTAAAGGTTACCGTTATATTAAAAACCCTAAAGATCTTTCAATCGCCCATGCCGTCAGCTCGAATATCGTTGATATTACCACCGAGACACTTGGACAAATTGTTTTTATCATTGTTGGCATATGCTTCCTGATAATTGGACAATATCATGAGACCTTACAAAATATTACCGTTCCCGGCACCAAACTCAATCTTAAATGGTTTATCATCATTGGAATTTTTTTTCTGTTGATAGGCAGCATTTCCCTTATTTGGTCCCAACGACAAGGAAGCGCCTTAATTAAAAAACTTGTCAATTTTCTCAGCAAAAATATTGCCCAACAATGGGAGGATCAAGTTAATGCCAATGCAGATTCCTTTCAAAATTCAATCAATCAAATCTGGTCGAATCCAAAAAATGTTCTGTTAAGCTGTATTATCCATTTAATAGGCTGGTTGGCTGGTGCAATTGGAACATGGCTTTGCTATAAATTCCTGGGAGCTTCAATCAACATTCAGGAGGCCGTTATTATCGAGGCTTTTGTATGTGTTGCCCTTTCCATCGGGTTTCTTGTTCCCGCTAGTGTTGGTATACAAGAAGGCGCATACGTTCTTTTAGGCAGTATATTTGGCATTGATCCCCATTTATCCTTCAGCCTCTCTCTCTTGCGCAGGACCAGAGATATTTTAATTGGGGTGCCAACCCTTCTATTATGGCAAATTACTGAAATTCATTATTTGAATAAATATTCAAAAAATAAAAAAGTTGTTGATCCCTCTTCTGAATAATTTCAAGTAAACAAATTAACATTATGACCAATAAAATTACATCAATTCCAATTTTTAAAAATATCACCGTCATTGGCCCAGGATTAATCGGTTCTTCAATTCTTCGACGCATTCAAAAAGATCCCACTATTTCAGAATATACGGTTGCTGTTGATAATCACCCTGAAGTTTGTCATCGCGTTAAGAAATTAAAAATCGCCAACAAAGTCAGTTCAGACCCTGTTGAGTCAGTTAAAAATGCAGATTGCGTCATCCTCGCAATACCTGTTGGTGCCATGCAAGAAGTTGCCAAACAAATTATTCCACATATGAAAAAAGGAGCCATTCTTACCGATACAGGATCCACCAAGGCTTCTGTCATCGCCGCCATTACTCCCTATCTAACTTCTGATATTTCCTTTGTTCCAGCACATCCCATGGCCGGAACAGAATTTTCCGGTCCTGATGCTGGTTTTGAATCTCTGTTTGAAAATCGTTGGTGCCTGATAACGCCCACCACCTCAACCGGAAAAGAAAGTGTTTATAAGATCGAGCGATTCTGGCAGGCCATGGGGGCGAATACGCGCATTCTTGATATAAGACATCATGATAAAATCTGCGCAATTGTAAGTCATTTGCCACATCTACTTGCCTTTACTATCTGCAATACAGCAGATAGTCTGGCCGATGAAACACGTTCCGAGGTATTGGATTATGCGGCATCCGGATTTAGGGATTTTACACGGATTGCAGCATCTGATCCAATTATGTGGAAGGATATTTTTCTCAATAACCGTGAAGCCATTCTGGAAATGCTGGCTCGCTTTACCGAAGATGCCCAGGCAATGGCAAAAGCGATTCGCTGGCAAGATGAGGACTATATTGTAAAAACAATTAAAAAAGGACGGGAAATTCGTAAATCCCTTATCAATAATAAGCAAGCATAATCATTTTATTGGTCTTATTCATTAAGATATCTTATTTTAATTTATCGGCTTTTTCCTTAGCACCCTAAAATAAGATAATCATAAAATGAACGTATTGCCATCAAAACTCCCATCGATTCAAAAACTGATGAATACATTTGAATGGAAACACACAACGCTGGGAGAACAAAAAAATTGGCCGTCCACATTACATACAACAATTTCCCTGTTAATGAATTCTTCACTTCCCATGATTCTTTTTTGGGGAGAAAAATATATCACGTTTTATAATGAAGCCTACATTCCCTTTATTGATTTTAAACATCCTGCCCTTTTAGGGCGTCCTCTACTGGAGGTTTGGCCAGAACAGAACAAGAATTTCAATAAAATCATCAAACTTGTTTATCAAGGAGAATCCTTCAGTTACACATTTCAACAGCAGCACGCCAAAAATTCACCCTATCATCCCTTACAAAAAATTACCATTACCTTTAATCCTGTTCATAATGAACATAATAAAATAAGCGGTATCCTTGGAATCATTACAAATATAACCGATCACAAAAAACCAGAAACAGAATCAATCGAGCATTTAATCGGTGGCATAGCTCATGATTTCAACACTCTGCTTGGTGGAATAATTGGAAATCTGGAATTAATGGAATTGAGAATTCAACAAAAAAAACTGGAAAAATTACCCACTTATATCAATGCTGCCCAACAAGCGGCATCCCAAGCCTCAGTCATTACAAATCAGCTTCTTTCCTTCTCAAGAAGGCAAACTCTCATTCCGCACGTTACGAACCCCAATCACATCATTCAAATTCTGACTGATGTTTTTCAAAACATACTTCATAAGAATTCAGATAAAACCATTTTTCTTGATTGTTCTTTGAGTCAAGATATTTGGCCTGTTTTTTGCGATCCAGAACAATTTAAAACCGCACTGATCAATATTTTTACAAATGCTTGTGAAGCGATACAATCCCTGACAGGAAGAATAAATATATCCAGTAAAAATTTATCTATTGACCATACTCTTGCCAATCAGCTTTCCATTAAACCTGATGACTACGTAAAAATAAGTATAAAGGATAATGGTAAAGGCATCAAGCCTGAATATATTGACCGTGTTACAGATCCCTTTTTTACAACCAAACCCTTGGGAAAAAGAGCCGGACTCGGCCTTTCAATGGCTTATGGTTTTACCAGACAGTCACGCGGATACTTAAAGCTGCATTCCAGGTATATGGAAGGCACTATTATTGATTTATATCTTCCACGATATCGACGCCCTTTGGTTGTGGAAAATTTTTTCACAAATGATACCCGGCAATTATGCTATAAAACATTAATTATTTCACAAGATTACCATCTTCGTACACTTTTAGGCGAGGCATTTGAAGATCTTGGTTATACAGCGACCATGGTTAAAACTTATCCAGAGGCGACAACATTACTAAACAATAGCTCAAATTTCGATTTTATCACTATTGATACCAGGATATTACAGCAATTCAACAATCAAAATATAATTTCAACACTTCACAACAATTATCCAGATCTACTAATTCTTTTCATTACCGGTTATGAAAAGAACTTTGTAAATTTATCTAATTTTACAGACGAGAAAAATTTTATTATTCGACAACCGATAACATATTCTCTTCTTGCCGATCAAATTGAAACAATAAAAAAAATACGGGAAAAGAAATTCCCGTATTAAAAAATGGAATTATTTTATTTTTATTAAAATACTAGTTGATTTCCGTAACACGAATCAAATTCGTGCTGCCTGTCTGACCAAAAGGAACACCAGCAACAACAACAATTTGGTCGCCCTTTTTGACAATATTGTGTTCTTGCGTCGTTTTACGGGCTTCATCAACAATATGTTCAACAGTACAGGAAGGTATACAAGCCTCATTTGTTGTACATGGATGAATACCCCAAACCAATGCCAATCTACGAGCCACTTCAACACTTGGCGTTAGACTGAAAATCATACTGTTTGGACGTTCTCTCGACATGCGCAGGGCAGTTGTTCCCTTATGCGTATAGGCAACAACAGCGGGTGCAGACAAAGTCGCACAAATTTTCTGGGCAGCGGCAACAATAGCATCAGCAATATTACGTTGAGGCTGTTCACGCGTGGCTTCCATTAATTTTGTCCACTCTTTATCTTTTTCAACCCGTGTAATAATACGGTTCATAATGGAAACTGCTTCTTTCGGATATTGACCTGCCGCACTTTCAGCAGACAACATGACCGCATCAGCGCCCTCCAATACAGCAGTTGCAACATCAGAAGCTTCAGCACGGGTAGGTGTTGGTGATGAAATCATGCTTTCCAACATCTGAGTGGCCACAATCACTGGTTTACCAAGACTGCGCGCCTTGCGAATAATCTGAATTTGAACCAGGGGCACCTCTTCAGGAGGCATTTCAACACCAAGATCACCACGGGCAACCATTACACCATCCGTAACTTCAAGAATTGAATCAAGATTTTCAATTGCTTGTGGTTTTTCCATTTTAGTGATAATCCAGGCTCTACCATTGGAAATAGCCTTGGCTTCCTGAACATCCTCTGGACGCTGAACAAAGGAAAGCCCGATAAAATCAACACCCAGATCCAATGCAAAACGTAAATCTTTATGATCTTTTTCTGTCAATGCTGGAATGGGCAAAACCATATCAGGAACATTCACACCTTTATGATCAGATAAAACACCGCCGACGGTAACTTCGGTTTCCAAATAATCCGCACCAACATTCCGAACCGTCAAACGTAACTTACCGTCATCAAGCAATAATCTTGCCCCTGGCTTTGCACTTTGGATAATCTCTTTGTGAGGTAAACAGACACGATGTTCATCACCTAATGCCGGATCTAAATCTAAACGAAAAATTGCTCCATTTTTTAGAGTAACCTTACCATTTGCAAAATTCCCTACGCGCAGTTTAGGTCCCTGAATATCGGCCAAAATACCAATAACCTTACCTGTTTCCTCTTCGATTTCACGGATAATACGATATCGTTCTGCATGATCCTCATGTGTACCATGGGAAAAATTCAAACGAAAAACATCAACCCCGGCCAAAAACAAAGCCTTGATCATTTCTTTTGTTGAGGAAGCGGGTCCCAAAGTTGATACAATTTTTGCCCGACGATCTCTTAAGATTAATGATTTATCTTTCATAATATTAGTTCCTTACATTTTTAATTGTGAATTCAAACGTATCAAATTTGAATTCTTTATTCCTATATATCATTATTCAATAAGAAAATTAATGAGGTTGGATAATTTCCTGGGGAAGCAAGCCCCAGATATTTGATCTTGGTATCCATCCTATATAGGTATTGATTTTAACTTTACACCAACTGGCGTTGGGTTGGCATTCTTTTATACTTCCAACAACTCCGGGTTTCAAAATCGCAACTGGATCAGCCGACTCTTGTGGAACAGTCCTTACAATAACACCCTGACCCGATAATTGGGAATTTTGTGTTTTGGATACATATTCTGAAATATAGCTGTCTGTGCTTTTTACTTCTGATTTCTCTTTTGTTTCATCTTGTAATTTATCTTTATCATCCATGACACTGAGCGGCATTCCAGTTGTAATGAAAAAACGCTCTCTGGATAAAATAGCCTGCTGGATCCATCCTTTTTGTCCATCCACGTCCTCAATAAGACGCCAGACATCAAATTCCCTAAGAATTTTTACTGGCATATGACGTCTGTGATAAATCATGATAATAGGATAACGGGTTCCAGGGCCTGCTCGCATGTTCACCACATCCGCACGTAAAGAAAGAAAATGAGGAATAGGCAAACCTGTTACAGAACCCTTTTCTGGTTCCTGAGATGGAATGCTGCTTGCAGCAGGGATTGCGGCCGCTGAAGCGGTTGCGACTCCCACTGCTGTTCCAGCTGCAGCTGTGCCCCCCCCCTCATTATTATTCACAGATTGAGTCTGAGAGTTTTCCTGTATATGAACCTTTTTTTTCTTGTGAGAAACTGGGTGACTTTTTTTCCTGATACTTTTTTTATGAACAAGCTGTTTATGCTGATTTTTTTCCTGAGTAAAAGCGGTCGAGGAAAAACATAAAATATTTAAACAAAATATTGATATAAAAAATGAAATGTATAAAAAACAATTTAAGCTTTTTTTAATAAGATGATCTAAAAAACCGCATTGCATTTTATCTTGTCTTTCAAATATAAATCAAGGGATCAAATCGTTACTATAATATAAAATAATAATTATGTTATAATAAATTCAATGCCTTCTTTCAAAAAGGCAAGAGACATATTACCATAAATCTTATTCAAACAGGTTAAATAACAAGAATATGACTTTTTTATACATATCCCCAAAAAAATATAGAAAAAATCTGTTTTTATATATAAAATGGTTAATGGTTATAATTGTATTATGTACGATATACGTTGCCTATCCATATTTGACCCTATGGTCAATTTCTAAGGCGATACAGACCCACGATACTAAATATCTAACCAAAAGTTTGAACTGGCATTCTATTCAAGATCACTTAAAAAAATATCTCACTCAGGATTTTCACAGCCCTTCAAAAGAAGACCTGGATGAATTACCGGATTTTGGAACGTCTTTTGCGACTGAAGCGATAAGTAATGCTATTGATCATCATATCAATCACAATAGTTTACATGTTTTACTTGATTATATATCCCCGCCTACATTGCCATCATCCTCTTCTTTGAAAAATAAGAAGAATGCATTACAAATTTATATGTCGAGCCATATCTATTTTTCTTCGCCTTTTACAATGCACGCAAGAATTATCATTCCTGGTGAAAACATGCCACCCTTAAGCCTGACAATGAAATTACAAAGATGGCGTTGGAAAATTACAAACATATCTTTACCTGATCAGGTTATTGCCCAACTTTTCCAACAGAATAAATAGACTAGTTCTGATTATACAAGATCTTCTTCTAATATTGTCATTGAGATCGCATAAGAAATTTCACCTTCATCCTCATCACGATAAACTGTTCCAATTGACTCAAGTGTTTTTCCCTCTTGAATACATAATTCAACAGGCTGTCCCTGACGTTTAGGCAAAATAACCTTCAAATTGTTATTCCCTAATTTTTTCTGTAAATATGACTGTAATGACTTGCCTTCTTTTTCAGTAATATTCATAGACTTTACCTTATCTTGAAATCGAAAATTGAAATGATTCCATATTAGTTAACCAACCCTTTACCAAATTACCAGTTCTTTATTTGAAATTATCATTTAATTTTCTCTGAAGAATCAACAACAACCAACAGGTCACCAGCAATTGGTGTAACCTGGCGATTTCTAGATAAAATAGCTTCAAACCGTTTATTCTGTTTTGCAGCCTGCTCATATAAAACATCTATGATACCATAATGATCTATAAAACGGTTCATATGGGCAGAAATACGAACGCATCCTTCAGATGCAGAATTGCCCAGTCTTGGTTCCAAATATACAGGATCTGTTGCATGCATTTCCAACCGAATCTGACCTTTTACATGATTAGGCAACCACCCTTTTTCGGCCCATTGCCAACCAAAATCCCATACTCGCATTCCTTTCGTTCCGTTACCACGAATCCCTAATTTATTCTTGGTACCCAACGCGCGATATCCCAACCTTTCCGTAGTATTCATGAATACACCTGTCGGTGTGACATAATATAATTTACGTCCTTTTTTTCCTGTAGATACATGTCCTCCCCCAAATGCCATCCATTGATCCGTGCCTTGAGGAAACGCCAGCACAAAACATAAAGCTTGAACCTTTGGATTGCGATCAACCACAACTAAAATCTGCGCCCGTTTCAAGAGAATACCTGATTTTTCAACTTCTTTTTTGGCCAGTCTAATCCATTCCATATTTTGTTTATTGCTATAAATTCGTGCACGGGGAACATTCTTGCTTAATAAACGCTGAAGCCTTCTGGCCTCTAAATAGGCCTTATCCGGCGCAAGGACTGGTAAAGGAGGTAAAGTAACAAAATGATTATTACCAAAGATCGAGAATTTATTTTCAAACTGAGTATAATCAATATGACATTGATTTCCTGTCAGACTTGAAAAACAGTCATATATAATTGGAGAAAAATCACGATCATCAATTGGACAATAATAATGTCGTCTTAAAGAGTTCAACTGATCAGTAACATTGAAAGAGGAGAGAGATGTTTTAGCAAAAGGCTGCATAATAAAGATTAAAGAGCACAATAATATGCAAACCCTTAATCGATAAAGCTTCATCCTCTCTCCTTATTATGTAAAATATTACAATTATTCATTAATTATATATAATATTTTACAAATAAAAACAGAATAATTTAGTTTACATATGGATTGCCTGGTTCTGTGTTGCCAAGGCCGCCTCTTTAACCGCTTCGGACAAGGTAGGATGCGCATGACAAGTCAAGGCAATATCTTCGGCAGAAGCACCAAAAGCCATTGCCAATACGGCTTCCGCAATCATTTCACTGCAATTTGGACCAATCATATGAACACCCAAAATTCTGTTGGTATGTTTATCGGCCAGAATTTTTACAAAACCGTCTGTTTTACCCATTGCACGGGCACGACCATTAGCGCTGAATGGAAATTTGCCAACCGTATAGGCTACATTTTCTTTTTTCAATACTTCTTCTGTTTTACCAACCATGGCAACCTCAGGTTCTGTATAAACAACACCTGGAACAAGGTTGTAATCAACATGCGGCTTTTTACCTGCAATAAATTCTATAGCTGCCACACCATCCTCTTCTGCTTTATGCGCCAACATTGGACCAGCTATCACGTCTCCAATCGCATAAATACCCGGAATATTGGTTTGGAATTGAGCGTCTGTTTTAATTCTTCCCCTTTCATCCAATTCCACACCAATTTTATCTAGTCCCAGACCTGCAGTTACAGGACGGCGACCAACTGCCATCAAGACTACATCTGCCTCAAGAGTTTCCTGATTCCCTCCTTGAGCGGCTTCAATTGCGATCTTAAGCTGTCCATTCATCTTGTCAATTTTACTAACTTTATGAGACAGTTTCAGTTCAAAACCTTGCTTGATCAAAAGACGGGCTAATGTAGATGAAATTTCCTGATCAAAACCAGGCACCAACCGATCAAAATATTCAACCACAGTAACCCTGGCACCTAAACGTTTCCAAACACTTCCAAGTTCAACCCCGATCACACCACCACCAATAACGACCATATGACGAGGTATTTCAGAAAGAGCCAAGGCTCCTGTTGAACTTACAACCTGTTTTTCATCAATTTCAATTCCCGGCAATCCTGCCGTCTCACTGCCAGTTGCAATGATAATGGAACGCGCGCTAATCTTTTGCCCATTAACGGAGACTTTTCCTGCGGCAACAATGGTTGCCTCGCCCTCAATACGCGTTACCTTATTCTTTTTGAATAAGAACTCGATTCCATTAACATTCGCCTCAACGACTGACTGTTTGTGCTCCTGCATTTTTTTCAGATCAACTGAGACATTCTTAACAACAACCCCCAATTTTTCAAATTGATGCCGGGCAGCTTCATATTGCTCGGAAGCATATAATAAAGCTTTTGAAGGGATGCAGCCAACATTCAAGCATGTTCCACCCAATGTTTTCCGTTTTTCTACACATGCGACTTTCATGCCCAGTTGTGCGGCACGAATGGCGGCAACATATCCTCCTGGTCCCGCACCAATTACAAGAACATCATAATCATATTCACTTGCTGGCGCGGAAGCGTCAACTGGTTTTTGCTCAGGATTTGAGCCCGAAACAGATGACACTCTTGTATCATTTCTTGTGACTGTTTCTCCTTTTCCCAATGGTTCCAATGTCACCAATAATGCACCTACTGAAACCTCACTGCCCGCTTCGACAACATGTTTGCCGACAATTCCCGCAGAGGGGGCCGGCACTTCAACATTTACTTTATCCGTTTCAAGCTCAACAATCGCCTCATCCGCAGCAACTTGATCGCCTGGCTGTTTCAACCATTTTGAAACAACAGCAGATGTTATACTTTCCCCCAAAACAGGTACGACAATATTTATGGTCATGTTTTTTACCTTTCCTATCCTTTATAATAAATTTCACACGACCCCTTAAACATCCAACAACAAGCGTTCTGGATTTTCAATACGTTCCTTGATATGAACCAAGAAACTGACCGCTTCCTTACCATCCACGATACGATGGTCATAAGAAAGAGCAAGATACATCATTGGACGGATAACAACCTGTCCATTGACTGCAACTGGACGCTCTTTGATCGCGTGCATCCCCAGAATTCCTGATTGCGGCATATTTAAAATTGGGGTGGACATCAGAGAACCGTAAATTCCTCCATTTGTAATCGAGAAAGTACCCCCTGAAAGGTCAGCTAATTTCAGCGTATTACTGCGTGCACGTTTTGCAAAATCAATGATCTGCCCCTCAATCTGAGCAAAACTCATTTGATCCGCATCTTTGAGCACGGGAACAACCAGCCCATTTGGGCCACCAACCGCAATTCCCATATTCACAAAATGACGATAGATAATATCTTCACCATCAATTTGTGCATTGATTGCAGGATATTCCTGAAGGGCAGATACAGTTGCCTTTACAAAAAAAGACATAAATCCCAAACGGCTACCTTCATGTTTCTTATTGAAGGCTTCCTTATACAGGGTCCGCATATTTATGACGGCAGACATGTCAACCTCATTAAAGGTCGTCAACATTGCCGCTGTTTCCTGTGCTTCTTTAAGGCGACGCGCAACCGTACGACGTAACCGGGTCATTTTGACACGCTCTTCACGAGGATCATCCTGACGGGATACAACAGGACCAGATGCCTTGGCCGGATTTTCCTTTTGATCCAGAAATTGTACCACATCATCCCGTGTAATCCGGCCACCCCGTCCCGTACCAGCCACCTGATCAACCGTAATATTTTTTTCTTCCATCATTTTACGGGCAGCCGGCATTGAAACTGGCTTATTATCAGCAGGCACTGAAACCGAGGGTTCTGCCTGTTTAACATCCTGTACAGACACACTTTTGGATTGAGCTGATTCAATAACCGAAGCCCCATCCTCCAATACAGTCAATAAGGTCCCAACACTGACCTCCTGCCCTTCTTGTACCAGCTGTGCACCCATCACACCTGTTTTAGGCGACGGAACCTCTACACTGACCTTATCTGTTTCAAGCTCTACAATCGCTTCATCCATATTCACAACCTCACCAGGTTTTTTTAGCCATCTGGCAACTGTGGCCGTACTGATACTTTCGCCTAATTGCGGTACTTTAATTTCAATGGACATATTTGTTTTTCCTAATTAAATCTTATTATTTCTCAATATAGTTCTTATAAATTCAAGGCTTGTTTAACCAATTGTTCCTGACCTGCCTTATAAACAGACATCAACCCTGCTGCAGGACTTGCCTGAGCCGTACGTCCGGCATATTCAATTTTGATTGGACTATTTTTAACCGTTTGCACAATCGCTTCAATCTTACCAGAAATAAACTGCCATGCCCCCATGTTCTGAGGTTCTTCCTGGCACCATACAAATTCCTGTGCCCCAGAATATGATTGTATCAATTTCTTAACAATATCGATTGGGAATGGATATAATTGTTCGACACGAACCAAAGCCACATCATTTTTCTTGACTTCACGACGAGCTATCAACAAATCGTAATAAACCTTACCTGAACAGAATACAACTCGTTTGACTTTTTGACGATTTACAGAGGCATCTATTTCATCAATAACTTGTAAAAATTCTGTTTTATCCGCAAATTCTGCCAATGTTGATTGTGCAAGAGGATGTCTTAATAAAGATTTCGGGGACATGACAACCAACGGTTGACGATAATTCCGTTTCAACTGCCGACGCAAGGCATGAAAATAGTTTGCGGGAGTTGTAAAATTACAAACCTGCATATTTTCCTCTGCACATAGCTGCAAGTAACGTTCAAGTCGAGCAGATGAATGTTCAGCCCCTTGTCCTTCCTGGGCATGTGGCAATAAAAGCACCAACCCCGATTGCTGGAGCCATTTACTTTCAGCAGCCGAAACAAACTGGTCAATGATAATCTGTGCGCCATTGGCAAAATCACCGAATTGCGCCTCCCACAAGACCAAGGCATTTGCATTTTCACAAGAATAACCGTATTCAAATCCCAGAACCGCAAATTCAGACAGCAATGAATTATAGATGTCCAATTTCGCCTGATCAGTGGCAATATGATTTAAAGGAATATAAGGTTGCTGCGTCTTCTGATCAAACAGCATTGCATTACGATGACTGAATGTACCCCGTTGACAGTCTTCGCCGGAAAGACGAACCGGATGCCCCTCCAACAAAAGGCTACCAAAAGCCAAGGCTTCACCAGTCGCCCAGTCAAACCCTTTTCCTGTTTCAAACATTTTGGCCTTAGCTTCAAGTTGACGAACCAATTTCGGATGGCAATTAAACCCTGTTTGGTATGAGCTAATCGCTTTACCAATCCGCTTTAAATCATCAATTGAAACTGCCGTGGAAAAATCTTTACGATTTTTTCCACGCCATTGCATTTTTTTCCAGTCACCTTTTAACCATTCTGGAGTTCCGGGATGATAATTATCAGCCTCTTCATAGGATTTTTGTAAATAATTCTGGAAATCAGACCAATATTTTTCCGTTTCTACAGCAGAAATCACTCCTTCATCTTGTAATTTCGCTGCATAAAGCTGATAAATATCCTTATGTTTATGAACAGCCTGATACATAATTGGCTGGGTAAATGTCGGTTCATCTGTTTCATTATGTCCAAATCGACGATAACAGACAATATCAACAACGATATCCGTCGCAAAACGTTCCCGATAATCAACGGCAAGCCGCATGACTGAAACAACAGCCTCAGGATCATCCCCGTTGACATGAATGACGGGAGCTTTAGCAACTTTAGCGACATCCGTACAATAATATCCAGAATGTCCATATTCTGTAGATGTGGTAAATCCAATCTGGTTATTTGTAACAACGTGAATTGTCCCGTTTGTTTTATATCCGGGAAGCCTGGACATGGCAAAAGTTTCATAAACCACACCCTGTCCGGCAAAGGCAGCATCTCCATGCATTAAAACAGCCAGATGTTTCTGACCATTAGCATCTTGCATGGCACGAACCCTTCCCTCTACAACAGGATCAGCCGCCTCAAGATGGGACGGGTTAAATTCCAGGACAAGATCGACATCCTGTCCATTCATTTGAACCTGTTTTCGATATCCAAGATGGTATTTCACATCTCCAACACCAGGAATATCGTCAGATTTATAAGATTTTCCTGCAAATTCACTAAATAAGGCAGGAAAAGACTTGCCAACGATATTGGTTAAAACATTTAAACGTCCACGATGTGCCATGCCCATCGCCACAGATTGAATATCATAATTTGCAACTGCATGTCGAATAAGGGTACGTAAGGCAGGAATAAGTGATTCCCCGCCATCCAATCCAAACCGCTTTACACCAACGTAACGTTTTTGACAAAAAGTTTCAAACCCTACAGCTTCTGCAAGTTCCTGTAAGATTGTTTTCTTATCATCCGCATTCAGAACATGGTTTTTCTGACTTTCAACCTTTTCACGAAACCATTGCTGTTGTTCACTATTTTGCAGATATGTATATTCCCAGGCAATTGAACTGCAATAAATCCGCCTTAATACAGGAATGACTTCACCAAGAGTATGAATTTCACCTGGAAGGAAATTCTTAGTAACATCTCCCATAAAAACTGGGCGATCCAAATCCTCTTTTTTAAATCCATAAGTTTCAGGATTTAATTCCTTGCACTCTGTAGGCTTATGAATGGACAAGGGATCCAATACAGCATTAAAATGACCAAAGCTCCGATATGCATTTATAAGCTCTACGGCTCGCAGACTGTCATTCGCGGCCTGATAAAGTTGTTTGGCCGTTACTTTTCCCTCTTTCGTCAAAGCGGGCTTGTCATCGGGCTCCAATTCAATTTTTACAGGTTTGCGAGGGGCCCATGAAGGTCCCCTTATATCATCCATTACAACTGTCTTATCATCATTCATCGCAGAAAAAATCTGTGCAAATGACGGGTCAACACTATTAGCGTCCTGCCTCCACTTTGCATATAATTCCGCAAGATACGCAGCATTCGATCCACTGAATACACTGGCAATTTGATCAGCAATCGCCATAATATTTCCCCTTAATTATTTCTACTAAAAACTCACTATTCAGAGTTTAATTTACCTATTAATATAACAAGTGCACCTATAAGCCACTTCAATTTTTCTTTAACAAATGTCAGAGAACCTTTACTCTCGAATGCCTATTTTGTCCAATCTAGACTTTGCATTTCATACAAACGTGAAACAGTACGCTCAAAAAAAGCCGCCCTATTTTCCTCAGGATAAATATGCTCCCAATCCGTCTCCGCAGATGCATAAAGAATTGTATGCCGTTCGTACAATACATCAATCAAAGTGGTAAACCGTTCAATTACATTCATATTTTCAGGGTTAAATATCGGTATGTTATCAATAATCAATACTTCATATTTTTGAGCCAAAACCAAATAATCACCAGCTCCCAGTGCCGCATCACATAATTGTTCAAATTGAAACCGGGCCACCTTTCCTGCTGCGCAAGGTATAATAAATTGACGTCCCATAACGGTTAAGATTGTCTTTTCGCCCTCTTTGCCACCTGATTCCTGTAGGAAGATTTTATCCAGAAGAGCATGGTTTTCCGGATTACAGCCGATCAACCATTTGGTTTCAATTTCCTTGCGACCCAATCGATAGTCATGTACCGAACATAATTCAAGTTCAATCATATTTTGTGATAATAAAGCAATAAACGGCTTGAAAGCATCAGCTCCCGGTCTGTTTTGAAATAAATCCCTGATGTGAACATTCGAAGTGGCAACAATGATAACACCTAATTTAAAAAGATATTCAAACAGTCGTCCCAATATCATTGCATCAGCTATATCATTGACTTGAAATTCATCGAAACAAAGCAACCATGTCTTTTCGACAATTTCCTCAGCCAGTTTTGGAATGGGGTCTTCACCCTTTGGATACTGTATTTCCAACGCATGAAATTTCTTATGCACTTCCTGCATGAAAACATGAAAATGTGTTCTCATCTTTTTTTCAACAGGGGCCTGACTGTAAAATAAATCCATCAACATTGATTTACCTCTACCAACAGGCCCTACAAGATATATACCCTTGGGTTTTACAATGGGCTTTTTCCACAATTTTTTAAATGAATTCAAAAGCCCGCCAACGTTAGTCTGTTCTGGCACATAATCAGACAATTCAACACAAAGATGATCCAGTCGATCTGCAATTTGTTCCTGTGCCTTGTCTGGTTTAAGCTCACCATTCTTTACTTTTTGTGCATACAACACATTTAAACGACTCATAAATAATAAAAACCTGGTTAACAATTAGTATTAAAGACCTTTTAAATTATTTCTAAGAAGAACATAGCTTCTTTTTTTTTTCTAATAATTTTCTTTATTTTCAAACAATTTTGATAAAATTTATTTACATAAATAATAAAAGAGTTAAAATATTTGGCTGGTTTCTAAAGACTTCTTTAAAATTTATTAAACTTTATTATCTAAGGATTATATACTATGGGATATCGCATAGCCGTTATTGGAGCAACAGGGGCGGTAGGTAGAGAAATCTTAAAAATTCTGGCGGAACGTGATTTTCCAATTAAGGAAATTGTTGCCTTGGCTTCTCCACGTTCGGCAGGAAAAGAAATATCCTTTGGTGACAAAAGAATTCTAAAAGTCCAAAATCTTGAAACCTTTGATTTTAAGGGATGGGATATCGCTTTATCCTCTCCTGGCGCATCCATATCATCCGTCTATTCACCCAAAGCAGCCAAGGCAGGCTGTATCGTGATTGACAATACTTCCCATTTCCGTATGGAACCTGATGTTCCATTAGTGGTTCCAGAGGTTAATCCGGAAGATTTAAAGAAAATCAAGCGGAATATTGTTGCAAATCCAAACTGTTCAACCATTCAGATGGTTGTTGCCTTAAAACCTTTGCACGACCTGTTCAAAATTAAAAGAATTGTTGTTTCGACATATCAAGCCACAGGCGGGGCAGGCAAAAAAGGAATGGACGAATTATATATCCAAACCAAATCATCATTGGTTGGGGATTCCATTTCAATAAACAATTTTACCAAGCAAATTGCCTTTAACTGTATACCTCATATTGATAAATTCATGCCAGACGGATCGACAAAAGAAGAATGGAAAATGAATGTGGAAACCAAAAAAATTCTTGATCCAGATATCAATGTTTTTGCAACCTGTGTTCGGGTTCCTGTTTTTATTGGACATGGCGAGGCAATTACCATTGAATGTGAACGCCCTGTTGATCTTGCCAAGGCACAAAAAGCCTTACGCAACGCTGAAGGTGTCATTCTATTCGATAAACAGGAAGATGGCGGCTATATTACCCAGATTGAGGCGGCAGGAGAAGATGCCTCCTATGTTTCACGACTCCGTATCGATCCAACAGTTCCAAATGGCTTAGGACTATGGTGCGTTTCCGACAATTTACGTAAGGGTGCGGCATTGAATACAGTACAGATTGCCGAAAAATTAATAGAAATGAATCTAATTTCTAAACGGTAATTTTTAACCAACAGATCATAAAATTGATATGATTTGTTGGTATCGAAATTAAAAACATAAATAAATTAATGATTACCAATTTCACGTTTCTATAGCCATTAATCCAATTTATACAAATTAATTTGATATTTATTTTATTATCCTGAAAATTGTTATTATCATATTCTTATTGTTACTTTAGAAATAAAACAAAAAACTGTTTAGTCATCAAATAACAAAGACCCCGAATACTTCATACACAATCAATTGAATGTCCAAAAATTGACTGGATCAATCTTTTAGTGGGGTATAAAGTGCAATTAACTTAAATCGGTATCAGCCGTGTTATAAGGATTAATTAGGAAATCAAGAATGTCGGATATACGCAAAACTTTTTATGTAGGTTACAAAAGTGACGGATCATATCGAAACCGACCAATGTCGCCCCATTTACAAGTTTACAAACCCATTTTATCAATGGTCTTGTCAATCAGTAACCGCATTACAGGCGGTGCACTTTCCGCAGGAAGTGCATTAATGGTTGCCTGGCTGGTTTCAGCCGCAAAAGGACCAAAATCTTTTCAAAAAACTCAAAAATTTACAGGAAGTTTTCTAGGACAAATTATTTTATTTGGTTTTTCATCAGCATTCTTTCTCCATTTTATTGGCGGTATTCGTCATTTTATTTGGGATTTAAGTGGCAAACGTCTTGAAAAACCTGAAATTAATCAAGACAGTAAATCAGAGGTTATCGGTGTTGCTGCTTTAACTTTAGCTTTATGGACCATTATTCTTGGTAAAAAAATCAAAAAAAGAAAAAAATAGACAACCTTCGTATTGATTAAAAAATATCAAAATAATTTTCTATAAACAATTAGGAGAAACTCCAATGAATACCTCTGTAGAACGCCCCACCATTCTACGATCTTACCTTGGACGTATGCGTGGATTGGGGACAGGACACAATATTTTCGAACATTGGTGGACCGAACGCATAACCGCGGCAGGCAGTGCCCCTTTATCAATCTGGTTTATTATCCAAATGCTAAGATTGGGTGATGCAGATCATAAGGATGTTGTAAAATGGGCTGGAAAACCTACGAATACAATTTTATTACTCACACTTGTCTTGCTAACATTCCGTCATATGCAACTCGGCTTGGAAGTCATTACATCAGATTACGCACGTGAAAGAAAAAGATTGGCTCTTAATTACTGTATTAAAGGTGGGGCCTTATTTTTAGGAATTCTATCCGTAATTTCTATATTAAAATTATTTTTTACTGCATCCGCCAGTAAATAATTCAGCATTTAAAGGATATATATCGTAATGACTGATACTATTTTATCATTAAAAGATACGTATCGTATCGTGGATCATGCCTATGATGTCATTGTCATAGGGGCTGGCGGTTCTGGCTTGCGGGCAACATTGGGAATGGGTGCGGCCGGTTTTCATACAGCCTGTATTACAAAAGTATTTCCAACCCGCAGTCATACAACAGCAGCCCAGGGGGGAATTGCGGCTTCACTTGGAAATATGGGAGAGGATCACTGGCAATGGCACATGTACGATACCGTAAAGGGCTCTGACTGGCTTGGTGATCAGGACGCAATTGAATATTTATGCCGTGAAGCGGTTCCTGCCGTTTATGAACTGGAACATATGGGAGTACCCTTTACCAGGAATAAAGATGGTAAAATCTATCAACGTCCATTTGGTGGACACATGCGCGACTTCGGAAAGGAACCCGTTCAACGCGCTTGTGCTGCGGCAGACAGAACTGGTCACGCTATATTGCATACACTTTATCAACAATGCTTGAAACACAATGTTGAATTCTTTGTTGAATATTTTGCTATTGATCTTATCATGGATGAAAATGGCACATGTCGTGGTGTTACGGCATGGTGTCTGGAGGATGGCAGTATACACCGTTTCCGTGCAAATCTGGTTGTTTTGGCGACAGGAGGATATGGACGCGCTTTTCAATCCTGTACTTCTGCCCATACTTGTACAGGTGATGGAAATGCCATGGTCATGCGTGCTGGCATCCCAACACAGGATATGGAATTCGTTCAATTCCATCCAACCGGTATTTTCCCAGCCGGCTGTTTGTTAACAGAAGGATGTCGCGGAGAAGGCGGCTATCTGACAAACAGTGAAGGTGAACGTTTCATGGAACGTTATGCGCCACATGCAAAGGACCTTGCTTCTCGTGACGTTGTCTCTCGTGCCATGATTGTGGAAATCAATGAAGGACGCGGATGTGGTCCTAATAAAGATCACATCATGTTACATCTTGAACATCTGGGGGCAGACCTTTTACACGAACGTTTACCTAGTATTGTTGAAACATCGCGCATTTTCTCCGGAATTGATGTAACCAAGGAACCCGTTCCTGTATTACCAACTGTCCATTATAATATGGGTGGTATCCCAACAAATCTTCAGGCCGAAGTTATTCGACCTACCAAAGACAATCCAGATGCAACCGTTCCGGGATTAATGGCAATCGGTGAATGTGCCTGTGTTTCCGTTCATGGTGCAAACCGCCTTGGTACGAATTCATTACTTGACTTGATTGTATTTGGTCGTGCAGCTGCCTTACGTGCAAAAGATATTCTTAAACCTGGCGCTCCTGTTGCTCCATTCCCTAAAAATGCCGGGGAAAATGCACTTGGCCGTTTAGATAAACTAAGATTTGCCAAAGGTGGAACCCGTGTGGCTCAAATGCGTGACACCCTGCAAAGAACCATGCAACGTCATGCAGCCGTTTTCCGGAACACTAAAAACATGGAAGCGGGCGTTGAAAAGATTAAGGATATCTGGTCTGGTCTGGGGGACATCTCTGTTTCCGATCAATCCCTGATTTGGAATACAGATTTAATGGAAGCCTTGGAATTCGAGAATCTATTGGCAAATGGTACCGTAACCATGGTAAGTGCAACCGCACGTCATGAAAGTCGTGGCGCACATGCCCATGATGATTATCCTGAACGTGACGATAAAAACTGGTTGAAACATACTGTTTCATATCTTAATGACAAGGGAGAGGTTTCACTTGATTATCGCCCAGTCCATATGAGAACTTTAACCGATGAAGTTCAGGTTTTCCCTCCTAAAAAACGGGTATATTAATCAGAGAAGGTGATGACTAATGGTTGAGTTAAGACTACCCAAAAACAGTAAAATTGGAATTGGAAAAGTATTTTATGCCTCTTCACAGGCAAAAAATATCAAGAAATTTAGAATCTATCGTTGGAGCCCTGATGATAACAAAAATCCAGTCATCGACACTTACGAGGTTGATCTGGACAAAATCGGCCCAATGGTTTTAGACGCGTTAATTCATATTAAGAATGAAATTGATCCGACTTTATCATTCCGTCGTTCTTGCCGTGAAGGGGTTTGCGGATCTTGTGCCATGAACATTAACGGATTAAATACCCTAGCCTGTTCAAAACATATTAATGAATATGAAGGGGATATTGCAATTTATCCTCTCCCCCATATGCCCGTCATTAAGGATTTGATACCTGATCTTAATGGTCCATATGCACAATTAAGGGAAATTGATCCATGGCTTAAAGCTGATACCCCTCCACCCCCTGACAAAGAACGGTTACAATCCATTGAGGAACGTAAAAAACTGGATGGTTTATATGAATGTATCCTGTGTTTTTGCTGTTCAACCTCTTGTCCTTCATATTGGTGGAACGGGGACCAATATTTAGGCCCATCCGTCTTATTGGCTGCCATGCGTTGGGTTGCTGATAGCCGTGATGAGTATAAAGGCGAACGCCTTGATGAATTAGAGGATTCAATGCGTTTGTATGCATGCCGTACTATCATGAACTGTACACAGACCTGTCCAAAAGGGCTTAATCCAGCTCATGCAATTGCTGAATTGAAAAGATTACAAATTGAACGTAAACTTTAAATAAGCTAAAAGATGAGTCATGAAAAAGAAATATATTTTTGACTCATCATTTTCAAATCGTCGGGATTATCATATCGCATGGCTCAACAGCCTATTTGTTGACCATGCGATTTTTCGTTTATTCTGGTCAAATTTTCAGACAGTTATCCCCGGTAAAGTATATCGCAGCAACCATCCCACTCCAACCAGATTATTGAATTTAACAAACAAATATCATCTTAAAACAATTATCAATTTACGGGGGAAAAGAAATTGTGGTTCTGATGCGCTATCCCGCCATATCAGTAATAAATTAAATTTAAAACATTACGACCTCCCTTTTGAAAGCCGTGGAGCACCACATATCGATCGAATTCTAAATCTTGCAAATATTTATAAAGCTATTGAATTCCCTCTTTTAATCCACTGTAAATCTGGAGCTGATCGTGCAGGTTTAGTTTCCGCATTAATTCTTCTATTTGAAAACTACGATATTCATTCTGCAATGCGACAGCTTTCATGGAAATACGGTCATTTTAAATATTCCAGAACAGGAATTCTTGATGCTTTTTTTACCCAATATCTTCAGCAAACGCATGGAAAAGTGAATTTTTTATATTGGCTTCAATCCCAATATAATGAAAAGCAATTAAAAGATTCTTTCAAATCGAAAAAAATATCCTCTTTTATTACAGATAACATTTTACATAGAGAATGAAATATTTTTTAAATCATTCTGCCATAACCTTAATAAGATGTAGCAACTTTTTCCTGATTTCCTTATCTTTAATATGATAATACGCCTTTAACAAATCAACCGTTTCCTTATTATTCATAACATTCAAATCTGTAATTTTAATTTCCTCCTTAATGGCATTTTCCTTATCCTTGGTAATTAATATTTTTTTAACATCTAATGCCGTTGAAAATGATGGAGGAACCTGACTTTTATTTTCTTCGTTTCCGGTCAAAAACTCATCAAAGAAAAAATTAATCGGAACTTGCAAAAACTGTGCTATATAATAAAGTCTCGAAGCGCCAACACGATTAAATCCCTTTTCATATTTTTGAATCTGTTGAAATGATAAACCTAAAGCTATAGCAAGTTTTTCTTGGGAAAAGCCCAATAACTTTCTTCTTAACCGGATACGGCTTCCTACTCGTTTATCTATAGGATTGGGAGGAATTTTTTTTTCTTTTGAAATACAGTTTGATAGCAACTCATTTGCTTTCATCAAATAATAAACTTTCACAATAAAATACTTGTAAAATCATATCCACAATAAATATTTATATTAAATAACTCTTTCAAAACATTATATATTACTAGACAAATATGATTGTTTACATTATTCTAAACTAATAAATATATATATATTTACATTCAGCCATGAAATATAATTTTAATTCAACACCATTATCTCTAATTGCATAATTTTTACCTAATTTATAAATATTAATAAATAATTAAATTGTTTACCTAAAATTAGCAAATAAATTTTAAATTTTGGTATATCAATCCTTTTTTAAGTATTATTCAGCTTACAAATCTATCTATTCAATCCAGTAGTTCTAGTAAAATTTTAATAATAAATTATATTTGATTTAATAATTTTGATTGATTAAAAAAAAAATTAATTAAACTAAAACAATATTGTTTATATGTTCCGTAATGTTTATAATTAATGAAATCTGTATAATTGCCGAGAACTATTTATGAGGTTTTTTGATAATCCACCCACAAAGTTTCATTTTTTATCCATGGATAAACCCGAGGCAATTCAATATAAAAATGACCTGGTAAAACAATATGGAAACGCAAGTATCGACCAAGCCGAAGTCATTATCTGTATTGGTGGTGATGGTTTTGTTCTAGAAACACTTCATACTTATATTAATTATCAGATTCCCATTTATTGTATCAATTTCGGTTCTGTTGGTTTCCTTACAAATCCCAAGATCAAGGAGGATCTTCCATCACTACTTCAAAAAACCCAACCAACTTGCCTTCATCCTTTGGCCATGTCAGCTAAAACAGTTGATGGTAAAACACACACAGCTCTAGCTTTTAATGATATATTTTTATACCGGCAAACCAGACAGGCCGCCAAAATAAAGGTGATAATTAATCATAAGATCAGGTTATACGAACTGATTTGCGACGGTATTATTCTTTCAACACCCGCAGGATCGACAGCCTATAATTTATCAGCACATGGTCCAATCGTTCCCTTAAATTCTGATTTGTTACCCTTAACTCCTATTTGTCCTTTTCGGCCACGCCGATGGAGAGGCGCATTACTTCCTTCAACAACTCTTTTTCAATTCTTGACCCTGGAAGAAAATAAACGCCCTATAGCAGCTGTAGCCGATTTCACAGAAATACGTGACGTTGTCGAGATTACTGTCAAAGAAAACAAATCTATAAAATCTTGTTTACTATTCAATCCAAATCAAAGCTTGTCAGAACGGATTATTTCAGAACAATTTTCCGAATAAAGATTGGTGAAACGTAATATCTATTTTCATTCACTATCCATTGTTGATTTACGGAAGATATAACCTTGTCCCCATATTGTTGAAATAAAATCTTCCGCACCAGCATCTTGTAATTTTTTTCTTAATTTACATACAAAGACATCAATAATTTTAATATCGGGTTCTACATTGCATTTGTATAAATGGTTTAAAAGTGCCGCCTTTGTAATTAAAGTGCCCCGTTGTAAAATAAGCAATTCCAAAATAAGATATTCCTTGCCTGTCAAATGAACCAATGCTTTATTAACGAATACTTCATGCGTTTCCAAATTGATACTTAATGCATCAATATGAATAATTTTTTTGGAAAATACTTTTTGGACACGTCTCAAAACCGCCTTGCATCTTGCAATCAGCTCATCCTCATAAAATGGAATTAACACATAATCATCCACACCTGCCTGAAAAGCTTTTATCTTACTTTCCAGATTATTTTGTCTGGAAACAACAATAATAGAAATCTTTTCATTTAATGCGCGCAATTCTCTAATGGTCGAAAAAAACAATTTATCCAAATTATTTCCTTCAACTATAATAAGATCATATTCATACAGATGAGCCGTTGATAATACCTCAATATCAAACGATACCCTATCGATAGAAAAGTCTGTTACCTTAAGTTTTTGGTAGAATTCATGCTCTAAAAAAAAGATTTCTCCCATAAGAAGAACGTGCATACTTCTACTCCAGGTTATAAAATGAATTTAAAATACTACTATAAAGTGCATAAGTTTATAAAAAAAATCAACAAAAACTTAATAATGATAATGATAAATTTGGAAAAACAATTTTTTTTCAACAACTTCGTAAATAATGTTGAAGTATTTATTATAAAAACCCCAACATTATAAATAAAATCTATTCAGATTTTTTTCTAAATTTCTTTTTAATAAACTGCCATATAAAACTTCGTAAATATCCACCCAACGGCCCTGTAAGTGCAGTAATTAAAGTTGTCAGGGCAATTGAATCACGCAATTGCTTTAAATTATGGTTCCGAATCACCTTGGCTTCTATCTCTTCTTCACCAATTTTTGCCTGCAAGGCCAGATAGAAAAAGATACCAGCACACAAAATATCAAAAATTAGGATAATTAATGATGATCCCAAAAAACCAATATGAAACAACCAGCAACATAGCGCCGCCAAAACAGCATGCAAGGAAATTAAAACAAATAACCCAAATACTGCCCCTATACAGCATAACAGGATTTGCTTGCTTACTCTAATTGACTTTTTTTTCAAAAGCAGGAGCTCTGCATCCGCTGCTGCTTTGCCAAATTCAACAATCTTCATGTATATAGACCATTTCTACAACAAATATTACTAGCGCGTCATCCGACCCAATACAAAACCTATAATCGTGGAGATCAAAACCGCTTTGATCGGTTTGGATTGAACTTTTTTAGAAAGCTGCTCTACTTGTTCTTCTGCAACATCCTTCATATCATCCTTAATCTTATCTGCTTTATCTGCCATTTCAGCCAGAGCAGGATTAAGCTGTTCTTTTGAAGCCATGACATTATCTTGAACCTGATTTTTAATTTGCTTTAAATTTGTTTTTTTTTTCTTGCAAAAAAACATTTTAATTCCTTCTACATATCCGATAAAACTTGTTTCCAAGTTTAATATATATTTAAATTAATAATAATAAAAAAAGACAAGAAATATTATTTATTTTACTTTGAATAATGTAATAAGACTTAATGACAAGATCTAAACATACAATTAGATTTATTACTAATAAATGATATAACTCATAAAATGCTTTTTTTATCTATAATTGCATATTAAAATTACTTGATTTTAATATGCAATTTAATTTTTTCTATTCAAATTTTCCAATTATGGACCAAATATTTCCTTTCTATTTTAACCGAAATTTTATTTACTGCAAAACGCATTGTAAAATAAAATTAATGTACATATACAATGAAAATATCTTGACTTGAAAATAATTTAGGCATAATCCGCACGGAGAGCATTTAATAATTCTTGATTTATTCCCTTACTTAAATATGTTTTAAATGCTACCCATATCATTATCCGTTTCTATCATAAATGGATTATATTATAAACAATATTAGAGTTAATTTTTTAAATCAAATTGATTGATTCATGTTTTGTGCTTTAAAGAAAATTTTGTCCATAAAAAAAACAAATTTATATTACTCTTTTTTATTTTTCTGGGAATTTACAAACTATCCATTAAAAATTAGTAAAAATGTTTCCTTTTTTCTGAGTGCAACAAGATGATCGCAGAATTTGATTTTTTTGGTGTCTATATCGCCCCTTTTGTTGTTTATGCTTTATTTGCATTCGCCTTAACTGTTATTATCCGTTCTTTCCTGTGGAAAACAGGTTTAATAAAATTATTTTGGCATCTTGCTTTATTTGAAGTAGCTTTATATTTCAGTATCCTATGTTTGCTTATCTTATATGTATAACTTCTGACTTTAAGAATTTGTTTTTCAATCATGGCACCCATTAGTAATATCATCCGCATCATCTTGACCCTAATCATTGTAGCCATGGCTATAATTCTAGGGGTAGCCTTGTGGGACACTTACATGATTGCCCCATGGACCCGTGATGGTCGTGTCAGAGTATACGTCGTTAAAATCGCCCCGGAAATTTCGGGCACCATTGTACAGGTTCCTGTCAGGGACAACCAGTTTGTTCGCAAGGGGGATCCCCTTTTCGTAATTGACCCCTTACGTTTTAAAATCGCCATTCAACAGGCAGAGGCAAATTTGGAAAATGCGGAGGCCAATCTTGCCTTACAACGTCGTAATGCAATGCGTCGCAAAGGATTGGAAGGCATTGTTTCAACAGAAGAAAAAGAAGATTTCAATACAAAGGTTAGAACCGCACAGGCAAGTGTAGATACAGCAAAAGCAGCCCTGACAGAAGCCAGGTTAAATTTGCAGCGTTCCATACTTTATTCACCTGTCAATGGCTATATTACAAATCTTAATTTACGGGTTGGTGATTACGTCAATACAGGCAATTCATATTTATCCGTTATTGATGCCGATTCTTTCTGGGTCTATGGCTATTTTGAAGAAACCAAAATGTGGGGCATTCATGTCGGCGATGTCGCCCGGATCAAGTTAATGGGATATAAACAGATACTGCCCGGACATGTTGTCAGTATTGCCCGTGGTATCAATGACTCTAATGCCAACGCTGATAATTTTGGTTTGCAAAATGTTAATCCCATTTTTACCTGGGTTCGTTTGGCTCAACGTATTCCCGTAAGAATTCATATTGATCATATTCCAGACACGATCCATCTTTCCGCCGGCATGACCGCCACAATCAGTGTCGGCCCACAAACAAGTGGCAGAAAAGGAAAACTGGCCACCTGGTTACAAGATCATCTATGAGTATTTCAAACATGTTCCGTCTAAAATCTATCTGGCAGAAAGCAATTACATTTTCCTTGATTGGATTGAATGCCTGCACGGTTGGCCCCAATTTTCATCGGGATCGCATGAAAATTCCGGAACAATGGACTGAAAAAGTATGGAAAAGACCAGCCACAGCCCAAGAGATTGTCCAGGCAGCGAACAACATGCGTCGTTGGTGGGAACAGTTTCATGATCCATTGTTAAATCAACTTGTTGAAAAGGCCATCCAGAACAATTATGACCTTCAGATGGCGGGACAACGGATTTTGGCCGCTCAATCCTTGCGTGATCAGCAGGCGTCTAAATGGTATCCCCAACTGGATGGTTCTGGCGGATTTGGATATCAGACATCTTCCAATACCTTATCCAGCAATATCTCGATATCAAAAGGAAATCCAAATAATGCCGTTATACGTCGTTATGGCGCGACATTCAGCTGGCAACTGGATACATTCGGTTTGATCAGACGAATGGTTCAATCCCAAGAAGAGGCTGTAAAGGCCTCGATCGAGGATAGAAGAGCCGTCCTTTTAGCCATGCTTTCTCAACTGGCCAATAACTATGTAACCCTCCGCACCATGCAGCTACGGTTACGCATAGCGGATGAAAATGTTGCGATCGCCCAATATATCTATAATCTGGCACAAAAACAGTATATTGAGGGTACAGGCACGACTCTAAGCACTGCCCAGGCAGAAGCCGAGCTTGAAACCCAGCGAGCAAGTCGAGAGCCCTTGAAAACCAGCATTACCCAGATTACCCATACAATTGATGTTTTGCTGGGACAAACACCGGGAACCACGGAAACACTTCTTAAGATAGAACAGCCTTTACCAGACTTACCCCCATTTCCACCCTCCATTCCTTCCATTGCCCTGGCCAATCGTCCAGACATACGTATGGCCGAAAGGCAATACGCCATGGCAACGGCAAATATCGGTGTTGCGGTTGCAGAACTCTATCCACAATTCACCATTGACATGAGTGCGATGCCAACGACTTCTTTTACCAGTCAAATGGCCAATATTGCCAGTCTGGTATCCAGCAGCTTTATCAATCTTTCCATTCCAGGTCTGCATGGTGGCCGCCTTAGTGCCGCGGTTAAGCAAGCGCAGGCTCAGGCAGAAGAGGCACGGTTAAATTACCGTCAAACAATCCTGACATCCCTGAAAGAAATCGAGGATGTTATCGCGGCCTGGGGTGATGATTCCGAACATGTTGATCTGTTGCACAAATCCAAAGTAAGCAGCCAGACCGCCCTTATTCGTGCCCAAAAACTCTATAAAGCAGGACTTACAGGATATCTGGATGTCCTGACCGCGCAACGAACAGCCACAAATGCCGCCAATGAAGAGGCTGTAGCCATTTTGGAACGTTTCCAGGATTCCATCAATTTGTTCACGGCCCTTGGAGCCGGCTGGCAGGGTGTGGATATAACAAAAACGGAACTTCCCATGACCATCGAACAACAAAATCTGTTAGCGAAACTGGTTAAACAATAAAATTCGAAAGCAGTTTTAAAAATTATACTTCAATTATATTAACGTATAACCTGATCCAATTTTATAGTTTTAATTTAAAAATTATTTAAATTTATACTTTTTCTGGTAATTTCAATTGTCCAGATTTAGCCCACTCTAACGCTTTTTTTGAATCTGAATCTTTAAAATTTTTTATTTTCGTCAATATTAAATTAAAATCACCTTTAACTGTATCTAAATCATTTATAACATTGTAATAATCCGAATAAATATTATTATCTAAAATCCAATGATAAACTGATGAAATAAAATGTAAACTACCCGGTAATCCCTGTAACTGTTTAACTTGTTTTAAAATATGATTTGTATTATAATTTTTGTAATAAGCAATACAAGTAATGTAACGTTTAAATAAAAGTCTTTTCTTCACTATATCCTTACAAATATTTTTATACGTTTGATCATCATCAAATAAACTATAATATTTATCAAATTGATTTATATTTTTCTCAAAAATAATATCTAATATTTGCTCACAAATAGGAAAATTAATAATATTTCCATTTAATTTTTCATTTAGTAATTGATCCAATCCATTTGCATTATTCCACTTTGTATCTTGGAGCAAATCAAATAATTCATCAACCTTTTCCATTAAAGGCTCAATTCCTTTATCTATATCTTTTATTTTTTTTATTCTTTCAAAAAGATATGCTGCCAATTCATATTGGTTAATAAAAGGCTATTTTTGATATGAAACACGATTTTGAAAAGCAGTTTGCAATTGTTCAAGCAATCCCTCTCCTACTAGTACCAACCCATTCAATACATCCAGGATTGATTTTTCTTGTTGAGACAATTCACCATTAAATTGCTTATAGCCTAGATCATGATTAACCTCTGACCAAGCATGCATTAATACTGAAGCAACTTGAATCTCAACAATATGATCAGAATATTCTTTATTCTCTTCTAAAGTGTCAGATCTGATTTCAACACGATAATGATCTGCATGATAACCATCAAATCTATTGTTGACCAGTTTTACTTCATTAGGAAATTTTTTATCTTTAATAATCTTAAAATTCTTCTCAATTAACTGACTCACTCTCATACGATCTGCAGGATAATATAGTGCTATTCGAACACCAGACAAATCAATAATATCTTTACTAATAGCTTCTTCATTTTGGTAACGTTTCTCTTTGCAGCGTTGAATAATTTTTTCTTTTAATCGCTCAGATGTTTTTGCACGATATGTAACAATGGCTTTGATACCATCACTCTTTAATGCTTTTTCACATTGTTTAGCTGCTAATCGGGCAAGCTCATTAAAAAAAACACGTTTTTGTTTATAATGACTTAGAAAAGATTCAATTAATTGATTTAATTGTTCCATCCTTTTCCCCGTTTTCAGTTAACATTAATTTCAAATTATATATAAAACGTAACAAAAAATTATTGTATTATTTTAATTAAATTTCTAAAATTTTAAAAAAAGGGAAAAATCAATAAATTATTCAGGTGGTGCGAACTGTGGGACTTGAACCCACACGTCCAAAACGGACACAAGATTTTAAGTCTTGAGCGTCTACCATTCCGCCAAGCTCGCCCATATTTTGTAAAAGGATTAATAGCATGAAGAACGAAAAGGTCAAAGAGTAAATTTAAAAAAAATTAATTATTTTATAAAAGATTTCAAATCCATGTAAAATTCTCCAATACAAGTAAATATACAGCCTACAATGAAGAAAGAAAACCGCTCATTATGTTTTTCAATCAATCCATTCCACTATATAATCCTCCAATTCCCCTGCATCATGTTCACTCACAACCTTTCCCCGCACAGAAATACCGGCTTTATGCATGGCTTCAAAATTACCGGCAATCAAATAATGCCAAGGATAAAGTGTCTTGCCTTCCGCTATTAAACGATATGCACAGGTGGAGGGCAGCCAGTCAATCCTTGATAAATTCTTTCGGGTCAATTGGATACAGTCCGGAATCCTGATTTTACGATGACAATAATCCAAACATTGTCCTGTTTTTATATCCAGCAACCAACAGGCAACATTTGTATAATAAATTTCATTCGTATCATCATCCCGCAATTTATGCAGGCAACACCGACCGCAACGGTCACATAAAGCCTCCCATTGCTCCTTGTTCATTTCTTGAATTGACAAGTTTTCCCAATAACGATCCGTAACCATAACAACCAATATAATATTCTGATCAAAAAAATAATTTACAATATTTCAAAATTCAATTTTTCAATAAATCAACATTCATCTCAATTTATATAATTCAGGTTGCGATTTAATTAAATTGAATAATTCAACAGGATTGATTATAAACCGTTTAATCAATTTACAGATCAAAACTTTCCTGACAGTTTTCCTGCCGCTTCAAAACACGTACGTCTTTCTGCCCATCATAAAAAGTTAAGATCAAATCAGATCCAGCCCTCAATCCTCTTGCTTCAGTTACAGCCTGACCTTTCTTATTCTGTACCAAGACATATCCCCGCGCCAATACAGCCTTGGGGGAAAGGGCTTCCAATCTTGCCGTGACACTTTCCAGTTTCAGCTGCCTTTCTCTCAATAAATTACGTACATTCGATATGGAGAACAGGGGTAAATTATTTTCCAGCTGACGCATATAATGCAGCCAAGAAATTGCATATTGTTTTTCATTAAAGGCCAGTTGTCTCTTGAAACGATCAATCAGTCCCAAAAGATATTGATCAACAGCCTGAATGGAAGAAAGCTGATGTCTCCTTTTCAGAACCAATGCTGGAAGCGCCAAATCCAGACGATAGGAACGGTCATCCAGGCGCATACGGTTTTGCGCCAATAGAGTGGGAACGTCCGGCAGTCTGGTAATGGCCTTGTTCAAACGCAGTTGATAAGATTGAATAATCTGTATTAATGCTTTATTCAAACGCGTAACCAGCTGCATTATTCCAGCAGCAAGATCAACCTGCGAAGGAACTGCCATTTCCGCAGCTGCAGTTGGAGTCGGGGCCCGACGGTCAGATGCGAAATCAATCAAGGTTGTATCTGTTTCATGTCCAACTGCTGAGATCAGGGGAATTTTTGACTCTGCTGCGGCCCTTACAACAGCCTCATCATTAAAGGCCATCAAATCTTCCAGTGATCCACCCCCTCGTGCAACAATCAAGATATCAGGACGTGGAATTTTACCATTAACAGAAAGAGCGTTAAATCCAATAATAGCCCTGACAATCTGTTCACTTGCCCCCTCTCCCTGAACCGCCACTGGCCAGACCAGGATATCCCTGGGAAAACGTCGTTGAATTGTTGTGCGAATATCGTGCAAAACCGCGCCTTTAGAGGATGTAATCACACCTATTACTTTTGGCAATAGAGGAAAAGGACACTTTTTTTTCTGGTCAAATAAACCTTCAGCTTCCAATTTCTTTCTTAATTTTTCGATACAGGCCAATAAAGTCCCTTCGCCGGCATAATCAATCTGATCGACAATAAGCTGATATGATGAACGTTCCCCATAAGAAGAAATCTTGCCTGTTGCAATAACCTCAATACCGTTTTCGAGTTTTATAGTAAGTTTTGCCGCCTTGAACCGCCAGATAATTGCTGTCAGTTTTCCATTTTCATCTTTTAGGGAAAAATAAATATGTCCAGACGGATACTGTTTTAACTCGGTAATTTCCCCCCTCACTTTAATCCGAGAAAAATTTCCTTCCAAAACGCGCTTAATCGCTGTAGAAATATCCCCTACACTAAATTCTGGTATATTATCCGTCATTCGATCAGAAAGTTGCTCATCTATCGACATAAATATGATACAGCCTTATCCCAAAAAAGAAACATCAGTAAAGGAAATCTCTATGCGCGTTTTACTCGTCGGTTCTGGGGGAAGAGAACACGCCCTTGCCATGGCTCTTGCTTGCTCACCCAATCTTACCGAGCTTTTTATCGCACCAGGAAACCCAGGTACTGCACAATATGGTAAAAATATAAACATTAAGGTAGATAATATTACCGATTTAGTAAAATTTGCACAAGACAATCATATTGATCTTGTTATTCCCGGACCAGAATTACCTTTGGTTAAAGGATTAACCGATGCTTGCCAGCACGCCGGGATCCTCTGTGCAGGTCCCAGCCAAGCGGCTGCACAGCTGGAGGGAAGCAAGAGTTTCACAAAAATGATCAGCGATGCCGCCCAAATCCCAACTGCAGCATGGAAAGAGTTTACAGATAGTGAACAAGCGATTGCTTATTTGAAAACCCATTCTTTTCCGATTGTTATCAAGGCAGATGGTTTGGCGGCAGGAAAAGGCGTTATTATCGCCTATACCTTTAAGGAAGCTGAAGAAGCGATCGAAACAATCCTGCAAGATAACCGTTTTGGCGAAGCAGGCAATAAAATCGTTATCGAGGAATTTCTGACAGGAGAGGAAATTTCCCTATTTGCCTTTTGCGATGAAGAACATGCGGTTTTAATCGGGGCGGCTCAGGATCACAAACGCATTGGCGATAATGATACGGGACCCAATACTGGCGGAATGGGTGCAATATCCCCACCACCCTTTTTTGATCACGCAGCCCAAGAGAAAGCGTTGGATATAACAGTCAGACCCATGCTGCGCGAAATGGTAAAACGTGGAATTCCTTTCCGTGGCATCATTTTTGCCGGACTGATGATTACAAATGAGGGGCCCTATCTAATTGAATATAATGTTCGTTTTGGAGACCCGGAAGCGGAAGTTCTGCTTCCTCGACTGGAAACAGATTTGTTAGATATTCTCTATAATCTCAGTCAGGGAAAATTAAAAAAATCAGAAATCAAATTCTCTGATCAAGCAGGGATTTGTATTGTTATGGCGGCAAAAGGATATCCGGGAACACCAGTTGTAGGCGGAATTATCCAAAATATTGACCAAGCTGAATCCCTACCCCATGTAAAAGTCTTTCATGCTGGAACCAATTATAACGCTCAACAAGAACTTTGTGCAGCAGGAGGTCGTGTCTTATGCGTTGCCGCTTTTGATAAAACACTCAAACAAGCACAGACAACCGCATATAATGCCGTTAACAAAATTAACTGGAAAGATGGTATCTGGCGCACGGATATCGGTAATAAAGCTTTAAAACAGTAGAATAATATAAAAACGATATTCAAAACAGGTTAAATTGAATGTATCTTAAAATACGTTCAATTTTTACAATTCAGCAAATATGCATTTTATTTTCTACAAATTATAGTAAAAAATATTGCTATTTAATTTAACTCTATCTTCATACTCTAAATAATGATTAAGATCAAAAATCAACATCTTCAATAAAAGACTTCATTAGATCTGGCGCTTCCATTTTTTTAATTTTTGAAACCTTTGATCCTGCCCAAAATGCGGCATACTGAGGTTGTCTAGTATATTCGTAAATTTTCTTGGCAAAATAATAAGTATAAGGATAAGGTGGTGTTAAAGGCCGATCTGGTGAATCAATTTTTAAATGCCAATCATTGACCAACCCTCTGGCAGGTCGACCAGAAATGGTCGCAGTAATTTGCGTAACTTTAGAATTAAATAATGATTGTCTATAGGTTTCACTCGCTTTTGACGAACTGCATTGGACGAATGCCGTTCCTAACTGAACACCATTTGCCCCCACTCTAAGACAATCATGAATATCTCGTGCATCCATAATACCACCGGCAGCCACAACTGGTATTGATAAATTATTTTTAATCAGAAAAACCAGTTCTAGTGTTGGTATCGCCGAATCAATATTTGGATTAAAAACACCCCGATGACCACCCGCTTCTATACCCTGCGCTATTATTATATCTATACCAGACCTTGCTATGTATGAAGCCTCTATCAAATTTGTCGCAGAAGCCATCGTAACAATATTGGCTTGTTTCAATCTGTGAATTTGACTTTTGCTTGGAATTCCAAAATGAAAACTAACAGCGGGAACTTTTTCTTGAATTATTAAATCCAGAAAATTGTCATTCTCTAAAAAACTGGAATAAAGACAGAAAAAAGCCTGACTAAAATTATTCATCAGATCTATCCTGCCAAATTTTGAACAGCAATATTGAACCCACTGATTTTCAAGTGTAGCGTCTGATTTCTCTGGTTGATGACAGAAAAAATTGACCTGAAAAGGTAAGGAGGTCAGCTGTTTCAGCTGTTCAATTTGCTTTTTCGCCTCTACATGATTGCAGGATCCCAGTCCCAACGATCCCAATCCACCAGAATTTGAAACCTCAGCTGCCAGTTTTGGTGTTGATATACCCGCCATTGGTGCAAGAAAAATAGGATATTGAATATTCAAAAATTTTCGTAACATTTTTTATACACTTAAATACTAATAATATACTTCTTAATAAAACCAATTAAATTATAACTTTATTAGTTATTTTAATTTGTATTATATTTCGTTTCAATGTGTTATTTATTATATAATTATAATTATATTAATAATGCATTAATTTTATTTAAAAATATTAATATATTAATAGAAGAAAAAATTATGAATAATGATTATAATAAAATTAAGATATCTATAATAGGATTGGGATCAAGAGGCCTCAACGTACTTGAAAGAATTATATCCCATTGTATTTGGGATGAGAAACTAAAAGATAGGCAGATTATTTTACAACTATTTAACGAAAATAAAGATTATGGTGCCGGTTGTCATGATATCAATCAATCAGAAAATTTATTGGTTAACACTATTTGCAGTCAGATTACTGTTTTCCCTGATGATACGGTTAAAAACTACAAATATGCAATCCGGGGACCAACCTTTTATGAATGGTTAAAAATCAAATATAAATCACAAAATAAAACAATCAACCCTTTAAACTATTATTCACGAAAGGATCTTGGCGAATATCTATGCTGGGTCTTTAATTATTTATGTTCTATCAAGGTACAAAACCTTCAGATCATCAAAATACAGGAAAAAGTTATAAACATTTCCGGAAGTGATAAAAAAAAATGGAGTATCGTTACGAAAAATAATACTTACTCATCTGATATTATTTGTATAACCACCGGTCACGATACCCAAAATTGCGAATTTCCAAATAAGAAAAAAATATATGCATATCCTTTGGAAAAATTAGACCATATCATTACGAATAAAGAAACCGTTGCAATACAGGGACTTGGCTTGACCACATTTGACGTTATTTCCAAATTGACTGAAGACAGAGGGGGGAAATTCATTAAGGAAAAAGATCACCTAATCTATCAACCCTCTGGAAAGGAACCTAAAATTATAGCCTTTTCCAGATCAGGATTGCCCTTGAATGCACGGGGGAGAACGCAAAAAGAATTAAGAGAACAATACAAGCCCCAAATTTTTACCAAAGAAAAAATAATTGAGTTAAAAAACAATAAAAAAATTGATTTTGAAAAGGATTATCTCCCGTTATTGATTGAAGAAATGGAATGTGTTTACAGTTTTACCTATCTCAAGAATCAGGACATAATCAAGGCTTATAATTTCCTTAATGACTATCTAAGAAACAAATCACAAAGAAACGCGATTGTAAAAGCCTATATTCCCGATGAAAAAGAAAGATTCTCATGGGAAAAAATTAGCGATCCGCTTGCCCATACTTCCTTCAAAAGTCAAGAAGAATTTCATGACTGGCTTTTAAACTATTTACAGGAAGATATACATAACGCTTTACAGGGCAATATAGACAATCCCACCAAGGCAAGCACTGATATTTTAAGGGATGTACGTGATTGGATCAGATTAACCGTTGACCATTGTGGCCTGTCGGAAAAAAGTGCTATATGGTTCAATGAAGTATTTAAACCTATCATGATCCGAATTTGTGTTGGTCCACCCCTTGAGAGAATTCAGCAAATGATCGCTTTAATCAAGGCCAACATATTGCGCATAGATTTGGGGCCGAATGTTAAAGTAGAAGAAAAAAAGGAAAGCTTTTACCTAACAACACAATTTAACGAAGTCATTCGTGCTGATTATTATATTGTTGCCATGGTCAATGCACCCATTGCAAAGGAAAGCAAAGACATTCTTTTTCAAAATATCCTGAAAAACAATATAGGCTGTCAATTCCATATTGGCAATTATGCTCTAGGAGAATTTAATGTCAATGCAAACTTCAATTTGATCAATCAAAACAATCAGATAATCAAGTCTATTTATGCTCTAGGAGTTCCCACTGAAGGCAGTAAATTTTATACTTATATTTTACCAAGACCTTTTGTTAATTCGACAGCTTTATTTGATGCAGAAGTCTGTACCAATAATTTGTTATCGCAAATTGCCAGATAATATTTTAACAAATATTCAATAGTTTTTTAAAAACTAGTTTAATCCAAAAAATTCTAAATTATTTGAACAGTAATTTAGAATTTAACATTCGATACTGGATAAATTTATCATTAATATCCGGTTATAATTCGATCAACCAACTGTTTAACTGTTGGAATAAACCCATTATCATAAAATGGGTCAGATCCAAATCGCCACCCTGTGGTTCCACTAAACATCAAATTATGATCAACCACCTCCTTTGCGTCAGGACCATTTGCATGAGCTATTGCCTGTAATGTTTTCTGGATACAAAAAGAGCGGGGATCGGGTCGATTTCCTGTCGTATAACTGGGACCAACCTGTGACCAATTTGAAAACTGGCACATTGACAGGCATCCCATGCAGTTATTCTGATCCTGTTGTATCTCTCCTGCTTTTTCAGGAGTTACAAAAATGAATGTATGATCTGGAGTCCGGAGAGGCTGAGTAAATCCCTCGCTTTCCCATTTCTTAATATTTTCAAAACTCGTCTGGGTAACATAAATCAAACGTTTTCTAACCCCATATTCATATGGAACATTCATCATTTCTGTAGCTTCCCTTGAAAAAGGAACTTGCCTTTGAGACCGTTCCCTCAATTCATTAAGAAAACTATTTTGAACTGCCGATGAATAAAAACCTGTAGGAGAAAAATGATTAAGATATACATCACCTTTTTTCAATGTCCGCAAACGATCTTTCCAAGCTTGAGGGATTTGGCTTTCCCTCGTTAATAAAGGTCTTGTACCGAACTGAAATGCAATCATACCCAAATCTGGATTATCAATCCAATCTTCCCATTCAGAAAGCCACCAGACATTACCTGCCATAATGATTGGAACATGATCCAGTCCATATTGGCGCATGACTCTTCTCAACTCTACAACGCGTGGAAAAGGATCCTGCGGTTCTAATGGATTTTCACTATTTGATAACCCATTATGCCCCCCAGCCCTCCATGGATCTTCATAAACCACCCCACCAAGCCATTCTGGCGTTTTTCTATAAGATCGACGCCATAACGCATTGAAAGCACGTCCAGAGGAAACAATGGGATAGTAATATAATGCATGTTTTGCAGCAATTTCTGATAAACGATAGGGCATTCCCGCTCCACAGGTAACACCATTAATCAAACCTTTTGATTGTTCCAAAACCTGAGATGCAATCAGTTCACTTGCTGCCATTTCCCACATAATATTGACATGAAGAGGCACTTTTGGCCCCGCAATATCACGGGCAACCCTTATTTGGGTTATTCCGCCCTTAATTGCATATTGAATGAGTTCTTCATGTCGTTCACGCCGTGTTTTTGCATGATAGATCTGGGGAATAACATTGCCATTTTCATCATAACTATCAGCATTTACAATGGAAATGGTTCCAATTCCACCCGCAGCAGACCAATGACCAGCAGATACTCCTGTAGAAACAGAAACCCCTTTACCCCCTTCAATCAAAGGGAGGACTTCTTTATTTCCCATACGAATTGAATTAACTGCTTTCATTATTACTCCTGCTCTATATGCAGTGGACTAAACAATCTAAACCAAAAAAAACTTTGAATAGCCCACTTATATTTATTCCAATAAAAAAATCAAGAATCATCTTTTTATTGAAAAAATGATACACATAAAAACCTATGAGCGTTTGGACTGGTTATCATTGCGATTACGAGATGATGAGCTGTTTTTGACTCCAACGGCTTCACTGATGTCAGCACCTGTTTCCTGATCTACCTCACGCATGGAAAGCTTGATTTTTCCTCGATCATCAAAACCTACAACCTTTACCTTGACAGTATCCCCCATTTTGACAACGTCACTTGTACGACCGACACGCCCGGCTGATAATTCAGAAATATGAACCAGCCCGTCACGAGCCCCCATAAAATTGACAAATGCTCCGAAATCGGCAACCTTTACAACTTTTCCTGTATAAATGCGACCAACATCTGGTTCAGCAATGATTGCATTGATACGCTCCTTGGCTTTTTCCGCCTGTTCATTCGATGTAACAGCAATTTGTATTGTACCATCATCATCAATATCAATTTTACAACCTGCATATTCAACAATTTCACGAATTGTTTTACCGCCAGATCCAATAATATCCCTGATCTTTTCCTTGGGCACATTCATAATGATTACATGTGGTGCATTCTCTGCAATGTCATTACGGCTTTCTGTCAAGGCTTTTGCCATTTCACCCAAAATATGAATTCTTCCTTCACGAGCCTGTTCCAAGGCCTGTTCCATAATTGCTGGTGTAATGGATGTAATTTTAATATCCATTTGTAAAGCGGTGACACCAACTTCAGTACCAGCAACTTTAAAATCCATATCTCCCAGATGATCTTCATCACCAAGGATATCACTCAATACAGCAACACCCTTTTTCTCCTTGATCAATCCCATGGCAATTCCCGCTACAGGACGTTCCAGTGGCACACCTGCATCCATCAGGGATAAAGAGGTTCCACAAACCGTAGCCATAGAGGACGAACCGTTACTTTCCGTAATTTCAGAAACTACACGCATGGTATATGGAAATTTTTCCTTGCTTGGCAACAGAGGATGAATAGCTCTCCATGCCAGTTTTCCATGACCAATTTCACGACGCCCAGGTGAACCCAACCGTCCACATTCCCCCACAGAATAAGGAGGAAAATTATAATGCAACATGAAATTAGAACGATATTCCCCTTCTAACGCATCCACAACCTGTTCATCTTGAGTTGTACCTAAAGTTGTCACAACCAGAGCTTGCGTTTCACCCCGGGTAAAAAGAGCGGATCCGTGTGTTCTAGGTAAAACACCAACCTCACTGATAATGGGTCGAATCGTGGTTAAATCACGTCCGTCAATCCGCAATCCTGTCTTTAACACTGAATTACGAACAATATCGGCTTCCAATTTATCAATCAAGGAACCCGCCTTGGCTGTATCAAATTCTTCCTCAACAAGCTTATCAATAATTTTGGCACGTGCCGCATCCAGTAAAGTGTAACGTTTTTGCTTTTCCTTTTCCTTATAGGCTTCCGCCAAAGGTTTGCGTCCAATCTTGTCAATACGAGTTTTTAATTTCTTCTCTTCTGCAGTAGGTTCAGACAATTCCCAAGGTTGACGGGCAGCATGCTCGGCCAAAGCGATAATTGCATCAATAACAGGCTGACAGGCCTCGTGACCAAAATTAACAGCCCCCAACATTGCTTCTTCACTTAATTCCTGGGCTTCGGATTCAACCATCAGAACCCCTTCGGAAGTACCCGCCACAACCAAATCCAATTTGGTTTGATCCATTTCCGCCAAAACCGGATTTAGAACATATTCATTATCAATATATCCAACCCGGCAACCCGCAATCGGTCCAAAGAAAGGAATACCGGACAGGGTCAGCGCTGCAGAACAGCCAATCATGGCAACAATGGCAGGATCATTTTCCATATCATGACTTAAAACAGTCGCTATAACCTGCACTTCATTACAAAAATTATCAGGAAATAATGGACGAATAGGCCGATCAATAAGCCGAGAGATCAATGTCTCGATTTCAGAAGCGCGCCCCTCACGTTTGAAAAAACCGCCAGGAATTTTTCCAACTGCGAAAGCCTTTTCCTGATAATGCACGGTTAATGGAAAGAAATCCTGATCTGGATTGGCTTTCTTATTTCCAACAGCTGTACATAATACTGTAGTCCCGCCATAAGTAGCCATCACTGCACCATCTGCCTGACGCGCTATTTTACCTGTTTCCAGAATAAGAGGACGTCCCCCCCATTCAATTTCCTTACGATAATATTTAAACATTTTTTATCCTATGAAGTTATACGCAAGAAAATTTTTTAACCATCATTACATTCAATGCTGTAAATAACAGCGTTTCGGACGGCATGGAGCATTTATATTTTGTTATTTTCACACCATGTGGCCTGAAACGCTGTAAAGCTGGATTTCAAAAAACTTTCCTGTTTTGATTATAATATACTCAATATTCTTAATTTATAAAATAAAGACTGGTTTAATAGATAAACCAGTCTTTATTTTTTAACGACGCAAACCTAGACGCTTGATCAGGTTTTCATAACGGCTTTTATTAACCCGACTGATGTAAGCCAGCAAACGACGACGTTGACCAACCAATTTCAATAACCCACGCCGGGAATGAAAATCCTTGGCGTGTTCTTTCATATGTTCAGTTAAATTATTAATTCTTTCTGTTAACAAAGCAATCTGAACCTCAGGAGACCCTGTATCATTTTCTTTGGTTTGGTATTCTTTAATTAGCTGGGTACGACGATCCGGTGTAATCGACATCGTATATCCTTTCATCAATTTAAATATTAAAAATACGAACAGGACGCAGCCATTTATTGTTTAAATGACACAATCCTATAAAATGCTCCTTTTTCATTGCACGAACAATGCCATCATATGAATTCACATCCAGTGCAAAACGATTCCGTATATCGGTCAGATCAATAGATTTGCCAAAATTCAGGAATTCAGCCTCCTCTTCAGTCATAGCTAGAGCCGGGATGTCGTCCAGCGCAGTTTGAACGGGAAGAAGCATATCTAAAGAAACAATTCCTTTTTTGCCATTTTCAACGAGTTTGTCCAGTAAAAAAGCATTTGCAATATCAAATGGACCCACGCGAAGGCGGCGTAATTCAGAAACATAACCAACTGTATTACAGGCAACCGCCAAATCCCTGGCTAAAGAACGCATATAAACGCCTTTACCAGAAACAACTTCAAACTTTGCACGATCTTTATCAATCCGTTCTATCATTCGAAAAGAATCAATACGTGCCAACCGTTCTTTTAGTTGAGGTTTTTCCCCTTGACGTGCTAAGTCATAAGAACGTCTACCTTGCACCTTTACCGCTGAGTAAATAGGAGGTACCTGATATATTTCTCCTTGAAAGGACTGTAAAGCCTTATTGATTTGTTCATCACCCGGTCTGAACTCTGAATGGTCAAGAACCTCACCTTCAGCATCATCCGTTGTACGAGATTCTCCAAAAGTAAGTTCAAAATGATAAACTTTTGTCTTATCCATAATGTAAGGGATTGTTTTGGTTGCCTGGCCAAAAGCGATGGGTAACAACCCTGTCGCCAATGGATCCAAGGTACCACTATGCCCTACCTTACAGGCATTAAAAACATATTTCACCCTATTTACAACGTAAGCAGATGTCACATTTAATGGTTTATCAACAAGAAGCCATCCATCCAACTTCTGTTTACGTTTTGTATGCATCAATCAATCAAAAATCCTAATTCTCTGAAAAGTAACTTTTATATTACCAATACTTCTCTTTTTTACATAGTTACTTTTTACAAAAAAAACCATATTATATAAAAAATTAAAATGATAATAAATTCACCTACATTTCATATAAGTATATAATGTTTTATATATTTACCTTTTTAGTATAATTTTATGAAATAAAATTATTCAACATTATTCAGACAAAGCATGAGCGATATAAATTCAGATCAGCAGCCTCAGTGGAAACTAGAGCAGCAAGAAAATCATTATATTATTTCCTTAAGTGGGCAATGGTTAGCAAAAAACAATAACATTCCCCGATTTTCTCCAAAAAATCTAGAAAGGATCCCTGCTCATCAAACGCTTTATTTTGATGCTAGAAATCTTAAAAACTGGGATAGTGGATTGATTGTCTTTCTTTGGGATATCAAATGTCAGGCCACCAAACATTCCATAAAATTCTTTGACAAGGATCTGCCTGCTTCCGCACAAGAACTTCTTTCCCTCTTGCACGAAAGCAAAGATGAGGCACCTGTTAAACATTCATCTCCCTTTCGTCCGTTATATATGATTGGTGAATGGACTATCAACGGACTGACCAATCTTGGCATAACTGTCCAGATGCTTAGGGAAGTTATTATTGGTATTTTAAAATCCCTCACCGGCCGTTCTTACATGCGAATTGTGGATTTGATTTCTGATGTCCAGAACGCTGGTCCGTCTGCCCTCTTAATCATCAGTGTTGTTAATTTTCTAGTCGGGGCAATTCTTGGTTTTGTCGGTGCAGTACAATTACGCAGGTTTGCAGCTGACGCTTATGTGGCAAACTTGGTCAGCATTGCAACTGTTCGGGAAATGGCTGCCGTCATGAGTGCTATTGTTATTTCAGGCCGAACAGGTGGGGCCTATGCAGCCCGTATTTCAACAATGCAGGGCAATGAGGAAATCGATGCGTTAAAAGTCATGGGTGTTTCCATTATGGAATATCTTATTCTTCCATCAATGCTCTCACTTGTAATCACCATGCCGATTTTATATCTTTATGGCTGTTTTATGGGAATTCTTGGCGGATTGATTGTTTCCATTTTCATGTTAAAAGTTTCAATCATAGGATTTTTACAACAAAGTTTCGGAGCGGTTGCTTTCAACCAATTTGTGTTTGGTGGTCTCAAAACCGTTTCATTTGCAATATTTATAGGGGTAAGCAGCTGTTACATCGGGTTAAAATCAGGACGAAGTGCGGTTGATGTCGGCTTGGCTGCGACCAAAGCTGTGGTTACTGGCATTGTAGGGGTGATCGCTATTGATGCCATATTTGCCGTTATTGCTGACATGATTGGAATATAAATAATGAGTAACCAATCCAGCAATATACTTCTATCCGTTAAAAATCTCACCATTGGTTACGGTACAAAGGTTATCCAGAAAAACATTAATTTTGACGTTAAGCAAGGCAGCATTTTTGCCCTAATGGGTGGTAGTGGATGTGGAAAAAGTACACTTCTTAAATCCATGATAGGGCTTTTAGAACCAATAGCGGGTGATTATCTTGTCAAGAATGAAAATTACTGGAGAGTTTCGAGAAAACATCGCATAAAAATCGCGCATAATTTTGGTATTTTGTTTCAAAATGCTGCTCTATGGAGCTCTATGACAGTAGGTGAAAATGTTGCACTTCCATTGCAACTTTTTACCAACCTTTCTCCAGAAATGATTCATCGATTGGTAGAATTAAAACTGGGGCTAGTTGGAATGGAATATGCCATTAACCTGTATCCCTCTGAATTAAGCGGAGGAATGAGAAAACGGTGTGGCTTGGCTAGAGCTCTTGCCCTTGATCCAGAAATCCTATTTTTTGATGAACCCTCAGCCGGACTTGATCCCATCACTTCTAAGAGACTTGATGATTTAATTCTCACCTTACGAAATGGATTGGGAACCACAATCATCATAGTCAGTCACGAATTATCAAGTTTATTTACAATTGCAGATGATGGTATATTCCTTGACGCGGAATCAAAGACACCCCTTGCCCATGGTTCACCACAAGAAATGCACGATCATCCATCCTGTCAATTGGTATACGATTTTATGCATAGACAACGTTATGAAAATGCAGAAGAGAAAGAAGAACAAAGATGACCATTAATAAACAAACCACAATCGGGGCTTTTGTATTGGGAGGAATAATTCTTGCTCTTTGTGCTGTTATTTTTTTCAGTAATTTTAATCTTTTTTCAAAAAAAGAGCATGCCATAATCGTTTTTCCAAGCTCAATATCAGGATTATCCATTGGAGCGCCTGTTACGTTTAGAGGAGTACAGGTAGGAACCGTTGATTCCATTAATCTCCAATTCGATCAAGGCAGTCACAAAGCCTATATCCCTGTAGTAATCAATATTGATCCCAGAAAAATCCGCATAGGATATAAATATAATAATTTTAAAAAACTATTGGAAAAAATGATAGAAAATGGACTTTGTGCAGAAATTAGCACAGAAAGTTTTGTTACCGGTACGTCCAATATTTTTCTTGATTTTGATTTGCAGAATGCCCCTCACTTTCATCCTGTGATTGCAAAAAATCTTACAGAAATACCTTCCCGTCCCTCTACGTTTCAAAAAATCAAATCCGAATTAATGAATCTACAACTTGAACAACTTTCCAGAAACCTAAATGACACTGCACAAAAAATAGGACAACTTGCCGAAACTTTAAACAAACAAACTCCTGATCTTATTAATAGCGTCAAGAAAACATCAGATAGTACAAATATTCTGGTGACTCATATCAACAAAAACATAGAGGGTTTATTGAAGAACTTTAATAAATTGCTTGTTGATGGAGATGTCCAACTTCGTTCACGCGGAAAAGAGCTTCACATTCTATTAAACAATTCAAACAAAGCCGTGTCATCAGCATCAGAAATGATTGATAATGTGAAAACGCTTACCTCATCCCGTTCACCTTCACGAAACAATCTTGAAATTATCCTGAAGAACCTTGCTGATGCTTCCACTTCACTTCGAGGATTTTCGCGGGAAATAGAACGTAATCCTAAATTATTACTGATTGGTCGAAAACAATGAATAAATTCATCGCTTTATCCTCATTAAGTACCTTATTTATTCTCGGGGGATGCAGTGCTCCCCCTCTTAAATATTACACTTTCAATGAAAATATTATAAATCAGTCGACAAACAAAATTACACAATATTCTGAAACTTCCCCCACTATTATCATTACACCGATCACAGTACCGGATTACCTTGACACAACCGATATTGTTACCCGAGAAAACAGCAATCTTCATCATAGTGTCAACGGAAGAATGAGTAGCGTTTTATCCGTTGCCGTAACCGATTATGTTACACATTTGCTATCCGTAAAAAATCCAACTCTATTCATAACCAATCAAAGACAGGTTGGTATGCCAACAAGTCAGATCCTGATCAATATCAGCCACTTGGATGTACAAAATCTGGGGAATCAAAATGGCTCAGCAATCTTGGAAGCTGATTGGTCCATTATTCCCAGAAATGAACATCTACCCATCAACAAACAAAAAGGAACCTTTTTTGCATCGGGTTCCATTGCTTCTGACAGTGATGTAATCAAAATAGAACAGGCTCTATTAATCCAACTGGTTAATCAAATCAGTAAAAATCCTTTGTACTAACTTGATTATTGATTTTCTTTTTCAAGGTCTCTCAAAACTTCCGGACTATTCAGCACTGCATCAATCTTAGCTGCATAGTCCAAAGTTGTATCAGGCTGAAATCTCAAATCAGGTAAAAATTTAAGTCTAATTTTTTGTGACAGCTGGTTTCTCAAATAAGGTGCAACTCGTTTTAACGCAGGTAAAAAATCCCCTACATCACTTTTCCCTAAGTGAGAAATATATACAATTGCATGACGCAAATCAGGCGTCATGCGCACTTCCGTTACTGTAAATTTCTGTCCCTGAAGTTCATGCACACGAAATTCAATCCGGATGAATAAATCTGCCAAAATATGCCTGATTTCTTCAGCAACGCGCAATTGCCGTTGAGAAGGGCCTTTTGAATCCTTTTTCAAAAAATCCTTCCCAGTTACTATAAATTTATCCATCAAGCCTGTACTGTTTCAATTTCATAACATTCAACAACGTCTCCCTCTCGCAAGTCATTGTATCCTGCAAAAGAAAGTCCACATTCATAATCATGTGCCACTTCTTTGACATCATCCTTGAAACGTTTAAGCTGGCTTAAATTACCCTGATGAATAACAACATTGTCACGCAACAACCGAACACCGCAACCTCGACGAACCACACCCTGTGTTACGTAACATCCTGCAACCTTACCAGTTTTACTGATGGTAAAGACTTTACGAATTTCTGCATAACCCAAGAATTTCTCACGCTGTTTTGGTGCAATACGTCCTTTAATAATCTGTTCAATATCATCAACCACCTGATAAATAATTGAATAATAATGAATATCAACACCTTCATGCTGTGCAAGTTCTCTAGCCTGCGTTGTTGCCCTTACATTAAAGGCGATAATGATAGCCTGTGATGCTTTGGCAAGTTGAACATCACTTTCCGTAATCTGACCAACTGTTGCGGATAAAACGCGAACTTTAATTTCCTCATGTTCAAGTTTCTGAACTGTTGCCTGAATAGCCTCAGCAGATCCCTGAACATCAGCCTTGATTAAGACAGCAATTTCTTTTTGCTCATTTGCTTGAATACGCGCAAGCATCTGATCCAAGGTTCCACGTGCAGCCATTCTAACCGCCGCCTGTTTTTCACGAGCCTTACGTTGCCTAAATTCAGAAATTTCACGAGCTTTACTTTCATTATCCACAACAACAAAAGGCTCACCAGCACGAGGTACACCCGTTAAACCCAAAAGCTCTACGGGTGTGGAAGGTCCAGCTTTTTTCATATTCTTGCTTTTATCATCCAGCATCGCACGAACACGACCCCATTCAGAACCAGCGACAATAACATCTCCTTTATTCAAGGTTCCTTTCTGAACCAATAAAGTCGCAACAGGTCCACGTCCCTTGTCCAAACGGCTTTCAATAACAGCACCCTCTGCCACTCTATTCGGGTTTGCTTTTAATTCCAACAATTCAGCCAGCAAAATGATTGCTTCTTCCAGTTTGTCCAAACCGATATGTTTTTTAGCCGAAACTTCAACATCCTGAGTATCACCCCCCATTTTCTCAACGACGATTTCATGATTCAAAAGCTCCTGTCTTACACGGTCAGGATTGGCTCCAGGTAAATCACATTTATTAATGGCGACAATAATTGGAACATTTGCAGCTTTAGCATGTTTAATTGCCTCAATTGTCTGAGGCATGACCCCATCATCCGCAGCAACAACAAGCACCACGATATCTGTCACTGACGCTCCCCTGGAACGCATCGCCGTGAATGCCTCATGACCAGGCGTATCTAAAAAGGTGATTTTAGCACCTGACTGCATTCTAACCTGATAGGCGCCAATATGCTGGGTAATCCCACCAGCCTCCTTATGCGCAATATCCGTTGTCCGCAGAGCATCCAGCAAAGAGGTTTTACCATGATCAACATGTCCCATCACCGCTACAACAGGTGGACGAGGCAATTTATCCTCATCCTTATCCTCTACACCTTCAATACCAAGTTCAACATCACTATCGGCAACCCTATGCACACGATGACCAAATTCCTCGATAATCAATTCGGCCGTGTCTGCATCCAATGACTGATTAACTGTTGCCATCACACCCATTTTCATCAGGGCTTTAATAACGACTCCTTGGCGTGTCGCCATACGATTGGCAAGTTCTTGTACGGTAATTGTTTCTGGAAGAGTGACATCACGAACAACCTTTACCTGATCCGTACGTAATTTCTCCAACTCTGCTTGACGGCGTTCACGTTCTCTTTGACGACGTACCGAAGCCAATGAACGAACTTTATTATCATCCTCGCCCTCAATCGCTGCCTGAATATCTATTTTACCAGAACGTCGACCATCCCCCTTGTTTCGACTACTGCTTTTACGATTTACACCGCTTCCACGACGGGATGAACCACGACGACCTTCCCCTTCATCAGAATCCATATCATCCTGAACATTAATCCTGCGTGAAGATTCAACAGATTTCTTATTTATTTTTCCGTCTTTTTCAGATGTTTTGACATTAAGAACAGATTCACTTGAATTTTTTACTGAGGTTTTACCAGAAACGGATTCTCCATTCTTAACAGACTCACTCACCACAGGTTTTTCAGGCAAAATAGCCCTTTTTGCCAAAGGTTCCACAGGAACAGGTTCTGGTGCCAAGGTAATTTCACCAGGAATAGGAACCTTGGAAACCTTGACCCGACGTAATGGAGGTTCAGATGCAGTTTTCGTTTTTTTGGATTTTATAGTTTTTTTAGATTCTTCTTCTGTCTCAGATACAGCAATTTTTCCCTGCTCAACAGTTTCTTTGCCTTCTTCCTGCGCAGCCTTTTCAGCCTCTGCCTGAGCCTTGGCTAGAACTTTCTCTTCTTCCTGTTTTTTACGTAATCTCTCCGCTTCTGAAAGAATAGATATTTTTTCCTGTTCTTGACGTTCAAGATTTTTACGCTGCTGTTCAAGCTTTTGTTCTTCCAGAACACGCTGTCTGATGGCTAATTCTGCAGCTGTCAAGGAGCGTTTACTCGAACCAGCAGATGCTTTTTTTGCCGCAGGTTTACGGACACTATTAACCTGTTTTTCCTTACTGCCAGGCGCACTACGCTTTTTACGTACTTCAACCTGGACAACCTTGCTGCGTCCATGGCTAAAACTTTGCCTAATAGATCCGGCATCGACAATCTGCCCCACGTCCCTTTTTACTGATGAACGTAAAGATAAACGTTTTTTACCCTGTCCTTGTTCTTGATCGTTGCCTTCGCTCATATACCTGCCTGTTCTTAAATCCATTTTCGATGGGTTGACTTATTCCATCGATTTATACCCTAATTTATTATTCCTGATAACCGTTTATTATCAAAAAGAATTTGTTTTACAAACGGTCCCTTGTAAATTGCTGCATGAACTATATATTCTCGACCAAAAATCATTCCTAATTCTTTTGCCGTAAAAACTGCCATGACAGGTAAAAGACCCGTTCCTGATAATATACGCTTTTTTTCTTCTTCACTACCATCTATAGCCTGTATAATCAATCCAGCAATATTCTGAGAAATCTTTTCTCTTACTTTTACAAAACCGTACGTAATCTGTCCAGCACGTCTCGCAAAACCAAATGTATCCTTAATTTTATTCCGCAAACCATCCCTAATTATTGACACCAAATTTTCCGGAACCGTAACCTGACATTGCATTGCACGTGAGAACGAACGCATTTCTATCGCCTTATGTATGATATTTTTATCGGCTTTCAACCACATCCCTCTTCCAGGAAGCCGTTCTGTCAAATCTGGAACAATATATCCATCTGGCGACAAAACAAAACGAATTAAATTTTCAGGATCATCTCTTTCCCTTGTAACCACACAGAAACGTTGACGATTCGCCGAGCTATCAGGCCTTTTATTCATTAGCGTAAACTATTCAAAATTAAAAGAAAATAATAAATCAAAATGATTAGGCCTCCCATGAAGCCTAATCATTTAAATATCATTATCAAATTTTATTCTTTATCTTGACTTTCCTCGCTTCCCTCTTCTTCAAACCAATGTTCTCTGGCCTGCATAATAATTGCATTGGCTGTTTCTTCATCAATTGCATCTGCACCAAGAATCTCGATCAGTTCATCACTGGCAAGGTCAGCTAAATCATCAAGCGTTTTCACCCCTTTTTCACCCAATAAGATCAACATTTGTGGTGTAAAGCAATCAAGTTCCACAAGCTCATCCGAAACCCCAAGAGCCTGCCTTTTCTCATCCAGAGAACGATGTTGTTTTTCCAAACATTCTTCTGCCCTCTGGACAAGCTCTTGCGCGATATTTGCATCAAAACCTTCAATTTCAGCCAATTCCTGGGGATCGGCAAAAGCAAGCTCCTCAATAGTATGAAAACCTTCTGTAACCAACAGGCCGGCAATCACATCATCAACATCCAGCTCTTCGGCAAAAATAGCGGATCTGCGACGGAATTCTTCTTGTCTACGATCTGATTCTTCTGTTTCGGTCAGAATATCAATGTCCCATCGTGTCAATTGACTGGCCAAACGAACATTTTGTCCACGACGTCCAATAGCTAAACTCAATTGATCATCTGGAACCACAACCTCCACACGCCCAGCTTCCTCATCCATGACAACTTTTGTAACTTCCGCCGGTGCCAAGGCATTCACGACAAAGGTGGCTGCCTGACCGCTCCAAGGAATGATATCAATTTTTTCCCCTTGCAATTCCTGTACTACAGCTTGTACACGAGACCCCCTGACCCCAACACAAGCACCAACAGGATCAATGGTACTGTCTTTTGAAATAACAGCCATTTTCGCTCGGGAACCCGGATCTCTGGCGACTGCCTTAATCTCGATAATACCATCATAGATTTCAGGCACTTCCTGTGCAAACAATTTCGCCAAAAATGCGGGGTGCGTCCTAGATAAAAAGATCTGTGGACCACGTGGCTCCTTACGAACATCACAAATATAGGCTCTTACACGCTCTGAATTCCGAAAGTTTTCTCTTGGAATCAATTCATCACGCCTTAACAAAGCTTCGACACAGCCAATTTCCACCAACAGATTGCCATATTCAGTTCGTTTCACTGTTCCATTCACAATTTCACCAATACGGTCCTTGAAATCCTCATATTGACGATTCCGTTCACATTCACGAACACGTTGCACGATAACCTGCTTTGCAGTCTGTGCAGCGATACGGCCAAAATCTATGGGTGGCAATGGATCAATAAGATATTCACCAATCTTAATATCAGGCTGTATCTTGAGCGCAATTTTATATGGAATTTGTGAAGCCTCATTTTCAACTTCCTCCACGACTTCTGTCCATCGGGAAAGGCGCACCTCTCCCGTCTTACGATCAATTATCGCACGAATGTCTTTTTCATGACCATATTTAGCGCGTCCAGCCTTTTGAATGGCCTGTTCCATCGCTTCGAGAATCTCTTCCCGGCTAATGGCTTTTTCACGTGCAACAGCATCAGCAACCAATAACAATTCAGGACGAGCAACAGACGTATCCATTTTAACCTCACAATCTATTATACCAGATTAAACCGGTTTTGATTTTATTTTCACTTATACTTTATTCAGTTTCCGACCCAGATAAAGCATTGACCATATGACTGCATGCATCAATTAAAGAATCAGTCAGCACCAATTTAGCCTTGCGTATTTCTGACAAAGGCAATTCAATTTCAGAACCTGTATCTAAACGCATACGCGCATTCTGTTCATCCGCTCCCAGGGCAATCCCGGAAAACCGTCTTCTGCCTTCAATTGGAATCATCATTTCCACTTTGGCAAGATGACCCGCAAAACGGTTCCAATCTTTTACACGCACCAAGGGACGATCGATTCCGGCGGAGGAAACCTCCAATGTCCAGGGACCTTCCATAGGATCATGAACATCCATTACAGCACTTACAGCATGACTGATCTGTTCACAATCCTCAACATTAATCAGACTACCATCAGCCCGATCCACCATAATCTGTAAGGTTAAAGCTTGTTTGCCCAACAAAGCCACTCTAACCAACTCATATCCCATATCAATCAAAATGGGTTCAATCAAAGCGATAACACGTTGTTCAATACGTACATCAGAAATATTTTCTACGGATTCCAAAATAAAAAAGGCGGCCGACTAAGGCCACCCCCCACATCTAACGGAAGACAATTTTGTATTAATTTAACAATCTTATAAATGCTTTACAAGTAACAAATCCAAATATTTATAATTCCATGATAATGACATGTTATGTTTGGATATATTACAAATGAAAAGTGACCTGTTTAACAAATAAACAGGTCACTTACACTTTAAAACAGATTTTAAGACTTAGGCCATTAGTCTGAGAACATAAGGCAAAATGCCACCATTACGATAATATTCCACCTCTTCTTGTGTATCAACACGACAGATCACAGGAATATCCTGATGTGAACCATCATTGCGAGTTATTCTCATAATCATTTTTTGACGCGGTTTTAAAGTTTCGATACCCAAAATATCGATTTTTTCATCACCCTTCAATCCCAACGTTTTACGTGTTGTACCCTCTTCAAATAAGAGTGGCAATACACCCATTCCAACAAGATTAGAACGATGAATACGTTCAAAACTTTCAGCAATAACGGCTTTTACTCCCAACAACGTCGTACCTTTTGCCGCCCAGTCACGGGAGGAACCCATTCCGTATTCTTTACCGCCAAAAACAACCAATGGTGTATTTTCTTTTTGGTATTCCATGGCAACATCATAGATTGCTCCTTCCTTACCATCAGGATAATGCTTACTATATCCACCTTCAACTCCTGGAACCATTTCATTACGAATACGGATATTGGCAAAAGTGCCACGCATCATGACCTCATGATTACCACGACGTGAACCATACGAGTTAAAGTCCTCCACCCTGACTCCATGTTCAGTCAAATATCTGCCAGCAGGGGAATCTTTACGAATGGAACCAGCTGGAGATATATGATCTGTTGTAACATTATCCCCTAATAACGCCAATATTCTTGCCCCTTTAATATCATGACGGGCTTCAGGATGCCGCTTCATTCCTTCAAAATAGGGAGGATTACGAACATAGGTTGATTTTGAATCCCAATCATAAGTCTGAGATCCAGTTGCCACAGCCAATCTCTGCCATTCAACCGTACCTTTACTGATATTATCATATCCCTTACGGAATTCTTCACGCGTAATCGCTGCTGCCATTACCTCTTTGATTTCCTCTGTTGAAGGCCAAATATCATGTAGATAAATTTCCTTACCATCCTTGGAAACACCAATAGGATCCTTTGTAATATCCTTACGCAAGGTTCCCAATAAAGCATAAGCGACTACCAACGGTGGACTTGCCAGATAGTTTGCGCGAACGTTTGGAGAAATACGTCCCTCAAAGTTACGGTTTCCCGAAAGAACCGCTGTTGCCACCAAATTGTTATTTTCGATAGTGTCAACAATTTCTGGTGCCAGAGGACCAGAATTTCCGATACAGGTTGTACAACCATATCCAACAATATTGAATCCAAGCGCATCAAGAGATGGAATTAACCCGGCCTTTTCTAAATATTCAGTAACAACTTTTGAACCAGGTGCAAGAGACGTTTTAACCCAAGGCTTCCGCTTCAACCCCAAAGCATGTGCTTTTTTTGCCAATAAACCAGCAGCAATCATCACTTCCGTATTAGAGGTATTGGTGCATGAAGTAATTGCCGCAATTACAACTGAACCATGTTCGAGTTTAAAATCTTTACCGGCAACAGCACAAGCGACATCTTGATCTTTACCTTCAACATGGAATCCTGAAGACAGCTCTTTGACGAATGCAGAGGTTGCATCGCTGAGGCTGATACGATCTTGTGGACGACGAGGACCTGAAATAGAGGGAACAACATTACCAATATCCAGTTCCAAAGTATCAGTAAATTCTGGTTCTTCCGCATTCGCTTCACGGAACATACCCTGTGCTTTAAGGTAAGCTTCCACCAACTTAATCTGATGATCGTCACGACCGGTTAATTTGAGGTAATCCAAAGCTTGCTGGTCAACCGGGAAGAACCCACATGTTGCGCCATATTCAGGTGCCATGTTTGCAATTGTAGCCCGTGTATAAAGTGGTAAATGATCCAAAGCCGGACCATAAAATTCAACAAACTTGCCAACAACACCCTTCTTACGTAACATCTGTGTAATTGTCAGAACAAGATCTGTTGCAGTTACACCCTTTGCCAATTTTCCTGTTAACCGGAAGCCGATAACATCCGGTATTAACATTGTAATCGGTTGCCCCAACATGGCTGCTTCAGCTTCGATACCTCCAACACCCCAGCCAAGAACACCCAATCCGTTGACCATTGTTGTATGGGAATCTGTTCCAAAAAGAGTGTCTGGATAGGCATAGGTTTTTCCATCTTCATCACGAAGCCAAACAACCTTGGCAATATGTTCCAAATTAACCTGATGACAAATTCCAGTATCAGGTGGAACAACGGAAAAGCCCTTGAACGCTTCTTGTCCCCAACGAAGGAAAGCATACCGCTCAGCGTTTCGTTCAAATTCAAGCGTTATATTTTCTTTCAGTGCCGCATCAGATCCAAATTTATCGACCATTACAGAATGATCAATCACCAGATTTACCGGAATTAGTGGATTAACCTTTTGCGGATCACCTTTTAACTGGGTCATTCCTTCACGCATGGCAGCCAAATCGACAACAGCTGGAACCCCTGTAAAATCCTGCATCAAAATACGGGAAGGACGAAAAGGCACTTCGGACTGGCTATGATGATTCTTTTGCCATTCTATAATTGCCTTGGCATTGTCTACCGTAAAAGATTGACCATTTTCAAAGCGTAAAACATTTTCCAGCAATACTTTTAAGGTATTTGGTAAACGACGAAAATTACCCAATTTTTTCTCTGCTTCAACCAGTGAAAAATAATGATAGGTTTTTCCATCGACTTCCAACGTTTTACATGTTTTTAAATTATCCTGACCAATCAGTTTCATAATGATATCCTTAAATTATGTCGTTAGATAATCGTGTATAAACAACATTTTATATTTGTTATCTCGCCAATTACACTATACTTATTATATCTTGAATATCATAAAAGCAATTATTCATGGGCTTTTACAATTTCACTAAACAGTGTACTTTTGTAACTTAAAATCATTTTTGAAACCCTTTTCATGACCGTATCTATTGTCAATCTAACCACATTTCGAAATGAAAAACTGGTCCTGAACAATATCAATTTTTCTCTATCTGCAGGGGAAAGTCTCTGTATCCATGGTCCAAATGGCGTTGGCAAAAGTACGTTATTAAGAATTCTCGCAGGGTTCAGAAAACCAGATTCAGGTAATGTTTTATGGAACTCCAGAAACATCTTTGAACATCATGAAATTTATGAAAATTATCTTCAAACTATTGCCTGGTTGGGTCATTCAAACGCCTTAAAACCGATTATGACTGTGAGAGAGAACCTGCAGTTATATTCAAAATTTTACAAAACCAATCTTCACGATTGTTTGAAAAAATTTAATTTATACCATTTAATTGATACTCCCGTTCGATTATTATCCGCTGGTCAAAAACGTCGCACAGCCTTGGCCCGCATTTTGCTTAAACCTGCAACAATTTGGTTGCTAGATGAACCAACCGTTGGGTTGGATAGAGAAAACATGATCAATCTTGCTGAAATATTTGCCTCTTTTCAAAAAAACGGTGGCATGATTTTAGTCAGTACACATACAGATCTTCCGTTGATCAACGCAAGATCTCTTAATCTTTCACTCCCTTCCTTACATTAAGAGATCATTCCCATGCCTTTCATTCTTCTTTTACAACGAGAAATATTACTTTCTTTCCGGCATGCCAGTGATACCGTTGGAACAATCCTGTTTTTTATTTTGACATCGACTCTTTTCCCACTTGCGCTTGGACCAGAACCTCAAAGACTTCAGCAAATAGCCCCCGCCATTTTGTGGGTTTGCGCCCTGTTGGCCGCTTTGTTGCCTATGGAACGCATATTCCAGCAAGATTATGAGGATGGATCCCTGGATCAATTTTTTTTGCTTGGAATATCTCCCTCTACCTTGGCTTTCACCAAAATGACAGGCCACTGGTTATGTACAGGAATCCCTCTTCTCTGCGCCAGTATCCCCTTAACAATTTTATATAACTTACCCATATCAATCCTGCCCATTTTTATTATCAGCCTTTCACTTGGAACCGCCTGTCAATCTCTTGTTGGGGGAATGACAAATTCTATTGCCCTTGGAGCCAAGAAAAACTCTTTTTTGCTCCCTATATTAACTTTTCCCTTGTTAACCCCCGTCCTTATTTTTGGCACCATGCTTATTGATGCAAAATTAAATAATCTCGCATTCCTACCCAATCTTCAATTACTCGGGGCATGTTTTGCTATTGCTCTACCTTTTTGCCCACTTGCTGCTGGGGCAGGTTTACGATTGGCAATAGAATAAACAAAATCAGGGATTAACAGCCTCAAAAGGAATTTCACCTGTACTTTCCTCCCCTTTCCAATTCCAAACATGCCATTGCAAGATATATTGCCCCGCCTTTAACGGATATGATGTTTTAACTTCCCTGTGATTTAAAGCAGTTGTTGCGGGAATCAAATCAGGTTGTCCAGATTGATTTATCAATAACAAACGACTGCGGAAAGGATCAAATTCATGGTCATAAACCAAATGAATTTCTTGATTCCCGGCCTTAATTTTCTGATGTGGCTGAGGATTGGAAAACTTTAAACCAATTGCATTAGCTGTACCAGTCGATAATAACAAGACAGTGCAGCAGGCCATAAAAATTAATTTATTTTGTTTTTTACTCATTTTGAAAGCCCTTTTAAATTTATTCTTTCAAATCTTTCAAAAAAAACTATAGCCCTATAAAATGGTTAAAACCAGTCCTTACAATAATGACTGCGATCACTTACCTATTAATCTCAACTGGAAAGATAAATGATCTTTCATCTGCGCTCTTTGGCTGTAACCATAATTGCTGGAATTAGTCTAAATATCCTGTTTACCTGTAAAGCTGTCGCCCAATATAAACGATGCTGGCTGGAAAATGGTGTTGTTACTATCAACTGCGCCCCTGCTGATGGTTATTTTTTCATAAATAAACAAAATATATATAAAAAATGTCCAATAGTTGCAGGTATTTTAAAAAAATCCTGCAATATAGAAGATGGTTATGGGTTATTTTATAAAAATTATCATTGGTATCAATGTCCCGTACAACAAGGTAAAAAATTGGATCATTGTACTTTGGCTTCCGGATACCAGATTGTTAAACTGCATCAAACTTTTTTAAAAGACTAACAATCTTTCAACGTTTTGAACATTCAAAAGTCAAATATGACGGCTGTTATCTCTTCTTACTGCTTATATAAACTCTAAAAATGATAACTGTATGGCTTATATTAAGATACCATACAGTTTGAACCCTATTTCCTGTTAAAGGGGATACCGTTCTCAGGATAAGCGGTTTTCCAGGAAGGAGACTGAGGCATAGATACAGGATGATCCCTTAACTCTTTTAGCAAATAATCTATTGCCGTTTCCAATTGTCTATCATGCCCATGCTGTAATTCATCTGGAGTATTCTCAATTTCAATATCTGGATCGACCCCGTGATTTTCAATAATCCATTCTGATTGTAATCCATACAAGCTTTCTTCTGGAATAGTAATATATCCTCCATCCCTTAGAGGCCAAAAACCGCGAATACCACGTACGCCACCCCAGGTTCGCTTGCCAATCAGTTTACCCAAACCATATTTACGAAAATAATAAGGAAAGATATCACCATCAGATGCAGAATACTGGTTGATTAACGTGACCTTAGGTCCAACAATCAACTGTTCAGGCAAGGAATGAGCCATTTTTTCACGGTTTGTGGTCATTCCCACCAAGATTCTCCTTAAACGCTCAAGAAGAATTTCATCGATAAAACCACCACCGTTCCAGCGATCATCAATAATAACTGCCTGTCTATCCAGCTGGGCATAAAACTGACGGATAAACTGCTGCAATCCAAGCTCTTCCATATCTGAAAGATAGATATAGGCTATTTTCCCACCTGATAAACGATCAACCAGTCGACGATTATGTTCAATCCAGTCTTTCTCTCTTAATGACAGTTCACTTTTAATCGTATTGACTGTTACATTTTTCACGGCTTTTGATTGCCGATCCTCAAAAGAGAGTTGGACAGGATTTTCGAGCCCGACAAAAAACCGGTAAGGGTTGGTATCACTCTTTACCTCTTGACCATTTACCGTTAACAGATAATCACCTGCATGAATATTAAATCCTGGTTCAGATAGAGGACTGCGATAGGCTTTGCGGCTATTATCCCCGGAATATATTTTTGCCAAATAATAACGCTGCTTCTGTGCATCATAGGCAAAGTCAACCCCCAATAAGGCTGTAGGAACTGTTTTTATCAAATTCTGTTGATCTCCACCCCCAACATATGTATGTGAATTACCGATTTCTCCAACCATCTGACCAATAAGATAATTGATATCCGACCTTGATCCAGCCAATGGCAATAATTTGGCATAACGATCATGAATTTCATGCCAGTTCTGTCCATTCATTTGGGGATTAACGAAAAGATCACGCTGTAGACGCCAGGCATTATCAAACATTTCCCGCCACTCTTCAGACGGAATGACAAAACTTGTTAAGGATTCAAGCTTTAATGATTTATCTTCCGTATGTTTTTCCTTGGCATCACTAATAACCCACTGGTTATTCTTGTTATATAAAAATTTCTGACCGTCATACGAAAGACTATAATTCTGAATACCCTGTTCAATTATGGTATCTTTCCTCTGTTTAACGTCATAAACATGCAACGCAGGTTTTTCACCCGGAAATTCACTAGAAATCGTTTGTGGAGGACTCATCAAGTAATAAACCTTATCCCCTGCAATCTGCATATCTGTAATCATGCCACCTTCAATTGGTAGGGGAACAATTCGATCTTCCAATCCTTTTTCATCGATCTGAATTGAAGAGATCGTTTTTCCATCCTTCTCTCTTATAACCCTATCTTTATCTACAATTCCCTCATCAGAACGAGGGGCGAATAAGGATGGGGTTGCAACCTGTAGGGTTGCCACATATATTCCCGCGCTTTTAACCGTCAGGGCGTTCATTTCGTTGTCAGCAAAAACAGTATTTTCATGACGATTGGAAACAAAATATAAATATTTTCCATCAGCAGAAAATAGTGGCAAATAATCATTATTGTTTCCAGATGTTAGCTGAACAAACTTATTCGTAGCAAAGTTATAAGCCCAAATTGCCCGTTGCTGATTGGATTGAGTTAAACTATAAACCAACCAATGACTGTCAGGAGAAAAACTAAAATCATGTATTTCCGCATGAATATCGGTGGCAATTTTTTTTACGGATTTACCCTCAAAATCAACTGTCCATAAATTATGGTTGCCATCTGAAAAGGCAAGCTGTTTTCCATCGGGAGAAAAACGCGGAGCATAATAATAACCTGACTTGAAATGGGTTAAAAGCCGTTCGGCCCCTCCCAGAGATGGACGAACGGCAATATTCTGTTCACCATCACTATCTGTTGTATAGGCGATCCATTTTCCATCCGGTGACCAGACGGGATGATCTGCATCTACATTACTTGCATTAATCAAATTTCGGATAGCTCCATTTTCAACAGGAACGGTGAATATATTTCCCCTTGCGGCAAAAGCGGCCCGTTTTCCATTTGGAGCAATCGAGAAATCAGGTTGTTGGGCAGAATCAGTTTTACGTACATCATCAGTCAAAGACACATGACGACGCATGATTTTTATACCATCATCCGGTACAATAACATGGATTTCATGCAGGTGCTCCGATGGAAGATCAAGCACGTATAAATGACCGCCCTGTTGAAAGACAATGCCTTGATCACCCAATGACGGAAAATCAATATCATAATCGGTGAAATGTGTTACCTGGCGTTTTTTTCCTGTCGTTTTGTCATAAACCCATAAATTAACGCGTCGATTGGCATCCCTGTCAGATAAAAAATAAATTTTGTCCTGATACCACATCGGAATGGTATCTGTGCCTTTCCAATGAGTTATTTGTTCCAGTTTTTTTGTATCAAAATCATAAATATAAATATCCTGTGCCAGACCACCATCATAACGTTTCCAGGTTCGAAAATCACGATAGATACGGGTATAAGCAATTTTTTTTCCATCACAATCATAACTTAAAAATCCAGAACGATCCAGGGGAAGCGTTTTTGGCAGACCACCTTTTATGGATACGGAAAAAGGCAAACTCATCCAGCTGTTCCACGCATTGCGACGAGATAAAAATACGATTGATTTCGAATCCGGTGTCCAGGTGACAACCATATTATCAGGTCCCCAACGTTCCGGTGCAGAAGCAACAATGTCAGAATGATAGGTTAATCGTTTGACCTCTCCACCCGCAGCGGGCATGAGATAGACGTCTCTATTGCCTTGATAGCTTCCTGTAAAAGCTAGCCATTGACCATCCGGTGAAAATCTCGGCATCAAATCCTCACCCTGTTCGGAAGTCAACCGAACGGCCGTTCCACCTGATTTTGAAACCTGCCAAAGATTACCCCGTGCCGAAAAAACAATTTTATTCCCATGTAAAGTTGGATAACGCATGAGAACTTGATTGTTTAAAGTTTGACTTTCCTGGGCAAGACCTGGAAAAAAAGTTCCTGCACAACCGATCATTCCGACATGAAACAATATCGTATTTACTAATAAACTATTCCATCTGTTCATGCCAAATCCACGCACTTTATTATCTCCATCTGTTCATGCCCTTTTCAGCCATTAAAATCTTCAATCGCAAAATTGCTTGTCAGGCCGAATCATTTTTTTGTAATAAGTTAAAAACTTATCGCTAAAATCACAACAAGGAAACCTAAAAATGTCAGACGCGCTTCCCGATCGCCTTTCTGCCGATCCACAAAGCCCATACTATAATGAAGAGCTTTTAAACCGTGGAGTTGGTATTCGCTTTAAAGGAGTGGAAAAAGATAATGTTATTGAATATTGTCTGAGCGAACAATGGGTCAAGGTATCCATCGGCAATACATTGACACGCAGTGGCAAGCCCATGAGCATGAAACTCAACGGCCCCGTTGAGGCATACCTCAAAGAGGAAAAATAATATTAAAAATTAAAGTAACGTAAATTTAAATATCATTCATACGTTACTTTTATCGACAGCAATCTAAAAAGAATCCCTTAAAAACCGAATGACAAGCCCCATACACGTTTGAAACAGGGCGGGATCATAGCGTGGCCCTTCATCCCTTAAAAAAGCATGCTGGGCATTGAATTCATGCCATTCATACTGAACCTCTGCTTTTTCCAGGGCTTCACGAATCAATTGCCGACCCGCAAAAGGGATATGGGGATCCTGTTTTCCCCATGTAAACATAACCTTTCCCTTGATATCCTTAAATCGTTTCAAGGTATCATCCCTTTGCCCCTTACCAAGGGTGGCATCATGCACATTGGTGGCATAAAAACAGACAGCTGCTGATATTTCAGGGTTCAGGGCAGCTCTTAACGCTAAATGCCCTCCTAGACATACCCCCATTGATCCAATCTTGCCATTAGAATAAGGATAGGTTTTTAACCATTCAATAACTGACATCGTATCGGAATCATAAGCTGAAACAGGTTTTTCAAATTTCAAACAGTTACCCCGATCCGTCCCTTCCTTATCATATTCCAAGGCAACCCCTGGATTTTCATATTCATGATAGACTTCTGGAACAATAACAATATAACCCTGCCCTGCTATATAAGATGCCAAACGACGAATTGGCTGAGTTACCTGATAAATTTCGGTGTAAAATATGATCGCCGTATATTTTCCCTCTTTGACAGGTCGGAAAATATGGCAACGCATCAAGCCTGTTGGAGTGTTAAGATCCTCTGCCTCATTCGAATAAATAATCACCCATTCATCCTTTTGTTATCATTATTTAAAATATTTTGCGGTTATTAATATCTTATTATTTTCATCAAGCAACCTTAGATATTTTCCACCAATGGAAACTGATTTAACCAATTTTAACTTGTCAAAGAAAAATTCATCCTGCGCATTAACCTGGGGATCCAAACAGGTATTTTGCTGACGTTCAATTTTACTGATTGTAATCTGGTTTCCATTGTTTTGAAAAAATCCAAGAAATTTATTACATAAACCACTTCCATTAATTCGATGTGTATAAGGATTAAAACTTAAATATGTGAATTTCTGATCATTTTGATAGGATTTAATAAATGTTTTTTGATGACTTAAATGTTCAACACGCCATATTGATTCATCAAAAGGAGCTTTACTTTTTGAATCTTGGGCAAAAGCTGAATTTATTCCTGCCCCCAATAACCCCATACCGAAAATCATTACAATAATTTTTTTCATTTAAATTTATCCTTCTATTGCGCTTTCCCATTCAAGTAAATCTACCTAATCATACGAATGAGTTGAAGTAAACAAAATGAATACGAAACAATCAATGAAAACAAGATCTCATCATATAGACCGTTGCAATTCCGAGAATGGTCAACCCTATTGAACAAATAAGATGCGTAAACACTATAATTCCTGCCCACATAAAACGCCCTTCTTGCATGGAAAGAACAACTTCTGCAGAAAAAGATGAAAAGGTTGATAAACCACCCAAAAAACCCGTAATAATGAAGAGGCGCCATGGTAGCAGGACTGGAATTACCACAAAAATTGCCACGGCAATACCAATAAAATAACCAGCAAGACAATTGGCAGCCAAAGTTCCAAGGGGTAAATAAGGAAAAAAAGCGTTCAAGGCAATCCCCAACCACCAGCGCAACAGACAACCCAAGGCCCCACCTATACTGACCATCATAATTGAATTGATCATTCATTTACCTTGTTCATACAATTTATTGAATCAATCCTATAAATAAATCATTCAAAATATTAATAATAATTTGATAATCATAAATAAAACTATTCATCAAATTGATATAATTTATTTTTTTATTATCATATTATTACTTATTTCAATTAACTGATCATAAAAATCATGAATATTAACAATATCTTTTATATTAGTTTCAAAGATATTTCTCTCCACTTTTTTTCCCTGTATATTTGAATAGGCCTCAACAAATACCTTTAGATGACCATCCCATGATAATCTAAGCATAAATTGACCGACAAATCTATTTACTGATATTCTCCTTTGATCCGCCTCTTCAACCTGAAGATCCTGTAAAAAAAATAACTTGTCATTATTTGGCAAAGTCTTACACAACCTTCTTAAATTCACCCAATCACTATCATTTAAAAATTCTCTCTCTTTGAAATCTTTTGAAAGATAAGGGGTATCGAATGTATTGCGAATTTCCACTTTAGAAGCATTATAATCATTAACAAGCCTATTAAATAAATCTGGCAATTCTTTCACGTTGGACTGATATGCCATGATTATAAATTGTATTCTAATTGGATGAACAGATGTCAGGACCGCTTTTTTCAACTTCTCCATATTTTCCAAAAAAATATGTTGTTTGGCACCTTTTCTCAATTGTTCATAAATTACAGAATCAAAGGATTCAAGAGAAATATTGATATGATCTATCCCGGAATTAACAAGCCAATTAAAAAACTGATCTGACATTCTCTTGGCCAGATTAGTTGTAAAAAAAATTTTATTTCTATAAATTTCAGGAACCTTCTCAATATAATCCTTTAATTTGGGATGAAGAGTAGGTTCATGCAGACATGAAAACCAAAATTCACTGTTCCGAATATAAGGCAAAAAACGTAAAGCTGACTCTATAACCTCTTCACTCATAAAATATGTTTTATTTGTCGAGGTATAATCATACAAACAGAATGGGCAGCGTAAGTTACAATTATTAACAATATCCATTGCCATATGTACAAATGGTTGAAATTCCAATCTAATATTTGATGCAAAAGGTATTTTATAATTTGAATTTTTTACTCGAATAACAACATTTTCATGCTCTTTCACACTGAGTACACGTGGGAATTTCATATAGAATGCATAATAACAGCTCCCATCTCCAATTTCTTTAATCGTTTCATAATGCAATTTATCAGCTACAGAAGAGACCAGTATTTCATTTGTCTTCTGCAAAATTGCTTCACAAATCAAACGCTGATTAGGAAAATCCTGATTGCATACCCAACCATATGCATATGAATCACTCAATTCATCTACAAATCCTATAAAAGGCTCATGAACTGTAAATAAGGATTTTAATTTCTTTAATAGTTTTTTAGAAATATTGTACATTATGCAGATTCATAAAAATGAAGGCTGGCTTTATATAATACATATTCGAAAAAATTACGATAAATAAAATATATTTGTACAGAAATAAAATTGGTGAGCCATAAAAAACAATAAATTATTTATAAAATTTCATAAACAGTTATGTATGATCTTCAGCTTGATTGATCAATCCTGTACAAAACCAGTAATAATTTCATAATGTTTATATTTATAATATGCAATATTTATGATTGAAATTCAATAAAAGAACCGCTATTAAAAACCCGTAATTAATTTATTGATAAATAATTACATATTTTAGTACTTATTTTAATATATTATTGGATTTATAATGAAAAAAATATTTTTTTTACTAGCAACCACGGGATTACTAGCCGGATGTGCGGGTGGTAAATCACCAGTGGGACTAGCTTTAATCAGTAATGTAAAAGGCCCTATTTCAGCAACTGATCACACTGTCACCTCAAAAAAAGGTGCAAGTTGTGCCCATAATCTACTAGGTATTGTTGCAAGCGGGGATGCATCAATAGATTCTGCCAAAAAGAAGGCAGGCATAACAAAAGTTTCTTCTGTTGATTATAAAACCACAGGTATTTTCCCCTTTTATGGAAAAACCTGTGTCAATATAAAAGGGGAATAACTTCCTTTATATAAATAATTAACTTTTTTGGAAGTTGTTTATAAATTATTAATATAAACAATTTCTAAAAAGTGTTTTTTTTGCTTTATAAATAAGAAACAACACTTTGCGATTACTTTTGACTTACTGATAATCATGCGATTTAATCATTATCTCCGAGTGTGACAGCGATAAATATGGACTGGCCATCTCTTAAAATCCTCAATAAAACAGTTTTGTCTGTTTTTAGAGATGAACTAATCAACCGGTTCGCCATTTCCGGTTTATCAACATCTTGGTTATTAACGGATACAATGACATCACCGTTCTGCAATCCGGCATGATCAGCTGGAGAATCGTTTTTAATCGAGGTAACAATTACCCCCTTGATTTTTTCATCAATACCAGCCTGTTGCCTTATTTCAGGGGTTAATAATGATAAGGAGACACCTAAACTGCCAGGAGCAGGAGCTGGTGTTTTTTTACTCTTGGTATCCTCGTTTAGATTACCTACCTGAACCTTTACAACTTTCCGCGTGCCATTTCGCAAAATATTCAAATCAATCATTGTATTGGGAGTAATAGCCGCAACCTGATTGGCAAGATCCCTCGGATTTTCAACCTTTTTATCATTCAAAGAAAGAATGACGTCCCCAACCTTCAATTGGGCCTTTTCAGCAGGACTATTGTTTGCAACAGATGCAATCAAAACCCCTTTTGGTGGAATACCATGCTCAGAGGGAGGCAATTTTAACATTTTCACCATTGAAGGTGTGATCATCTGGCCCATAACCCCTAAATAACCACGGGTAACATGTCCTGTCTTTTCCAATTGAGTAACGACATTTTTCACCGTATTTGATGGAATGGCAAACCCGATACCGATTGACCCTCCTGAAGGAGATAAAATTGCTGTATTAACACCGATAACCTTACCATCTTGAGAAAAAAGAGGCCCTCCCGAATTTCCACGATTGATTGGAGCATCAACCTGGATAAAGGAATCGTAAGGAGTATCACCGATATCCCTTCCCCGGGCAGATACAATCCCTGCGGTAACGGTACCCCCCAAACCATATGGATCTCCAACTGCAATTACCCATTCACCAGGTTCAATACCATTTGAATCTCCAAGCTGGATAAATGGCAAAGGTTTTTCAGACTGGATTTTTAACAACGCCAAATCTGTTTTTGAATCCCTTCCAATAATTTTTGCCTGATATTTCGCACCAGTTTCCAGGGCAATCGTTATTTTCTTCGCCCCTTTAACAACATGATTATTGGTTACGATATAACCATCAGGCGAAATGATAAATCCTGATCCACGTGCCTCAGCCACCTGCTTGGGCATTTGTTGTGGAAACATGGGAAAGGGGAAAGGAAAAGGAAAAGGATTCATATTATCATCGCCATTGGGAAATCCATTTCCCATCATTGAATCATCATTGTCTCCGACAACAACCCGTGAAGTAATGGATACAACAGCAGGTTTGACCTGTTTGACCAAATTTACAAAATTAGGCAGATTTTGCGTTGAGGTTACCGGCTTGATCGCATCAGAATGATCCTTTAACAAATCTGTTGCCTGGGCTGAATTATAACCTGTGACTGCACTGCCCAATACTAAAGAAGCCAATAAACCCTGTTTAATTTTTTTTCCACAAACATGATTTATAAGCTCTAGAACCATTTGCTTTTTTTTAGAATATTTATCCATAAAATCCCTCGTAATTTCTTTATTTTTACATAAAATTAATTATTTAAGAAATAATATGATGATCAATTATGGCAAAAATTAAAAATTTTTTACCGTAAATTCATAAAAAAATTTCTTAATAATTTTTGACAGGCATGCTCCCGAACACCTCCAATTATTTCAGGATGATACATCGTTTGCTGGTGTGAAAATATACGCGCCCCGTGCTCTATTCCCCCACCTTTTGAATCATATGCTCCAAATACAATTCTTGCGATCCGAGCATGCATTGCAGCAGCGGCACACATAGGACAGGGTTCTAATGTAACGACCAGACTATATCCCATAAGCCGTTTACTCTTGACTTTTAGACAAGCTTTTTTCAAAACGATCATTTCGGCATGCGCCAAAGGATTTTGATGAGCCTCTACCTGATTAAAAGCCTGCGCAACAATCTTGTTTTCCGGTGATAAAACAAGCGCTCCAACCGGAATCTCTCCCTGCTGATATGCTTTCCTCGCAAGATGCAGAGCCTGATCCATTCTCCAGTAAGATTGTTTAGGATACAATGATATCATACCTTAAAATTAATACATGTTATAATTCTATAGTAAATTTTAAATATAGAATATGTCATCTAAATCACCAATTCTTTCAATTAGAAGAACTATTTTCATCTTTAATTAAAAGATACTTTGACAAAAATATCTTTTTCTTATTAAAAACGTCTATCCAATATATTCCCCCTTAACATTCACCACCTCCATGATTCTTGTATGACAAATTCTTCTTTACCCTTGATTGGCATCACGCTGGATAGTAGTACAATTCCCTTTACAGATAATCACAACATTTGTTCCTATATTCTGGACAGAAACTTAAAAACAAGTGTTCTTGAGGCAGGTGGAATTCCGTTGGGTATTTTTCCAGTCAATCAAAAGAATTTATCAATGATTCTTGACAAAATGGATGGGCTTGTCCTTTATAAAAATAAATTTTCCAACTCTTCAAAAAATCATGATCCCTTTGAACAAAATCTTCTTCAATATGCTTGGGAAAAAAACATTCCCATTCTGGCTATTGCAGGTGGTGCCTGTCACATGACCTTTTTTCTCCAAGGGGAATTATATAAAAATATTCAAACGGAATTGCCTGAAAGCCTTCCCCATATTCAAATAAATTCTCCCTATCAAGGAAGTCACTGCATTCAACTTCAGCCAAAAAGCTGTTTATATTCTTTAACCAAGCGAACAAAATGGATGGTAAATTCTTTTCATCAATCTGGAATAAAATCTGCAGGAAAAGGGATCCCAAGTGCCCTTGCCGAAGATAACACTATCGAAGCAATTGAAGATCCTTCAAGGTTTTTTTTTGTTGGTGTACAATGGCATCCTGAATTTGCTGTTGATTATACTGATCGCAAATTATTTTCAGCACTAATTGCCAAGGCCAGAACCTATGCCCAAAACAGATCCTGATTCTCCCAATCTCTCATTTTCAAAAGGAGAACGCATTGCCAAATGGCTTGCACGTGCAGGTGTGGCATCCAGAAGAGATGCTGAGAAACTGGTTTCGGAAGGTAAAGTCTTTATTAACCAACAGCAAATCACCCAACCCGCCACCTTTGTCTCGAATAATGACAATGTCTATGTTAATGGAAAACTCATTGCTTATCCAGAACATTCTCGTTTGTGGCGATATCACAAACCTGTTGGCCTGATAACCACCCACAAAGACCCAGAGGGACGACCCACTGTTTTCGGTGCACTCCCGCCCAACATGCCGCGTGTTATCAGTGTAGGTAGATTGGATTTAAATAGTGAAGGCCTTCTACTACTCACCAACGATGGCTCCCTAGCAAGGCAGCTGGAACTTCCCTCCAATCACTGGGTGCGTCGGTATCGGGTCCGGGTATTTGGTCATATCGTACAAGCAAAACTGGATCAGCTAAAATATGGCATTACAGTTGAAGGAATACACTATTCCCCAATCATTGCCAAAATCGATTCACAAAAAGGAATGAATGCTTGGCTTACAGTTTCATTACAGGAAGGTCGTAACCGGGAAATCAGACGTGTTATGCAACATTTTGATTTACAAGTTAATCGTCTAATCCGAATTGCCTATGGACCTTTCCAGCTAGGTTCATTACCAAAAAATAGCCTTGATGAGGTTTCGGGAAAAGTCATTAGAGAACAAACGGGTAAACACATACCTTTATCCAGAAATAAATAGATACATGCGAATTATTGCCGGTAAATATAAGGGTACACATTTGTACCCCCCTGCTGGTCTGGAAACCCGTCCAACGGCCGATCGTGTAAGACAAACATTATTTGACATGCTTATACATGCAGAATGGGGAGGACAATATTTTTTGCAGGACAGCCTTGTTCTCGATGCTTTTGCCGGAACGGGTGCCTTGGGTATTGAAGCTTTGTCCAGGGGGGCAAGAAAAGGTTTTTTTTGTGAAAAAAATAAATCAACTCGTCAGGTTTTAGAAAAAAACTTGACCCGTTGTCATTGCCATTTGAATAGTGTAATTTACAGTGATTATCAGGCCCTGCCAATAACTGAACACCCCTGCAACCTGGTTTTCTTGGATCCCCCATATCGAAAAAACCTTATACCTTATACACTCCAGACGCTAGAAAATAAAAATTGGCTTTCCACCCGATCCATTATCATTACAGAAATTGCACAAGATGAAAATCTTATGCTAAATGATAATTATCATATGTTAGCTGAACGAAATTTCAAAAATACATACCTAAAATTTTGGGTAAAAAGAAAATAACCAAGGGTATATTTCAGTTTTATAACCCTATAAAAATAAATAAACCCCTGTAAGGATTTGGATAATTACTGTGCCTAACCAGAATAAAATTGGAAAAAACACGACTTCAAAATTTCAATCTTCATTCAGTAAAAGGCTGATACAGGCAAGCGGCTGGATTCTATGGATATTTGCCTTGTTACTTATGCTGGCATTGATCAGTTACAATCCTTATGACCCTTCATTCAATACCTCGTCAAACCAGCCTCCCAGCAACTTGCTCGGTTATATTGGATCCCATTTGTCAGATATCTTAATTCAATGGGTTGGAATAGCCAGTTTTTTCCCAGTGCTCGTTTTTATTGCATGGGGTTGGCGCATCATACGGTTTCAATATTTAAAAGGAATAATTATCCGTTTTATAGCCATGATTATTGCCATACCAGTCATGGCTGCGCTAATTGTGGCAACCATCCTGCTATTTTCAGGCAACAAAGTTCCTACGCTTGTTATTCCACCTGGATTGGGGGGATCAATTGGTTACGTGATCGCGAGAACATCTTTGATAGCGGCTCAGGATACACTTGGCATTATGGGAAGAATCTTGATCTGGGTTTTAAGCGCCATATTTTGTTTGCTGTTAATCCCTCTAACAATGGGATTGTCAAAACAGGAATGGAAAAAAATCATAGGTTTTTTCAAAAAGATCTTTCAATTCTTCTATTATACTTTACTCAGGAAATCTAAACCTGCCGAACCAGAAACTGATCATTATATCAATAATTCTTATAATGTCCCTTTACGGACCTACAACCATTCGCCTTTTAAATCCAATCCAGATATCCTGAAGGAAGAACAAACCTATACCCCTCCCGCCTATCAGGATTCTGTCAGGGAAACAACCCATGCCATTCAGCCTTATGCAAAAAAACAGAAACCCTCTTCACTGGCACCAGACAACACACCTATTTTCAACCCGGAGGACGATCAGGAAGATGCCCAGAATAATTATCGGCCGGCATCGCAGTCCTTGATAACAAAGCAAGAAACAACAGTATCCACCACAGTTAATAAAAACGAACAACCTCTGAGAGAATTAACAAAACCCACCGAATCAATAGAATATGGAGACACCCGGCAACCTGACAAACCTTATGAAAAAAGGGAAACTACGCCCATAAAAAATAAAGGTATTTTTTCCCTGCTCCATAAACCTCTTAAGGAACACTTTGTATCTTCCAATAATGCATCTGAATCTCACCCTCCCTCATTTGAAGAACAATCAGGAAACGGTTGGTCTTTTCCTTCCCTTTCCCTGTTAAAACCCAATTTAAATCACGAAAGCAATAAACCTACACCTGAAATGCTTCATGCCAATGCTCGCATGCTGGAAACCATTTTGGATGATTACGGGGTAAAAGGCACTATAGGTAATATTCTACATGGCCCAGTAGTAACTTTATATGAATTGGAACCGGCTCCAGGTATCCGGTCTGCTCGTGTCATTGGCCTGTCCGATGATATCGCCCGCTCTCTTTCCGTTATATCAGTGCGCATTGCCACAGTTCCAGGCAGAAATATCATCGGGATTGAGGTTCCCAATAATATTCGTGAAATTGTATATTTTTCCGAACTGCTTAATACAGAAAACTGGTACAGAAATTCTGCACGTTTATGTCTGGCTTTGGGGAAAAACATTTTTGGTGAGCCAATTTATGCAAATCTTGCAAAAATGCCACATCTATTAATTGCTGGAACCACCGGTTCAGGGAAATCAGTGGGCGTTAATGCCATGATTCTATCCTTATTATATCGCCTGTCTCCTGATGAATGCCGTTTAATCCTAATTGATCCAAAAATGCTAGAGCTTTCTGTATATGAAGGTATTCCCCATCTTTTGACCCCTGTTGTCACAGATCCACACAAAGCCTTGTCTGCCTTGAAATGGGCGGTAAGGGAGATGGAAAGACGTTATCGTCTTATGTCCCAGCTTGGAGTCAGGAATATTGATGGTTATAACCAGCGCATAACCAATGCAAAAAATCAAAGCAAGGTCATGACAAGACGCATACAAACAGGCTTTGATCCTGAAACTGGTAAACCAACATTTGAGGAACAGCAAATTCCCCTTGAACATTTTCCCTATATCGTTATCGTCATTGATGAAATGGCTGATCTCATGATGGTGGCCGGCAAAGATATCGAAGCTGCCGTTCAACGTCTTGCGCAAATGGCTCGAGCTGCCGGAATACATGTTATCATGGCAACACAGCGTCCTTCCGTTGATGTAATTACCGGGACTATTAAGGCCAATTTCCCCACTCGTATCTCTTTTCAGGTAATCAGCAAATTTGACAGCCGAACTATTCTTGGTGAACAAGGAGCCGAACAATTATTGGGACAGGGAGACATGTTATTCATGCAGGCGGGTGGACGTATTGAACGCATTCATGGTCCCTTTGTCTCTGATGAAGAAGTTGAACGGGTTGTTCAGCATTTACGCACGCAGGGTGAACCGATTTATGTTGAAGATGTTACCGTTGACCCTGTGGAAGATAATAATGGACGTTCAGGCGGTAATAATGATGAATTATATAACCAGGCAATCAATCTTGTTTTAAGAGAGGGAAAGGCTTCCACCTCATTTATTCAACGTCATTTATCCATCGGGTATAATCGAGCAGCCAAAATTATTGAACAAATGGAAAAAGAACGGATTGTCAGTCCTGCCAACCATGTTGGTAAACGTGAGATCCTTATTAAAAGATCAGAATAAGGGGAAGATTCTTTACCTTGCTTCCTTTTAGAATTCTTTATCAAGATAACTATTATATTATCATTGACAAACCTGCTGGAATGCCTGTGTATTCGAGCGATAAAAATGATTCCATTCCCTCTGTCGAAAATTTTTTTCCCCTGTTATCAAGACGAAAGGAAGGGCCATGGCTAGTGCACCGTTTAGACCAAGATACAGCTGGATGTTTATTAATAGCCCTACGCAAGCAAGCCCTAATCAAGGCCCAAGCCTGTTTTGCGCAACATAAAGTAAATAAAGTCTATTGGGCCATTGTTCAGGGTAGACCGAAAAAATATTCCGGTATCATTACATCCCCCCTTTTAAAAATAACACAAAAGGGCCAATGGAAAATGATACAAGATAATAAGGGTCAGAATGCACTGACAAAATGGAAATTTTTGAAAGGCGATAATGCTTGCAGTTTAATTGAGCTTAATTTACAAACGGGTAGAACCCATCAGGCCAGAGCCCATTGTTCCATTATGGGACATCCAATTATCGGTGATACAATATATGGTGCCAAGAAATATTCATCCATTCCATTATCATTATTGAGTCGAACCCTAACGCTTCAATTGGAAACAGCCATTTCTGCTACGGCTCAGCCACCACAACATATGCTACATTACATAAATAAATTCAGCATATATAAAAAGTCTTAACCCTCAAGATCAAGACTTTTATATTTAAATTCTATGTCGAGAAAATTTTTTTAATGACATTATCAACACTTTTATGCCAATCTGGTAACCGTATGGCAAAAGTTTTATAAAGCTTGTCCGTATTCAACCTTGAATCCTGCGGTCTTTTTGCAGGAGTTGGCCAATCTTCAGTTTTTATAGAAGTAATGGAAGGCATTTTTTGTCCATAACGCTCTGCCTGTTTCAATGCATATACAGCCAAATCATACCAAGTCGCATCACCCGTTCCAACAGCATGATAAATACCGCTCCAATTATCCTGCCATTTTTGACCGACAATCCGATCTGCTATTTTCATAATCGTCCAAGCCAAATCATCAGAACAGGTTGGATTTCCCTTCTGATCCCCTACAACACGAAGCGCTGGATTTTTGGCTCCCGCATTAATGATAGTACGAACAAAATTTTTTCCGTGTTCCGAATAAACCCAAGCTGTCCTCAATATAATTGCATGAGGATGAGCCTGTAAAATAGCCTTCTCTCCTGCAACCTTACTTGCCCCATATACTGTTTCGGGAGAAATTGGATCCGTTTCAACATAAGGAGTCCCCTTTTCACCAGAAAATACATAATCTGTTGAAATATGAATCATGGGAATATTACATCCTGCACATAATTCAGCTAAATAGGCAGGCCCATCGCTATTGACCAAATAGGCTTCATCTCGATGATCCTCTGCCGCGTCAACAGCCGTCCATGCTGCCGTATTTACAACAAGGTCAGGTCTATCTTGCTCAAAAACTCCGCAAATCGTATTATGTTGTGTAAAATCAAACTGTGGACGGCCGATGAACTTTAAGCGTTTATCATGCAAATTCCGTAAAGATTCTGCCAATTGTCCATTTTTCCCGCCAATTACTAGAATTGTCACCAGTTTATCCTTTTATGAATATGAAAACCAATTCTTTGCTGCTGAAAATGATGGATTTTGCATATCTTTTTCTGATAAAATCGCATCATTTCCAGCGATTGGCCATTCAATGCCAATTTCTTTACAATTCCATAAAACAGCACGCTCACTGGCTTTATTATATAAATTTGTACATTTATATTGTACCATAACGTTTTCTGTTAACGTACAAAAACCATGTAAAAATCCTGGTGGTATCCACAATTGAGACCAATTGTCAGCTGATAATTCCGCAGCAACCCATTTCCCATATGTCGGAGAACCCGTTCGCGCATCAATAGCCACATCCCAAATCGAACCTTGCGTACATCTTACCAACTTCCCTTGTTCATAAGGGCCCAACTGACAATGCAAACCCCTCACAACACCTTTCTGAACAGAAAGGCTTTGATTATCCTGCACAAAAGGCAAATCAATCCCGACTTCTTTTAATCGCTGTGCATTATAGGTTTCTGAAAAAAATCCACGATTATCCTGAAAGCGAGGAGGTGTTATCAATAATACTTCTGAAATGGCTAATTTTTCTATTTTCATGACAAATATTTCTTACTTTTAATAATTAATTACTTTTGATTAAAACCTTCGTTTGCAACATCCATCAACATTCTCCCAAGGTCTGTTTTATTCAATTTTTTTGCAATTGTACGTAATTGCTCCGCATTAATAAATCCTCTATGGTAGGCCACCTCAGCAGGAGATCCCACCAAAATCCCTTGTCTTGCCTGAATCATTTGCACAAAATTTCCCGCCTGCATCAAACTGGCGGGAATACCGGCATCCAACCAAGCACAACCCCGACCCAGACGCTCTACATGTAAATTGTCATTTTCAAAATAAATTTTATTTAAATCCGTGATTTCATATTCACCACGTGCTGATGGTTTAATTTTTTTTGCATATTCTGTAACCCTTGAATCATAAAAATACAGTCCTGTCACAGCCCAGTTTGAAGGAGGATCTTTCGGTTTCTCTACAATCTGGGTTACCTTGCCATTTTCATCGAATGTCACAACACCATACCGTTCAGGATCACTAACCTGATAACTGAATATCGTTGCACCGGATTTTCGTTGAACCGCCTTTTGCAACAACTGACTTAAATGTGAAGCAAAGATCAAGTTATCCCCCAGCACCAAAGCACAAGGGGAAGCATCCAACCACTCTTCAGCTAAAACAAAGGCTTGTGCAATACCTTCAGGTTTGGGTTGAACACAATAGTCAAACTTCATTCCAATATCAGAACCGTTTCCCAATAATCTTTTGATTTGTGGTATATCATGAGGGGTAGAGATAATCATGATTTCCCGAATACCTGCCAGCATTAATGTTGTCAGCGGATAATAAATCATGGGTTTGTCATATATAGGCAATAGCTGTTTACTGGAAACAGCTGTCAAAGGATATAACCTTGTACCTGATCCACCAGCCAGTAATATACCCTTTATTGATTTTTCATGCTGATTTGTCATTGTTTTATTCCCAACCGTTGTCCAGCATAATGTTTTTGACGAATATTCTTCCACCAATCCTCATGATTCAAATACCATTGAATCGTTTTACGAATTCCTTCTTCAAAATTGTGTTTTGCTTTCCATTTTAATTCGGTTTGGGCATGGACTGGATTTATTTCATATCTAAAATCATGACCTGGACGATCCGTTACAAAATGAATCAACCGCTCGTATTTTCCCTGAGGATCAGGCTTCAGTTCATCAAGAATATGACAAATTGTTTGCACAACCTCCAGATTAGTTCTGGGTTGTTGGGCACCAATTGCATAAGTTTCTCCCGGAATTCCAAGCTCTATAGCTTTTACAAGCGCTTCAGCATGATCTTCAACATACAGCCAGTCTCTTATATTATCTCCCTTACCATAAACTGGTAGAGCCTTGCCTTCCAAGGCATTGATAATCATTAACGGGATTAACTTTTCTGGAAAATGCCAAATGCCATAATTATTTGTTGTGTTTGTCACAAAAGTTGGAAGTCCATATGTATGAAACCAAGCCCTAACCAGATGATCTGAAGCTGCTTTTGAAGCAGAATAAGGACTGCGCGGATCATAGGGAGTTTGTTCTGTAAATGGGGGATCTCCAGACTGTAAAGCACCAAAAACTTCATCTGTTGAAATGTGATGGAAACGGAATTTTCTTTGTCTATCTACTGACATTGCTCTCCAATATTCATAAGCAGCCTGTAATAAACAATATGTTCCATGAATATTGGTCCGAATAAACACTTCTGGCCCATCAATCGAACGATCTACATGAGATTCTGCAGCCAGGTGCATTACTGCATCAGGCTTGAATTGATTAAATATTTTTTTTAATGAAATAAAATCAGTAATATCAGTTTTGCAAAAAGAATACCGGCTATTTCCGGCTATTTCTGCCACATTATCAAGAGAAGCCGAATACGTTAGGATATCGATATTAACCACTTCATGCTGCGTATTTTTTATAAGATGTCGAATCACAGCTGAACCAATAAAACCACATCCTCCAGTGACTAAAATCAACATTATTAATGTACCTTAAATAATTTTTTTGTATTTTATATTATAAATTTATTGAATATCTTCAAAATATCTTAAAAATTTATAATAATTAAATCAAACCAATTTGCAATTTATGATATAAATACCCATATTTTTTGACTATATAAAGTATATCATTGCTTATGTCTAACAATAATTTTAGTTTCATAGACCATCCTGATTCTATTGGTGATACGACACGTTTCTGGTTTATTCGTCATGCAATTGTTAATGAAAAGGACCGTTCTTATCTTTATGGCACTAAAGATGTTCCAATCTGTCCTACACATTTAAAAAAACAACAAACATACTATCAGTTTCTGGCCAAGAAATTACCCAAGACACAACTTTGGTTCATTACCAGCCTGTCCCGTACAAGAGATACGGCCTTACAAATTCAAAAGGCGGGTTATGGATCTGAGAATTTACAAATCGAAAATGCTTTTCTGGAACAGAATCTTGGAGCCTGGCAGGGTCTATCACATGTTACAGTTGAAAAACACCGAAAATTTTCTGCGCATCCTTTTTGGCCCTTCTCAGCCGAAGAAACTCCACCCAAAGGTGAAAACATGAATGATGTCCATCAAAGAGTCAGTTGCAAAATGGAGGAATTTAGCAGAATATACACAAATAAAGATATTATTGTCATATCTCATGGCGGGGCTATTCGGGCTGCCCTTGCCTATGCCTCAAAAATCCCGGTTAATTCAGCATTATCCTTTGCCATTTATAACCTTTCCATTACTCTGATAGAAAAAACACGTGAACATTGGCATATTATTACGGTAAATGATATGATTTAGCCTTTTATTTTTCTAAAAAAAATTACTATATATTTTAACTTAAAAAAAATTGCTAAGGCATTATCTCTTTAATGCCCTGAAAAACTGAAAATAACAAAATCTGTTTACTTGAAACTATGGAATAAAGAGTGCCAAAGAATAAAATCCCTTCCTACAGAGGCAGTTTAAGGCGGTCAGGATATAACGTATTAAAATTATTAAGCGGAAAGATCATCAATGTTCCTCTTGGTTTAGCCCAAATTTATTTAACAACCCGACTCATTGGCGATAAAGGATACGGTTTTCTGGTTCTTATATACGCTTTTGGCCAGCTTGTGGGCGATGTGGCAGAATTTCAATCATGGCAGACTGTCTTGCATTACGGTCTTAAACCCTATCAAAATAAAGATCTTCCCCTTTTTCAACGAGTGTTGCGATTTTCTTTTTTACTTGATGCATGCAGTGCTACCTTTGCCTTGGTCGTCAGTGTTCTGATTGCCATAAATTTCAGCAATATTTTGGGGTGGCCACCTGAATGGCATTATCTGGGTATCATTTTCAGTTTTTCTGTTTTATTTACGACAAGTGCAACAGCCAATGGCGTTTTATTATTATTGAACCGTTATGATTTACTGGCCATTCAAGGGACAACAACAACAACAGTTCGGTTCTTGGGCATCGCTTTTCTTACCCTTATTCATGGTGGTATGTTGGGAGCAGTTATTGTCTGGACTTTTGCCACTTTCATGAATTTCATTACTATTTTGGTCACCGCTTTGTACCAACTTTACAAGCAAGGTTTTTTAAAAGGATTTTTCAATCGTATTAATGATGGGCTTACCAAAGATTTACCCGGGATATGGAAATTTGCCTGGAATACCAATATAAACATGACTTTTTCCCTTGTTTCCGCCCATATAACCGCTCAAATTATTGGAAGTATGCTTGGTACTGTTCAAAATGCACGCTATTCGATTGCCAATAAAATTTCAGAAGCGATTGCAAAACCTGTCATTATGCTACAATCTACATTATATCCAGAAATGACCCGCTCATGGCAGGGCAGCAAACCATCGCACCTTTATAAAATGGCCTTGCAAATCACTCTTTTAACCGGCGGTATCATTTCCGTTATTTTTCTCATTCTACCTTATATTGCACCATATATCATTTCATTATTACTTCATAAATCCACCACACCTGAAACCCTTCATTTACTATATTGGTTGGCTGGTGCAAAAGCAGTTATCCTATGGGGGATTTCTTTGGAACCCATTTTAATCACAACAGGAAATACCAAAGGGGCATCCATTTCTCGTGGAATAAACAGTTTCATTTATATACCAATGTTGATTATTTTTATTCAAAAATGGGGGATACAGGGGATTGGACCAGCCACCCTAATTTCATCTGTATTACTGGTTATTTCCCAAATCCTTTTTGTTATAAAATATAAAAAGAAAACTATAACACAATAATAAATCCTGCATTATTATGAATAATATTCTTATTAAATATTATAATATTGTTTAATGCTCATTAATTTTTTTATTATTTAAATAACCAAAATTCAAAAACATGAATTTTAAGCTCATAATATGGGGCTTTTAACTTAAAAATGCATATTTCTCAACATTATATTTGATAAATAAAAATTTCTGTATCAAGAAAATGGTGGGCGCACAAGGGTTCGAACCTTGGGCCCGCTGATTAAGAGTCAGCTGCTCTACCAACTGAGCTATGCGCCCCACACAGAACTTTTATCAAGAAGTGATCAAAAATACAAGATGAATTCAGTAATTAGACTGAACTTTCCTTATAAAATTTAAAAATTAAATTCGCCGCTTTTCCCACCTTTTTTAGAAACAAGATGAATATTATGCATGACCATTCTTTTATCTACCGCTTTAAGCATATCATAAACAGTTAACAATCCGACAGAAACCCCTGTCAACGCTTCCATTTCAACTCCTGTTTTGCCCTCTGTGTCAACAGTAACCCGCATATGCACAATATGTTTGCGTTCATCCAATTCAAATTCCACTTTTAGATGATTTAGCGATAATGGATGACATAAAGGGATCAAATTTGAAGTCTGTTTGCTGCCCTGTATGGCGGCAATTCTTGCTATACCTAATATGTCACCCTTATGACTGTTTCCTTTTTTCAAAAGTTCAAAAGCTTCCTGAGACATCTGGATTGACCCCCCAGCCATGGCAGTTCTTTTCGAAATTTTCTTATTTGCGACATCAACCATGTGAGCTTGCCCAGACTCATCAAAATGCGTCAATTTACTCATGATATTCTTCCTATATTAATCTTTAAACTCATTCTAGCAGATGCTATATATATAATATGATAAAAATCCGTTATTTTGGTTTTCTTAAAGATATTTTACAAATTGAAGAGGAAGAAATTACCTGGGACAAAGGTAATTCACAAGATTTACTCAATTTTTTAAGAAGCCGCAATGCCTCTTGGTCGGACGCCTTGGCAGAAGAAAACATTTTCCGCCTGGCCATTAATCAACGCATTATCTATCAACCCACTCCCCTTCATCCTGATGATGAAGTTGCCATTCTACCTCCTGTTACAGGAGGTTGAATTGTTCTCTGTCAAAATACAGACCCAACCTTTTTCACAAGAGGAATTCCGAAAAAAGATTCACATTTTCAATTGTGGTGCAATTGTCAGCTTTACCGGTATCGTCAGGGGGTTTGATGAAAAAGAACCGCTTGATTATCTTTATCTTGAACATTTTCCGTCTGTAACTGAACAAGAAATTGAACGAATAATTCATTTGGCAAAAAAACGATGGGATATACAGGGTTGTCAGGTTATACACCGCGTGGGGAATTTACGGGTAGGAGAAGAAATCGTTTTGGTTCTGACAGCGGCCAGTCATAGAAAGGCTGCATTTGAATCTGCTGAATTCATAATGGATTATTTAAAATCAGAAGCTCCATTCTGGAAAAAAGAATTTTTTAGAAACGGACAGTCAAGATGGGTCAGGGCTAAATCATACGATTTAAAAGAAAAAGAACGATGGTCCAGTCATGAATGATAAAAATATTGCCGCCTTTATTCTGGCAGGTGGGGAAGGTCGGCGTGTAGGACGTCAAAACAAAGGATTACTTTCTCTTAATAGTCATCCCCTTGTCAATCATGTTATCCAACGTATTCAACCGCATGTTCAAAACATTTTGATAAGCGCAAACAATCATATTGAAACTTATCAATCTTTTGGTTTTCCAGTCTACCAGGATCTCCCCCAATGGAAAGGAAAAGGTCCCCTGGCTGGCATTGTCAGTCTTTATTCCTTTATTCCCGCTCATACAGATTACATATTGGTTGTTCCCTGCGACACTCCCTTTTTACCCGCAAATCTAGTTTCCTCACTTTATCACGCATTGATATCAAATCCAGACTTGCTAATTGCGTACGCAGCGACACCAAAACAGATTCATCCAAGTATCCTCTTATGCAAACCCTGTACGAATGACTATCTTGCCAATCATTTAAATCATCAGCATTATAGCCTTAAATCATGGATATCTGCACACCCAAATATAAAAGTGAATTTTCATGATGAACATGAATTTACCAATATTAACGACCTTGACACATTAACCCGTTATCAACAAGGCAGGCACCATGCTAAAAAACTATGATGAGGCCCTTGAAGAACTTCTGCAAAGAACCTCTATTAAACAACCTATAGAAGATTATCCCCTTTTAAAGGCAAATCATCTAGTTCTTGCTGAAAATATTTATGTTCAATATGACACACCTTTTTTCAGCAATAGTGCCATGGATGGCTATGCTCTGGGTGGTGATCCTTGTCAATGTTCTGAATGGCAAATTACAAACCGGATTGCAGCAGGAGATCCCCTGTCCAATGCCACCCTTCAAACTGGTGAAGCCGCCCGAATTTTTACCGGAGCTCCAATTCCCCCCGGAACCAGCGCTGTAATCCAGCAAGAAAATACAAAAATTGAAAACAACACCCTAACTCTTACCTCGCAGATCAAAAAAGGACAAAATATACGCTATCAAGGGGAAGAACTAAAAAAAGGTGATATACTGCTTACACAAGGCCATAGGCTTACGCCCGCAAGTGTTGCCTTACTGGCAAGTCAAGGCTATCAAAATGTCAAAATATATAAACCTTTAACCATTTGGGTTTATTCCACAGGAAATGAATTGATCAACCCAGGTCAGCCTCTATCTTCTGGCAAGATTTTTGATGCAAACCGTTATCTTTTGATAACCTGGCTTCAAAAAACCAGACATCATGTCATTGATGCAGGCATTCTTCCCGATAATCGGGATAAAACTGAAATCGCATTAAAAAAAGCCGGTAAAGAAGCAGACATCATTATCTCATCTGGTGGAGTTTCGGTTGGTGAAGAGGATCACGTTCATGCCGCCTTACAACAGCTTGGCCAACTCATTTTCTGGAAACTTGCCATTAAACCCGGCAAACCTTTTGCCTGGGGACAAATCAATAGCAAAATATTCTTTATGTTACCCGGTAATCCTGTCAGCACCCTCGTCACCTTTCAACAACTTGTTATTCCCGCTTTACGACATCTTGCCGGCGAAACATTACAGAATTGCCTGCCAAAAACTATTCTTGCTCAAGCCCAATTTGAAAAAAGGAAAACCCAAGCAAGACGGGAGTTTTTACGGGTGCGGGTTGATTATTCTCAATCACCTGCTCATGTTAGTCTTTTAAATAATCAGGGTTCTGCCATGTTGGCAACATTTTCCCAGGCAAATGGATTGGCAGAAATTCCGGAAAATACCCCTGTTCATAAAGGAGACTTTATAAAAATTTATCCACTTGACTATTCTCTTTAGACTTTATTGATAGGAAAATATAAAATGACAGCAATAAAAATTGGTTTGGTTTCTGTCAGTGATAGAGCCAGTCAGGGTATATATGAAGATAAAGGTTTACCTGCCTTGAAAAATTGGCTGGATAAAGCGGTTCTTAACGAAAAACAATATATTGAGCATTTAATTCCTGATGAACAGGATCTGATTGAAAAAACATTAATCGATCTGGTCGATCATCAAGATTGTCCCCTTGTTTTAACCACGGGCGGTACAGGCCCTTACATCCGAGATGTGACACCTGATGCAACTCTGGCCATCGCAGATAAAGTTATGCCCGGTTTTGGTGAGCAAATGCGTCAAGTCAGTTTATATTTCGTGCCAACCGCCATTCTGTCACGACAAGTGGGCGTAATCCGTAAAAAAAGCCTGATACTAAACCTGCCCGGACGTCCGAATGCCATTCGTGAAACGTTGGAAGGGGTAAAAGATCAAAATGGCAAGGTTCTTATACATGGAGTATTTGCCGCGGTTCCAATGTGTATCGATGTAATTGGTGGACCCAGGATTGAAACAGATGAAAAAGTCGTAAAAGCTTTTTTACCTAAAAAATAGGACTGTCAACCTATCCTCCTGTCTTTGACATAATACGCATAATTTTATTGGGCTGTTTTAAAAAATCATGTTCTTTTGGCTTTAATTCTATCGCTTCTTGAATGGCCTGATCCAGTTCTTTATCACTACAATGATTTCTTAATAACGGCCTTAACGCAAAGCTGTTATCCTGTCCCAAACACATATAAAGGGTTCCATCAACCGACAATCTAACCCGATTGCATGTCGCACAAAAATGCTGTGATAACGGTGTAATTAATCCAAGACATACATTACCTGTTGCTGTTTCCCAGTAACGCGCCGGACCATTTCCTATTATCTTCATCGTTGAACGCAAATCGTAATGTTTCCTTAATCCTTGTATAATGGGTTGTAGCGAGACAGTTGTCATATTTTGCCCGGTTTTTCCCATTGGCATGACTTCAATCAAACACAGAATAAACCCGTGTTCAATACAAAATTCGAGCATTCGTTCAATTTCTGCCATATTCTTGTCTGGCAATACAACCATGTTAATCTTTATTTTATGAAAACCGAGTTGTTTTGCTGTTCGCAGACCCTCCATAACCTGCTCTAGACAATCCAGACCTGTAATATCCTCTATATTTTTACGATTCAAGGAGTCAAGACTTATGTTCAAACGATCTAAGCCAGCCTCAAACAATAATTTGGCATGGGATGTCAGCAAGGTTCCATTCGTTGTAATGGATAAATCCTCCACCTCATCAATTTTTTTAATTCGATGCACCAGATCTGTTAGGTTTTTGCGAACCAACGGTTCACCACCAGTCAAGCGAAAACGTTTTGCACCTAATCTTACAAACGCACGAACAACACGCATTAATTCATCAAAAGTGAGCCAATGGTCTGGAGTTTCAAAATCATTAAATCCTTTCGGAATACAATAAGAACATCTTAAATTACAGCGATCCGTAACAGAAATTCTTAAATAATCAATTGTTCTACCAAATTTATCAATCAGCATCAGAAGCTCGGCCACGTCATAATTGCAATAAAGACTTTGTAGTTATGAATTTTATATATGTGTTTAAAAATCAAAAAAAAGACTTAAATATTTCTAAAAAATCATTATAGATAAAATACAATCAGACTATTATTTATTAATTCATCTAATAATTACTATTTTTTCCCAAATGTAAGATATCCTCACCAAAACACTCTACATCCTCATCATCGTGCGATATAACCATCATCAAGCATTGTAACCGTTGTTGAATATCTCTTATTTCATACCGCAATTTGCGTCGCAAGCGACTATCAAGCATTGAAAACGGTTCATCTAGTAACAACAAATCGGGTTGCGCAACCAATGCTCTGGCCAATGCAACCCGCTGTTGTTGCCCCCCCGACAATTGATATGGATAATATTCAGCATAGTTCAGGATTTCCAAGCGATTCATCCAGTCCTTAACAATTGCAAAATCCTGACTGACACGGGGATTAAATATTCCCTTGACAAGTGAGAAGGAAATATTCTGTTTGACTGTTAAATGCGGAAAAAGACTATAACCTTGGAAAAGATAAGCAAGTTTCCTCTCCTGGGGGGCCAGATTGATTTTACGTTTCTGATCAAAAAAGATTTTATTATCAATTTTTATCAACCCGCAATCTGGTGAATTTAATCCCGCTATTATTTTAAGCAATGTTGTTTTTCCAGATCCAGATGGACCAAATATCACCACTGAACGATTTTGAGAATAAAAATCAACATTGAGCTGAAACATATGATGATGATTTTTCATTAATTTCTTGAGGTTTATTTGAAATATCATGATCAATAAATTGAATTATGCGTAATATTCAGCCGTTTAGCCATAAATAAAACAAAAATGCAAACAGCGGATAAAATCAAGACGGATATATTTGCGACATGATCGTGTCCCGCCTCAACGGCTTCATAAATTGCCAAAGATAGGGTTTGCGTTTTTCCGGGAATATTTCCGGCAATCATCAGGGTTGCACCAAATTCACCCAAAGCTCTGGTAAATGCCAGTAATAAACCTGCCATAATACCACGCCAAGCCAAAGGTAAGGTTATACGGAAAAAAATCGCCATATCAGAAATAGTCAATACCCGTGCAGCCTGTTCATAACAAGGATTGATTGATTCAAAGGCACTTCTGGCGGGTTTGAATATCAAAGGAAAAGTCACGACAATAGCGGCTAAAACAGCCCCCTGCCACGTAAATATAAGACTAAGATGAAAATATTTTCCCAATATTTGTCCTATCCAACCATGCTGTCCAAACAATACTAACAAATAGTATCCCAATACAGTCGGCGGCATAACCATTGGCAATGTAAAGACAATATCTAAAAATTCCTTACCATAAAAACGATATCGAGCAATAAAATATCCTGCAGGTATTGCCAGAAACATATTGATCGCGACTGCGAAAACGGCAATTTTCAAGGATAGAAAAAGAGCCGGCCAAGTAAAATTTATTCCCATGAACAATTACCGAACAGCAAAACCGTATTGTCTAAAAATTCTCTGACCTTTAACTGAAAATAACAGGTCCATGAATGCCTTAGCCTGATTTGGGTTTTGAGTATTTTTAACCAAGGCAACTGGATATTGAACGAGTTTTGGCAAAGGAAGCCGATAAAGTATTTTAACTTTATCTGAAAAAAGTTTTGCATCACTTTCATAAACAAAACCGACATCCACTTCATTACGGACAACATAATCCAGAACCTGACGGACATTTTGCGCAGGAATGAATTTATCTTGTAATTTATGCCATAAACCTGCAGCCTGCAATGCATGTTTTGTATAACGACCCGCTGGAACAGTTACAACTTGTCCCAACGCGATCCACTTAATCGAGGGTTTATCTAAATCTGCCAGTTCACGTATCTGTAACTTGCTATGAATAAAAGTCACAAGAACCAAATAATTATTAATAAAATCCTGTCTTGATCCAGGAAAAATCAATCCTTTTTGCTCTGCCATATCCATTGTGCTTTCATCGGCACATGCAAAAAGATCAACCGGGGCACCCTGTGCTATTTGATTTAACAGACTGCCCGAAGAACCAAAATTAAATAAAATTTTATCCTGAGGGTGCGATGTTTCATAAATTTTAGCTATATCTTTAAAAGCATCGCTTAAACTAGCCGCCGCAGAAACAACAATCTCTTTTGCCTGAACGGAATGAAAAAATCCAAAACAAGCCAGAACAACAGCCAATAGTTTAAGCAATCTTAATTCCAGTATTTTGGGATTTTTCATCAGTTCACATCTTCACGTTCATGAACGTGGTCTTACCAACTGCCAGCGTCGAGTTACATAACTGACCATGGCAAAGCCACTAAATACATGAACCAAACGGGTAAATGGGAAAATAGCAAATACCGTCATTCCCATAAAAAGATGGAATTTGAAGATTGGTGACGCATTCATGATATAGGCCACGGCATCACCTTGAAAGGTAATTGTATGCTGCACCCATGTCATAAGTTGAACCATTTCATGACCGTCCGTATGCTGAGCCGAAACAAAAATTGTTGATAAACCAAGTAGCAAAGTCAATAATAACCAGACCAACAACAATTTATCACGCCAGGTACTATTTGCCAATATACGGGCTGAAACAAATCTTCTGTGAATAAGGATCAAAATCCCAACCAAACAGATACTGCCCATGATGCCGCCAGCCATCATGGCGAAAATCTGTTTTGCTGAATGGGTAACTCCCAGTGTATCCCAAACCCAGATGGGTGTTAAAAGACCGAAAAGATGCCCAAAAAACAGACCTAAAATACCAATATGAAAACAGATATTTCCAAATCTTAATTGTCCACGATATAAAATCTGGCTGGAATCACTTTTCCATGAATATTGTTCACGTTCAAAACGTACCAAGCATCCAACAACAAAAATTGTTAATACGATATACGGATAAATTCCAAAAATAAATTTATCGAGATAATGCATGACTTGCCCCTTTATTTTTATTGTCTACAGAACAGAGATTACAGGCATTCGTTTGTAAAAGAGGTTCAACTCCCTCAATATTTGGGCCAAATTTCTCCATTGCCTCCTCCATATCTTTAACTGGGGGAACTTTTAAAGGTTGAGGTTGAACAGAAGAATAATTGACAAGTAAAGTGAAAATACCCGCATAGACAGACTGACTTTCCCGCAATTTTGATCCGATGTAATCAATCACGTCAATTGATGCCGCCAGTAAATCCTTTGCTTCACCTTCATTACAGACAGATAAAAACTCTAAAAATAAAGGCAAATAATCTGGTAATTCATCAATTACTGAAATATCATAACCGTTTGCCTTATATTCTGACATGAGATTGACCAGGGCTTGCCCCCTTAGACGGTCCTCACCGTGAATATGCTCAAATAAATGCAATGAACATGATGGATTACGATCAAAAAGTGAAACATACTCTTCTTGCAAGTCAATCAAATCTTTTTCTTGCAAATGTTCCAATAAGGGAGAAAGCAAGCTCCATTCATTCTCAAGCGTTTTTAAACGTCCCAAAATTGAAGGGAGTGCATCAACCAATTCTTGCTCTGGATAACATAATAAAACTGAAAGTATCTTAAAAATTTCCATCAGCTATTGCTTTCTTTTGCCTTGTTCTGTTCACGATCCTCTACAGCGTCGTGAAAGATAATTGGAGAAACCTTTTTGCCAAAAAGACTTGCCTTATTCACCCCGTCAGAGCATCCATTCCCGAAAGTAAATCCACAGGAAGCCTTATCCTGGAATGCGTTTTCAACCATTTCCTTGTGAGATGATGGAATGACAAAACGATCTTCATAATTCGCAATCGCCATAATCTGATACATTTCTTCAATCTGGACTTCAGTCAAAGCCGTATCTTTCAAGACAGAACGATCAGGACATTGATCAACAGACTTGCTACGCATATAACGACGCATCGCGATCATGTTTTCCAAGGCATTAATAATGGGTTCTTCTTTCCCCGCCGTAAGCAAATTAGCCAAATAGCGAATTGGAATACGTAAATCCTTAATACCAGGAATAATTCCATTCTTGCCAATCATGCCATTCGCTACTGCAGACTGAATAGGCGATAAAGGTGGAATATACCAAACCATTGGTAAGGTGCGGTATTCTGGATGCAGAGGGAAAGCAACTTTCCATTCTACTGCCATTTTATAGACCGGTGAATTTCTTGCCGCATCCAGCCAGCTTTGGGGTATACCCTGTTTAAGAGCTTCCGCAATAATTGCCGGATCATTGGGATCTAAAAAAACATCAAGTTGGGATTCATACAAATCCTGGGTATCTTCCGTAGATGCAGCCTCTTTAATTTTATCTGCATCATAAAGTAAAACACCCAGGTAACGAATACGCCCTACACATGTTTCGGAACAAACGGTTGGCTGTCCACCTTCAATACGTGGATAACAGAATATACATTTTTCTGCTTTACCAGAAACCCAGTTAAAATATATCTTTTTATAGGGACAGCCCGAGACACACATCCTCCAGCCGCGACATTTATCCTGATCTATCAGGACAATACCGTCATCCTCACGTTTATAAATTGAACCTGAAGGACAACTTGCAACACAGGCTGGATTTAAACAATGCTCGCACAATCTTGGTAAATACATAAGAAATGTATTTTCAAAAGTTGACAGCATATCCTTTTGAATACCATCAAAAAGCTTGTCTTTTGCACGCTTTGAAAACTCTCCACCAAGATCATCCTCCCAGTTTGGTCCCCAATTTATTTTTTCCATTTTTTGTCCGGTTAGGACCGAAACTGGTCGGGCAACAGGGGGGGTTTTTACATCCGGAGAATTTTGCAAACGTTCATAATCATATGTAAAGGGTTCATAATAATCATCAATTTGCGGAAGATTGGGATTGGCAAATATATTTGCCATAATGTGCAACTTGCCACCCTGACGGGGACGCAACTTGCCACCTTTTAAAACCCATCCACCATTGTATTTATCCTGGTTTTCCCATTCCTTGGGATATCCAACCCCTGGTTTTGATTCAACGTTATTGAACCATGCATATTCAACACCATCTCGACTGGTCCATACATTTTTACATGTCACGGAACAAGTATGGCATCCTATGCATTTATCCAGATTCAACACCATGCCAATTTGAGCTCTAATTTTCATTGGTAATCTCTTATGCCTCAACTTTTGGGTAATTAACGCTAACAGTCTCTTCAAGCCAATCGACATGCTTCATTTTACGGACAACAACAAATTCATCACGATTTGAACCAACTGTTCCATAATAGTTAAAACCATAGGAATATTGCGCATAACCGCCAATCATATGTGTCGGTTTTAAGACTGTTCTTGTTACAGAATTATGAATTCCGCCGCGTTTTTTTGAAACTTCTGCACCGGGAACATTGATGATCTTTTCCTGAGCATGATACATCAAGGTCATTCCTTCTGGAACGCGCTGACTTACAATTGCTCTGGCCGTTAAAGTTCCATTTAGATTGAAAACCTCAATCCAGTCATTATCAACGATACCAGCCTTTTGTGCATCAATTTCGGAAAGCCAGACATGTGGCCCGCCACGCGATAATGTCAACATCCGTAAATTATCGGAGTAAGTACTGTGGATGCCCCATTTTTGATGTGGTGTGATAAAATTCAGGACTATTTCTGGATTTCCGTTACCATGCTGTCCCAAAACCTTTTGAGTTGTTTTCAAGTCAACCGCTGGACGATAGACACACAACATTTCACCAAATGCACGCATCCATTGATGATCCTGATAAAACTGCTGCCGACCGGTCAGGGTTCTCCAAGGAATCAGTTCATGAACATTTGTATAACCAGCATTGTAACTTACCGTTTCACTTTCCAGGCCTGACCAGGTTGGGGAAGATATAATCTTACGTGGCTGAACCTGTATATCACGAAAACGAATGGAATCATGTTCACGAGGGGTGGCCAAATACGTATGGTCAATACCTGTTACTTTTGATAATGCCCCCCATGCCTTGACAGCGATATGCCCATTTGTTTCAGGAGCAAGATTCAGGATCATTTCAGCCGCATCAATAGCAGTATCAAGTCTCGGCTGTCCCTTTGCAATACCCTGACCAACAACCTTGTTTAAATTACGTAATTGATCAACCTCATGCTTGGTATCCCAACTTATACCTTTACCACCATTACCGAGTTTTTCAAGTAAAGGACCAATTGATGTAAACTGTTCATAAATTGCTCCATAATTTCGCTCGATAACTTTCATGGCTGGCATTGTCTTACCAGGAATAGGATCACATTCACCCTTTTTCCAGTCTTTAACGTCAAAAGGCTGTCCCAACTCTTGTGGAGTGTCATGCATTAAGGGTGTCAAGACAAGATCTTTTTGATTTCCAAGATATCCTGCGGCGAGTTCAGAAAATTTTCCAGCCAGTCCTTTGAAAATCTCCCAATCACTTTTACTTTGCCATAAAGGTTGTACAGCCTCGCTTAAAGGATGAATAAAGGGATGCATATCCGATGTATTCAAGTCATTTTTCTCGTACCAGGTGGCCGTCGGAAGAATTACATCTGCATATAAACAAGTCGTTGACATACGGAAATCCAAGACGACCAGAAGATCCAGTTTACCTTCTGCGGCTTCTCTTACCTTGATTTCCTTCGGTTTAATACAATTTTGCTCTTCACTTAAAACTGCATTCTGAGTACCCAAAAGATATTTAAGGAAATATTCATGTCCCTTACCTGAAGAACCAAGAATATTGGAACGCCATACAAACATGTTGCGTGGAAAGTTCGCTGGATTATCAGGGTCATTACAAGACATGTCAATTGCACCTGATTTCAATCCTTCAACCGCATAGTCAATGGGATCTTTATTTTGAGCAATTGCATTTTGTGTCAACGTCAACGGATTCATTGACAATTGCGGTGCAGAAGGTAACCATCCCATCCGTTCAGCCTTGGCATTACAATCAATCAGCGCCATACCTTCAAATTCACTCAGGCTATTTTGTGAGGCAACTTCATTGATAGCCAGCTTTTCATGACGCCATTGACTTGTATGATTGTAAAAGAAGGATGTTCCGTTCATCTGACGAGATGGACGATTCCAATCCAATCCAAATGCCAATGGAGCCCAACCGGTTTGTGGCCTCAGTTTTTCCTGACCAACATAATGGCACCAGCCACCTCCACTTTGACCTATACATCCACAAAGCATTAACATGTTGATAATGCCACGATAGGACATATCCATATGATACCAGTGGTTTAATCCGGCACCCACGATGACCATGCTTTTACCATGAGTTTTATCGGCATTTTGGGCAAATTCACGAGCAACCTGAATAACCAATTCAGGTTTTACACCAGTATGTTTTTCCTGCCATTTAGGAGTATAGGGAACATCATCCATATAATCTCTAGCACCATCACCTAGATCACGGTCAATACTGTAATTGGCAGCCATTAAATCAAAAACTGTAGTAACCTTTATCTGATTGCCATCAGCCAAGGTAATGGTTTTAACCGGAACCTTTCGGAGCATCTGTTCATTTTTGCTTTCTCCAGCAAAATAATTGAACACAACCTCCGCAACATTATCATGCTTACCCAGCAGACTAAGTTGGGCCTTAACGGTCTGTCCTTTGCTATCCTGTTCTTTAAGATTCCATTGACCTGTTTCACCCCAGCGAAAACCAATTGATCCTTTGGGGGTTACAATCTGTCCCGTCAATTCATCAATAACAAGCGTTTTCCATTCAGGATTGTTTTTTTCATCAAGCTGATCTGCCAAATGACTGGCACGCAAGAAATATCCGGGAACCAGTTGGCCATTCTTTTCATCAAGCATAACCAGCATTGGCATATCTGTATATTGACGGCAATATGACGTAAAATATTCAGAGGGACGGTCCAGATGAAATTCTTTGAAGATTACGTGCCCCATCGCCATGGACAAGGCAGCATCCGTACCTTGTTTGGGAGAGAGCCATATATCACTGAATTTTACCATTTCACCATAATCTGATGAAACAGCGACCGTTTTTGTACCTTTATAACGAACTTCGGCATAAAAATGAGCGTCTGGCGTGCGAGTCATGGGGATATTTGATCCCCACACTAGTAAATAGGTTGAATTATACCAATCGGCTGATTCCGGAACATCGGTTTGCTCGCCCCATACTTGTGGGCTTGCTGGTGGCAGATCGCAATACCAATCATAAAAAGATAGCGGAACACCCCCAATAAGAGAAAGATAACGGGATCCGGAAGCATAGCTGACCATCGACATAGCCGGAATAGGAGAAAATCCGATAATACGGTCGGGACCATATTTTTTGATGGTAAAGTTATTTGCCGCGGCAACAAGCTCGTTGACTTCCCGCCAGGTTGATCGGACAAATCCGCCCAATCCACGTCTTTTCTTGTAAGAACTGGCCAATTCTGGTGTTTGACTGATATATTCCCAGGCGGATATCGGATCCATCTTCTGACGTGCATCACGCCATAATCTAGCCAGCTGTCCACGCAGCATTGGATATTTAACACGTTGGGCAGAATAAACATACCAGCTGTAAGATGCCCCGCGAGGACATCCCCTGGGTTCATGATTGGGTAGATCCGCACGAGTTCTCGGATAATTTGTCTGTTGGGTTTCCCAGGTAATCAATCCACTTTTAACATAGATTTTCCAACTGCAGGATCCGGTGCAATTCACACCGTGAGTTGATCTTACGATTTTATCCTGTTGCCAACGTTGTCTATACGCGTCTTCCCATTTTCTGTCCTCGTTAACAACAGCGCCATGCCCGTCAGCAAAACTGCTTTTCGTTTTTTTAAAAAAGTTTAAACGATCTAATATATGGCTCATAATCAATTTCCAAATTCTAAATCAAATTTGTCTTAACAACGTATTTCAGCATTTCTGCGAAGGTAGTACCAACGGTTTATCAAAAGGCAAAATACGTAAAATCCCACAAAAATATAAAAAGCTAAATTATACGATCCGGTATAACTTAAAGAGGTTCCATACAGTTTTGGAATTATAAATCCACCATAGGCACCAATAGCCCCCATAAAACCAAGAACCGCACCGGTTTCCTTGGCAGCATCCTCATTCATCTGCTCTTCAGATTCAGCTTTTTGTTTTTTAAGGTATTTCTGGTAAAATATTGTGAATATTCCGGGAACTTGGGCAAATACGGATCCATTTCCCAATCCAACAAAAATGAACAGGATCATAAAACTTATCAGGAAGCCGACAAAACTTCTTGATTCTTCCGGGGCTGAGATGAAGAAAACGATACATAAGGAAAAAACAATCATACCCAGGAAACTGATTTGAGTTACCCGTGTCGCCTTGAATTTGTCAGAGGCAATTCCCCCAACAACTCTAAATATGGACCCTAGCAAAGGGCCTAAAAAGGCGTATTTTATTGGATTAACATCAACGAATTCATGCTTTATCAACAGGGGCAATGCCGCTGAAAAACCGATAAAGGATCCAAATGTACCCAGATAAAGCAAACAGGCAACCCAGGTATGTTTACGCTTGAAAATTATTGATTGCTCTGAAAAAGATGCCTTGACCGTGGCAAGGTCATTCATCCCAAACCAGGCAGCGATAACGGTTACCGCAATAAAAGGTACCCAAATATAGGTGATATTCTGTAACCAGACAAGACTCTGCTGACCGTTATGAATACGTGTTTCTGGTCCACCCCCCAAAGCACCAAAGATACTGACGCCAATAACCCACAAGGTAACAAATTGTACAAACGGTACACCAAGATTTCCCAGTCCAGCATTTACCCCCGTGGCAAATCCCTTTCTTGATTTAGGGAAAAAATATCCGATATTTGCCATAGAGGAGCTGAAATTTGCCCCACCAAATCCACACAACAGGGCCAAGATCACCATTGTTGCAAAACTGGTATTTGGATTTTGTATGCATATACCAAAACCAATGGTTGGAATCAAAAGGGTGGCTGTTGAAAAAACCGTCCATCTTCTTCCACCAAAAATGGGAACCATAAAGGCATAGATGATTCTCAGGGTTGCCCCTGACAATGCAGACAATGCCGTTAAAAGCATTAGTTGATTTTGAGTATATTTAAACCCAACTTCTGGTAGATAGACAACAACGACACTCCATAATTGCCATACAACGAAAGCAAGTAAAAGAGCAGGAACGGAAATCCATAAATTCCGTAAAGCAACAACACGTCCTTGCTTTTCCCAAAACTGTTGATTTTCCGGTTCCCATTTTGTTAGTAAATGAGACATTTTTTTTCCTTGGTTGATGAACCAATACGTTTATATCTGTATTGTTTTTGATCTTTATTGTATAAGTTAAATAAAACGCATAATTGTTTTAATAATATTTACATCTTCCGCAAGATCGAACCAATTAGTCAAAAGCTTATAGAAATCTGGAATAATGGCTAGGTTGTTTATAGCCATTTGGCTAAGTATAATTAGTCGTTTTCCTACTATTAATATATCATATTCATTTCCATTATTAGAATAATTTCTTGAATTATTAATCCATGAAGAATTTGCATGAATAGAAAACAAAAATATATTCTACCTCTGCTTCTTCTTTTCCCTCTTCAAACAATGGCACAAAAGATTTCAACCTCGACCAATATGGAAAGAGATGATGAAAAATCCGAAAAAATTACAGTAAGGGGGCAAAGAAGGGCTGACGGATCAGTTGCTGTAATGAGTACTCCAGACGTTACCTTGGGCCCCTTGGGTTCCATGAAATCTGAAGACGCGCCTTTTTCAATCTTGTCAGTTCCTCATGACGTTATTGCCAATCAACAGGCAAGAAACGTTAATGATCTAATGAAATACCTTCCTTCCGTACAACTCGAGGCCCGTGGATCTGCAGGCATGGCCAGGCCGCAATCCAGAGGGTTTGAGGGGGACGTAACAGCAAACAGCCGTATTGACGGGCTCAATATGACATCCACCACCCCCTATCCAACTGAAATGTTTGAAAATTTGCAGGTTCTGAACGGGTTGGCCGGGGCTATGTATGGCCCACAAAATCCAGCCGGCATTTTCAGTTACCAGCTCAAACGTCCCACTGACCGTCGTACGGAACATCTTTCAGTCAATTACGATTCAATTGGTGCCGTGACGGAATATGCGGATGTATCTGGTCGAGTCGGTAAAAATGGGTGGTTTGGATATCGTTTAAACCTTCTGCATGATGAAGGTACCGCCTATGTGGAACACAGTCAGTTAAAACGTAATCTGGTCAGTGGTGATTTTGATATTCATCTTTCCTCCAAAACCGTTATTGAGATAGATGCCAGCCATTATACCTATAATGAAAGGGGAACAGCAACGAATTTTTCGTTTGATAATTCCATTCAGCTGCCATCCGCACCCAATATGGGCAAGGCCTATCTTGGGCAAAAATATGCCGGATTTAATACGGAAACAAATACCTTTCTCGGAAAAATCAAACACCAAATCAATAAAAAATGGAGATTTACTGCGGGAGGGCTCTATCAGGATGCCAAACGAGAGATGTTCAACAACAGCAATCGACTCCTAAACAGCAAGGGTGATTATCAACAATCTATTTCGGTGGCCGGTCAGGCAAACGTTTTTCAGGTAGGGAGCAATTTTGCCTATGTGAATGGAGAAGTAAATACAGATTTTGTAAAACATGAACTTGTTTTGGGCACCAATGGATATATGAGAGGTAATTACAACCCCACTCATACTGAAACAATCAATCTTGGAACCAGCAACATACACAATCCTCGTCCATTACCGGGTCATAGACCAAAAGGATGGGGACGTTATCAATCGGCCTTAATCCAACAACAAGCCCTGATTGCAGGCGATACAATCCATTTTAATCAACAATGGGCCATTATGGGTGTTTTCAGTTGGAGCTGGTTAAGCAATGACAGCTGGAACATGAAAGGAAAGAAAACCGCACACAATTCACATGATGCGGCATTTAGTCCAACAACAAGCCTGATTTATCATCCTCTTGAAGGTCATACCGCCTATTTCACTTGGGCAAGAAGTCTGCAGGCGGGAGATATTGCCCCAGCGACGGGAGTAATTAATCCAAACCAGATCATGGCTCCCTATCGTAGTGAAGAATATGAAGTAGGCTATAAGGTCAAATTCAACCGCCTGTGGTTAAATGTTGCTGCATTCCGTATGACACGTCCATATGCATTTATCAATCCAACAACCCATATTTTTGCCGTCGCAGGACAACAGCGCAATTATGGGGTTGAATTTCAGGTCGCAGGACAGATATGGAATAGTCTGTCTATTCTTGGAGGTGTTACATGGCTTGATGCACAACTGGGAAAAACAGGAAATATTGCCACCTCTCATAAACAAATTGTTGGTGTCCCCCCTGTTCAGGCCAACCTGCTGATTGACTACCAATTACCTGTCGCAAAAGATCACATCCTGTATGGTATGGCATTCAACATCAATCTTCACTATACAGATCGTCGGGCTGCCAATAATTACAATACCACTTTTGCCAAAGGGTATTTTACGACAGATGTCGGAATGCGCTACGCCTTCAATGTCTTTAACACCCCACTTGCGGCACGATTTAATGTCAATAATGTAACCAATAAACATTATTGGATGTCTGTATATCCATCCTCAATTAACGGAGGCACCGCAAATAACAGTGCTTATGCTGGATTACCCAGAACATATCAATTTTCATTGGCAGTTGATTTCTAATATTTAATTCAAATATATGTTAAAATAATCTTATCATAATATTTACGAACAATTATCAAATAATGAAAATCACGCGGTATTTTAACAAGCTTTCAACCAAACTGCTTACCTGTACTATCGCATGGGTTGTATGTGCCATATTCTTTACGGGATATGCACTCTCCCTGCTTTGGCAGCTTGAAAATGCTGGAATTGCCATCAATTATACAGGCAGTTTGCGCATGCGTGTTTATTACATGATGTTACTTTCTAATCAAAACGATTATGTAAACCTGCAGCATGAACAAACGAAATTTATTACAATCCTTAATAAATTAAAAAAATACGATAATAATACCCTAATTTTTTCAAATAATAAAAAAATAAACCTGCAAATAAAATATATTGAAAAAACCTATAATAACCAGATATTGCCGCTTATAAACCAGTCCTCTGGATATCATAGACTAACTGACAAAAATTATTATCATCTCAACACATTCGTAGAAGACATTGACCTTTTAGTCAAACTGATCGAAAATCAAAATACGCAAGACATCATTTGGCTTCGATACATAATCACAACAATTATCCTGATGATACTGATAACTGCCTTTTCGAGCATATCCCTGTTATATAAATCAGTCATCAATCCGTTGAAACATCTTGAATCAAGTATCAAAGCCCTAAGTCAGGGTAATCTATCCAGACGTATTCCTGTCAATGGCAATAGTGAATTTGATATTGTCTCCTCCGGTTTTAACCAGATGGCACATAATTTGCAGGACTTATACAATAACCTTGAACATAAAGTTTCAGATAAAACACTTGCATTAAAGAAAAAGAATCATGAATTAACTATTCTTTATGACATGATCACCTTTTTACATACCTGCCTGACTCCCAATATGGCAACCGAGAGATTCCTTGAAAAAATTATTGATTTAAGTCAAGCGGATGCCGGATTTATCGGCTTTCTTAACGAAGAGAAAGACGCCATGAATTTTATTTGTAGCAAAGGTTTTCCAGCACAATTAAACACCATTGAACAATGTTATTTTTCTGCCAACTGTTTTTTTGATATTTCTTCCCTACCCAAAAATTCCTATCCTATTTGCGTCAAAACTGATCAGCAGGAAAACTGTCTTATACCCTCGTGCGTTAAAAAATTATTTAGTCATTTTATCATTTTTCCTATTTGGCATAATAAAAATGAAATAGGGTTAATGGTTCTATATTTTAAAAAAAGGGAATCTTCTTTTTCTCCAGAAACCTACCACTTGATTGAAACATTGACCTGTCAACTTGGTGTATCCATTGAAAATTACCAATTAACTGCCAAAGAAAAACAGCTTGCCATTATGGAGGAACGCAACTTAATTGCACAGGGATTGCATGATAGCATAGCACAAGCATTGTCCTTTCTTAATTTGCAAGCTCAAATGCTTGAAAAGGCAATCAATAAGAATGACCTTGACAAAGCCAAGCAAAATCTGGATTTTATTCAGCGTGGCGTGCAAGAATCCTATGACGATGTTCGTGAACTGTTAATGAATTTTCGAACCAAGATTGGCAAGGAAGATTTTGAGACTGTTGTTAAGAAAGTCGTGAACCGTTTCAAAGCCCAGACAAAAATACCTGTAAAATTAATTAATCTGCAAAAATTTTTATTTATTACAAAACAACAGCAATTACAGATCATTTTTATTCTTCAAGAAGCTTTATCCAATATTCGTAAACATTCAAAATGCAAGCTTGCAACAATTGAATTTAGTTATAATAATTCTTTCATGATGCGTATTCATGATGATGGTGTCGGATTTGACCTTAATACCTTGCAAAAAAAACAACAGAACCATATCGGTTTATCAATTATCCAAGAGAGGGCAGAAAATATTTCCGGAAAAATAAACATTACTTCAACACCTAATCATGGTACAACCTTGGAACTCACTATTCCGATAAACTTATAGAACGGTAGTATAAAGAAAATGCAAACAAAAATTAAAATTCTGCTTATTGACGATCATTCTTTATTTCGTTCAGGATTGAAATTTCTTCTTAACAATCAGGAAGATATAGAGGTTATTGGAGAGGCGCAAAATGGATCAGAAGGTATAAAACTGGCCCAGAAACTTAACCCTGATATCATCCTCCTTGATCTGGATATGCCAAGAATGGGTGGAAAGGAAACGCTCCAAAACCTTTTAAATATTAATCCAGACCTTAATGTCCTAATTTTAACTGTTTCGGAAGATAATGATGACCTTATTCAATGTATGACACTTGGAGCAAAAGGCTATCTTTTGAAAAATATCAATACCGATTTCCTATTGGACAGTATTCACAAAGTTTATGAAGGGAATAATATTCTCTCCCCAGCCATGATATCAACCCTTATCGATCAATTCCGACCCAATGAAAAGGAAAAGAACGAAGATCTCTATGATTCTTTAACACCAAGGGAAAAAGAAATATTGGCTTGGCTGACCAAGGGAATAAGTAATAAAGAAATTGCCCGTTTTTTGAGCGTGTCAGAAAGTACAATCAAGTTGCATGTTCAGAACATATTACGAAAACTTAATTTACACAGCAGGGTGCAGGCAGCAATTTACGCCCTAGAACATGGTTTTGACAAAACACCCTAGTTCCTCGAACAACCACACACGTTACAATGCGGATTGCGATCACATTCCAGCATATGAAAAGAAAAATTCAAAGCATTATAATGCAGTATCCTGCCCGTAAGAGCTTGACCCATCCTGGATATTACCTTCAAAGCCTCTGAAGCCTGCATAGCTGCCATTGTATTAACCAATGGGGCGTAAACACCGGTAAATGAACAAAGGTCCTGTTCTGTTTCCGCTCCATCAAATAGACAGGCGTAACATGGTGATCGATCATTATTTGAGTCAAATACACTTAATTGCCCTTCAAACCGTATGGCTGAGGCATAAATTAAAGGTATTTTACTAGAATATGCAACCCGCCCGATCATTTGTCGGGTTTTTAAATTGTCACTACAATCCAAAATCACATCATAATCATGAATTAATGAAGATAATTCATCCTCGGATAAACGGTAAGGCACAGTATCAACAGTAATATCCGGATTTTGTCTATGAATGAAATCGGCCATTACATGATTTTTGAATTTACCAATATCATCAGGTGTATAGTATGTCTGTCGTTGTAAATTGGACAGTTCGACCCTGTCATTATCAACCAGCATTAAACTGCCAATACCCGCAGCAGCAAGAATAGGAATTGCTGCACAACCCAGTCCCCCACATCCTATAACCATAACACGGCTATTTAAAAACCGTTTTTGTCCATCCAAATCAATTTGCGGCAAAAGGATATGGCGACTGTATCTTACCAATTGATCTTCATGCATTATTTGAAATAACCCAAATAAATAACCATATAATGATAAACGTCATAAAGAATACTAGCCATAAGACTAGCAACCAAATATTCACAAAGATTAATATAATCTTATTCTTAATATAAATAATACTATACATGTGGATAATATAAATTCTTTTCTTAAAAGAATAATATAATTAAATAAAACAATAATATTAGTATGAATGATAAACTATGAATAAATCAACTATTCTGGCTAGTTTAAAAGTAGTTAATCATATTTGTTTCTCATTACTACTTTTAACTTCAATACATACTTACGCTAAAGATCAAACAAAACAAACATTACTTCCAACAGATTCAAAAATTCAAAATAAAACCGATTCTACATTTATTGATTACTCAAATCTTAATAACCGTTGTGCAAAAGTTGTCACAGCGGCTGGTAAATATGGAAATACACGACATCCGGATTGGGGTGTCTTCAACAAACACAGCGGTTTTGGACCTGTTGGTAATTATTCTTGGTATGCTTTCGGACAATATGCCCCATACGCACAAGCAAGATGGGCAGAAGACTGGAGCGGATTATGCAATGATCCCCATAAAAATGATGACTGGTTTAACCGACTCAAGTATATTCCCCTGAATGATTCTGGGGATATCTGGCTGAGTTTAAACGGCAATGAGCGGTTTCGTCATGTTTTCGACAGCAAACCATATATGGGATTTGGAGCCAAAACAAATTCCAACCGTTTATTGATTCGTAGCGTTTATGGTGCTGATTTGCATATTGGTTCCCACGTAAGAGCTTATGCCGAACTCATTAATGGTGTTGCTGGTGGCAGCAACACTTTTGGCTATCAAACAGGTTTTCAACGTAAACGACTTGATATGCAGCAAGGTTTTTTAGAAATAAAGGGGAACCTGCTTGGTGCAAAAATGGGGGCAATGGGAGGACGTCAATATTTTGTTGATGCACCACTCTCCATGACTTCCGCACGGGAACTGACTAATATTCGTTACAGTTGGGATGGATTCCGAGGCTATGCTTTCTGGAAAAATTTCAGAGTCGACATTTTTGACTTCTGGCAAACTGACTTTTCCAAAGATCATGTTTTTGGTGCGGGACCCAGTTATAATGCCCGCATGTTTGGTGGTTTGGCCAGTTATGCCCTTCCCAGCTTTAAAGTGCAGAATGTGAATAGCCAATTATTTCTTGATGCCTTTTATATTGGTTACCTTTATAACGGTAATGCTGCAGGTCTTCCCACACCAACACCCGGAAAAAACCGTCAAGGATCTACAAGACGTGATAATATCGGCGGAAGGTTGAACGGAAATATTGGCAATTTCACCATTGATGTTACAGGTATATATCAGGGTGGTGAATTCCGTCCCGCAAATTCTGGTAGTAAAACACGTCCAGTCAGAGCCTATGCATTTGATGCGATTTTTGCTTATAACTTTAAAAACGTGCCGGGAAATTTGTCATTGGGCCTGCAAAGCGACTATTTTTCTGGTGGCAACTATCACAAAGATCACGGCGCGGTCAGAAATTTTGCTGTTCCCTATTTTACAACAGCAAACTATCAGGATATGACGCTATATCTGGCAACTTCCAATACAGTCAGTACAGGTCCTTTAATCACTTACAATCCAACAAAAAAAGCACTTGTCAAATTGCACGCACCTGTAATTTGGAGAGCCAATACCAATGATACGATTTACGGTGTCGGATTCAACTATCCTTTGCGTGACAATTATTCTGGTGGATTTGTTGGTGCAATTCCCCAGTTTACTCTCGCTTATGCAATTGCTCCCCATCTTGTTTTAACTGGAGACTTTGGCGGTGTTCTAGCCTCACAATCCATAAAAAAAGCTGGTGGCAATGACAGCGCTTTCCTTATGGAAACACTCGACTTCAGGTTTTAACCTTTTTCATTCTATACTTTACTTATTATTTTGTCGCTTATTTTTAATAATAAGCGACTTTTTTTATTATGGGTCTATGAAGTATCAATATTTCATTTAATTTTTTAACAACGTTAAAATCTCATCAAACTGTTCAAGGGATTTATAAAATATTTTTAAGGACCCACCTTTACCATCAAATTGAATTTTGACATTAAACCCTAATCTGCCACGCAAATCTTTTTCAAGTGACTCTATCTCAGGATCGATTGGCTTTTTTTTCAAGTGTAAATTTTTATTAACCGCTTTGGCATTTTTAACTAGGGCTTCTGTTTGTCTTACCGTTAAATCATCTTGAATAATTTCCTTTGCCGCTGATACAGGATCGGGATGCATAAGCAAGGCTCTTGCATGTCCCGGAGTTAATATCCCGTTTTTCAAATAATTTATAATCTCATCCGGCAATTGCAATAGGCGGATTATATTAGCAATATGTGAACGTGATTTACCCAATGCAGAAGATAACTCATCCTGAGTAAGATTGAACTCATTTAATAATCTTGAAAAACCTTCAGCCTCTTCGATAATATTTAAATCCGTACGCTGTAAATTTTCCACTAATGCGACAGCCATTGCATCTTTATCAGTAAAAGAGCAGATCCTAACCGGCACCTCATCAATCATGGCCAGTTGGGCAGCACGCCAGCGACGTTCCCCAGCAACAATTTGGTATTGACCCTTTTGGATATCTTTTTCCTTAACCAGCAGAGGTTGTAAAATACCATGTTGTCTGATTGAGTCCGCCAACTCTTGTAAAGCTTCAGGCTGCATAATTTGTCGAGGTTGAAAAGGACCAGGCTCAATTATGTCAATAGGTAAAATCTGCATTTTCAAATCTGAAATCCCAAGATCGGATCCAATATCTTTCTGATTATCCTCATCTTTAACCGACTCCCCTAATAAAGCGGCAAGTCCTCTTCCCAAACGAATTTTACCCTGACCCCTTTTCTTACCCTTCATATTTCCTACCCTCAAATTAAGCAAATCGACGATTCAATTCCTTAGCCAAGTTTATATAGGCTTGCGCTCCAGTTGATTTAGGATCATACACCATTATTGGCTTTCCATAACTTTGTGCCTCTGAAATACGGATATTGCGTGGAATAACTGTTTTACAGACCTTATCCCCAAAAAAATTCCTGGTATCTTCAGCAACAAGCTCTGAAAGTCTGTTGCGTTTGTCATACATCGTTAAAACAATTGCCTTTATATCCAGATCAGGATTTACCTTTTTCTGCAAATGTGTAACCGTTTTAACCAGATGACTTATTCCTTCAAGTGCCAGAAATTCACATTGCAACGGAACAATAACACCAGTAGCAGCCGCCAAGGCATTTACCGTTAACAGTCCAAGGCTTGGAGGACAGTCAATCAAAATATAATCATATATACCTATAAATTGCTTAATTGCCTCCTTGAGCCGAAATTCACGTTTTTCAATATCAATCAACTCAAGCTCTGCAGCCGCAAGGTTGCCATCAGCTGTAATCAACGATAATCCTGGAATCATGGACTCCTTGATCATTCCATCAACCACTTTGCCATTAATTAATAAATGATAGGTTCCTTTATCACGATCGCCATATTCAATTCCCAATGCAGTTGAACTATTTCCTTGAGAATCAAGATCAATTAATAGAACCTTCTTTTTTTCAGCGAATGCGGTGGCAAGATTAATTGCTGTCGTTGTTTTACCCACCCCACCTTTTTGGTTTGCAATTGCCAAAATATAAGTCTTTTTTGATTTTGTCTTTTTAAGCGCCATTTTATTCAACACGTTCAAATTGATTAATCTTAACTATTACCCCATCGGCATTCGTTTGACTGGAAAAGGTTTTATAATTTATTTTCCAATTCTTCTGTGCCTCTTCAATTTCCAGATTAACAGACCGGCCTTTCAAAAATAAACAATAACCATTTTTATTTAAAATATTTTTTGAAAATTCCAAAAGCTGAGTCAATGAAGTCAATGCCCTTGCCGTCACAACATCTGCACTGATAGCATTCACATTTTCAATCCTCTGGCAAAGCACAGTTGCTTGTGTTTTGGTCTGTCGCAGAACTTCCCTTAAAAAAATTGTCTTTCTCATATCAGATTCAATCAATATTACAGGAATATCTGTTGACAATGCCAAGATCAGACCGGGAAATCCTCCACCTGATCCAAGATCAGCAATAGATTTTACAGATGAATCAAGATACCGAATCAATTGAAAACTGTCATATACATGACGTTTCCAGACCTGATCCATACCCTGTTGCGATACCAAATTTATTTTTTTGTTCCATTGCTGAAGCAAAGAGATATAAATTTCCAGTTTCTCTATTGTTTCACGTGAAACACTCTTTAAAAACGGATAATTTTTTATATAACCGTCAAGATTCACAACAATTATCCTTTTCCCCTTTTTGCGGGGTTCGAATATATGCCAATATAGCCATCAATGCAGAGGGTGTTACCCCCGGTATCCTTTTGGCAGCACCAAAAGAAACAGGGCGAACCGCTTCTAGACGTTCCTGCATTTCACGACTTAATCCGCCAATTTTCCTATAATCAAGATCCAATGGCAAATTGATTCTGGACTCCTGGTCAAGCTGCCTGATTTCCCTGGCCTGTCTAACAAGGTAACCTTCATAACGGGCCTCGGTACGAATATATTGTTGAACTCTTGATGTTAATTGATGAAACCAAGGAGCGACTTTCTCAATTACCTCCTCAGAAGGGCATAATGATAAAATTTCAAATAATGACCGCCAGCGTCCATCGAACGAAATCTGCATTCCATAACCATTCAGGGTTTTAGGCAGGTATTTCTCTCCCTTCGCTCTCTGAACAGAATTTTTGATATGATCTATATCCTGAAGATATAAAGCCAATCGTTCAGCCCCCAAACACCCCAACTGTTCAGCCAAAGGAGTTAACCGTATATCTGCATTATCTGCCCGTAAAGTCAAGCGATATTCTGCCCGTGAGGTAAACATACGATAAGGTTCAGTCACCCCTTGCGTTGTCAGGTCATCTATCATGACACCAATATAACCCTGGCTACGATCAATTATAATTTTTTCTGATCCAGAAGCATGATTTGCGGCATTAATTCCAGCCAACAAACCCTGAGCTGCGGCTTCCTCATACCCTGTTGTACCATTGATTTGTCCGGCAAGAAACAATCCGGAAAAATTTGGCAATTCCAAGGTCGGATTCAAGGATCTCGGATCAATATAATCATATTCCACGGCATAACCTGGCCTGACAATCACGGCATTTTCCAGACCTGGAATTGAATGAACCATTCGTTCCTGAACATCTTCTGCAAGACTGGTTGATATTCCATTCGGATAAACCAAATCCCCACCTTCATGTCCAGGCAATGCTTCAGGCTCAATAAAAATCTGATGACGCTCCCGATCAGCAAAACGGACAATTTTATCCTCGATTGACGGACAGTAACGAGGTCCTTTTCCAGTAATTGCCCCCCCATAGACTGCAGAAGTATGAATATTATCCCTTATTATCCGATGTGTTTCAGGAGTGGTTGCAGTTATCCGGCAGGAAACAAATTCATTAAAAGCGTTATCAGTCAATCGGCTAAAAAACTCAGGAGATTTATCCCCCTTATCTTCTGTCAACCGCTCCATATCGATGCTTGATCGCAACAGCCTTGGAGGGGTTCCTGTTTTTAAGCGACCCATACGCAGTCCCATCGCTTCCAATCGGTTTCCCAATATTGTGGCAGGTTTATCTCCAACTCTTCCGGCTGGCTGACTTTTATTGCCAACATGGATAACTCCGCGCAAAAAAGTTCCCGTCGTTAAGACAACCGCTCCTGACAGAAATTCACGACCATCCTCGCAAATAACACCACATATTTTATTGCCAATATCGACATTGAGATCAGCAACCGCACCCTCCATAATAGTCAGGTTGCTTAATTCTTTTAAAAATTGTTGAACCGCATTACGATATAACATCCGATCAGCCTGAGCCCTAGGTCCATGTACTGCTGGACCTTTGGAACGATTAAGCAGCTTGAAATGAATACCCGCCCGATCCGCTGCTTTTGACATGATACCATCAAAAGCATCAATCTCCCGAACAAGATGCCCTTTGCCTATTCCACCAATTGCCGGATTACATGACATGATCCCAATCGTGTTAAGAGAATGGGTCAGCAATAAAGTTCTTGCCCCCATCCGAGCAGAAGCTGCAGCCGCTTCACTTCCAGCATGTCCTCCACCAACGACAATTACATCGTATTTTACATTTATCATTAATCTTTTCTCAACTCGACCTTACTTACCGATACAAAATTGACCAAATATGGTATCCAACAGATCCTCCACACCTACAGCACCAGTTAGTCTACCCAAACTCTGCATAGCTAACCGCAATTCTTCACCACGCAATTCAGCCCATTCCATTTCTTGAGCTTTTTGCAAATGTTGAACACATTCTGTTATACCTAATCGATGTCTTACCCGTGTTAAAGGGGGTGGCCCCTGACGGGATATTAATTCTCTGGTTTTCTGAACCAATAAACTTTTGAATTTATCCATCCCCTCACCCGATTTGACGCTGATTAACACGGTTTTATCTGACTGACTTAATAATGTTTCACGTGAAACATTTAAATCAATTTTTGTTCGAACCAATAGATCACAAGATAATTCAGGGCAATCATTTTTATCCGCAGCATCCATCAAACACATTACATAATCTGCATTTTGAGCGATCTTGTAGGCTCGCTTTATCCCCTCTTTTTCAATTTCATCTTCTGTTTCACGTAACCCTGCGGTATCCACCAAGGTTACAGGAACATCACCCAATACTACCCTGACCTCAATAACATCTCGTGTTGTTCCAGCCTGTTCGGTCACAATCGCCGCATCACGGTCAGCCAAATAATTCAATAAACTAGATTTTCCAGCATTTGGTGGCCCCACAATTGCAAAGGTCAGTCCTTTTCTCAAACGTTCCCCTCGTCCTTGATCATTCAGATGGTCAATCATTTCAGAATGCAAATCAACGATTATCCTCTTCACATTCTCCTCAATCTCTTGCGGCAAATCCTCATCCGGGAAATCAATTAATGCCTCTTGAAATGCCAACACTTCGCGCAATTGTTTTGCCCAACCATGATAAAGGTCACTTAATCCACCTTCCGTTTGTTCCAAAGCCTGTTTTCTTTGCGCCTGCGTTTCCGCCTCAACAAGATCGGCAATACCTTCCGCCTGTAATAAATCAATTCGGCCATTCAAAAACGCTCGCTTGGTGAATTCACCTGCCTGGGCAGGAATGGCACCATAAGAAACCAATACCTCCGCAACAGCATCAACCACAGCAGAACCTGCATGCAAGTGCAGTTCTGCACTATCTTCACCCGTATAACTATTAGGGCCCGGGAACCACAGCAGCAAAGCCTCATCCAGTAATTCTTTCTGACCCTCCTGAATTTTCCATAATTTACGAACCGACGCCAAACGTGGTTGCGGCACTTGATGACACATTCTGTGTAAAATAGAATAAGTTAAAGGCCCACTCAAACGCATGATCGCAACAGCACCCCTGCCCATTGCAGTTGCCAAGGCAAAAATTGTCGTATTTGAATTTAATGAAATATTTTCCATACAATATTAACTTATCTACTTAAGATATATATTTTTTATATGGTCGTAACATAAAAAAATCTTTTAATACATACGAAAAGATAAATTCATTCATATAAAATCAATTTTCTTCAAATCAATAAACTAAATATTACTACACATATCATTGTACGCTATCTATAATAATTGTAATTATGCAACTAAATTGAAGGGATATAATATGCGTGACCTAACAAATAATGAAATTAACAATGTATCAGGTGCCGCTTCATTTACCGCAATTGGTTCGTTAATTGGTTCTCGAATTGGTAATGGACTAAATCAGCTGAGTAAAAATATCTCTGGAAAAGAGCCAGAGAAATCATACATAACAGGTGCAATAAATATAGGTTATGGAATCGGTGAATTTCTGGATAATCTTAATAATCGATCTGTTTGGGAGGATGCATGGAATAACACTCAAACAGGTATCACTCAACTTATTAATGCAGCCGTGACGAATAGTCTTAATGATCTGAAGATTTTACTTCCCGCTTAAATTTTAGAGACAATCCCCAATAGAATAAATTGATAAATAAAATAAATTATCTTAATTTTGTAAATTGCTACATTTACAGAAATAAATTTCAGATTTTTATAACACCATGGGTTTTATATCTTTTCATTCTCCAGTCGGTGATCTTAGTATCGCTGAAAATGATAATCTTATCGTCTCAATTGATTGGGGCTGGGGTAGTCTTGAAGAAAAAACACCCTTATTGGAGGAGGCAAAAAACCAGATTGCCGCGTATTTCAATGGTAAACTAAAAAAATTTGATTTACCCATTCTATCGCCTGGAACAGCCTATCAACAACAAGTCTGGGAATTTTTGCAAACTATTCCCTTTGGTACGACAAAATCCTATTCCGAACTCGCCAAAATAATAGGAGGAAGTGCCCGTTCCATTGGAAATGCAAACGCCGCAAATCCAATTCCCATTATCATTCCATGTCATCGTGTCATTGGTAAACGAACTTTAGGTGGATATTCTGGAGGGGAAGGGATTAAAACCAAAGAATATTTATTGAATATTGAAAAATTATTTAACACACCTTAATCAATATCTCTATAATTCAGGAAATAGAATAAATACATAGGATTTATTCTATTTCCTAATGTTCAATACTTTTTACGATCAAGTATTCATAGCATCAAAAAAATCTTGATTGTTTTTGCTGTATTTCAACTTATCAAGCAAGAAATCCATTGCATCCATCGTTCCCATTGGCGCCAAGATACGACGAAGCACCCAAATTTTTGACAAGCTCGAACGATCCACCAATAGCTCCTCCTTACGGGTACCGCTTTTAGTAATATCAATCGCAGGAAAGGTTCGTTTATCAGCAAGCTTACGATCAAGAACAAGTTCAGCGTTACCGGTTCCCTTAAATTCCTCAAAAATAACCTCATCCATACGACTACCCGTATCGATCAGTGCCGTTGCGATAATGGTTAAGGAACCACCCTCTTCAACATTACGCGCCGCACCAAAGAAACGTTTTGGACGTTGCAACGCATTGGCATCCACACCGCCAGTCAGAACTTTACCTGATGAAGGAACAACAGTATTGTAAGCCCGAGCCAATCGCGTAATGGAATCAAGCAAAATCACAACATCGCGTTTATGTTCAACCAGTCTTTTTGCTTTCTCCAAAACCATTTCCGTAACCTGAACATGACGATGCGCAGGTTCGTCAAAGGTTGAGGAAACAACCTCACCTTTGACTGAACGAATCATATCCGTAACCTCTTCCGGACGTTCATCAATCAGAAGAACAATTAAGACAACCTCGGGATGATTGGTTGAAATTGCTGTTGCTATATTCTGCAACATCACGGTTTTACCCGTTCTCGGCGGGGCAACGATAAGCGCACGCTGCCCCTTACCAATGGGTGTTACCAAATCAATAACTCTGGGTGTAAAATCCTTATTTGGATTCTTGCTTTCCATTAATGATGGAATTTCCATCTGTAACCGTTCATTTGGAAATAGGGGGGTCAAATCATCAAAATTGATACGATGACGAACCACTTCCGGATCCTGATAATTGATTGTATCAACTTTCAGCAAGGAAAAATAACGCTCCCCATCTTTTGGAGCGCGTATTTCACCAGAAACAGTATCCCCTGTCCGCAAACTAAAACGGCGTAACTGTGCGGGAGAAACATAAATATCATCCGGTCCTGGCAGATAATTGGATTCAGAGGAACGTAAATATCCAAAACCATCTGGTAGAATTTCCAGAGTTCCCTCTCCATAAATAGCTTGATTGTTCTCAGCAAGCTTTTTAAGGATGGCAAACATCATATCTTGTTTACGGAGTGAGGACGCGTTTTCAATCTGCAAACTTTCTGCATAATTGAGCAGTTCTGCTGGAGATTGCGCCTTGAGTTCGGCAAGTTGCATAGATGGAGGCTCTATATAATAGAAAATTAAATCATATAAATAAGGAAAGGAAATATGGCGATCAAATACTTAAACATTTACCAAATTGTATATTGATCCTTTATTCATACATTTCAAAACAAAAACGTAAAAATAAAATACACATTTCATACGAAGGAAATTTTGATATATATATATATCAAATATAAGATTGGATTTATAGATAAAAAGATCAAAAACGTCAAGAACTTTAATTTTTAAATAAAATTGAAAAATAACTATTTTTTTTTCAAAAAGCCATTTAAGTTACAATTCCATTTATTTGCTGTAAAATCCAGAATCATTTAAACTCAACCAAACGATAATTTTGTTAATTTTTTATTTCAATCAAGTTTTTAGGAGAGAAACGTGGGGTCCCAAACTGGTTCATCCTTTAATAGTTTAAGACAGGGTCCTGATGAACATGGACATTTTGGAAAATATGGGGGAATGTTTATTGCCGAAACACTTATCCCTTTAATCCTTGATTTGCAAAAAGCTTATCAATCCATTCAGAAAGATCCTGGATTCCAAAATGAATTGACCTACTATTTAAAAAACTATGTTGGAAGACCCAGCCCATTATGGTTTGCAAAACAATTAACAAACATTGCCAATGGTGCAAAAATCTATCTGAAACGTGAGGATCTCAACCATACGGGGGCCCATAAAATTAATAATGTCATGGGTCAAATCTTGCTGGCCAGACGCATGGGCAAAACACGCATAATCGCTGAAACCGGAGCTGGCCAACATGGTGTTGCAACAGCCACAGTCTGTGCACTATTTAATATGGAATGTGTAATCTATATGGGCAAGGTTGACATTGAACGTCAGAAACCAAATGTTTTCCGCATGGAACTGTTGGGCGCAAAAATCATTCCTGTCACCGCTGGCAATGCCACATTAAAAGACGCCATCAATGAGGGGTTAAGAGACTGGGTAACAAATGTTCATAACAGCTATTATCTTATGGGTACAGCTGCCGGACCTCATCCTTATCCCATGATGGTCAGAGATTTTCAATGCATTATTGGCAATGAAGCCAAAAAACAGATTTTGGAAGCGGAAGGGAAGTTACCCAATAAAATTATTGCTGCAATAGGCGGCGGATCAAATGCAATTGGTATTTTTCACCCTTTTCTGGATGATCCTACCGTATCCCTAATTGGTGTTGAAGCGGGAGGAAAGGGGCTGGATAGTGGAAAAACCGCAGCCTCTATTGAACGGGGATCATCAGGGGTATTGCATGGTAACCGTACGTATCTGTTACAAGATGATGATGGTCAAATTACTGAACCTTACAGTATCAGTGCCGGACTGGATTATCCCGGAGTGGGTCCTGAACATTCCTGGTTACATGATCTGAAACGAGTGGAATATGTTGCCATCAATGATGATGAAGCAGTTGACGCATTTCAGAAATGCACAACCAAAGAGGGAATCATCCCGGCCCTAGAAAGCTCTCACGCTCTTGCTCATGCATTGAAAATTGCTCCTGCCATGAAGTCAGAAGATATCATCATTGTCAATCTATCGGGTCGAGGCGATAAGGATATTGATAATATCGCAAATTATTTAGGAGTAAAATTATGAGCCGTATTGCCGCCTGTTTCAAAACTGTTAGACAAAAAAAACGTGGAGCTTTTATTCCTTATATAGAATCTGGTGACCCTGATTACCAAACCGCCTTAAATATTCTAAAGGTCATGCCACATGCAGGCGCGGATCTGATTGAAATTGGCATCCCCTTTAGTGATCCCATGGCAGATGGTCCAACAGTTCAGGCAGCTGCCAACCGTTCGTTAAAAGCTGGAACCAATATGCATAAAACATTGCAGATGGTTCGGGATTTTCGTCAGGACAACCAAACAACCCCTATCATTTTAATGGGATATGTTAATCCAATCGAACATTATGGATACGAACGTTTTTGTCAGGATGCCGAACAGGCTGGTGTTGACGGTCTAATCATTGTTGATATGCCTCATGAGGAATTAGGCTGTATTCTACCATATGCGGGAAAACATCATCTTGATGTTATTCGACTGGTAACCCCGGTCACTCCCAAAAACCGTTTGGAAAAAATTCTTAAAGATGCCAGTGGTTTTATCTATTATGTCAGTATTACGGGAGTGACAGGCACCAAAACCGCGTCCCAGAAAGATCTGGAAAAAACCATTCCCATCATTCGTTCCGTTTCCGACCTCCCTATCGCAATCGGGTTTGGAATTTCAACAGCTGAACATGTTCAAAACGCTATAAAACATGCAGATGCTGCCGTTGTTGCCTCAGCTTTATTAAAAACACTGGAATCAACCTTAAATCAGGACTATCATTCTACTGATACAACCATTGAAAAAGTTATCCAGCATGTTGCGCTCCTGTCAGCGAATACCCTGTAAAACAGGTTTATAAATTAATCATCATCAATGAAAGATCAGTTATGAGTTGGCTTACGGAATATGTACGTCCCAGAATTCAAGGATTTTTAAAAAAAGATATACCTGATAATCTGTGGACCAATTGCGATGCCTGTGACCAAATGCTGTTAATCAAGGATTTACAAAAAAACATGAATATCTGTCCACATTGTGGACATCATATGCGTGCATCTGTGAAACAGCGTTTGGAATGGACTTTTGACCAGGATTCCTATACTTGCATAGAGCTCCCCAAAATGCCTGTAGACCCCTTAAATTTCAGGGATAAAAAACGTTATACCGATCGACTAAAGGAAAACCGAGCAAAATCACAACTTGAAGAATCAATTGCCGTCGCACATGGTACCATTCTGGAACAAAAAGCAGTGGTGGCCGTTATGGCCTTTGAATTTATGGCTGGCACAATGGGGGCCGCCTTTGGTGAGGGTTTCCTTGCGGCAACCCGTCTTGCCCTTTTACAACAATCTCCTTTAATCATATTTACCGCATCAGGGGGGGCCAGAATGCAAGAGGGAATGATTAGCCTTATGCAGATGCCCCGTACCGTCATCGCTGTAGAAATGCTGAAAGAGGCCAAAATTCCCTATATTGTCGTCTTTACCAATCCAACAACAGGCGGGGTGACTGCTTCCTTTGCAATGTTGGGGGATATCCACATCGCAGAACCCAATGCATTAATCGGATTTGCAGGTCCACGTGTTATTGAAAATACTGTTCATGAAAAATTGCCAGAAGGATTTCAACGCTCAGAATATCTTCTTGATCACGGCATGATTGACATGGTTGTTAAAAGAACAGATATGCGAGAAACGCTTGCCAATCTCATCAGCCTGTTATGTAACACAAATACACAAACATCCTAGCTTTTATGAATTCTCCTGTTTTAACCGAATTTACTGGACGCTCAGGTCAAATACTCGAGCGACTTAACAAACTATATCCCTCTTTGATTGATCTATCCCTCAATCGATTGAAACGGTTGCTAAACGATCTGGGAAATCCAGAGCGGCATCTTCCCCCAACAATTCATGTGGCCGGTACGAATGGAAAAGGCAGCACCTGTTCCTTTTTGCGTGCCATAGGCGAAAAAGCGGGATGGAATGTTCATGTTTCAACTTCACCCCACCTGATCAATGTCACAGAACGTTTTCGAATTTCAGGCCATCTGGTTGATGAAGCAGAATTATCAGATACCTTGTCCTACATTGAAAAAGTTAATAATCAACAACCCATCACAGTTTTTGAAGTTCTAACAGCCGCCACTTTTTGTCTATTCGCGAAATATCCAGCTGATCTGGCAATTATTGAAGTAGGATTGGGTGGGCGCTTTGATGCAACAAATGTCATATATCCCATTGCCAGCACCATCACCTCCATCTCAATGGATCATGAAACTTTTCTTGGCAACAGTCTTGTAAAAATTGCTAGGGAAAAGTCTGGAATCATCAAAAAATCCATACCTGTTATAACTTATAATCAATCCCCAGAAGTATTGAACGTTTTACAGAAAGAAGCTCAAACCAAGAATGCCCCACTATTTATCCAAGGAAAAAACTGGACTATTGAAAGACAAGGGGATCATCTTGTCTATAATGATTCCAAGGGAACGCTTCAATTACCTCTACCCAGTCTAATGGGATTTCATCAGGTTAATAATGCAAGTTTGGCGATTGCCACTTTACGTGCAACCCAACTTGCCGTGCCAGAATATGCATGGCAAGGTATTGCAGAGGCACAATGGCCGGCACGTTTGCAACGCTTACAAGGAACATTGACCAGGTATATCACTCCAGAAACAGAGTTGTGGCTGGATGGAGGACATAATGCCGATGCCGGGCAAATCCTTGCCCGATTTATAAAGTCTAAATGGCAGGACAGGCCCCTTCATCTCATTGTTGGCATGAAAAACAATAAAGATTCCAGTGCATTTCTTGCCCCTCTTATCCCGTTATGCACCTCTATACAGGCTGTAATTGAACCTGATCAACATATGGCCATGTCCATTGATAATATTATCCAGGCTTCTAAAAATCATGCCATTAGCGGTGGAACGATTAAGAATGCTTTAATTCATCTTCAACAAACAGAAAAAAAACCTTACAGAGTCCTTATTTGTGGAAGTCTTTATTTAGCAGGAAGTGTTTTACGTCAAGATGGATGGAAACCTGTTTAAGGTTTATTTATATAACTATTTATAATTAAACTTTTATTTTCTTTTAAAGATATGATTTTTACTTTTAGTACAACTATACTTTACCAGAAATAGCCCAAATAGGGCCATTTCTTGCTTGATATTTCATATCTCCTGAAACCATATTAAAAAAATAAAATTAAATAAATAAAATATTCTTTCAGGAGATTACTAATGAACACCCAGCCTACAACCTATGATCTTTTAATTGTTGGTGGTGGCGTCAATGGAACAGGTATTGCTCGCGATGCAGCAGGACGAGGATTAAAAGTTTTACTCGTTGAGAAAGATGATCTGGCAAGCCATACTTCTTCTGCAAGCACAAAACTAATTCATGGCGGATTGCGTTATCTTGAATATTATGAATTTCGCCTGGTTCGGGAGGCCTTACAGGAACGTGAACGTCTTCTTAACCTGGCCTCTCATATTATACGTCCTCTTGAATTTGTTCTTCCTCATCGAAATTCCATTCGACCAGCCTGGATGATTCGAATCGGATTATTTTTATATGATCACTTGGCAAGCCACCCAAAATTGCCTAACTCCAAATTAATCTCATTACAAACCTCTCCATATGGACAACCTTTACGAAATGACATCAAAAAGGGCTTCACCTATGCAGATTGCGCCGTTGATGATAGCCGCCTTGTTGTATTAAATGCAAAAGGGGCCTCTATGCTGGGTGCCGACATTCGTACTCAAACAAAATTTGTGGATGCCAAACGCTCAACAAATGAATGGAGTGCAACAATCCAAGATAATAAAACCCAGAAAAAAACAACCATAACAGCAAAAGTAATTGTGAACGCAGCCGGACCATGGGTTGCAGAACTTTTACAAGACAAACTGCATGTTCAAAGTAAAATGAATGTTCGGCTTGTCAAGGGCAGTCATATTGTTGTCAAAAAACTTTATGAAGGTCCTCAAGCCTATATTCTACAAAATGATGACAAACGGATTGTATTTGCCATTCCCTACCACGAAGAATTCACATTGATTGGCACAACAGATATTTCCTGGGATCAATCTCCAGATATTTTACCTGGGATTGATGAAAATGAAACCGAATATCTATGTAAATCGGTGAACGATTATTTCAATAAGAACATTGCTCCAAAAGATGTAATCTGGAATTATTCTGGCGTTCGTCCATTATATGACGATGCTTCCAGCAATGCTTCAGCAGTAACCAGAGATTATCACCTCGATTTGAATGAGGAAAACAGTCAGGCACCTTTACTCTCAATCTTTGGCGGGAAAATTACAACCTATCGCCGTCTTGCAGAACATAGCATGGAAAAACTAGCCAAGTTTTTCAAATATACCCGCCAAAATTGGACGGACAAAGAACCTTTGCCAGGTGGAAATATTACCGATGGCAATTTTGATTTATTTTATAAAGATTTTCGCAATACTGTTTCCTTCCTTGATGAAATCACTGCCAAACGCATTGCACACAGTTATGGAACAGATGCCATAAACATTATTCACAATGCCAAAAGCAAGACGGATATGGGTATTGATTTTGGCCATGGTCTGACACAGCATGAAGTTGATTACCTTGTCGAAAAGGAATGGGCCATGACTGTAGAAGACATTTTATGGAGAAGAACAAAACTGGGATTATATTTCACCCAAGAAGAGCAAGGAAAACTGGCTCAATATTTGCAAAAGTCTCAATAACCTCCCCCCAGAAAGTCAATAACATATGCAAAATACAAAAAATCTTATAGGAGAGCTCATTTCTGAAGCGATTGCAGTTACAATTATCATATTTATTGGTTGTTCAGCAGCAGCAATGCTTCTTATGTATGATCCAAGTCCTTATCAAAATGCCTATTGGGGTGTTGCGATTTCCTGGGGATTAAGTGTAACTTTCGCGATCTATGTTACTGGCAGCATAAGTGGCACCCATGCCAATCCTGCTGTAACACTAGCCCTTGCCTTATTCCGGAATTTTTCTTGGAAAAAAGTCCCCGCCTATATAATCGCCCAGGTTTTTGGCGGGATTTGCGGTGCAGTTCTTGTTTATTGCATGTATTATTCAGTTATTGACCATTATAATGTTGTCCATCACCTGACCCGCCCATTGGGTGGTGGGGCCGGTGTTTTTGTCACATCACCCGGATTAACAGTCACACCTATCCATGCTTTTTTTAACGAAATCCTTTTAACTGCATTTTTGGTTTTCAGTATTTTTGCCATTACTGATGAATACAATACCATTGCCCCACAAGCAAACAGTGGTGCACTGATTATCGGTTTTGTAGTTGCTGCTATTGGTGCATCGGCAGGATATCTTGAAGGATGGGCGATCAATCCCGCACGTGATCTTGGTCCTAGAATATTCATCTATTTGGCTGGCTGGGGACCTTCTGCCTTTCCTGGTTTACCTTCTTATTGGTGGGGTCCTATTTTCGGCCCACTCCTAGGCGGTGTCATGGGTGGAGGTGCCTATCAATTATTCATTAAACCCTTTTTATCTCGTACATCATAAACTAATTACAAAGCGGATATAATTTCCATGAATAAAGCTCATTATATTATTGCCCTTGACCAGGGCACAACATCTACACGTTCAATTATCTTCAACACACGGGGCCAAGAAATATCGCTCAGTCGACATGAATTTACCCAGCATTATCCTCAACTTGGATGGGTTGAACACAATCCGGAGGACATCTGGAGTGATACTGTATATACAATTAAAAACGCCATTGCCAAAGCTTCCCTTGAAGGTAAAACCAGTGAAATTGCCGCCATAGGCATTACCAACCAACGTGAAACAGTTGTTATCTGGAACCGTAAGACGGGCAAACCTGTCTACAACGCCATCGTATGGCAGGATCGACGGACAGCAAATTCATGCAGAGCTTTAAAGGAAGAAGGGCTGGAAAAAACAATCTATGAGAAAACAGGCTTACTTCTTGACCCCTACTTCTCCGCGACAAAAATTGCCTGGGTATTGGATAACATCCCAAATGTAAGAGCTGAAGCAGATCGAGGTGAACTGGCTTTTGGTACAATTGACAGTTTCCTTTTATGGCGTCTAACTGGAGGCAAAGTTCACGCAACCGATGCAACCAATGCCAGTCGAACCCTGCTGTTTAACATACAGACACAATCATGGGATCCAGAACTACTCAAAATTTTTAATATTCCCGCCTCTATTTTACCTGAGGTAAAAGATAACAGTACTTTGTTCGGTACAACAAACCCTGCCTTGTTTGGTAATTCAATTCCCATTATGGGAATGGCGGGGGATCAGCAAGCCGCATTAATCGGCCAAGCCTGTTTTGAACCTGGCATGGTTAAGGCAACCTATGGCACGGGATGCTTTATGCTGTTAAACACAGGGGACAAAATCGTAACCTCACAAAACCGCATGCTCACAACAACGGCCTATCGCCTAAATGGTAAACCAACCTATGCACTTGAAGGATCCATCTTTGTTGCTGGTGCTGCAATCAAATGGTTAAGGGATGGTATCGGAATCATCACCCATGCCTCACAAACCAATGATATGGCAACCAAGGTTAACGACAACCATGAAGTATATATGGTTCCAGCCTTTGTCGGATTGGGTGCCCCCCATTGGGAACCTGATGTCAAGGCAATCATTACTGGATTAACCTTCAATGCGACAGCTGCCCATATAGCCCGTGCCGCACTAGAATCCATTGCCTATCAGACCTATGATCTTGCCGAGGCAATGAAAAAGGACAGTCTTGAAGAAATTTCATCCATCCGTGTTGATGGCGGAATGTCAGCGAATGACTGGTATTGTCAATTCCTGGCCAGTATTATGAATACAACCGTCGAACGACCCGCTTATATTGAAACAACCGCAATGGGGGCTGCCTATCTTGCTGGTCTTGGGTGCGGTATATGGAACAATATCGAAGATATTACGACCAACTGGTCCGAAGGTACCACTTTCAAACCGGCAATGGAACAAGCAGAACGGGAAAGAAAACTCAAAGGTTGGCGACTAGCCTTTAAAAAAGCTTTACTGAAAGAATAATTTTTTCTTATGCCTTTATCCTTATAAAGGCATTTTTCATTTTTTATTATTGGGAATTGAGATACAAACCAGACATAAAAAAATCAAACCAATTCCTAACCAGCCAAAACCTGAAAATTTTTCCCCTACAATTATTACTGCAAGAAATGTTGCAATAACAGGTTCCAACAAGGTTATCAAAGTTGCCATGCTTGTTGGAACAAAGGACAGGCCGTAACCAAAACAAAGATAACCAATAAACATGGGAATTGTCGCCATATAAATTCCAACAGATAAATTGCTCCATGAATTCAAATATGTTCCGCCCGTTATCAATAAAACTGGTAATAGCAAAAGACCACCAACCCCGAAAATACTTCCCATCGCTGCCTTTGATGGAATTTCATGATGTATCAAATGTCTTGCAACCCATGTATAGAATGCATAGGTAAACCCTGCCAACAATCCCAATAAAATACCCAGACTGATTCTTGCAAAGGATATTGGGCTATATAAGGTATGTTGGGCAGAAAAACAGAGCAAGATGATACCCGATACTCCCATAAAGGCACCAATAACCCATTGTAGGGTGACTTTGAAATGATCCATTATGTTTTCAAGTACAGCGGAAAAAAATGGTGCTGAACCAATTGAAACAACTGTTCCAACCGTAATACTGGCAACCCGCATCGAACCATAAAAAGCCAAAGGGTAAAACATAACGGCAAGGGCACCCAATATAATCCAACCTTTTTGACTATATAATTTCCCCTGATAATTTTTTAGACATGGCAAGGCAATCACTGATTGCAACAACCCACCGATACCCATAGCACCTGACCCAATCGCAAGCGCACTCACTTCAGGTGCAAATTGAGCGGCAACCCCTGTTGTCCCCCATAAAACAGAAGCCATTAAAATAGAGATTATCCCTATATATTTTTTTCCAATATTCATATCCGTTTTTTTACCGATAACTGATTGATTTTACTATCCATTGCAATTCGGCACCTGTTCAATACAATTTTTCAAAATAAAAATAAAATTCATATGGATAAAAAAAAGAGATTATCCTCTTCAGATAATCTCTAATCGCAAACCGATTTAATTCATAATAAATTTATTGTTTGCTCTTATCTACCTGAGTATTCAATTTCTTTCCATTGGATTGATAGGTCTGAAAAGCATTTTCTGCACTCCATCCTCCTCCCAACGTTCTGTACAAAGTTGAAAGACTCTGCATATATTGAAGACGTGCCTGAATAGATGAAACTTGGGCGGTCAATAATGTTCTTTGCGCTGTTAATGTGCTGATATAACTATCAATTCCATTTCTGAACCGGGCATAGGACAAACGGTAATCTGTCTGGCTCGCCTTGACATTGTCAGATTCAGCTTTCCACTTTTCTTTTAATGTTGTTCTGGCTGCCAAAGCATCAGCAACTTCCTTAAAAGAAGATTGTATCACTTTCTGATAATGAGCAGCGGCGGCACGTACTTTAGCTTTTGCTGTTCTCAATTGTGCCAGATTTTGCCCCTCATCAATTACAGGTACGGTAATTTTCGGCATAAATGTATAAGCCGCAGAATAAGGCCCAAACATTTGTGCAAAAGTTGCTCCTGCCGTACTGCCTGATGTTGTTAGCTGAATGGATGGAAAAAAAGCGGCTCTGGCATATCCAACATTCGCATTGGCTTCTTTGAGCTGATGTTCTGCCAATAAAATATCCGGACGACGTTCGAGAAGATCCGATGGCATACCCGACGCCACCTCTGGCATTGAAACAAAATTATCCAGAGAGGGGTTAGGACCGGCCTTTTGCAAGACAGATTGTGGAATAGGCTGACCAATCAACAAAGTAAGGCTGTTCAGATCATTGGCAACCGTTTTTTGATAAACCTGCTCCTGACTTCGGGCTTCTTGCAACAATTCTGTTGCTTGTGCCACAGCCTGGGCATTTTGTTGACCATAGGTATGCATTCCTTGAATTAATTGTAAATTCCTTTCACGATTATGCAAGCTTTCCTGAACAGTACGAAGACTGTCACAATCCGCAAGCCAGGCCATATATGTATTAGCAACCTCGCTAATCAACGAAATTTGCACAGATAAAGTGCTCTCTACCTGCTGCAAGTAACTTTCCCTGGCCGCTTTGGTCAAACTCCGAACATGATCGAATATATCAATTTCATAATTTGATACACCAAATCCCGTTGATAATTGGTTCCAATGCGTATAGCCCCGCATACCGCCCAAGGTTTTTCCCGGACTCGTTTGATAGGAAGCCCCCGCAGAATAATTTACCGTTGGAAACAAATCACCTCTTTGACGCATGTAACTGGCATGGGAAGCCGTAATATTCTCGATTGCCTCACGTAAATCACGATTATTAGCCAAAGCCATGGAAATCAATTCACTCAAGACTGGATCCCGAAAGAAAACCTTCCAACCGACATTATAGGCTTGTGGCAAATTTGAATCCTTGGGCAAGGGGGGCCCATAAGCGGGGCCCATCGGCCATTGCTGGGAAATTGATGCATCTGGGCGTTTATAATCTGGAACAAGATTACAGGAGGTCGTTGAAAATATCATTAAAGCTAAAGTCATGGATATAAGCGGTGACCGAAATGACTTTCTTATTTTCATCATTATTTTACTCTCCTGTCTGTCCAGCGGTTGCATCAACATTCTTATTATTTAATGGATGAGGACGCACCTTGAATAATCCCAGAACGACAATAAAAAATACAGGTACAAAATAGAGGGCCAACAAAGTGGCTGTAATAACACCACCCACCACACTTGTACCAATGGCCACGTGACTTGCAGCACCCGCCCCTTTTGCAATTGCCAGAGGAACAGTTCCGATCACAAATGCCAGCGAGGTCATCAGAATAGGCCGAATACGTTCACGTGCAGCCATTATCGCTGATTCTTCCAATGTTTTGGTACCAGTATCATAATGTTCCTTAGCAAATTCAACAATCAGGATGGCATTCTTGGCCGCAAGCCCCACGGTTGTTAACAACCCAACCTGGAAATAAATATCATTATCTATTCCACGCAGATAAACCGCTGCCGCCGCTCCAATAATTCCCAAGGGAACCACCAGGATAACGGAAAAAGGTATAGCCCAACTTTCATACAAAGCCGCCAATGATAAAAAGACTGCCAAAATAGAAACAGCATATAGTTTTCCGGCTTGTCCAGAGGACTTTTCCTGTTCATATGACATGCCCGTCCATTCATAGCCTATTCCCTTGCCAAGCTCATTTGCATAACCCTCAATGATTTTCATCGCTGTACCATTACTGATACCAGGAGCTCCCTGCCCCATGATTTCAAAAGATGGATAACCGTTATAGGTTTCCACTTTCTGAGGAGCCATTTTCCATTCACCATCAACAAACGAGGTTAAGGGAACCATCTTGCCATTGTTGTTCCGGACAAACCAACGCCTTAGATCATCAGGCTTCATTCGCGACTTGACATCTCCTTGTACAAACACGTGTTTTACACGGTCACGTAAGTTAAATAATCCCGCATCAGAAGATCCCAGAGCAATGGATAACGTTTGATTGATACTGTCAATACTAACCCCCTGGGCATGTGCTTTATCACGATCAATATTGAAATAATATTGCGGGGCAATAGGCAACCCATTCGGGCGAACGGCAACGAGACGATGATCCGCACTGGCCTTTTTTAACAAAGCGTCCCTTGCCTTCATAAAGGTAATGGTATCCAGATGTCCACGATTTTGCAATTCAAAGTCAAACCCGGTCGACGAACCTAAATCCATAACGGGAGGCGGAAGAAATGCCAACACATTGGCGCCGGGGATAGAAGACAATGCATGCATCGCCCTTGTTGCGATAGCTTGAGCGGTTGCCCTGGAATCGCTGCCCCTTTCATCAAATTCTTTCAAACGGGCAACACCAAAAGCTGCACTCTGGGCCTGACCACCAAAATTGAACCCAATCGCCGTAAAAACAAACTTGATATATTTATTCTCATGCTTAACAAAGTAATCTGTCATTTTTCGGGTAACATTCGACGTCATTGCGGCTGAAGATCCAGGACTCAATGTTGCCTGCATGTAAACAACCCCTTGATCTTCATCAGGTAAGAACCCTTCAGGTAAAATATAAAAAACACATAATCCGGCAACCGTAATGAATACATAAATAATCATGGTTATACGTGAATGGTGAATCATATGCTTCACCCCTCGAATATACCCATTGACCATTTTATCAAACCCGTTATTAAATTTCGTAAAGAACCAACCGTGCTGTTCCTTTTTTTCCTTAGGTTTTAAAACTGTTGCACACAAAGCGGGGGTAAAAATCAATGCAATGACAACAGAAAGAGCCATCGCTGCAACAATGCTAATTGAGAATTGCCGATAAACCACCCCGGCAGAACCGCTGAAAAAAGCCATGGGAATAAAAACAATGGATAGAACAAGCGCAATACCAACCAAGGCCCCACTAATCTGATCCATGGAAATTTGAGTAGCCTTTTTAGGAGAACAATGTTCCTCCTCCATAACACGCTCAACATTTTCCACGACCACAATCGCATCATCCACAAGCAACCCGATGGCAAGCACCATAGCCAACATTGTCAAAGTATTGATCGAAAATCCAGCAAAAAACAGGATTGCGAATGTTCCCAACAAAACTACGGGAACGGCAATTGCAGGTACAAACGTCGCCCTAAAATTTTGCAAGAAAACATACATCACAACAATAACCAGCAAAATCGCAATAACAAGAGTTTCAACAACCTCCTCCATTGATTCAATAATATATGTCGAGGTATCTTGTGGATATAAATAGGTTGTATTTGCTGGAAAATACTTTGATAATTCTGCAATCTTATTATGAATATCTTTTGACAGCGCCAACTGGTTAGCCCCAGAAGCAAGCTTGACACCAAAAGCAGCAACAGGCTGATTGTTAATCATACCAATTGGCTGATAAGTCATTGGTCCCAATTCAACCCTGGCAACATCTTTCAATCGGATACGTGCACCGTTTACCTGTGTTTTAACAACTATATTCTGAAATTCCTCTGGTGTGACCAAACGTCTTACACCACCTGTATAAATATCAGAACGCTGGTTAGGCAAAGCTGGCAATTTTCCAAATTCACCCAAAGGCTGTTCCGAGTTCTGCGAACCAATTTCATTCATCACATCCGTTGCATTAAGCTGATAATCATGCAGCTTATCTGGATCCAACCAGACACGCATCGCATATTCTGATGAAAAGGCTGTATAATCTCCCAACCCGTTCAATCGGGTAACGGGGTTCTGTATATCACTTGCCAATAAATCTCCCAGAGCTCCCTCATCCATGGATTGATCAGAAGATTGAACGGCAAAAAACATCATGTAACTTTTATTGGATTTCGAAATACGAATTCCTTGCAACGCAACCGTTGATGGTAACAATGAACGGGCAACATCAATACGGTTCAGTACTTGAACCTGTGCAATATCCGGACTGGTACCCTGTGCAAAGGTGAGGGTAACTAATGCGGTTCCATCAGCATTAGCGGAAGTGGAAATATATTCTAGGTTATCCAAACCGTATAGATTTTGACTGATTGGATCAACAACCGTTCTTTGAACCGTATCTGCGGTAGCACCTGGATAGGTAAAACTTAATGTAATTGGTGGAGGGGCGATTGAAGGCCATTGTGCAATAGGCAGGCTTATAATAGAAATTGTTCCAATCAGTGAAACAAGAATAGCAATAACCCAAGCAAAAATCGGCCTGTCAATAAAAAAACGCGACAATGACATGTAAAAATTCCAATTATAACACTTTAATTAGGGACCTCTGCCGTAATCGTCCGTCCTTCTTTAGGAACGACTTTTTGACCTGGCCTGTATGAAGTTGGATTACTAACAAGAAGACGATCACCATCTACTGGACCTTTTGTAACAACCCAGTATGTATCCTGAATACGTTGTAATTCTACATTACGTCTTTCAATAACATTGTCCTTGTTAATAATATAAATATAGGGAGCATTATCCAAACCACGCATAATAGCTTCCTGAGGGATTAAAAAGGCCCCTTTCTCATATCCTTCATGCATAACAGCACGAACATACATGCCTGATAACAATAATTTATCAGGATTACGTATGATTGCCCGCTGAATAACAGATCCTGTTTCCTGATCCGTCACAACTTCGGTAAATAATAAATTCGCCTGTAAGGGATAACGAGAACCATCTTCTAAAATCAAATCAATAGGAACATGGGCTGCCCCACGTAAGGTCTGTAATTTTCCATTTTCCTGTCTTGAACGTAAACGCAACTGTTCTGCGGTAGGTTCAATAATATCAACAAAAATTGGATCAAGTTGCGTAATGACAGCGACTGGATCGGCCTGATTAACAGACATTAATGCGCCCTGCGTTTGGATAGAACGACTTATCCTTCCTGAAATGGTGGCATTAATTCCCGTATATTCAAGATTCAGTTCAGCCTGTCTTACTGTTGCTTTATCACTTTCAATATCAGCCTTAGTTGCTTCTTGTGCAGCAAGTGTATCATCATAATCCTGACGACTGACAGCATCCATATTTTTCAATGGGCCATATCTTTTTAACTTCAAAGTCTGGGTGCGTAATGTCGCCAAATCACGGTTAAGCTTACCCCGCGCCTCATTTAAAGCGGCTTGATAGGGTCGAGGATCAACCTCATAAAGCTGTTGTCCCTTAATAACATCCGTACCTTCTTCAAATAACCTTTTATAAAGATATCCATTTACCTGAGGACGAACCTGTGAAACGCGCATCGGAGAAACACGTCCAGTCAGCTCAACTAAATTCTCAACTTCTTGAGTATGAACCGTTACAAAATTCGCACTAGGTATGGGTCGAGCAGGTTGCTGTTTTTTACATGCATTAAGTGGCAATAATAAAGCAAATAATAAAGCATATTCTTTATGCCATTTTGTAAAGAAAGAATCTGTTATTGTCACTTCTCTTCCCTATTTCCTTAAAAATCAAGATAAATTTACTGTTGATTATCTATAAATAAAGTAAATTTTAAATTATAATATGAACAATTTAAGCTTATTCACTTAATAATATACATAATATTGTATATTCTTATTAAAAGCCTTCCCATAATATCGGTATGCTTCGAATAAACAACAGTTATTTTTCAACAAACAAAAAAATTGAATCCAAATTTTTCATTTTCAGCAAATTATTGGAAAACTTAACCAATAAATTTAACTATTAAAAATAATCTTATTTACCGTATATTTTTATAAGCTATATAGCCAGTTTTGATTTTAATATTAAAACTTATAAAGTAAAAATATACAACTCCAACATTTTATTTTAAAAAAAAGAATGACCACCATTGGTAACAACGTCAAAAAAATTAGAAAATATTTAAAACTTTCTCAGTCCCAATTAGCAGAAAGAGTCAGAAAGCTAACGGGTCGATGCTCCCAACAAACCATAGCGAATATTGAAAATGGCAATATTCGTGAAAGCTCTCTTTTACCTTATGTTGCACTTGCTCTGAATGTTAAACTCGACCATCTAAACCCAAATATCGGCAAGGGGAAATTAAAAAGTCAGATTAAACTTACCCCAAAAATAACTCAATTTTTCAATTCAAATTTTAAAGTTAACTCAAAAAAAGATAACTCTGATTTTAGTGATCATTCTTTTGATAACTTTAAACTGGATGAAGAAATACCTGTTTTCGGTACAATGAACTTGATCCATGATGATTTTATTCTGACGGATACGCCCATTGAGTATGTTAAACGTCCCCATGTTGTAACATTTGAAAAAGATGCTTTCGGTATTTCAATCGCAAACCGTAATATTGAACCTATCTTTAAAATTGGCGACATTATAATTTTACATCCCCGTAAAATTGCCAAGAAAGGAAATATCTGTCTTTTTTTAAAGGTGGATAATAATCTCCACATCTATACAATGGGAGAACTAATAGAGGATCACCAGAATTTCTGGTTAATAAAATATTACAATCCTGAAAAGGAAAGAAAAATCTGTAAAAAAACGTGGCAGAATTATTTTACCGTCGTTGCAAGATTTCTTTAATTCATTGAAACCAGAGAATCAATTCAGGTCTTAACATCTATGGTGGAGCCAAGGGGAATCGAACCCCTGACCTTCTCATTGCGAACGAGACGCTCTCCCAACTGAGCTATAACCCCCTAAAGTAAAATCTAATTCATTGATACTATTCCTAGAAAAACTGTCAAGAAAGAATTATATAATTTATACCATAATTTACCATCAGAATCCGTTATCAAGGAATTAGATATGTTTGAACTATATCAATTACTTCAAACCTTATTAAGCCTTTATTCTTTCATCCTGCTTGCCTATTGTATTTTCAGTTTTTTATTTGCACTTAACATCATTAATCCTAACGCACGGGCCGTTTATGTAATCGGCACTTTCCTAAGCAGGCTTTGCGAGCCGATTTTACGACCCATTCAAAGAATTTTACCGGATCTTGGTGGTATAGATATCAGTCCTATCATTGTGTTTTTAATTATTGATTATCTTATTCGTCCATTATTGTTTCGTATTTTTTTTAACTTATCAATTTTTACCCATTAAATTAAAAAATGCCGTTATTCAAAATTAAACAATACCCAATAATGAATCATTATCTTTGCTTTTCAAAAACAGCATTTCGTATCAATCTCTTTTAATTACCATGAATGAACTTTATACAGACCCAAATTCAATTTTTTTCCAGTCGAATAATTTAATCCTTTGATTTCTCCCAATAAATCGACGGAAATATTATCTTTATCCAAATACTCTTTAAATGCTTTCTGATCTTTCCGATCAACCAAAGCCATTCCACACACCTTATTCTTTTCAAGAAATGCAGCTGTTTTCATCACGTTGATCAGCTGTGTCTCTTTCCCAACTAAAAAAACCAGGCTTGGTTCTGAATAAGAGGCCGAGGCCAAAACCGTTTCCTGACAGGGTTTAAGAAAATGAACAGTTCGTGCGATTTTATAACTCAACCATTCTGGTTGTAAAGAAGGAATCAAGATTACGAATAGTTGAATATAAACAATTAGAGCGGCCAATATGGAAAAAAGAGAAGCCCTTTGAACATTTTGTTTGCAGAAACAGTAAATAACATACCCAATCAGACATAATACAGTGACTGCCCCGATCATCGCGGCATAATACCATTCCCCTGTCATGAAATGTGCCCAGATAACACTTCCAACAGCCAGAATGACTCCAACCAAACACCATAAAATCATATAAAAATAAAACAGCCCCTTTCCTAAGACAGAAATTGGACCATACCACCTTTCAGAAATTTTCCATAATGCAGCAGATGTAAGAATTGCAATCGCAGGATATGTAGGCAATACATAATGGGGAAGTTTGGTTGCAATAACCTCAAAGACCATCCAATGGGGAATAATCCAACATAACAAAAATTTTACTGATTCAGTTTTTCTTTCCATCCATATAAAAGGTAACGACCATGCCGTAAACAGGGAACCCGGCCAAAATGCAATTAGAAAAACCAGAAGATAATACCCTGGTGGTAATCCGTGCGCCTGTTGTCCTGACGCAACCTTCCCTAAAAAATTCGTACCAACTGCATTTGTGAAAAACTGTCCATGACTTATCAAGGCAATGGCAATACACCAGGGTAGGGCAATCATTACAGAAATTAACCAGCCATAGCCGGGCCTTAATTGTTTCCACCATGATTTATCCTTTTGAACCCAGGCTAGAGTCAAGGGAGTCAATAAGGTTGGGATGAGAATAACTGGCCCCTTCAACATCAATCCACACCCAATTGCGCCCCAATAGATTGCGGCAATGTGAAAAGGTGATTTTTCCACAGATGAACGGGATAACCACGCTTTTGCAACACTCGTTTGGGCAAGCAAAATGAAAAACAGTAAAGTCGTATCTATTGTGGCCATACGACCTTCCGCAGTAAGTATTACCGAAACTGCCAGAAAAATACCCGCCAATAAACCAACACATGAATCAAATAATAGACTGCCTATCCATACAGTCAGTAAAACAGATCCAACCGCAGCAAAGAGGGAAGGAATGCGATATGGCCAAACCTCTTTATGACTGATGGAATATGCCGCCTTAACAGAAAACGCTTCCAACCAGTAAATTCCGGCAGGTTGCAGATAACGAGGCTTGTCCTGAAACCGAACATCAACATAATTACCGCTCTCCAGCATTTGAGATGTTGCCTGCATATACCGGGCCTCATCCCTATCCAGTGGTGGAAGGCTTGCTCTACCAGGTAAAAACAACACAAAAACAAACAAGGCAAGCCACAAATAATGACTTGCCTTCAAACGAAAAGACGGTTCCGAGAGATGAGAAATACTCATGCTTATCCCTTTTTATCTTGATCTGTTTCGGTCTTAAGACTTTCTAATATTACCAGGCAAATGAATACGATTTAACAACCACATTACCCCCAGTAAATCCCTTATTCCCACAAGGGCACGATTTAAATTGGTATATTTAGAAAATCCATTCAGTCTTTGCCTGTGATGGACAGGATAACATAATAGAGGAACGCCATAATGGGCAAATAAAGCCGGTAAAAAACGATGTAACCCTTCAAACTGCGGTAAGGAAAGAAAATCGTTTTTCATAAACAATTTCATTGGCGCACCCGTATCTGGACAGCCATCATTCAACAAACGGCGTCTTAACCCATTTGCAAACCGCGTTGCAAACCGACGGGAAAAATTATCATGTCTCTTTAATCTTACCCCTACAACTAACGGGGGTTTTCCTTGATGTCGCTGCATTACATCCCACATTGCAACAATATCAATGGGATCATCCTGACCATCCCCATCCAGAGTTGCAATCCATTCCCCCTTTGCAACTTTGATTGCAGTCAATAATGCAGCTGATTTACCGCAACATTTGGGATGAGATAAAATAACAAGCCCGGGAAGAATCGTTTTTTTTATTTCGATTAACTGATCCAGCGTATGATCAGTACTTCCATCATTAACAAAAATAACTTCACTATCAGGCAACTTTGGCAAAACAGAAGCAATTTCCTGACAGACAGGTAAAATATTATCCGCCTCGTTTAAAACAGCAACTACAATTGAAAGTTTATAATTCATGTGCATGAACGAGACGAATAAAATTAGGCATTATATTGGTCTTTGGCCAACATCTTGGGAACTTCAGCAATTGCATGATCAATTAAGGACTTATCTTTTTCCTCAGTCATAACAGATGCAATTACTTCTCTTGCAGCTTTTACAGCAATTTCAGCAGCCTCTTTACGAACAACTGAAATGGCTTCTTGTTCAGAAGCAGCCATTCTTTGACGAATAAGCTGTTCATGACGTTCAGCCGCAAATTCTGCATCCTTTTTTGCTTTGGCAGCAATACGGGCTGCAATTTCCTTGGAATTTTGCAGCATTCTCTCTGCCTCTTCTTTGGCAGCCTCATGCTCTTTTCTGGCATTCGTATATATTTCTTCAGCTTCCCGACGCAAACGGCTGGCCTCTTCCAGTGCCGCCTGTATCTGTGCAGACCGTTTATCCATCATTGCAGCCAAGGGACGCCAAATCTTTTTACCAAACAGGACAAAGAATAAAATAAATGCAATAGCAGCCCAAAAACGTGGTTCTTGTAAAAAAAGCATCATACTCTCTCTGCTTGTTTAATGTGAAGACGAAGGGACAAACTGTCTGATCTTTTGATCAATAACGCCGCTATCTATCTCTTCATTCAGCATTTTCCTTACCAAAAGATACGCAACCTCTTTTGACATTTGATCAACCTGGGTCAGGGCTTTATTTCGAGCTTCAATGATGCGTTTTTCAGTAATCTTCATTTCCTGATCAAGCTTACCTTGCAATTCCTGCATTTTTTTCGCAGAATCCGCTTTGGTTTCCTGTAAAATAGCATCAACATGTCTTTGCGCTTCCAAGGCGGCATCATGACGTGTTTTATTTAATGCAGCGACAGCTTTATCAGCCTGTGCCTTAGCCTGACGTGCGGAATTCAAGTCTTGATCAATTTTTGAACGACGATGGGAAATGACATTTTCAACCTGAGGAATTGAAAAATATTTCACCACCAGAAATAAACAAAAGAAAATAATCAATACCCAAAAAAATTGACCCATTACCAATGGGTTTTTAAAGTCCATCTGGGGCATGCCAGCAGCTCTGGCATTCGTAGCAAAAACAGGTGCCAGCAACAGGCTTGCACATCCCCCCGCCACGAGAGACGCCGCCAGACGGGTAAAAAAGACTGAAAAGCGTCTCATATAAAAGAACCCTTTACATGAACAGAATAAGAAAGGCGATCAGGAGTGCGTAAAGGGCAACAGCTTCTGTGAGAGCAAAGCCCAACATTCCCAAACCAAATACATGGGAACGGGAAGCTGGATTGCGAGCAATACTGCTTACCAGAGTTGCAAAAATATTACCAATACCAATACCAACACCGGAAAGAGCGATAACAGCGAGGCCGGCACCAATCTGTTTTGCAGCCAAAAGAAGCGAATGATCCATTTGTTTTTTCCTTGTTATTAAAAATAAAGTAAACGAAACCCAAAGTTAATGATGAACGGCTTCTTGTAAATACATACAGGTAAGGATTGTAAATACATAAGCTTGCAATGCACCAACCAATAGTTCAAGGGCAAATAAGGCTATATTGAGCAAAATAGGAAATATACCTAAAAAACCGCCAACAGCCAATCCCAATCCAGCAGCCAACATAATCGTGAAAGCAGCAAACATTTCCAACATGACGTGACCAGCAACCATATTCGCAAACAAACGAATAGACAGGCTGACAGGTCTCGACAAATAGGACAGGATTTCAATGGGCACCAATAACGGGGCCATTAAAATTGGCGCTCCAGCAGGCATGAAATGGGCAAAAAATTTCAGTCCCTGATTTTTAAGGGAAACAATGATTGCCAAGACAAATACCATCAAGGCCAAGCTGACCGTTACAACGATATGACTGGTAAAAGCGAAGGAAAAAGGCAAAAGCCCAAGATAGTTCCCCGTCAGGATGAAGAAAAACAATGCGAATATAAATGGGAAAAATCCTTTGCCCTTTTCACCCATGGTTCCCACAGCCATACTATATACAAATTCATATAGTATCTCTGTTGCCGCCTGATAACGACCGGGAACCACTGCCTTACGACGCATGCCAAAATAAATAGCGACCGGGACAATTACTGCTGCAATCACCATCATTAATTCTGACTGGCTGAAACGAATTGTTTCACCCAAGGTTCCAAAAACTGGATGCAACTCAAATTGACCGAGCGCGTCTATATTATGACCGGCCACTAATTTTCTCCCAATATAAACCGAATCTTACCAAAAATAGCATTTATTTTAACCTTATATCATTAGGTTTAACAAGATGCCAGATATTAAAAATGCCCGCAATCATTCCTAAAACTGAAAATATAAGAATAAAAACTGGTTTTGTTGATAACCAATAATCCAATCCATATCCTATTACAAGACCGACAATAAAGGCAGATACTACTTCTACACCAGCACGACAGGCAAAAAACCAAGGATTATCGCCATATTCTGTTTTTTTTTCTCGTTTTTTTGAAGAGCGTGGATTTAATCGATCTTCAAAACTATTCAATTTCTGATCAAAGGCATCAAACTGATTCTTTTCCTGATTCATTGTTATAGCTTCAAACCTCCAAACTGAAACCAATAACTGATCCAAACACTTCTTCAAAAACCAATTTCAAAGAAAACTACTGCGGAATATAATCATACGATGGACTTCCTGCAGGAGCACCAGTTGGTGGAACATTAAATTGCGACAATTCTACCATGGTATTTTCCGTCTTACCGATTATCCTTGCCTGTAACGCTTTACCCAGAGAATTGGCATTTCCCATCCCGCTAACATAAATTTTCTGACCTACACTCAAAATAAAATCAAGTTTTTTAATATCGGAAGAGCGAATATAAATAACTGTTCCATCCTTTAAAACAACACCCATTTTATCGCCTTGCAAATTATACAAAACTTGCTTGATTGTACCATTTACAGACAAATCTGGTCCAGTAATAGGTACAGGTGAAAAGTTTGCCTCGGGACTATCCTCCTCAATCTGTTCTCCACGTTGATTGATAATCTCAAAAGCCTGGACAAAAGGTAATGAATAGGCTTTCAACCCACGAATCACCACGTCCTGACCCGGATGAACAAAGGATTTCACAATTTCCCCAAACATTGTGGAAAACATGATTTGTGTTCCATCCGTTAATAACAATCCACCCAAATTGCCATAAGGGGTAGGAAGATATTGTGCAACATTTCCCTTAACAACAGGCAATACTGAAAAATCCAAAACAGTTTTTGCAACCCGATTATTTTTCTGAACCGGATCAACCTCCCGTATATGATGTATATTTCCATTTTCTGGCCTGGCCAGGCTTTCTGACAGATTGGCATTAACAAAGACAGAACTTACCAAAAAACAGCCGGCTAATTTCCATTGATTGTTTTTCATAAACGACCACAAACCTAAATAAATTTAATAAATTTAATACGAATATACACATATTTATGGTTTTCTGTAATTATATACTGTTTACTTCAAAATGAGAAACAATCAATTTTTTTATAATGATATCCTTTTTTAGACCGAGACACATGTGCATACCTCTTCTGTAACCATCCATCCTTTCAGGGAGAAAAATAGAGCTTTCTCCGTTGTCCTTTTCATCGAATTATGGGAGCGCTTTGGCTATTACGGTATGCAAAGCATTTTAGTGCTGTTCCTCATTAACAGAATGCATTTCAATGATCAGAATGCCAATCTTCTAATCGGTGCATTTTCAGCGATGACTTATGCCGCACCAGTACTTGGGGGATGGATTGGCGATAAAATCATTGGAAACAGAAGAGCGATGCTTTATGGCAGCATAATTCTTGCAATGGGCTATCTTTTATTGGCAGAGGCAACCCATGATATAGCCATTCTATATCTTACCATGGCTGTCATCAGTACAGGAAACGGTCTTTTTAAACCCAATGCGGCAACGCTGGTTCGACGCATTTATGATCAAAACGATGATCAACTGGACATTGCCTTTACCCTTTATTATATGGCAGTCAATATTGGCTCGACCGTTTCCATGCTTCTCTGTCCAATTCTTAAAGACTATTATGGATGGTCCGCTGCCTTTATCACCTGTTTTATAGGACTTGTCCTTGGCATTCTCAATTATTTTGCCACACATAAAAGATTAAATCCCTATTTGCCCAAGAAAGATCAGGATCCATTATCCTGGCCGGTTCAAGGTCTGATTTTTCTAGGGATTGTCACCTTTATTTCCGGAATGACCTTTCTGATTCAATCGGCAACCTTGATTGCTGCATGTATGTGGGCTGCGGCTATACTGATCTTTCTTTTATGGATCATCATGTATTACAGGATTGATTCATCAAATCGTTATGGTCTAAAAATAATGTATATCCTAACTCTGGAAGGAATGCTTTACTTTATTTTCTATCAACAAATGTCAACATCTTTGACCTTGTTCGCGCAACGGAATATAAATCCCGCTTTTTATATCGGATCATATCATCTTTTCAATTGGTCTTCGGGACAGTTTCAGGCGCTCAATCCCATTGCGATTATCATTCTCAGCCCCATTCTTGCAAAACTATATGACTATATAAACAGGCAATCATATGATATTTCCATTGCCACAAAATTCATTACCGGTTTCAGTTTTGTCGCCTTCGCCTTTGGTATTTGGTGGTTTGCCTGTTTTAGAAGCACAACTCCACAATTATCCTCCTGGGTTATGATATATGGTTATTTTTTCCTTTCTCTGGGAGAACTTTTAACCAGTGGTCTCGGTTTGGCAGTCATTGCCCGCTATGTCCCGGCATCCATGAATGGGTTTATGACCGGATCTTATTTCATGGCTTCAGGTATCTCCCTTTACATAGGCAGTAAAATCGCAAATCTTGCAGCCTCAAAAAATATCAATACAGCAACTGACCATCTTACACTTCGATTATATCAAAATTTATTTTTAAATCTTTTTATCGCTGCCATTATTGTCTTGATTTTGCTGGTTGTTTTATATCCCCTTATTCAAAAATGGGATCGTAATTTTAAAACCAATCAAATATGAAATGAAATTTCATTGATACGAAACCATGTTTATTTTAATATTACGCAAGACATAAAAAGCGCATAAAACCGCAAAAAATCCAAAAGGCATAACCCCAATTGCCTGACCAACCAATATTCCTTTTGGGCCATAGGTTGCACCAAACCAGACAAAGGGAATTGTCCCCAACGTGGCTCTACCCCAATTAAACAGGGTCGATAATAAGGGATATCCCAAATTGTTAAAAGCCGTATTGGAAACAAATAACATCCCCAAAAATAAATTGCTTAAAATAACCCAGTGACAAAATAACCGCATCAGTTCAATACCTGCCGCCTTTAACGCAAACATTTTGACGATCCATTCCTCTCCAACAAAAAAAAGGATCCATGCACATAAAACACATAAACATACCAATTTCAGTGAGACCATCAAAGTTTCACACATCCGATCCCTAAACCCGGCACCGAAGTTTTGCGAAATAATCGGCCCCACCGAACCCGTCAAAGCAAATACAAACGCAAATGCTACAGGAACGATACGATCAATTGCGGTTTGTCCCGCAATTGCATCGCTTCCAAAAGATGCCATTGTCTTGATAACAAAAGTGTTTCCTGCTGGTGTCGCTAGATTGGTTAAAATCGCAGGAAATGCAATTACAAAAACAGGATAAGAATCAGAAAAGATCTTTTTCCAAACTGGCTTATGAATTAATTGATACTTCCTCAAACTATAAAAACCAAAAACGGCAACAGCCGCTCGTGAAAAAACGGTACTTACTGCCGCTCCTTCCAATCCCCAACCCAAATATAAAATGAACAAAGGATCCAAAACCGCAGTGACCAGAGCTCCTGCAATTGTAATATACATGGATCCTTTTGCATCACCCACCGCCCTTAACAATCCAGACAATGCCATTCCCAACCCTATAAAACATAAAAAAGGGGAAGTAATAGCTATAAACTGACCGGCTTGTTCAAGCACTAAATCCTGTGCCCCTAACAAAGATAAAATTGGATATCGGAAAACCATGATCGCAATACCAATTACAATCATAATTACCGTCATCAATAATAAAAACGAATTTATAATCTGACCTGCCAAATCATGTTTTTTGGCCCCAATCAGCCGTGCAGTCACGACCGTGATTCCAATAGACATACCAATACAGATCGCCACCTGCAAAAAGTTAATTACATTAGCAAAACCAATAGCTGCCGTGTAACGTGTATCCCCCAATCTGGAAATATAAAAAAGATTCAGAAAATCAACCAGAAAAACAGCCATTAACCCAATTGTGCCGGTTCCGGCCATAACGATCACATGCCGCATAATAGACCCTTCACAAAAACGGGGTTTATGTATTGATGGATCTTTGGCAAAAATTATCATAATAAATCACGGTCTTAATTTTAAAGAAATAATAGAAACTTTTACACACAGATCATTGATTCATAAATCTTTTATTTATGACGATCCTGTTCCTGAAGATAAGGCAAATAGATTTTTTCCAAAAAAGAAACAGGAAACAAATCAAGGGTTCTTGCGATAATGGCAAGCCAAACTGGAAAAATAACACGCCTTTTTCGCCCTTCTATCCCTTCCAATATCAATTGTGCCGCCTTATCCGCCGATATTTTCCCTGGCATATAAAATTTGTTTTTTTGTGTCATCGGTGTTTCAACAAAACCACAACAAACACTCGTTAACTGAATTCTGCATTTTTTCCACCAACCCATACCACTCGCCACCATAAACCGATCCACAGCCGCTTTTGACGCACAATAAGATGGAGCCCAGGCCGAAGTGAAAAAGCTTGCAATTGAGGCAATAGCAGCTATTCTTCCTCGTATATGTTCTGAATTGCATTCCTGTCTTTGCATCACCTCAATTGCGGGAAGAACTGTATTGAGGACACCATTCATATTGGTCTGCATGATTTTATAGCACTGTGCAATTGGTTCTGGAATAACATGCGCATGGGTCTCAACATGGGGAACGAAAGAAATTCCTGCACAAGCCAATACAAGATCAAGCTGTCCAACAGATTTAATCCATTTATCCATTTCCTGATGATTGCAGACATCAATAATTTTCATATGAACATTGGCACCCAATTGACAACATTTTTCAGCCAATCCTGCCAAAGCATCCGAACGCCGGCCTGATAAATGCAATGTGACCCCCGGTTTGGCAAGCCGAATAGCCAAGGCATACCCAATACCTGATGATGCCCCCGTGATTAGAACTGATCGTAATTTCATATACATATATTGTTTACTTTTCTGTTATAAGCTTGAATAATTACTGCTTATCAAGGAATATCAAGGTATGTCTGAATCTAAAGCCAAATCAACATCAACTCCAAGAAAAAGAGGAATCTGTTTTGTTCTTTCCGCTCCTTCTGGTGCTGGAAAATCAACAATTGCCAATGCTCTCCGGGCGACTCAACCCAATTTGTTTCCTTCGATCTCAGTAACAACCCGTGACCCTCGACCCGGTGAGGAACACGGTGTTCATTATCATTTTATCAGTCAAGAAGAATTTGAAAAACAAGCAGAAAATGATGAGTTACTGGAATGGGCAACCGTCTTTGGTCGAGGTTATGGTACACCCAGGGCTCCGGTCGAAAAACTATTGTCGGAAGGCAAAGACCTTATCTTTGACATAGATTGGCAAGGACATCAACAGATTCGTAAGGCTTTACCCCATGATGTTGTAGGTATCTTTATCTTGCCCCCCTCACTTAATGAACTAAAAAATCGCCTTCAACTGAGAGGGTCAGACCATATTGACGAAATTAACAATAGAATGAACAAGGCAATGGATGAAATATCCCATTGGAATGAATTCGATTATGTTATTATTAATCATCAATTAAACAAGGCTATTGAAGAAATTGAATCTATTTTAGCCAGCGAACGATTAAAAACAGACAGACAATTATTTTTAGACCCTTTCATTCAAAATTTTCAACATGAGCGATAATACTAAAATGGATTTTTCAGCCTTAACCATCCTGTGCATAGGCGATATTATGCTGGACCGCTTTATTTACGGAAATGTCCAGCGTATTTCACCCGAGGCACCAGTACCTGTTCTTCATTTAAACAGCCAAAAAGAAATGCTGGGCGGTGTTGGAAATGTTGCCAATAATATTTTATCCCTAAATGGTAAGGCTGTTCTGGTTGGATTAGTCGGAAATGATGAATATGCATTGAAAATAAAAAAAATAATGCGTTCGAAATATATTCCCGAAGATTCCATTATTTCCTCTCCCTATCGCCCAACTATCTGTAAATCGCGCTTTATCGCTGCAAATCAACAAATCATTCGTGCAGATGAAGAAAGTCTTATTCCCCTTCATTCCGAAGAAATCACCCTATTGATTGAAAATATTGAAAAAAATATTCCATCTGTTCAGGCTGTTATCATATCTGATTACGGAAAGGGGGTCTGTCACCCTGAGATCATTCAATTTATCATACAAAGGGCCAAGCATTACAGCCTGCCTGTATTTGTTGATCCTAAATCCAGGGATTTTTCCCTTTATAGACATGCAACCTGTATCACACCCAATATTGCTGAAGCAAGCCAGGCCGTGCAGATGTCCCTGAAAACTGATACCGATTTTGAAAAGGCAGGACAGAAACTCTTAGATATCACCCAGGGACAAGCCATTCTGATCACGCGATCAGAAAAGGGAATGACATTAGTTGAAAAAAACAGAAACACCCAACATATACCCTCCCGAGCTAGGGAGGTATTTGATGTTTCTGGCGCGGGCGATACAGTTATTGCAACCTTGGCATTGGGGGTCGCCTCGGGATTATGCATAAGGGAATCAATGCATATTGCAAATGCAGCTGCTGGTGTCGTAATCGGAAAAGCGGGAACCTCCACCGCCACCATTGCAGAAGTTAAAAATGAACTGAAAGCACAATCCTCAGAAGAGGCTTTTCCTCTTGTTACACCTGAACTGATTTCACTGAATGATTTGACCCTTCAAGTCAATAAATGGAAAAAACAGAGGCTTACTATTGGTTTTACCAATGGATGTTTTGACATCCTCCATACAGGTCATATATCGCTTTTGCAATCAGCACGCACACAATGTGACCGGCTTATCGTTGCACTGAATTCAGATACAAGTATTCAACGTTTAAAAGGACCCAAAAGACCTATTAATCCGTTAAAAGAACGCGCCAGACTCATTTCTGCCATACGGTATGTCGATGCCGTTGTTGCCTTTGACGACGATACCCCCCTTAATCTTATTCAACATATAAAACCTGATATTCTAATCAAAGGGGCAGATTATATTGGAAAAGAAGTTGTTGGACAGGATATCGTTGAACAATATAACGGCAAAGTTATTTTGACAGAATTGCAGAAAGGTTTTTCAACCACCAATATTATTGATAAAATAAAACATTTATAAATCAATGTTAATTTGAGTCTAAAAAGTCAAGTATTATGCCTATCTCCCAAAATATAACCCGATACTATATCCTCTTTACTTCCTGGTTATTTGATAAGGCCTTACCATATTGGGGAACAATAGGATGTGATGGAACCGCAGAAAACCCTTTTCTTTACGGAGTTCATGAACAACTAAAGCTTGATGGACAACCTGATTTTCCTGGATACAAACGAATGCGTGTTCAGGCACGTCAACTTTATACCTTTAGTCAAGCAGGACTTTTGGGATGGACAAAGAGCAACATAATTGCTGAAAGAATATATGTTTTTATGCAAAATGCCCTTCAAGGTGAGGGACATTGGGCAAAATCCCTAACACGAAATGGAAAGATTCTTGATAAAGCTTCTGATTTATATGATCTAGCCTTTATCATTTTCTCTCTGGCCTGGTATGGAAAATTGAGTAATAATCCCAGACCCATTCAACAGGCCCGCCAGACCATACAATGGATCCTGCAATTTATGGCTTATCCTGATGGTGGTTTTAAAAATATTCTCCCCTTGACTGCCGGATATCGTCAACAAAACCCGCATATGCATCTCCTGGAAGCAACGCTGGCCTTGTTCGAAGTTACCCAAAATGAACGAGATCTTCTTTTAGCCCATAAACTTATTTCTCTATTTAAAAATCATTTTTTTGATCATCAAGCTGGTGTTTTAGGTGAATATTATACTGAAGGGTGGTTTAATGCTCCTTGCATGGCTCGGGAAAGCATCGAGCCGGGACATCAATATGAATGGATTTGGCTACTTTACGAATATCAACGCTTGACTGGAATCAGTTATAAAAACGAAATTGACCGTCTATTTCTTTTTAACCGTTTACATGCCATTGATCAAAAAACCGGACTCGTTGCGGATAAAGTAAGAAGAGACGGGACACTAACCCATAAATCTGCCCGATTATGGGTTCAGACAGAAGCTTTACGGGCGACAATTCATAATCAAGATGAAACGAGTTGCCACCATCTTGTCCAAATTCTTCATAACTTATTATATCGTTATTTTACCCACTGCCCGTCAGGCACATGGCAAGATCAATTAGATGATCACTATCATTATAGAAACGATAAAATTCCAACCAGTTCATTTTATCATATCATGAGTGCCTATATACAACTTCATAAAACAATCAACTTATCCACATTATCCACAGATTTCCCCACAATTAACAACCCTATTAATCAACAAAAAGTGATACAATAAAAACGTGAGTAATAAAGAATCCAGTTCTAGTAAATCATCTTTGTTGGAAATGTCACAAAGACTGCCTCCAACCAATATTCAAGCGGAACAGGCATTGCTTGGTGCTTTACTGACCAACAATAAAGCTTATGATAAAATCGCCGATTTTTTGATTGGTGAACATTTTTCAGATCCTATCAATAAAGAAATCTACGATGCTATTGTAAAGCGTATTGAAGCCGGTCAAATAGCGGATGCCGTTACTTTGAAAGCTGAGTTTGAACATTCGGGAAAATTGGATCAGGTTGGCGGAGTAGCTTATCTAGGACAATTGTTACAATCCATGGTGGGAATTATTAATGCCAAGGATTATGGTAAAATTATTCATGATGCCTGGATAAGAAGACAGTTAATTGATATTGGCGAGGATATTGTCAACGAAGCTTTTCAATCAAATACTGAAATAAATGGCACTGATCAGATTTCTTTGGGCGAAGAAAAGCTTTTCCAGCTTGCCACGCATAAAGGGCAAGAGGGTGGTTTCGTCACCTTTGAAAATGCATTAACAGAAGCCATTACAATTGCTGAAAAGGCTTTTACAAACAGTAGCGGAATCGCCGGACTCACGACAGGATTACGTGACCTGGATAAAAGAACTGGGGGATTGCATCCTTCTGACTTAATTATTCTGGCTGGTCGACCTGCCATGGGAAAAACTGCCCTGGCAACTAAAATCGCTTTTAATGCGGCACGCAATCTTTTACAAGAATCACAAATTCAATCGGATACAAATCATCATAAAATAGGAACTGTTGCCATTTTTTCTTTGGAAATGTCTTCTGAACAATTGGCCACCCGTTTACTTTCCGAGGAATCACGTGTTTCAAGTGAACGCATCCGTCGTGGAGAAATTGGACAAAAGGAATTTGATCGCTTTGTTCAAGTCAGCCGAGAATTATCACAGCTTCCTCTCTACATTGATGATACACCTGCAATCAGTCTATCCGTCATGCGAACACGCTGCCGGAGATTATCTCGAACAAAAGGGTTGCGATTGGTTGTCGTCGACTATTTACAACTGATGCGTCCATCCGTTGGCAGTAAACCTGAAAGTCGGGTCTTGGAAATTTCACAAATTACCCAAGGATTAAAAGCTCTGGCAAAAGAATTTAACATTCCCGTTATTGCACTTTCACAACTTTCAAGACAAGTCGAAAGCCGAGAAGATAAACGTCCGCAACTTTCAGACTTACGAGAATCTGGCTCAATTGAACAGGATGCCGATAGCGTCATGTTTGTCTATCGTGATGAATACTACTTACAGCAACGCATGCCGAAACCGACCACATTTGAAAATGAGGATAAATATCAAATTGCCTTGGAAAAATGGCAAGCAGATATGAATAAGGTTCATAATAAAGCAGAACTCATTCTTGAAAAGCAACGTCACGGCCCAACCTGTAAAATTGACCTCTTTTTTGAAGGAGAATTTACACGCTTTACCGATCTTGACGAAATTCACGATTATTAATTCAATAAAAAAAATCAACAAAACCATTCATGTTAATGGCTGTTAACATCCCCCTGAATCAAGGGAACCTGCGTGACTTTTTGAGGGGTAAGGGTTACAATCCGATAAATAATGCCATTCCCTTCCCCAGCGACACCACTTAAATCTGATTCTTGATTGTAAAAAGAATAGTCTTCATCATTTTTAACCACAGGAATATTCATTACAAAAATCCATTTTCCTGCCGGCAAATAGGCAATGTGAAAATCACCTTCTTGATCACAAGTTACGGAAAAACGGTATTGAACAGACTGTGGATTTAAATTCTTGATATTGGTAATACCTCGCATTCTAAACTGCAACTGTTCCATTACATAATCAGAATAGGGATAATAATAGACGGTTTGTCCTGCACAACTTTTCATCGTACCATCGGATAATCGATAGATACCCATACCTGCGACCGCTGCATTTCCTGTTGTTTTAGACCATTGAACCGAAGCTGGATCAAATTGACTTTTCAAGCGATATTCTTTCGCATAAGCAAACTGCACAAACAGAAATAAAGAAGAAATACAGAACAAACCTATCCGTTTCATTTTCCCTTGACCTTTTAATGACGGAAATGGCGCATTCCCGTAAAAACCATTGCAATTCCAGCCTCATCTGCGGCCGCAATCACCTCATTGTCACGCATTGAACCACCTGGCTGAATAACCGCAGTGGCTCCTGCCGCTACGGCAGCCTGCAAACCGTCTGCAAATGGAAAAAAGGCATCTGAAGCAACAACACTTCCCCGGGTCATGGGTTTTTCTAAACCGGCTGCTTGAGCTGCTTCCGCACTTTTGTGGGCGGCAATCCTGGCTGAATCGACACGACTCATTTGACCCGCACCTATCCCTACAGTCGCTTTATCTTTAACATAAATAATTGCATTTGATTTAACATGCTTGCCAATCGTAAAGGCAAAAATCAGATCTTCCATTTCCTTTTCAGTAGGTTCGCGTTTAGTTACAACCTTAAAATCGGAAGGTCGTCCATTATCACGATTTTGTAAAAGATACCCACCCGCCAAAGTACGAACCGTCATACCTTGTGCCAATGGATCAGGCATTGCCCCTGTTTCTAAAACCCTTACATTCTTTTTCTTTGAAAGGATCTCCAATGCATCTGAATTGACCTTTGGAGCAATAATCACTTCACTAAATATAGTTATAATTTTTTGTGCGGTTTCTTTATCTAATGGACGATTGACCGCAATAATTCCTCCAAAAGCAGAAACAGGATCACACCGTAAAGCCAAATCCCAAGCTTCTGATAAAGAAGATGCGCTTGCTGCACCACAAGGGTTTGCATGTTTGACAATAACAACAGATGGTTTATCAAATTCAGCCACCGCTTCAAAAGCTGCATCTGTATCGTTAAAATTATTATAGGAAAGCTCTTTACCCTGTAATTGTTGGGCTGTTGCAACACCCGGACGTTGTTCATCATTCGTATAAAAAGCAGCCTGTTGATGAGGGTTTTCCCCGTATCGCAAAATCTGTTTCCGTTGGCCACTTAAATTTAGGCGTTCTGGAAATATATCTTTTGCCTGACCTGCAAACCAACTGGCAATCGCAGCATCATATGCAGCGGTCCGGGCATAAGCCGCCTGGGCCCATTTTCGCCGCTGCTGTATTGTTGTTCCACCATTCTGCTTCATCTCTTCTTTAAAAGCAGCATATTGATGAACATCCGTCAACACCGCGACATGACTATGGTTTTTAGATGCAGCCCTGATTAAAGCTGGACCACCGATATCAATATTTTCTATAATATCTTCTTTACCGGCGCCTGACACGACTGTTTCCTCAAAAGGGTATAAATTGACACACAACAAATCAATCGGCAAAATATTATGCTGTTTCATTTGTTCCTGATGACTGGACAGATCACGTCGTCCCAATAACCCACCATGAATTTGAGGCACCAGTGTTTTAACTCGACCATCCAGAATTTCCGGAAATCCTGTAAAATCCGAAACCTCCACCACTTTTATTCCGGCATTCCGAAGTGCTTTGGCTGTCCCACCTGTTGACAAGATTTCCACGCTGTTTTCAGCCAATAACTTGGCCAAATCAATTAAACCTGTTTTATCAGAAACAGAAATCAAAGCCCGACGAACAGGAATAATCTGTTGATCCATATTAATATTCCAAACCTAATATTCTAACAATTTACACTTATTATAATTTTTATTGAGGATGGGCAACCCATCGCCATGTCTGAATTCCCTGCCGCGCCAGTTCACGATGGATAACCAATGCAGGGAAACGCATTTCTTTATCTTTAGAATTAACAATACGACGTGCAAGGTCCTCTATAACGGTAACTGAACGATGACGTCCACCAGAACATCCTACCGCAATTGTGACGTATTTTTTTCCTTCTATCGCAAAACGGGGAAAAATCAAATTTAGCATCTGATAAATCTGATCAACAAATTTCTCATAATCAGGATCACTTTTAACATAATCTTGGATCGACGTATCCAGCCCCGTCAGTGCTGATAATTCTGATATATAATAAGGATTATGCAAAAACCGCGCATCGAATACCATGTCCGCCTCTCTTGGAATTCCAACAGGAAAGGCAAAAGACATCAAGGTTAGGGTAAAGCGGTTTTTAGTATCCAGATGATTAAAGTTATACCTTGTTTCCACAAGCAACCTTAATTCCATAGGGGGAAGATCCGATGTATCAATAACCAGATCAGCAACATTTCGTAATGGATTCATCAAGGCTATTTCAGCATTAATCCCGTCCTTAACCGTACCATTGGCAGCCATTGGATGACGGCGACGGGTTGCTGTATAACGTCGCAACAAAACGTCCAACTCTGCCGTGGCGTAAATTAGTTCAACCTTAAGGGATGAATCCTGCTTTAAACTATTTAAAACCTCTAGAAATGCATTCACCTCAAACCCGTTGGTTCTGGAATCAATGCCTATTGCAATGGGTCCCTGAACACGCCCAACAACATCCGCAATAAGCTGTAAAGGCGCATTATCAACCAGTTCATATCCAAGATCCTCAAAAACCCGAAGAATGGACGCTTTACCAGCTCCTGATAATCCCGTTACAAAAATTACCAATTTCTTACTTGACGTGAAATCATGCATTCTGAAGAAATCAACTTTTTAAATAAAAATTTTCAAATACCCCATAAAGGGTTATGTTAAGCAATCCTTACTCTTTATACAATATGATATTTATAAATACTTTCGAAATGATATTTTTCTTTTGAAAAAAAGCAAACTTATTGAATAAATAACAAAACTAAAAAAGCTGATCCAAAAAGATACTGGCAAGTCTGTATACCAAGAAACCACTATACCACTCCAGGCTTCAAATACTGCCAGGAAAACCGAAACCGTAAGTGCCCGCCATATTGTCTTACCCCATTGCCTGGCAACAGCAGCAGGTCCAATCATCAAAGAAAAGGTCAAAAGAATACCGGTCACTTGAACACAAGCAACAGTTATGCAGGCAACCAGCATTAGAAAGACTATCGAAACCCATCGTAAAGAGATCCCTCTTGTCTCGGCCAAATCTGGTTGCAAGGTGGCAAATAACAAAGGTCGCATAAAAAACAGCATAACAGCCAGGCAAAATAATGCGAGACCGACAAGATCATATAAAATGACTATATCAACCGCAAAAATATTGCCGAATAACAAGCTCGTAACTTGTGTCGCGTAATGGGTATAAAAATGAAGAAATAACAGACCTAAACCCATTGATGCTGACAGGACCAGGCCAATAGCGATATCACGATCCCTCAACTGTGGACCTATAAAACCGATCAATCCACCAGCAAATAAACTGAAAACAAGCAGTCCGACAAAAGGGGATATTCCCAACAGTCCCGCCCCTGTCGCCCCAGCGAACCCTATATGCGATAATGCATGTCCTGCAAAGGCCTCTCTTCTCAATAAAAGAAAATAACCAATAAACCCTGTCAATAAAGCCACAATCCCTGCAGCGGCAAAAGCATGATACATAAATTCAAGGGTAAGCATCCAAGAATATACTTTCGAATTTCTTAATTAAAGGATGTTGTTACAAAACACGTATTATTTGCCTTTATCACCTGTATTGGAAAACCATAAAGCTTCGTTAAAGTCTTTGCTGTAATGACATCCTGAACCTTACCCAGAATTGCTGATTGATTACCAATACATAATACCTGATTCATAACATGAATTAACGGATTTAAATCATGCGTTGACAATAAGACAGAAATTTTTCTTTCCTGCTGTATATTTTTTATCAAGGCAAGAATAACTTTTACCCATTTGGGATCCAAGTTATTAAAAGGTTCGTCCAGTATAATAAATCTTGGCTCCCCCAAAAGGGCTTGTGCCAATAAAATTCTCTGTTTTTGGCCTCCCGACATTTCCATCAAGGATAGATCAGCCAGATCCCTTGCCTCCACATCATCCAGAACCCGATCTATTTCCTGATGGTCTTTTCTTGTTAGAAACGGTAAACCCAAACGATTCCCATGGACAGAACTTGCAATAAATGATCTTCCCGTCAAATGAAAGCTATCCATATTTTGATACTGAGGGATATAGGCTATTTCCTTCCTTACCTGTCTTGGATGTTTTCCAAAAATTTTTAAGGTTCCTTGCTGAACAGGTAAAATACCTAAAATTGTTTTCATAAAACTTGTTTTGCCCGCTCCATTAGGACCGAAAACCCCTATAAACTGGGGTTCATCAATGCTAAAGGTTAAATCTGACAAAACAAGCCGGTTACCAAACTGGATACGCAGCTTATTGCAAGCAAGGATTGTCATCAGGGGATGCTCTGTATTACCGCCTCAATTTTATCTAATGTCTGGTTAATCCATGTTTGATAAGAAAGAGAAACAGGCATAATCTCTTCAACACCAATTACAGGAATTTTATATATTGACGCCATTTTTTTCAAATGCTCTGTCGCGCCGTTACTGACCTGATTATTATAAAACAAGATTTTTATTTTATGGGTTTTAAAATCCTGGATAAATTGGGCTGTTTGCTGAGGAGTCGGTTCTCCACCGTTCATAATTACCCATTGATAGGATTCTTCCAATACCCTAAAACCCATATGTTTGGCCATCAACCCAAAAACAGGTTCCGTAGCAGCCACGCTTAAATCAGGATGCTGAACACGAATTTTATGAATACGCTGATCTATACTGTCGATTTCATGCAAAAAATAATCACGATTATGCACAAAAGAATTCTTGTGTTCAGGATCCTGAACAGATAATTTTTGCTCCAAATACCCAGCCAATTTCTTGACTGATTGGAGATCATACCATAAATGTGGATTACTACCATCAGAACGATTTAACAAATCCTGAATGGAGATAACCTTTCCGTTTTTTATTTCAACACGGGAAATTAGCCGATTGATCCAGTCATCATACCCTAAACCATTCATGATGATTAAATCAGCTTGACTTGTCATTCTGCTGATATGCGGGGTCAATTCAAATAGATGCGGATCTTGATCAGGATTATTTAAAATCACGTCAACCTTGACGTTATCACCCCCTATTTGTTGGGCTATGTCCCCGTACATATTTTCAGCAGCAACAATATGAACAACTTTGGCTTTTACATCATCATGACAAGCATAAAATAACAAAGCAAAAATACTTAATAAAATACTGAAAAAAAAATTGCCCTTGATTATGTCACCATTTTTCATTATTTAGAATGCCATTCCCCACCTTAAAATTAAACTGCTCACCAATTCCTATAATTCCCAGGCACCAATAATCATAATACTAAGCAATACAATTAGGGCCAGATGAAGAATCAACAACCATTTAATGGTTATAACTGGAACATAATACTTATCTCTTGGTTGCTGTAATTCCCATTTCATCGCCCTAATCCTAACCTTATTAATATTTCCACTTAACCTTATTCATTCAATTGAAACATTGTTAAAAAATCATGCCTCAATTGAATATCTTTTATCTTAATGCTTTAAGTTTTTCCTCTAATTGAGGGAGAATTTCAAATAAGTCGCCAACAATACCATAATCCGAAGCCTTGAAAATTGGAGCATCGGGATCTTTGTTAATTGCAACCACGATCTTACTGTCTTTCATACCCGCAAGATGCTGAATGGCACCAGAAATGGCTACTGCGATATATAATTCCGGAGCAACAATTTTCCCTGTTTGGCCAACCTGACAATCATTATTGATAAATCCGGCATCAACTGCAGCACGAGATGCCCCAATGGCGGCATTTAATTGATCCGCCACCTTTTCAATTAACACAAAGTTTTCACCGCTTTGCATACCCCGTCCGCCTGAAATAACAACACGGGCAGATTCCAATTCTGGTCTGTCCGATTGGGAAATTTGCAGTTCACAGAATTTGGATAATGATTTTTCTGAACCGGGGAAATTACCCAGAGTCTCAATCTCGGCACTCCCCCCATCTTCAGCAACAGGAGCAAAAGCCGTTCCACGAACAGATAAAAGCTTTTTGGAATCATGAGACTTAACCGTTGCCAAAATGCTCCCAGCATAAATAGGTCTCACAAAGGTGGAGGCATCAATAATTTCGATAACATCAGATACAGGCTGCATATCCAACAACCCAGCAACACGAGGCAAAATATCTTTTCCTTCAGCATTTGCAGGAACAATAACCGTATCATAAGAATCGGCCAGAGATGCAATCAGATCTGCGGTTGGCTCTGCCAACATATGGGCATACACCTCATGATCAGCAACCAGCACCTTTGAAACACCAGCCAGCGCCACAGCCTTTTTCGTTATTGCTTCTAGGTTTTTCCCAGCTAATAGAACATGAACTTCCCCTAGTTTGGATGCGGCTGTAATCGCTGATCGGGTAATAGAACGAATTTGATCACCTTTTTCATAACTTGCCAAAACTAAAACGGTCATTCTTAAATTACCTTTGCTTCATTTTTAAGTTTATCAAGTAATGCATCAACGGAATCAACAATGACGCTTTCACGAGATGAAGAGGATTCTTTTACGGAAATAACTTCCAAATGTTTTTTTGCCTCAATTCCCAATTCACATAAAGCGACCGTTTCCAAAGGCTTTTTACGTGCTTTCATAATATTGGGTAATGATGCATAACGAGGTTCATTCAACCGTAAATCGGTTGTAATGACCGCTGGCAATGTTAGCTCGAGAATTTCCTGTCCATCATCGACTTCCCTGGCAATTTTTGCGTGTCCATTAGATAACTCCAGTTTACTGACAAAAGTACCCTGTCCCCATCCAAGTTTGGCAGCTAATATCTGCCCTGTCGCATTCATATCATCATCTGAGGCCTGTTTACCCATTAACACAAGGTCGGGTTTTTCCCTGTCCACAAAGTGTTGCAAAATTTTTGCAACGGTCAGAGACTCCACAACCTTATCCGTTGTCACCAGAATTCCCCGATCCGCCCCCATTGCCATAGCTGTTCGCAATGTATCTTGGCATTTCGCTTCTCCTATGGAAACAACCACAATTTCCGAGACAATTTTTTTCTCCTTTAAACGAACAGCCTCCTCAACAGCTGTTTCATCAAAAGGATTCATGGACATTTTTACACCATTAATCTCAACATCGGATCCATCTGATTTTATCAGCGGTTTTATATTGGAATCAACAACCCTTTTAACCGGAACAATTACTTTCATAATGACCTTTCTCTATAATTACACATAATTAAATGATTTCTACATTCCCCCTGAATAATTGGGACCACTGCCGCCTTCAGGTGTTTCCCAATCGATATTCTGTGTTGGATCCTTGATATCACAAGTCTTACAATGAATACAATTTTGCGCATTAATCTGTAATTTGGGTTCTTGATTCTCATGATCAGCATCAACAACCTCGTAAACACCAGCCGGACAATATCTTGTTTCAGGAGCCTTGAAAATATCCCAATTAACCGTTTTCCAAATTGAAGGATTTTTTAATTTCAGATGAACAGGCTGATCATCACGATGATCAATATTCGCCAAAAATACGGAAGATTCACGACTGAATGTCAATTTGTCATCGGGCTTTGGATAATCAGGTTTAACACATAAAGAAGCCGCTTTTAATTTATCGTTATCAGCCAAACGATGGCGAAAGGTCCAAGGCACTTTCCCCCGAACCAAGGAATCAAATCCCGTATACAATGTTGCAAACCTTGCTCCAAATTTTGCAAATGCGGGACGAATATTCCTCACTTGATACAATTCATCATAAACCCAGGATTTACGGATACGAAATTGATAAATCATAGGTTCTGCTTGTTGTGTATTTAATGCCTCAACAATCGACTCAGCGGCAATCATTCCTGATTTCATTGCAGTATGCGTTCCCTTAATTTTTGGAACATTCAAAAAGCCTGCTGCGTCTCCGATTAATAGACCACCAGGAAAGGTCAGTTTTGGAATGGATTGGTATCCACCTTCAGATAATGCACGGGCAGAGTATCCTATTCTTCTGCCTCCCTCTAAATATTTGCGGATAATGGGATGTTTTTTTACACGCTGCATTTCATCAAATGGAGAAAGCCAGGTATTTTCGTAATCCAATCCCAAAACAAAACCACATGAAACCAGATTACTGCCAAAATGATAAAGCCATGAACCACCATAAGTGCGATTGTCCAAGGGCCAACCAAAGCTATGCTGTATATATCCAGCCGAAAATTTTTCCTGTGGAATTTCCCATAATTCCTTAATTCCAATTCCGTATGTTTGTGGGTCAACACCTTGACGTAAATTGAAAAAGCCCATGAGCTTTTTGGATAAGGAACCACGACAGCCTTCTGCAAATAACGTATATTTTGCCCTTAGCTCCATACCTGGAACATAATTGCCTCCCTGGCTGCCATCTTTTTCAAGTCCCATATCACCAGTCACTACACCCATAACTCGATTATTTTCAATTATGAGATCACTACCAGCAAATCCTGGAAAAATTTGAATGTCCATTGCTTCAGCTTCTGCGGCCAGCCACCGACAAAAATCACCCAAACTTCCCACATAATTTCCCTCATTGTCCATTTGAGGCATAATAGATTTAATAATGGGGATATTTATAGACTTGTCTTCATTCGGCAGATAAAAAAATGCCTCATGCTGAACCGACGTGTCTAAAGGGGCGTTTTTTTGCTGCCAATCTGGGATCAACTCATTAAGCGCTGTCGGTTCGATCACTACTCCTGAAACAATATGGGCACCAATTTCAGAAGCCTTTTCAATCAAACAGATCTCAAGAGATGGAAGTAATTGCTTTAATCGTATTGCCGCTGAAAGACCGGCAGGTCCTCCACCAACGATTAAAATATCGAATTCCATTTGCTCTCGCACAACCTCACCCATAATTCCTTAATCTCTCTTCTGCTGATATTTATCAAGTTGCAAATTATATATATCTTTAATCTTAATTAAAAAGACTTTATTCAATTATGAGGGAAATGCCAATTCATGTTTTGCACGCCAACTTGAATCTACATAATTTAAAATAAGGGTACGACGCACTCCCTTGATAGGTCGCTTTTCAAAACCATGCCAGGTATTTTTAGCGGGAATAAATAAAAATGCTGAATTGAAAACGCCTGAGCTTCTTCCCAAAGACTGACCTTCCTCATTCATGATATCGGTCCCCCATCCCTCGGCCCCTTCTGCAGTGGATAAAGAAAGCAAAAAGGTTAATTTCTTTGCCCCAATATCTGTATGTGGTTCCAACCAGAACCCATCAGTATCAAGGCATAATTCCAATCTTAACCAAGTATTGGAAAGATCACCACCTGTTAAATGAGAGAAAGCAGAACGAATTTCCTCTGAATCAAAAACTTGCGCCAAAACCGCACAGGCGGGATCCTCCCTCTGTTTTTGCCGGGTTACAAATACACGATCTTTATTATGATTTTCCCTTTTGCCCTTCACATCACCGGCAATAGATCTTGAATCAGGCATCCAATTCAACAGAGAGTCACAAATAAATGAAGGCAAAACATTCGTCATTGTCCAATAGGAATATGGCAGCGAATGATAATCAGCATGATCAATTACGTTTTTGATATCTTGTTTAGTTTGCTTTATCTCTTCTACAAGTTGCATAATTTTTCTTTCACCTAAATCGCCTGCGCATGGCGATGGGGAGCTGCACGGTAATAAGCATCAAAAACCACGGCAATATTTCGTAAAAAGGGACGACCTTCTTCTGTCACTGTAATTTCATTATTACGAATAATAACCAGACCATCCTCTTCAAAACTGCGTAGCTTTGTAAGAAACTCACCTAACAAAGATGAATCTTGTTTATATTGACCAATCATTTTCTTTAAATCAACATGTAAGTCACACATTAACCGCTCAATTATTTCCCAACGGAACAAATCTGCTGTACTACGCTGTACCCCCCTTACAACAGGCAAGATATCGGACTGCTGCATTGCCTTTTGATAGCCATAGGAAGATGGCTGATTTTGAAAAATACCTTGCGGTAAAATTGAAATTGATGAAGCACCAACCCCTAACAGTGCTTTGGCTTGGTCTACGGTATATCCCTGGAAGTTGCGATGAAGTGCACCTTTTTCCATTGCCTTACTCATGGAATCATGAGGCAAAGCATAATGATCAAATCCGATAACTCGATAACCCGCTTTTTTTAAAACTTCATCAATAATCTGTCTCTGCTCAAAACGTTCAGCCGGATTGGGTAAGATTTCCCCCTCCAACAAAGTTTGGCGTTTAAATTTCCATGGGACATGTGCATAACCAAAAACAGCCAAACGATCAGGCCTTAACGTCACAATAGCTTCTATCGTTTCTCGAACACTGGCAGCTGTTTGATTGGGCAGACCATAAATCAAATCACAATTAACCGATTTTATATTTTTCTGTCTGACACGATCAATACAATCAGAAATCATTTCAAAACTCTGGATTCGACCGCAAGCCTTTTGCACTTCAGGAGCAATATCCTGAACTCCAAGGCTAACCCGTGTAAACCCAACAGAGGGTAATAATACAAGATAATCCTCGGAGATATGTCTTGGATCTAATTCTATCGAAATATCGGCATCTTGCTGAACATAAAATAAGGATCGTATTGTTGACATTACCTTTTTCATCGCTTCAATCGGTAATGTTGTAGGAGTACCCCCACCAAAATGAACAAAACTTACTTTACGACGCGATTTTAAAAGGGTTGCCAGTCGTTTCAATTCATCACATAGAAGATTACCATAAGCAACCCGCACATTAACTTGATGAACGACTTGTGTGTTACAGGCACAAAATTTGCACAATTCATCACAAAAAGGAACATGGATATACAAAGAAACAGGCTCTTCTTCAGGAAAAGCCTGCAACCAATGTTTATACTCGTTAAACCCGACACGCTCTTCAAACTGTACAGCTGTTGGGTAACTTGTATAACGCGGCACGTTTCCTTCATACCGCGCAAGACGGTCAAAGGAAACTTCGGGTTTCATGCCAATCTCCGCAATGAATTAAAAGCGATATCCAATACCCATACTTACAACGGTTGGATTCAAAGAAGTACGAGCATCAATTCTGTTAGGACTGTCATTAATGTGGGCACGTTGTTGTAAAAGAATCTGTTTTACATCAGCATTATAGAACCAGTTCCCAACAATCTGATAATCAAACCCGAAATTGAAAGATGGACCAACTGCTGTTTCCAACCCCACTTTTTTGACAATACCCCCTGCAGGAGAGATATTATGCCAGAAAGCTACTGTCAAGCCAACACCTACATAAGGATTAAAGGCCTTATGAGGACGGAAATGCCATTGTGCTGTCAAGGTAGGAGGCAAAATCCATCCACTGCCCACATCCACCTTACCAAGACCCGGGACACCCTGTGCCTTGATTTCATGACGTGTACTTGCCGCAATTAATTCAAATGACAAATTATCCGTGACAAAATAATCAAAACTTAATTCAGGCATAACCTGGTTGGTTGCATTGACATGCCCTCCAACGGATGTTTTAGAACTTGTATTATTCGTGATAACACCCAATGCACTTAATCTGATGATAAAATCACCTTTACCCAAACCAATTCTGGTTACACCAGGACATGTTTTAAATAAACCACAATGAGGTTTTGGTTTTTTAGGTGGAGCATACATTGGAACTTCACGATACTGGATTTTTCCACTCCAGCCAGAAGCCCAGATTTCTTCTCTTCTCATAGGAATTGCCGTTGCTGGGGCAGTTGTGCTTGAAGCTGAAGCCAATGCTGGATTGACAGCAGGAGTCAGATTAGGAGAAGCATAATGTTGTTGTGCATAGCCTGCGACTGGCGTAAACAAAAATGCACAGGTAAGAATACGACTTAATGATTTTTTCATTGTGGTGAAACCTTACTGATCAAAGTAAAGATGAAATGATCAAATTAAATAGTTAAATGTTCTTTTTTATTAGGATCATAACCATTGATCAGGCAACCAGTTTCTAACAATATATACTTAAACAATACATAATGTGACCAAATAACAACAAATAAATATGTAATCTTTCGCAAAAAAAATTAATTAGTTCCTGATAAAGCTTAACAAATTAGGATAATCATTATTTTAATAAGTATTTTTTTTACATATTATATTACAAATATATATTTGTAATATATCTTTAATTGTAATTAAATATTCGAAAATTCTTTGAGCGAATCGGTTTTTGTTTGATTAAATTTTTAAATTTAAAACAAAATCCAATCAGTTATTTTGCCCTTGGTAAAGAAACCACAAAAGAGGCGCCAATAACTTTTCCTGCATCATCATACCGGTTATAGGCACGAATTGACCCTTTCAAGGCAACCACAATTTGCCGACAAATTGATAATCCAAGGCCTGAATGTTGCCCAAAATTTTCTCCTTGAGGTCGCTCTGTATAGAACCGTTCAAAGATATTATTTAATTTGTTTTCAGGAATCCCCGGCCCCTCATCACTGACCATGATCTCCACGTTATCTTTGACTGCAACAGCCGACAAAATAATTCTTCCCTTTGATGGAGAAAAAGAAGATGCGTTTCCAATCAAATTCCTTAAAACCTGTACCAGTCTATCTTCAATTGCCAAAACAGAAAGCGGATATTTAGTATCGTCATTTTTCAGATCCACAACAATATAAGGATCATCTTCTTTCTGTGTGGCTGCATTGATATCAGCAAGCAAACGAAAAAGAGGCGCTACAGCAACAGCTTTTGGAGTCACCCTTGACATTTCAGATTCAATACGGCTTGAATTGGCAATATCCGTTATTAAACGATCCAAACGTTTAACATCATCGGTAATGATGAATAATAACTGTTGACGATGTTTATCATCTTTTATTCTTGGTAACAATTCAATTGCAGAACGAATGGAAGACAAAGGATTTTTCAGCTCATGACTGACATCAGCCGCAAAACGCTCAATTGCATCCATCTTGGCCCATAACTCTCTTGCACTATCCTGAATTGCCCTTGCCAGATCACCGATAACATCTTTTCGGATCAAAAGGGAATCAGGAATCATTCTGTTTCGTCCCGTAGATTTATGAATCCTGTAAGCGGAATTAGCCAAACTCAGTAAAGGTTTTGCAATAGTCAACGACAAATACCAAGATAATAGGACCGTTATTGCCAAGGCAACTAAAAATAGAATCAAAATTGATGCACGCACAGAAAATAGCGCCTGATCGATATCCTGTGCCTCTCTTGTCAGTTCAATAATACCTACAAGCTGGTTCTGATGGATGATAGGTTCAGATACGGTAATCAACAAACGATAATCAACCGTCCTACGAATATAAGGGGGAGCTTCATAATTATTTGATAATTCATGCAGCTTAAATGTCTGATTATCATAAGGTACACTATCTGGATCGGCACCCATTTCAAGAAACTCAATTCTTCTTGCATTCGTATAGGGAAGCCAACTTAAAAGATGATCATAAATCTGTTCTAAAAATCCGTCATAATTTAAATATTTATTTTTATTACTCTCACCAAATACGGTTATTTTTTTCTGTGTATCCTGCTCTGTATTTGAAAAAACTGAATTATCAAGTCGATTATCTTTATGAGATCTATATGTTTTTTTTCTTTCATTTTGACTGTCAATAACCAGTTTCCCATTAACGGCATAAACACGTGCACGTACACGTGGACTGGGGTTTGTTAGGCTTAACAAAAGAGGTCTGGCCAATTCAACAGATAAAGATTGATTATTCCGATGTTCTGGCACCAGAGCATAAAAATCTAAGGATCGAAAAAAAACATCATCCTTAATCTTCTTGATTGCACTTTGGCTGAGTGCTCCAGCATAAATTTTTGCCTGCTCCCGTAAAACATTGATTTCTGTTTCCAACAGGCTATTCTGAAATTGATTCAAATAAAGAAGTGTAACAACCAAAACCACAAGAGGAAGCGTATTAACCAATAATATCCTCTTCATCAGAGGAGAGAAAAAAAGTTTCCTGAATCTTCTATCCTCCAAAGGGTAATGACGATAAAAAAAACCAAAGAGTTTATAGACTTTTCTAATCTTCTTTGTAACGATATCCAATGCCATACAACGTTTCTATTTTATTAAATTCAGGATCAATCTGACGAAATTTCTTGCGGATACGTTTAATATGACTATCTATTGTTCTATCATCAACATAAATATTTTCACCATAGGCAGCATCAATCAACTGATCCCTTGATTTTACCAGGCCGGGCCGTGTTGCCAATGCTTTGGTCAATAAAAATTCAGTTACTGTCAATTGAATATCCTGGTCATGCCAACGACATTGATGACGCATATCATCCAAGGTTAAAGCACCACGAATAACCAAACCGTTATTAATCCCACCATCATTTTCAGCCTTATTGACTTCATGACGCCTTAACAAAGCACGGATACGCTCCAGAAGAAGACGCTGGGAAAAAGGTTTAGTGATATAATCATCTGCCCCAAGGCGCAACCCCATTAACTGGTCAATTTCCTCATCCTTGGAAGATAATATTATCACGGGAATTTGGGAACGGTTACGCAGTCTCTGCAACAATTCTATTCCATCCATCCGAGGCATCTTAATATCCAAAACCACCAGATCAACAGGACGTGATAAAAGACCTTGCAACGCACTTTCACCATCCGTATAGGTCTGAACAATAAAACCGTCAGCTTCCAGCATCATAAAAACAGAGGTTAAAATATTACGGTCATCATCAACCAATGCTATGACATGTTTCCCTGCTTCCACCTGTTACACTCCACTAATCCATTAAAAATAAATCAAAATCTTATATAAATATGCTAGAATAAAGTTAAATAGAAAATAAATTATAAAATCAATTCCAAAGGTTAATTTCTATATCTTATTTGCTCTATTTCATTCGTATTTCTTGTAACTTTCAAAAAGTTTATTAAAATAGATCTGTCTTAAATTTTGTAAGGATACCGATCTTATCCAATATCTTTTACAATCTTTTTAACAGAATAAAACAAATTTGGTTATTATGACAAAAGAAGAAAATTTACACGCCAATACAGAAAATAGCTCTGTTCCTGATCAGGAACAAGATTCACGGGGTCATGAAACTATTTTCCCACAAGAGGAAAACGGCACGGAATCTTCAGATTCCTCTTCCAGCCAGAATAGTGAAGTTGACAAATTGAAAAAAGAACTGCAAGCCATGAAAGATCAATGGATGCGTTCAGAAGCCGAAAATCAGAATCTGCGCAATCGCCATAAAAAAGAGCTTGAAGATACACGCCTGTATACTGTACAGAAATTTGCTCGTGACATCGTAGAGGCAGCCGAAAACCTGCGTCGCGGCATTGATAGCTTGCCAAAACCAGCTGAGAATGAAGATCCAATGATTACAAAAATGCGTGAAGGTTTTGAAAGTACTGAACGTTCATTTTTAAAAATTCTGGAAAAAAATGGTATCAAATGCGAAGATCCGACAGGCAGTCCATTTGATGCAAATAAACATCAAGCAATGGCAGAACAACCATCTGATGAACACCCTCAGGGAACCATTATTCAAAGCTGGACACCAACATGGACCCTAAACGACCGTCTGTTAAAACCAGCCATGGTTGTCGTGGCCAAATCTCCTGAAAACACATAATGCAGATATTAAATAACTAAATTAATTAGCTGACTTCCATTAATTAAATGTGTATAATGGAGCTGTTCAAAAGGTTTCTTGAAGATTTCACTAAAGAAACTTATATAATGGTAACAAGTCATAACTGTAACCTCGCCATTATTGGGGGTTAATGTTTAATGACCATGATTTTTAGAAAAGGACTTTTAGAAGGCGCTTCGGGTCTTGTGAAAGTTGCTATTAGGAGATGAATTAATGAGTAAAGTTATTGGTATTGACCTTGGTACAACAAACTCCTGTGTTGCTATCCGTGAAGGTAATGAAACCAAAGTAATAGAAAATAGTGAGGGGGCCCGTACTACCCCTTCGATGGTTGCTTTCACTGAAAACAATGAAATGCTTGTTGGTCAGTCAGCAAAAAGACAGGCTGTCACCAATCCAACAAATACATTTTACGCCGTAAAACGGTTAATTGGTCGTCGGTTTGACGATCCAACTGTAAGCCGTGACAAGGGGTTGGTTCCCTATTCTATTGTCAAAGGTGAAAATGGCGATGCATGGGTTGAAGCCAGAGATAAAAAATACGCCCCTTCACAAATCTCTGCATTCATTTTAGGCAAAATGAAAGAAACAGCAGAAGCATATCTGGGCGAAAAAGTGACACAGGCTGTCATTACTGTTCCAGCTTATTTTAATGACGCGCAACGTCAGGCAACCAAGGATGCCGGTAAAATTGCTGGACTTGATGTTCTTCGTATTATCAACGAACCAACAGCCGCCGCGCTGGCCTACGGTTTGGAAAAGAAAAATAGCGGCACCATTGCTGTATATGACCTAGGTGGTGGTACTTTTGATATTTCTGTTCTAGAAATATCTGATGGTGTAATTGAAGTTAAATCAACCAACGGTGATACTTTTCTTGGTGGTGAGGATTTTGATGCTCGAATCATTGATTTCTTGGCTGATGAATTCAAAAAAGAACAAGGAATTGACCTTCGCAGTGATAAACTCGCCTTACAACGTTTGAAAGAGGCAGCTGAAAAAGCAAAAATCGAACTTTCCTCTTCAAAAGAAACGGAAATTAATCTTCCATTTATAACCGCTGATGCTTCCGGTCCAAAACACTTGGTCATTAAATTAAGTCGTGCAAAACTGGAAAGCTTGGTTGATGATCTAATCACCAAAACCCTAGAACCTTGTAAGGCAGCGATCAAGGATGCCGGATTATCAGCAAATAATATTGATGAGGTTATTTTGGTAGGTGGAATGACCCGTATGCCAAAAGTCATCGAGGTCGTCAAAAGCTTCTTTGGCAAGGAACCCGCCCGTAACGTTAACCCTGATGAAGTCGTTGCAATTGGTGCTGCCATTCAAGGTGCTGTTCTTAAGGGGGATGTTAAAGACGTACTGTTGCTTGACGTTACTCCTTTATCCCTTGGAATTGAAACACTCGGAGGTGTTTTCACACGTTTAATCGATAGAAACACAACCATTCCTACAAAGAAAAGCCAAACCTTTTCTACAGCAGAAGACAACCAAAGTGCTGTTACCATCAAGGTTTACCAAGGTGAACGTGAAATGGCGGCAGACAACAAGTTGCTTGGCAACTTTGATCTGACAGGAATCGCACCTGCACCACGTGGAGTCCCACAAATTGAAGTAACATTCGATATTGATGCAAACGGTATCGTTTCTGTATCCGCCAAGGATAAAGCAACCGGTAAAGAGCAGCAAATTCGTATTCAGGCTTCTGGTGGTCTGTCTGATGCCGATATCGAAAAAATGGTTAAAGATGCTGAAGCAAATGCTGAGGCAGACAAGCAGAAGAAAGAAATGGTTGAAAGCAGAAATCAGGCAGATATGATGGTCGCCCAGGTAGAGAAAAACCTGCAAGAGCATGGTGACAAGATTGATGCTTCAACAAAATCAGATATTGAAGCTGCCGTAGCCGATGTTAAAAGCAAAAAAGAAGGTGATGATTTGGAAGCCCTAAAATCATCAACTGAAAAACTTTCCCAGCTTTTAATGAAAATCGGTGAAACCATTTACAAAGCAACCAATGATGCAAATGCAGCCGCAGGGGCTGCTGGAGCAGAAACTGCAGATCAAGCGGGTTCCTCTGCAAAGCCAGAAGAAGACATTGTTGATGCTGATTTTGAAGATGTCAATCATAATGACAAAAAATCTAGCTAATGGGTCAATGCCTATTAAATAAGATATATTAACTAATTTGATATGTCGTAAGAAGTCAAGCCCGTCCTTTCAACAAAGGCGGGCTGCTTTTTGTTACGATACCTATTTGAAGATAATTTGAGGACATCAATGTCTAAACGAGATTATTATGAAATTCTAGAGATTAGTCGCACGTCAAGTAGCGAAGAAATTAAAAAAGCTTATCGCAAGAAAGCAATGCAATACCATCCTGATCGTAATCCTGGCGATCAGGAGGCGGAAGCCAAATTTAAAGAAATCAATGAGGCCTATGATGTTCTAAAAGATGAACAGAAAAAAGCCGCTTATGACCGTTTTGGTCACGATGCTTTCCAAAATGGCGGGGCCGGTAATGGTTTCGGTGGTGGTTTTGGAGCTGGTGGCTTCAGCGATATCTTTGACATGTTCGGCGATATGATGGGTATGAACCGTGGCGGTAACAGTCGCAAACGTTCTGGTGCTGATATCCAAATTCAAACCGAAATCCAGTTAACTGAAGCTTTTACAGGCATTAAGAAAAAGGTAAAATATAAAACAAAAAAACCTTGCCAAAGCTGTGATGGATCAGGATCAACAGACAAAACCAATGGAAATAAAACCTGTCCGACCTGTCATGGTTCTGGAAAAATCCGTGCTCAACAGGGATTTTTTCTGGTAGAACGCCCTTGTAATACCTGTCATGGAACAGGCCAGGTCATCAGTAACCCATGTAAAAAATGTCATGGTACCGGGCTTGAAAATCAAGATAAAGAGTTGGAAATCGATATACCTGCCGGAATTGAAGATGGAACCCGTATAAGGATTTCGGGGGAAGGGGAGGCCGGCAGCAATGGAAATCCACCTGGGGATTTATACGTATATGTTTCTGTTTTACCCCATGATCTATTTCACAGAGAAGGGGCAAATATATTCTGTCGTATCCCCATTCGAATCACGCAGGCTGCTTTGGGAACAGAGCTTGAAGTGCCTATCATAGATGGTGGCAGATCAAAAGTGAAAATTCCTGCCGGTACCCAAACAGGTAAACAATTCCGTTTACGAGGTAAGGGGTTTTCTGTTCTACGCTCTTCATCACGTGGTGATATGTATATTGAAGTCAAAGTCGAGATTCCTCAACATTTGACAAAACGCCAGAAAGAGCTGCTTGAAGAATTTGAGGCAGAAGCGCAAAATAAAGAAAATGAGGGAAATCCGGAAACAACAAGTTTTTTTAAGAAAGTCAAAGATTTCTTTGAAGGAAAATCCTGATTAATCTATATCTTTGATAAATGAAAGTGTTTAGAATGAATACATCTGTTTTACGTATTGGTATTGCTGGCATAACCGGACGTGTTGGACGTCTTTTGATGGAAGAAATTACCTCTAGAGATAATGCTGTTTTATCTGGAGGTACATCACTTTCAAAAGACATTCATGATATACCAGATTCTGTTCAAATCTTCTCTGACATTGCAAGTCTGGTCGAAAAAAGTGATGTAATTATCGATTTTACAAATGCTACAGCAACGGAAACACATGCAAAAGCATTAAACAATAGTAAAACAGCATGGATTTTAGGAACAACAGGCATATCTGAATCCGTCCAAAAACTTATCAAAGAAACCGCAAAAACCATTCCCGTTGTTCAGGCGGCTAATTTTTCACCTGGTGTAACCTTGATAACCCGACTGGCTTTTGAACTGGCGAAAGCTTTGCCTGCCGATCAGTATGATGCTGAGATTGTGGAAACACACCATCGTCAAAAAATTGATGCTCCATCTGGAACAGCTTTGGCAATCGGGGAATCCATTGCAAAGGCAAGAAAGGTGGATTTAGGATCTGTTGCAGAAATTGGCAGAAAAGGGTTTACAGGGGCCCGGAAAAAAGATGCCATCGGATTTGCTTCCTTAAGGGGCGGGCAAATTGTTGGTGAACATAGTGCCATATTTCTCTCCGATGTTGAGGAAATTGTTCTTACACATAAAGCTTTTGATCGTCGCATTTTTGCAAAAGGTGCCGTTCGATCAGCTTTTTGGTGTATCAATAAACCCGCAGGTTTATATGACATGAACCATGTTTTGGGACTGGATCCGGTCAAATAATAATTTTTTTTAAATTAATACTTGACGGATAGACCACAAAAGGGTCTGTTTACAATACTTGTGTTTTTTTATTTATTAGTGAGATAGCAGAAAAATTATGCGAAACAATAGCGATTTTCTGTTCGCTTCTGAATCGGTATCAGAGGGTCATCCAGATAAAGTTGCCGATCGTATCAGCGACACCATTTTGGATACCTACCTTGCCGCAGATCCAGAAGCGCGCGTAGCTTGTGAGACTCTTGTTACAACCAATCAGGTAATTTTGGCTGGAGAACTGCGTGGCCCAAAAAGCATTACCAAAGAAATGCTCAATGAAAAAGCCCGTGAAACCATACGTGAAATTGGATACGACCAGGACGGTTTTTCTTGGAAAACCGCAAATATTTTAAACCTGTTACATGCACAGTCTCCCCATATCGCAGTCGGGGTTGATAGTAATGAAAGTAAAGATGAAGGCGCTGGCGATCAGGGAATCATGTTCGGTTTTGCAACGTCTGAAACCGAAACCTTAATGCCTGCCCCAATTTATTATGCTCATAAGATCCTAAAAAATCTCAATGACCTACGTAAATCAAGTGACCCTAAGGGTAAAGGATTTCTTCCGGACGCAAAAAGTCAGGTAACCTTGCGTTATGTTCACGGTAAACCTGTTGGCGCAACATCTGTTGTTTTATCAACCCAACATGAGGAATCCATGCCACAGGAAAAAATTCGTGACGTTTTAAAAGAACTGATTACGAATACATTGCCAGAAGGCTGGATGTGTCCAGAAAAAGAATTTTATGTCAATCCTACAGGAATTTTTGTTATTGGAGGTCCTGATGGCGATTGTGGCCTGACAGGTCGTAAAATCATCGTCGATACTTATGGTGGGGCTGCCCCTCATGGTGGTGGAGCTTTCTCGGGTAAGGATCCAACCAAAGTTGATCGCTCAGCAGCATATGCCTGTCGTTATCTTGCCAAAAATATTGTAGCTTCCGGTCTTGCTGATCTTTGTACCCTGCAAATTTCATATGCGATTGGAGTTTCCCATCCTCTCTCTGTTTATGTTGATTTACATGGAACAGGCAAAGACATTGATGAAGCAAAACTTGAAAAAGTTTTACGTGAATTAATGGATCTTTCTCCAAGAGGCATCCGTAAACATTTACGATTAAATCGTCCTATATACAAACAAACTTCAGCCTACGGTCATTTTGGACGCCATCCAGACCCGGTAAAAGATGATTTTACATGGGAAAAAACTGATCTTGTTGATGCTTTGCGAAATGCTTTTAATCGTTAAAACTTAAGTATATGACCATAATTCAAAAAGGTTCTTGTGGAGAAAGTGCTCAAGAGCCTTTTTCCAAAACAGATTCATCCCTACCCAAAGACCGTTTGTACGGACGTCGTCGTGGTCATCCTTTACGCGACAGACAAAAACGGCTTCTTTCAGACTATCTTCCCCGAATCAAATTCCCAACCAGAAATATCAAACACCCCTTTGAGGCTTTTGAAAGTCAACCCAGGGCATTATGGCTGGAAATTGGATTTGGGGGAGGTGAGCACAGCCTTGCCCAGCACCAAATACATTCTGATATTGGTTATATTGCATGTGAGGTATTCGAAAACGGAATTTGTTCCCTATTATCCAATCTTGTTCGAAAAGATGTTAAGGAAACAGAAGCAACTGTTCCAAATATGCTTCGGATATGGAATGAAGATGCACGTATCTTGATCCGTGCATTACCGGAAAATTCAATTGAAAAGGTTTTTCTGCTTTTTCCTGACCCTTGGCCAAAAACGAAACATGCAAAAAGACGGTTTGTCCATCCAGAACGTCTGCCTTTGCTTCATCGTATTCTAACTCCCAAAGGACAATGGTATATTGCAAGTGATGATCCAACCTATCAGGCATGGGTTGAAGAAACCATGGAGAATCAACCCTATTTCAAGAAAATCATGCAAACGAACAAACGTCCTGAAAACTGGCCATCAACCCGTTACGAACAAAAAGCCTACAAGGCTGGAAGATCACCAATTTTCTGGATATTTGAAAAATCATGATTTTTTATTATTATCAACTTTTAGTTCCTGTTCTGCACATTTGACAAGCCTATGCTCGTTATTACGTAAAAATATAAACACCAGAACAGCAACTACAACAAAGATAATCCCTATAACAAGGCCTATAGTCCCTTTTAGTCTAAGAAATTCCTGACCTAGGAAATATGCGGTATATGTAAAGGCACCTGCCCAACACATACCCCCCAAAGCGTTATAGACTAAAAAATCCTTCCAATGCATATGTGTTGCACCCGCCAATAAAGCCGTAAAAAACCTTAAAATGGCAACAAAACGTCCAAAAAAAACAGCTTTACCCCCATGATGCTTAAACAAATATTGTCCTAATAATAGACGATCTGGGGTCAATTTGAATTTAGGACCATATTTTTTCAATACTGGATATCCAACAATACGACCAATAAGATATCCAAAATTATCCCCCATAATCGCACCGACAATCGCAGATAAGGCAATATAATTAATATTGAGGCTACTGTAATGAGAGGCACAGTAAATGGATATGGTAATCAGCAAGCTTTCAGCTGGTAGGATTAATCCCATACTTTCCAACATAATGATAAGACCAACAATATAATAGGCATGGGATTCATAATGATGAACAAATTGTAAAATATAATCTAACAGTGTTTAAAATCCATATTGTTTCATTTCTAAAAATCTTACTATCTTTATGACCGATTCTAACCAATTAAGAAAGATTTAATTTTTATCGAGTTTGTTATGAATATATTCAAAAAAAATGGCCCTTGTGGAAGTTGGCCCTCCCCTTTCACAACGGAAACTGTTGCAGGGAAGAACGTTATTTTTTCCGAATTACAAATAGATGAGGAAAATATATATTGGCTTGAAAGACGTCCACAGGAACAAAATAGAACCGTTCTTGTCCAATGGAATAAAAACAAGGGTATAAAGGATATAACCACACCATCATTTTCTGTTGGAAATAAGGTACATGAATATGGTGGAGGATCCTATAGCGTTCATAAAAACAGTATTGTTTTTAGCGATCTTTATACAGGTGGGATTTGGACTGTTTCACAAGATCGGCAGGCTACTTGTCTGTATCAGGACAAAGCCTTGCGTTTTGCCAGCTTTAACTTGATTGATAAACATGTTTTCTGTGTTTGTGAAGATCATTCAACAAATAATGTTAAAAACAGTCTTGTTCTATTTTCATTGGATAATCCAAATATAATGATAACACTGGATGAAAAAGCTGATTTTTATAGCACACCAACATTATCAAAGAATCAAGCGAAGCTCGCCTGGATTGAATGGTATCATCCTTTCATGCCATGGGAATCAACGTATTTATGCTGTGCCGATTTTGATATTAATGATAAAGCGATTAAAAATAAAAGAATCTTGGCCGGTAATAAACAAATTGAATCTCTGATTGAACCAGCCTGGACAGAAAATAATCAGCTCTATGTTTGCAGTGACCGTGAAAATTGGTGGAATCTTTACCATGTAAATTTACACACTGACGAAGCTGATAACTTAAGAGCCATTACCCAGATGAATGCCGAAATTGGTAAACCACATTGGATTTTTGGCCAAAAAAACTGGTATCCGGCTTCAAATAATAATTTTGTTGTCCAGGCTATTCATCAGGGATTTCCTGAAACATTTGTCATAAGTCATAATAAAATCAAAAAAATCTCCCTAGATCAACCTGAATATTGTCCTGTTCCCATAAAAAATAATGAATTTGCCTGGATAAATTGCTCAACTTCCCGACCAACGGAAATCATTTACCAGGATAATCATCACAATAGACAGGTTATTCAAATATCAAGTCTAGTTCATATACATAAGGAAGACATTTCCATTGGACATACTATATGTTTCCCAACACAGGACCATCAACATGCTTATGGTTTTTTCTATCCACCAACCAATCGGTATTTTCAACCAAATAAAAATGAATTACCTCCCTTGATGGTCATTGCTCATGGTGGACCAACAGGTCAAACTGTTAACAGTTACAATCCAAAGATACAATTCTGGACCAGTCGAGGTTTCGCGGTTGTTGATGTTAATTATCGAGGATCTACGGGTTTTGGAAAAACCTACCGGAATGCATTACAAAAAAAATGGGGAATCCTGGATGTCCAGGATTGTATTGATGCCTGTAACTATCTAATCAAGCAACAAAAGGTTGACCCAAAAAAAATCGTCATAAAAGGCAGTAGCGCAGGAGGCTTTACCGTATTATCAGCCCTAGTCAAATCCAAGATTTTTGCTGCAGGATCATGTTTATATGGTGTGGGGGATTTAACAGCCCTGGCTGAGGAAACACATAAATTTGAATCCAACTATTTAAATGGTCTTATCGGATCTTATCCAGAAGAAAAAGAGCTTTATCATGAACGCTCCCCTTTGACCCATATTCATCAAATTGCATGTCCCCTTATTCTTTTTCAAGGCCTTAAAGATATGGTGGTCCCTCCATCACAGGCAGAAAATATTATTAAAGTTTTAAAAAACAACCATATTCCCCATGCATATTATACATTTAAAGAAGAAGGACATGGATTTAAACAAGAGGCAACCGTAAAAAAAGTTCTTGAGCTGGAGCTGGCTTTTTTTGGTAAAATTCTTGGGTTTAAACCGGATAGTATTTCTGAAAAGGTAACATTACACACTTAGATAAAAAAGCAAATCCTTTTTTGGATTTGTTTTAATGGGTTACAAACATTTACAATAATTCAAAAAGCAATATTTCAGCAGCTTTAACTGTTGTGATCTGAATATTTTCCTCATCAAACACAGCAACGCCATCACTTGTTTGAATCAATTGTCCATTTACTCTCAATTCACCAGTAACAACTTGAATCCATACATTTCCGTATCTTTTTAAAATTGTATATTCATGATCTTCTTGTGCCTTAAATCGCCAACGCCAAAGATTCATGTCTTGGTAAATCTTTAGGGAATTTTCACGTGCGTCTGATGATAAAATGAGTTGCATACCCTCAACCTCAGGAAAATATCTTGTTTCATACCGTGGCTTAATATTTATTTCATTTGGTTTAATCCATATCTGATAAAAATGTAACGTTTCCTGATCAGAGGGATTATATTCTGAATGATGAATTCCGGTACCGGCACTCATGATCTGAAACTCGCCGGCTTTTACCCGTTCCCTAAAACCCATACTATCTTGATGTTCAATGGTTCCTTCCAATACATAGGAAAGAATTTCCATATTCTTGTGTGGGTGCTGACCAAACCCTTTACCCACCTGTACCCGATCTTCATTAATTACCCTTAAATCTGAAAACCCCATAAAATCCGGATCATAGTAATTTGCAAACGAAAAACTGTGATAGGTTTCAAGCCAGCCATGGTTGGCATGCCCTCTTGCATTTGCCTCACGTACATAAATCATTCTATAGACTTTCAAATATTCAAGATAATGGAATCGATATTAATCAAGAATGTTTCATAAATACCATTGGTTTCCTAATTCTTAACGGAATGGTCTCTGCGAAATAATGTCCATTCCTCAATAACCTGTCCACCAGGTAAAAGACAATCATTATATTCTCCAAGATTATTTTGTCTTTTGATCAGCTTTCCCTTCAACTTTAGACAATAAACAGAGGCGGGATTGGGCATCCCTATTTTTTGGGCGGGAAATGAGATTTTATGATTACTTTTATTGGCCGCCTGGCAATTGGACAGGATAAAAACCGATAATAATATTCCAATATTAACAAAATATTTATTCAAGTTTTACCCCTTTTGAATGTATTTACTGTTTTATAATACTATGTTTCAGATAATTTCAGAACAAATTATTTACCTCCATTCTCTCATCAAATATCAAATAAAAAAACCTAACCTCAAACAAGGTTAGGCTCCATATCAGAATTTAAACCCAATTTGTAGCTAAACTCTTCTTTTGCCTGCAATCCAAACCTGTTCAACCTGCATATTGGCATTCATCACAACAAAATCTGCCCTTTTTCCAGGTGTGATCTCACCACGATCAGTCAATCCCTGATATTGGGCTGCATTTGTACTTACCAAGCGTGTCGCTTCCGGTAGTGTTGCCCCATGAACCAAAGCGTTACGAAAGGCTTGATCAAGCGTTAGAACGCTTCCTGCAAGATGTCCATTCATTCCCATCACACAACCATTTTTAATGATCACTTTCTGTCCACCCAATTCACTTTCACCCTCAAGCATTCCAGCTCCACGCATCGCATCTGTCACAAACAGCAAATGATCGGGTTTTTGACGATGTGCCAATCGAAAATTGACAGGATGAACATGATGGGTATCAAAAATCATCTCAGCGTATGCCTTATCATCATCTAATATGGCCCCGGCAAGACCTGGAGCGCGTCCTTCAATCCCACCCATTGCATTAAATAAATGGGTTCCCCCCACAACACCATGATGCGTATGAGTTATTTGCAAAGCATGTTGGGCTTGGCTATAGCTGCATGCCGTATGTCCCAAACTGACACGAATTCCAGCCTTGGTTAATAAAGGAACAGCCTGTTCAATATATTCAACTTCAGGGGCAATGGTAATGACTCTGACAATATCCAGTTCTATCATTTCCTGAAGCACTTCTGCCTTTGGCATGATATTAAATGGAGGCTGGGCACCCAGTTTTTTACTACTGATAAAAGGACCTTCCAAATGGGCACCTCGAATATCGGGAAGATCCGCTAATCCCTTTTGTCGCACCTCTTTAACTGCCCGAAGTGAATCAAGAATTTCTTTCCATGGCCGTGTTATGGTTGTTGGTAGAATGGTTGTCGTGCCATGATGCATATGAAATCTTGAAAGCCTTTCAATTGCCTCCGCACCATCCATTGTATCCGCGCCATCTCCACCATGAACATGACCATCAATAAAACCCGGCAGAATATAATATTGTGGATCTTTATTGGATAAATTTCCAGCCTCTATATCAGAAATTATCTCACCAAAAGATATATTACCTGTAACAACCCGATCACGTAATACAATACGTCCTTGTAAATTGGTCATCCCTATGCACCCTCATTAATAATGACAGGTCGAGATGCTTTGCTTCTTTTCAGGTCAAAATAACCATAAATGCCATATAAACCCATAATCGTGTAACAAATAATGGCTATACTTGCAAAAACCGTTTGGAAATCAATAAATTTCGTATAATAACTGTAAATTTGCGGAATAACAGCACCTCCACAAATCCCCATTACCATTAAAGCTGCACCACTAGCTGTTCGTTCACCCAAACCACGTATGGCAATTGGAAAAATAGCGGGCCACATCATTGAATTGGCAAATCCCAATAGAGCGGTAAAAGTAATTGAAATATATCCGGTGGTCAACCATGCACCAATAGCAAAAATAATGCCTAAAACATTGGATACAACCAGATAACTTTCTTGAGAAAGAATTTTAGGGGTAATAATAATTCCTGCAAAATAACCGGCCAACATTGCAGAAAGGGTAAAAGAAGAAAAAAACTTGGTAATATCGAGAGAAATATGAAAATCTGATCCATAAGTACCGATGGCACTTCCAGCCAAAACTTCCATACCTACATAGGTAAATATACACAAAACACCAAACCATAAACGAGGAGAGGTAGGAATTCCACCACTATTTCCTTTTTGCTGTCCATCATCTTCATTGTTGATTTCTGGTAAAGTCGAACGATAAATTCCAAAAGCAACCAAAAGCAAAATCAATGCCATTCCCATATATGGATAATAAACTTTATCAGCAAAAACAGATATAATTTGCGTTTTCTCACTAATGGATTTGGCGGCATCAATACGTTCCTGGATGCCACTGATATTTGTAACAAACATTCCAAAGATTACAGGGGCAAGAATACCAGCACCCTTATTGCAAATACCCATTATTGCCTGCCTTTGGGCACCTTTTTCAATAGGCCCCAAAATACTAACATAAGGATTTACAGCGGTTTGTAGACACGACAATCCAACCCCAATAATAAATAAACCTATTAAAACCCCAGTATACCAATGAGATTTTATAAACTGGCCAAAAATTAATGCACCTATTGCCATGACAATCAATGCAATACACAAGCCATTTTTCATGCCTGTCTTTTTTAACACCCATGAGGCGGGAAGTGAAAAAACAAAAAAGGATATGTAAAAAGCAGATAAAACAAAAAAAGCATTGAAATCATCAAGCGAAAAAGCAACTTTTACAAAAGGGATTAGAGGGCTATTAATCCAAGTAAAAAATCCAATAACAAAAAAAAGAACACCTACAATAATAAGAGGTTTTGTCGTATTCTGAGGAACATTAGGCGATATCTGATCAGACATATATTTTCCTTTTATCCACACCTTGAATTGTTATTTTTAACGATATTGGGCATATTCAGGTTCGTTTTGGAAAACCCAATCATAATATTGGCGACCTGACAATTGAGAGGCTGCCGCTTCATCAACCAGAATCTTACATGCAGAATGAAGTTGTAGTGCAGACGCACTAATCATCGAAGTGATAGGTCCCTCAACTGCCTTTGCCAAAATTGATGCTTTGCTTTCTCCTAAGGCAACCAATAGGATTGACCGCGCTTCCAAAATCGTACCAACACCCATGGTCATTGCACGACTGGGAACCTTTTCCGGATCTCCTCCAAACATTTCTGCATTTTGTTGACGTGTATGAGGGGTTAAGCTTTTATCCCTGGTTCGTGACATTAACGCGGACAAGGGTTCATTAAAACCAATATGACCGGTTTCACCAATACCTAACAATTGAAGATCTATTCCGCCCACTTTACGAATTTCTTCTTCATAGCGTTTACCTTCGGAATGCACATCCTGTGCCATACCATTTGGAACATGTGTATTTTTCAAATCAATATTCACATGCCTGAATAAATGATAATCCATATAGCTACGATAAGAATTGGGGTCTTCTGCGGACAAACCAATATATTCATCTAGATTGAAAGAATGACATCCGGAAAAGTCCAGCCCTTCATTTTTATGCATCTGGACCAAAATTGCATAAATCCGTTCCATGGTTCGACCCGTTGCCAGTCCTAAAACAATCTTTTGTTTTTCTTTGATTTTCTGGGCAATAAAAGTTGCCGCCAACTGTGCTGTTTTCTCTGCATCTGGGCGAATAATGACTTCCATTAATGTACTTCCTTATTTTTATATGCTTGAAGCGCCAGGTAATAGGCACCATCTAAAGATTGACCTTGAGCAGGAATAATATGTTCACGCACTTTTGGAGATAATCGAGATAAGAAAATATTTGCCAGTCCTCCTAATAAACACAAAGGAAGATCCGCATATTCGTCTTTTAGTAATGCCAAAGCCAAATCAGATATAATTTCCGCTGCTTTATCCAAGAATAAACTTGCGTCAGAACATCCAGTTTCCGCTTGCTCAATCAGCCATGGAACCAAAGAACCAAATTTTTGTGGTTGCGCTCTTACTGCCCACAACATTGGATCCTCTCCCTGCCGCTTTAAATGGTTATATAATTTTCTGCTTAAATCGGTTTCCGGCTTACGTCCCTCTATACGTTGCAACATGTCAGATATCAATTGCAATCCCAGCCAGGCTCCACCTCCCTGATCATCCTGCGGAAAACCCCAGCCGCTTAATTTTTTATGTTTATCATTGAAAATGGCATAGGCCACTGTCCCTGTTCCAATGGCAATAACCGCGCCATTTTTACCTTTATGCGCACCTAGACATGATGTATGAGCATCTGTTTCAAAAATAAATTTTTCAAAACCTGTGCATAATTTCCTAAAATTTTCACGGGCAACAGGAACCTCTGCACCGGCCAGACCAGCACCTCCATATAAATTAACATCCTCTGGTGTAATATCCAATTGTTTTAAACTGTTATCCAGAGTTTCTTTAATAGAAAACCAGCTTTCTTGCGTGTTACTCGCAATATTCGCTGGCCCCCCTTTATTTTCTAATAAAAATTTTCCATCAGCTGTAAAAATTTGTATGATGGATTTAGTGGCTCCACCATCAATACTGATTAATAAATCTTGTTTTTTTTTCATAGTCACCCAATCTAGATTATTCGTCGATTAAGCAAATAAAAAATTTAACAAATAAAAAAAATTTATTTACTTTATAAGCCCCTCATTTATTAATTAATTATTAACTTTTAAAATTCCAATAGAAGATAATAAATACGTTTCATTATTCTGGTTTAATTTTCCGATTTTCTTTACATCCATAAAGAATATAATGCTGAACAGGGTTAATACCTGCCGCTTTTACATCAGGATAGGTTTCCAGATAAAAATCCTGATCAAATTCACGAATAATGTCCCATTCTTTTAAATGAACTATTTGACTTTTATCTTTTAAATCATTCAGGAATTCCTGTTTTTGATTTCGTGAAAACCAGGGGTACCGGAAAAGCGGCTCCTCTTTTAGGTCATTTAGCGTTTTTTCATTATTTCTTGCTTCTTCTGGGGAACCTGTTGAGGGAATGGGCATCAATTTTAATCCACTATCCATAACCGCATAAACGATGGAATTATCTTCCCTGACAATTCCCCCAAATCCAGATTTAACATATCTTGTTGAATAATCCGTATGTTCATGTCCATAACGCCCAAAACGGTTATCCATATAACCAACCAGGGGAAAAGCCTCCCTGCTGACCGTGATACATGAACCCGCAATTAGTGGGGATATGCCCGGATTCTGCGCATTACAATCACCATAAAGCAATTTGTCCTTCCATTCTGGAACGACAAAGGTGACATGTCCATGAATTTGGGCTGCCTTTGCCCATTCCACATCCCATCCATACATCGTTGGGAAAATATCATCATCCAGTAAAATAAACATATCGGCTTGCGTATAGTTGGCCAAGTAGTAAATCCCCCTGTTTTTATTCCAGGCGATACCCTTGTTCTTTCCCGTAATGTAATTTATTTTTTCCCTGTTTAAAACATCAACCGTTTCATCTGTTGAACCATCGTCACATACAATCAGTTCATATTCATTCAAGGAAAACTTTTGGATCAGGCGTATTTGTTCTATTAAATATTCAATCCGGTTAAATGTAGTTATTGCAATACCAATTTTCATAAAATTATCAACTTCACAAAATTAAATTCATTAAAATAACCCTCAATTCTGGTGTAATTGACACTCAACAGGCTTTAATGCTGGTTAAGGGTTTCATAACTAATTATTAACTTTTTTCTGCCAACCTCTCAAATAATTAATTTTGTTGTGTAATAATTTTACAAATTCTGGTTTGCCTGCCAATTTCCCGAACAGCATTTTGTCTCCCGCATATTCCGCAACGGGGTCCCCTGCCTTGAACATTTCGTGAACAGCTTGCTGATCCATAATACCATCCTGATATTGATAGGGAATTAGATCCTTTACATAATTTTCCAGGAAAACAAAAAATAATGCCGGTAAAACGGCAGTTGCATCAGGTGTTTTACCCCGATCGTAACATTCGGTTAAGGTGGGTGTAATAAACCCCGGGATTTTGGAAAAACTGTCTGCAGCCACGCGTTGATTCGTATCTTTTATATACGGATTACTAAAACGATCCAATACAACATCCCTGTATCTGGCCAAATCAAGGGGACTTGGTGTCAGACAAGGGATAACGTCCTCTGTAACATAATTCCATGCCATTTTCCTGATCTCAGCATTGGCCACATCCTCATGAATAAAGGAGAGCCCTGCCAAGGTTCCCGCCCAAGCGACACAACTGTGACTTGAATTCAGGATACGAATTTTTGCCTCTTCCCATGGATCAACCGATTTTACCATTTCAACCCCGACTTTCTCAAGTTCGGGGCGACCATCGATAAAATGATCCTCGATAACCCATTGAATGAATGATTCCGCCATAACGGGGGCGGCATCCCTGAAATGCGTGGCCCCATATACCCGTTCCGGTAAATCGGCTGAGGGACGGGGGGTGATACGATCCACCATAGTATTTGGAGAGGAAGTGTTTTTCCTTACCCATTCCAGCAACTGGTCTTCCCGAGACAGTTTCAGGAATTCGATAAACCCGTTTCTGAAACGTTCCCCATTGTGACGTAAATTATCACAACTTAACAGGGTGACAGGTTGGCCACCCTTTTTAATTCTTTCCTTTAGAATTGCCTTTAAGGCACCATAAATCGTGCAGATTTCACCCTTGAGTTCAGACTGGATATCCCTGCTGCTCTTATCAAGCTGATGATTGGTATCCAGATAATATCCACCTTCTGTAACGGTAAAAGCAATAATTTTTGTTTCAGGCCTGATCCCCTGTTCAACAAGGCCTTGCATTTTATCATCATAGGGCAGGATTTTTTGAATAGATGTGATTTTTTCATAATCCCGTTCACCTTTTGGGGTGACGGTTTCCAATATATACTGACCATCCTGTTTTGACAGGGCGTCCAACAACGGAGCCGTATCCTTGCGTATCCCCCCAGCCGCCACAATCCATTTTTCCCTGGTATTTTCCTGTAACAAACGATGAAGATACCATGCCTGATGGGCACGCTGAAAAGAACCAATACCAATATGCATCCATATATTTGTCATGACTGAACCCCTTGAGATGATTGTACCTAATATTGCAGGATCATTGTGAATGAGATTATGTTCTGTATTAAAACATATTATATAACCAATTGAAATAATTAATAAATATTTTAGACAATGCGAATCATAATCAATTGACCGATTATTAATAAATTAATTGATTTATCAAAATAATTTGATGGAATGGAACGATATTTACCAACAATGTTATTTCAAAAAGGTAAGCATATTTAATAATTTGAATTATTTGTTAATTTCTTTTTAGTATTCATCATTTAAAATGACCTCGGCATTACAGAATTTACTGGAACAATTCCGTCATACAACGCAAACGGAACGGGATAAGGGAACCAGTTTTGAAAACCTGATGATCAAGTATTTCAAAACTGAACCAGCTTATAAAAATAAATACAAGGATATTTTACCCTATTCTGACTGGGTATCCTGTTATGGAAAGGTCCTGAACATCACGGATAAAAAGGACACGGGTATTGATTTGGTCGGGGTCACTTTGAATAATGAACTTCATGCCTTTCAATGCAAAAACTATGATCCGGACAGGACAATCAGCAAAAATGACATAGACAGCTTCTTTACCGCTTCGGGCAAGAAATATTTTACCTATCGCTATATCATATCCACGACTGACAAATGGACAGAAAATGCTGAAAATGCCCTGGAAAACCAGAATCCCCCGGTCAGCAAGATCGATCTGCATCACTTGGAACAGAGTGTTATTGACTGGTCAAAATACTTGCATGAAGAAAAACCGGTTTTAAAACCCAAGAAAAAGCTGCTTGATCATCAGGCGTCCGCCCTGGAAGCCGTGCAACACGGCCTGAAAACCGCGGATCGCGGCAAACTGATCATGGCATGTGGTACAGGAAAAACATTTACCTCGCTAAAAATTGCCGAAACCATGGCAGGAAAGGGGAAAACCGTATTATTTCTGGTTCCAAGCCTTTCCCTGCTCAGTCAGAGCCTTACAGAATGGACGCAAGAGAGTGCCATTGAAATAAACAGTTTCGCGGTCTGTTCAGACAGTGATGTAGGCAAGAAACATGCCAGGGAGGATGACCGTGTCATTGCGGGAATCAGTGATTTGCAATATCCGGCAACAACCCATGCCGAAAGTCTGAAAAAAGCGTTTCACGTGGCCCTTGATAATAATCCCGAAGCCATGACGGTCATTTTTTCAACCTATCATTCCATCGAGGTTCTTAACCAGGCGCAACAGGGTGAAAACGCCATTCCGGCATTCGATCTGGTCATCTGTGATGAAGCGCACCGTACGACGGGTGCAACCTATGAGGGAGATGATGAATCCGCATTTGTCAGAATTCATGACAATGAATATATTCTTGGAAAAAAACGTTTATACATGACCGCAACCCCCCGGATTTATGCCGAAGCCAGCAAGAAAAAGGCCAGGGATGAATCTATTGTCGTCTATTCAATGGATGATCCGGCTATCTATGGTGAGGATTTATATGTCATCACATTTTCCCAGGCCGTATCACGGAACTTGCTGGTTGATTACAAAGTCATCGTTCTGGCCGTGGAGGAAAGCCACATCAACAGACGCCTGCAAGAATTGCTGAAGGATCAGGATAATGCCTTGAAGGTTGATGATGCGGCAAAAATCGTTGGTTGCTGGAAAGCCCTGTCTAAACAGGGTCTGTATGAAAATCCCGATAATTCGGCAGATCCCATGCAACGCGCCGTTGCCTTTTGCCAGGTCATTGAGGCAACATATAAAGGCAGGACACACAAAGTCAGTTCCAAACTAATTGCCGAGATGTTTGGCAAGGTTGTTGAACAATATCAACATCACGAAACCGAAGAACGTTCAAAAGAAAATCCTGACGCATTTCCGGACAGGGCCTTGAGCATGACTTGTGAGGCAGAACATATTGATGGGGGAATGAACGCGGGGGAAAAGGAAACGAAACTGGAATGGCTGAAATCCGAAATACCAGAAAATACCTGTCGCATACTGTCAAATGTCCGGTGCCTGTCCGAAGGGGTAGATGTTCCGGCACTGGATGCCGTTCTTTTCCTGACAGCCCGTTCATCCCAGGTGGACGTGGTTCAATCCGTTGGCCGGGTTATGCGCAAGGCACCCGGAAAAAAGTTGGGATATGTCATACTGCCCATTGTCATACCGGCAGGCATTGAGCCTGAAAAGGCACTGGATGACAATCAGACCTATCGTGTTGTATGGCAGGTTCTAAATGCCCTCCGTTCCCATGATGACCGTTTTGACGCAACCATCAACAAGCTGGAATTCAATGGAAAGGCCCCCTCAAGAATAGAGGTGATCGCTGTTGCCGACAAGATCGGCCCCAAAAGACAAAAGCAAACCAGATCTCAGGAAATAGCGGCAAGGGCGAGAAAAAGCCATATTATTGGCCAGGCTTCCCAACCCGCATCGAACCGGCAGGGAGACCTGGTCTTCGAGGTTGGGGAAATTGAACGGGCTCTCTATGCCAAAATCGTTAAAAAATGTGGAAACCGGCATCACTGGGAGGACTGGGCAAATGATGTCGCCAAAATTGCCCAAACCCATATCGATCGCATCCAGCACATTCTGGACAACCCGAAAAATCATCAGGCCATTCATCTTTTCAACGAATTTGCCAACGAGTTGCGGGACGATATCAACCCAAATCTCGATGATCATGAAATCATTGAAATGCTGGCCCAGCATATGGTCACAAAACCTGTCTTTGACGCCCTGTTCGGACATTACCGGTTTACCGAGCACAATCCCATTTCAAAGGGAATGCAGAAAATCCTTGAACAGCTGGACAGGGAAAAACTGAACAAGGAACGTGCAACCCTGCAGGCCTTTTACGAATCCGTAAAAATGCGTGCCACGGGCATTGACAGCGCACAGGGCAGACAGCGCATCATCATCGAGCTATATGACAAATTCTTTCGCAATGCCTTTCCACGCATGACCGAAAGATTGGGAATTGTCTACACACCGGTTGAGGTGGTGGATTTCATCATCCACAGCATCGAGCATGTACTGAAAACCGAATTTGGCAGCAGTCTCGCCGAACCCAATGTCCATATTCTTGACCCATTCACAGGTACCGGAACCTTCATCACAAGAATGCTGCAAAGCGGCATTATCACAAAGGACAAACTACCCCACAAATATGAAAATGAAATCCATGCCAATGAGATTGTCCTGCTGGCCTATTATATTGCCACGATCAATATTGAATCAACCTATCACAGTATAATGACGCAACAAAACGATACTGGCAAAACAGAAAAGGAGGAAGGGGGATATACATCCTTTGCCGGAATCTGTCTGACCGACACGTTCGAAATGGCGAAAGGCAGGCAAAAGGATATCGGTAAGGATATCCTGCTAAAGGAAAACAATGAACGGCTTTCCCGTCAGCAGGCCCTTGACATTCAGGTTATCATGAGCAATCCGCCCTATTCCGCTGGGCAGAAATCCATCAATGACAATAATGCCAATCTTTCCTATCCAGTCCTGGATGAAAGAATTCGTGAAACCTATGCCAAATATTCAACGGCAACATTGACAAAAAATCTTATGGATAGTTACGTCAGGGCCATCCGCTGGGCATCGGATAGAATCAGGGAATGCGGTGTTCTCGGTTTTGTCAGCAATGCCAGCTTTATCGACAGCAACACTTGTGATGGCTTGAGAAAATGTCTGGCTGAAGAATTCACCAGCCTTTATATTTTTCATTTACGTGGCAATCAAAGAACTTCTGGTGAACGATCCCGTATGGAAGGTGGTAAAATTTTTGATGCAGGAAGTCGTGCCCCCATTGCCATTTCAATTCTGGTTAAAAACCCCGATCAAAACCAGAGGGGACAAATATATTTCCATGATATTGGCGATTACCTCACCCGTCGGCAAAAACTGGAAACAATACGGAAATTCGGCAATATCAATGGGATTACCCTACACAATGGCTGGATCAATATTGTTCCTGACCGGTTCAATGACTGGATCAATCAGCGTAATCCCGATTTCAATGCCTATATTTCCATAGGAGATAAAGATAATAGGCAAACAATAAGTATCTTTGAAAATTATTCTCTTGGTGTTGCTACTAATCGATATGGCTTTGTTTATAATGCCTCTCTTGAAAAATTGATTGCCAATATTCACAAAACCATTCAGTTCTACAATGACGAGGTTGATCGTTATCTTGCCCAACCCCAATCCACCAAAATTATAAAGGCTGAAGATTTCGTCATTTTTGATTCAACCAGGTTTTCATGGGATCGTCAAAATAAAAAAGATTTAGAAAAAGGAAAAAAATATAAATTTGATTCTTCCTCCCTGTATAAATCCCTATATCGTCCTTTCACGAAATCTTACTTGTATTTTAACAAAGATTTAAATAACATGACTTATCAAATGCCGCGAATTTTTCCAACTGCACAGACTGATAATCGAGTTATCAGTATTACAGGTTTGGGAGTTACAAAAAAATTCAGCTGTATAATATGTAATGTTATTCCAGATGTACAATTACAAGCCAACGGCCAGTGTTTTCCCCTATATCTCTATGACATTTCCCCCCGTGAAAATGATTTGTTGGAAAAGGAAACACCCAAAAGACGGGACGCCATCACCAATGATGCCCTAAAACATTTTCAGGCCGCCTATCCCGATCAGGCCATTACCAGGGAGGATATTTTCTATTACATTTACGGCCTGCTTCACAGTGAAGATTACCGCAACCGTTATGAGGACAATCTGACCAAGGATCTTCCCCGTATTCCCCGTGTCAAGTCGTTTGATGATTTTACCGCCTTCACACAGGCGGGACGCATGCTTGCCGACCTGCACCTGAATTATGAAACTGCTGACTGTTACACCGGGGTTGAAATTGATGGGTTAACCCTTACCCCATCAGGAATTGTCGGGGGGAAAGACCATGAATTTCACGTTACCAAAATGAGATTTCCCCAAAAGAACCAAAAAACGGAAGTCATTTACAATGACTGTTTCACCATCAGAAACATACCTGAAGAGGCCTATGACTATATCGTAAATGGAAAATCGGCCCTGGAATGGGTTATGGAACGCCAATCCGTTACGACAGACAAAAAAACAGGCATTACCAATGATGCCAACGACTGGGCCATTGAAACCATGCATAATCCGAAATATCCGCTTGAACTCTTTCTTCGTGTCATCACTGTCAGTCTGGCAACAAGCAAAATTGTCAATGCCTTGCCTAAACTGAAACTGTAACAGTCAACAGAAATGATATTCAAGGAACTATCCTCATATATCATTCCGAAACCAATTGTAATGCGGATAGAATGTTATCGTTGAAACTTGTTTCTTAAGAAAGCGAATTTAATAATTCAAAATATTGTACCCACTTTTTATCACATAGTCTGTCATGAACTGGCAAGAATATGATAGGTAAATATGGATTTTTTTAGGAAAAACAAGGTATCTGTCAGGAATTGGCAATATCCAACCCGTTTAAATGGTGGAGCCAAGGGGAATCGAACCCCTGACCTTCTGAATGCCATTCAGACGCTCTCCCAACTGAGCTATGGCCCCTTTTGAAAAAAATATATAACGGTTAAACCTGTAGATGGCAAGTTAAAAATGGTAACTTTTAATTTTTATCAAATGATGAAAAATTCAGACAATATTCCGGCTTTCTTTGATCAATCCCCACTTCAGGAAAGATATTCAAAACAAAATCCGAAAATATCTATCATCCGAACAGCAATTATTGATTGAACCAACAACAAACATCCCGGATTTCATCAATTATTCAGGTTTAGTCGCAAAAGCGATCGCAAAACGGTTCCAGGCATTGATAACATTAATGGTAACCGTCAACTCGACAATTTCCTGATCATCAAAATGTTTTCTGACCTGACTGTAAATTTCATCAGGGGCATGTTTTTCCGATACAAGCGTCAGTGTTTCCGTCCATAATAAGGCTGCCTGTTCCCGCTCATTGAAATAGGATGTCTCCCGCCAGGCACTGAGGGTCAAGATCCGTTTCAAATCCTCGCCCGCAGCCAGGGCATCCCTGGTATGCATATCAATACAGAAAGCGCAGCCATTAATCTGGGAAGCCCTTATCTTTACCAATTCCCTCAATGAAACGGGAAGGATTGACTTTTTTGAAACCTCTTCCAAATTCCACATGGCCTTCATCATTTCAGGAGCGGCCTTAAAATAATTCAGTCGTTTTTCTACCATCTCAAATTCCCTTTCTAAAATAAATTTTGGTTTCCCATAATAAAAAATACCTATTATAAGGTGTATTTACAATAAATTTTATTCTCGGTTTTTCCAAATCGATTCCGACAATTTTTCATCTGATTTTATGATTGGGGTACAATGAGGTACATGGGGATTAAATTTCAAGAAAAACAGTCAGGTACTGAGTACCGGGGATTGTACCCTTTTTTATTTTTCAGTGAGTTGTACACAGGTTTGGTTTAACAATATCTGGATAACCTAAATTTATTTAATGAATTCAACCTATTAAAAACTGTACACTCTGTTGGAAAAATGGGGTACATTTTTTAAATAACGGGTACCACAGTACTAACAGGATTTATAAACAAACATCAAAAAATTTAAATTTTCTTTTTATTTTAAAGGACATGAAAAAGAAAAAAAAATTTGATACTGTTTTATCAAGACGAAAAAGAAAGAATATGAATGTTAAAATCTGAAAAAAAATTGATGAAAGTTCTGAAAGGGGAAAAAATATGGCCACCCCCTTTATGGATGATGCGACAGGCAGGAAGATTTTTACCTGAATTTCGAAAATTAAGGGAACAGGCAGATTTTCTTACACGTTGTCTGACACCTGATCTTGCCGTTGAAATAACATTGCAACCCATAAGACGTTTTGCTTTTGACACCGCCATCCTTTTTTCAGATATTTTAATCCTGCCATGGGCGATGGGACAAAAATTACAGTTTGTTGAAGGAAAAGGCCCCATTTTACACCCTATTCATTCGGAGGAGGATCTTAAAAAACTTCATCCGGAACAGATTGATAAAAAAATTGAACCGGTCCTGATCACCCTGCAAAATCTGAATAAATTGCTTAATAATGGTGAATCGATTGGAAAAGCCTCACCTGGATCGGTAACCCTGATGGGATTTACAGGATCGCCTTTTACAGTTGCCTGTTACATGGTTGAAGGTAAATCCTCGAAAGATTTTTCAACTGTGTTTAAAATGATTTATCAAAATCCCGACTTGTTTGATAAGATCATTGATCTTCTTGCAGAAACAACAGCAACCTATCTTTGTCATCAAGTAAGGGCCGGTGCCGAAACCATTATGCTTTTTGACAGTTGGGCAGGTCTGCTCCCTTCAACCCTGTTTCAGCGTTATGTCATTGATCCCACCCGACAAATCATTGACAGAATCAGACAGGTCTATCCTCTGGTCCCGATTATCGGTTTCCCGCGGTTGGCTGGGACACAACTGCTAACCTATATTGAACGGACCGGTTTAAATACGGTTGGAGTTGATCAATATAACGATATATCCTTCTTAAACCGTCAGGTATCCCCCACAATTGGATTCCAGGGTAATCTTGATCCCTTGTGTCTGTTATATGGCGGGAACATGCTTCAGAAGGAAATTCATCGCTTATGTCATGAATTGAAAAACAGGCCGCATATTTTTAATCTAGGTCATGGAATATTACCTGCAACCCCTATTGAACATGTCGAAGAATTGGTTAACACTGTACATAATTTGAAATAATTGGGAGATTGGGAATGGACGATAGAATAAAACAGGTCATTCAACAGGCACCGCAGGCAGTTCATACTAATGGATCTTTAAAACTGGTTATTTTTGATTGCGATGGTGTTCTGGTTGAAAGTGAGCATATTGTCGCAGAAATTATGGGAAATGAAGCTCGTCAATATGGATGGAACATAACCGATAAACAGGCCCGTGAAGAATTTACCGGGGTGCAAATGGTGGATATCGGAAAAAAGATAGCCAAGCATGCAAAAAGGAATTTACCGGATAACTGGGCTGAGGAAGCACATAAAAAGGTTGTCGAGGGCATGTTCGGCAATGTGGAAAAAATTCCTGGCGTTGAATCAATTCTGCAAACCCTACATGATTTGAAAATACCTTATCGTGTCGGCTCGAATTCCTCACAGGAGGAAATGAAAACAAAATTTGAGAAAACCGGATTGATGAAGTGGTTTCCCAAGGATCGTATTCATTCTGCTTATGAGGTTAGAAATTCAAAGCCTTTTCCTGACCTTTATTTGTATGCTGCTGAAAAAGAGGGGGTTAACCCTGATGAATGTCTGGTTATCGAGGATTCTGATACAGGTTTAAAAGCTGCCTATGATGCGGGGATGGCCTGTATGTTATTGAGGGATTTAAATAAAGCAGCACCAAATTATAAAGGGGTCATCCGTGTTGATTCTCTTCAGAAAGCTACCGATATCATAAAGGAAATTGTTCAATCTCAGCATAACAGGGAACATTAGTAATGATGTCCTCTCTATTGCCTTATGTTCTGTGGATAAAAGCTTTGCATGTCATTTCAGTTATTGCCTGGATGGCAGGTCAGTTTTACTTGCCCCGGTTATTTGTCTATCATTGTCAGGTAAACAAAGAAACAGATGAAAATGAAAGATTTAAAATAATGGAGTATAAATTGCTTCGTTATATTATTAATCCTGCAATGATGGCGGCTTTTTTATTTGGAATTTTATTGGCCTTGACTCCTGGGATCATTGATTGGCATGCAAAATGGTGGGTGGTTAAGCTGGTGGCTTTATTGATCTTAACAGGATATCATGGGTTTTGTTCACGTTGGCGTCGGCAATTTGCTGCAAATAACAATCATCATTCTGAAAAATTTTATCGCTGGATGAATGAGATTCCTACAATATTAATGATTATTATTGTTATCATGGTTATTGTGCAGCCTTTTTAATATTTTAAAAACATTTTTAATTACAGTAATTGTTACAAATATAAATTGTAACAATTGCTGTTTATACAGGATCAGTCCTTAATCATTATCTTTCTGGGAAGCGTTACAACTGACCCATTGATAGGATTTTGGAGAGGATTTGTTATAGGATAACATGAACTGATTTTTTTCTTTTTGACAGATATTGTTTTGTTTTAGCAAACCAAGAACAGTTGAATATTCTTTCTCGCAGGTTTCCCTATTATTTTTTTCCTCTTTGCATTTTCTAGCCAGTGCAGCCTGTTGTCTGAATAAGGGATATAGATCTGGAGGAACGATATTGGGTATATCCATTGTCGTGAATTCATCAATTTTTGAGGAAAATGGAGGGGGAAGAATAATGTAATGATCTTTGGCGAAATTCTCCATTTCATTTATTGCCTTATTGATTCCCGCCAGGGGAATAGTGTAATTTTTTTGTTCATCAACAATTAATGTGAATATTTTTTGTTGTTTCAGATTATTGATAAATTGAACGGTACTAATAGGTTCCAGGACAGTTTTGTAAGTGCCTGTTTCCTCTTTCTTTAGTTCACAGGTAAAATCACCAACATCTAGTTCAATAACGGGTTGATTGCTCTGTAATTTGTTAAGGGTAATGGAAATTCTTAATGAATAGCTGTAAGGATGCAATTTTATTGCAAGATCATTATTCTGTCCGGTATAAGTTAACCAGGTTCGAGTGTAATTTTTGGTTAGCGACCAGTTTTCATAATGATCTTCTTGAATAAAAAAAGGATCTTTTGCATTGGTTTTTGCAATGAAGCTATTGCAAATAATCATAAGAAATATAAAAATGTATAAAAATTTTTTTAACATAGAATTTCCTTTAAAAAATAACAAAAAGAATGAAATATATCAGGATTTTAATAATATTAAAAAAAATATAGAGTAATTAATCTTTATATTTTAAAAAATATTTGTTAATTAAAGTTATTATTGTAATATAAATTAATGTTATTAATTGTTTTTTCTTTCCTTCGTAAATATATAAAGGTGAATACTACGATACAATTCTAAACTTATTATTGAGAAAGTTGCAAAATGACCAATACACGAATTCCCACATATTTACATATTGTAAGCACAATCGGAATTCTTACGGCATGTTTTATGTATGTATCTTATATTCCTCAAATTATCAATAATCTTAATGGTCATCCAACTCCACCTTATCAGCCCGCTGTGGCTGCCGTAAACTGTATACTGTGGGTATGGTATGCTGTACGTGTCAAAAACTGGCCCGTAGCGATCGCGAATGCTCCTGGAATTTTATTTGGAATTATCGCTGCGATTACTGCATTGTTTTATCAATAAAATAATTTTTCGAACTAATTTTCGTAATAGAAAACTTGCAATAATTCTAAGGTAAAGAACAAAAATGTTAGAAAAAGATCAAATTCCCAAATACATTCATATTGTGGGTTGGATAGCCACCATAACAGCATGTTGTATGTATGTTTCATATGTTTTTCAGATTATTGATAATCTTCATGGTCAAATTACACCTCCCTATCAACCGGCTGTGGCTGCTGTAAATGGTGCATTATGGGTTTGGTACGCTGTTAAAATCAAAGACTGGCCCGTGGCAATCTCAAACGCTCCAGGTATTGTTTTTGGTGCGATTGCTTGTATAACTGCAATACAATTCTGATTATCACATGAATTCTTGATTATATTGCTTTGTATATCTATTAAACAGCAAAGCAATATAACGTTTAAATAATAAAATTATTATAAAAAAGTATTGGCAAATATATGTGGAAAATTAAGAAAGTAAATATATAATAACAATAAATTGAATTGATAATAATTATAAATATTAAAGATAATAATTCTTTAACTTTATGGATAAAGGATTATTTTTATGAATACAGAAAAGCCTTTATTTGGTTTTATGACGGTTCCTTTGATTTGGGGATATATTGCAATTGCGATATTTATGGCCGGTGATGGATTTGAGGCCGCTTTTTTATCGAAATATATAACTGATATAGGATTTTCTGAAGCACAGTCAGGTTTTGTCTTTACTGTCTATGGGTTAATGGTTGCCTTGTCCGCATGGTGTTCTGGGGTTGTTGCGGAAATTATTACTCCACAAAAAGCGATGTTTGCAGGATTTGCCATTTGGGCAGTCATGCATATATTCTTCATGATATTTGGCCTCACCTATCACAATTATTGGATGATGGTGATTTTTTATGGCATTCGAGGACTTGGTTATCCTTTGTTTTTATATTCTTTTGTTGTGCTTGTTATTTACAATGTTGATAAATTGCAAATTTCTAATGCAATGGGATGGTTTTGGGCGGCATATTCTGTTGGGTTTGGTGTTATAGGTGGTTTTTTGCCAGGATTTATAAATCCGGTGATTGGGGAATACAATACTTTATGGATGTCTCTGGGTTGGGTTATTGTCGGTGGACTGATTGCATTAATTACGTTGCATAATGCAAGGACCAACAGGGAAAAAGCCAATCTGACTTTTAAAGAGAAAACAGCTGAATTAGGTCAGGCAATTACCATCTTATTCAGAAACAAGAATATATTTATGGCTGCGCTGGTTCGTATCATTAATACGACACCTTTATTTGGATTTGCTGTTGTAATGCCTTGGTTTTTAGTTGGAAAAACATCCCAGGATCATGGATTGGGATTTTCTAAAACTGAATGGCAAAATATCTGGACACTATTTTTGTTTGTTACGATTTTTACAAATATTTTATGGGGTATTTTGGCAGATTATATTGGTTGGTTACGGCAAGTACGCTGGGTTGGTTGTATTGGTGGTGTTTTTGCCGCCTTATTAACGTTATTGATTAAAGTGAAACAGCCTTCAAAAGAGGACAGGATCAAATTTCGAGAAAATGGTATTGAACCAGAATACGATCAGATTATTTTGGAAAATTAGATTATGATAAAACAAAACTGTCAGTAATATTTATTCTGACAGTTTTTTGTAATTAATTTATATAATTCTCGTTATCAATATTTAATGTCTGGCCAGATATATAATTTGAGTCAGAAAATGCCAGAAACAAGGCCGCTCCCATAAAGGTTGCATGTCAAAAATTCCTGCGCTATTAAATAAAATGTCAACTTTATTAAAGTTTTGGAGAGTGGTTGACAGAATTTGTTATATATCCTCTTTTTTACTGATATCAGCAGTGAGAGTAATAAATTGATCTTCAAGTAATAAGTGCAATTCATGAAGGTTTTTTAAATCGACAAGAACACACTTGATATCTTCTTCTAAATATTTAAGTGCGATTGCTTTACTTATACCGCTATCTGCTCCCGTAACAATAACCGTTTTGCCTTTGAGTTTCGTAAAACTACCTTTTTTTGAAATAAATATTTTATTTATAGGTAATATAATAGTGTTTTAGTTTATTTTTATTTGATTTTATAAATAAGGATTTACAAAATCAATTATATTTAATTGATACCAATAGTCTGACCACCATCCACAATCATGGCATGACCAGTAGTAAAGGCAGCTTCTTTGGAACTAAGCCATAATACAGCAGCAGCGATTTCCTCAGGTCTACCAAGACGGCCAATAGGTTCTTGAGCAATTACACGAGCTTTTCCTTCAGGCGTACCACCACTGAATCGCTCAATCATTGGCGTGTCAATAATACCAGGACAAATGGCATTGATCCGAATGTTTGATTTTGCATAATCAAGTGCGGCACATTTGGTAAGACCGATAATACCAAATTTAGTCGCGGCATAAGCAGCTTGCCCTTTAATACCAATAATGCCTGCACTGGAAGAAGTATTAACGATTGATCCCCCATCATTCCTAAGCATAACAGGAATAAGATATTTCATACATAAGAAAACACCATTTAGGTTTATATTAATATAATGGTACCAATCGTCTTCTGTAACTTCACCAATCGGTCCAACAGGTTGTTCAACACCAGCATTATTAAATGCTAGATCAATATGACCAAACGTGGCAACTGCACGATCGACAGTATTTTTTATCTGTTGGCTATTTCTTACATCAGCAGTAATAGCCAAGGCATGTTGCCCAATTTTTTCAATAAGGTTTACGGTTTCCTCCAACCTAATTTCGTCCAGATCCACTAAAATTATATTTGCTCCTTCTCTTGCAAAAGCAAGGGCTGTGGCCTTACCAATACCTCTTGCTGCACCTGTAATAAAGGCAACTTTATCAGTAAAACGTTTATTTTGATTTATAGTCATTTTTTAATTCCTTTTTCCTAGTAGCAATTTAATGAAAATTATTATTTATTCTTTTGTTTAGGGAATCAGTACAGTGGCTTTTGTGAGTTTGCGTAACTCAAGTTGCTGATGGGCTTCAGCAGCGTGTGCCAAAGATAACTGAAAAGGTGATTGAATTTTTACAATATTATTCGAAACAATATCAAAAAACTTTTTACTCATGGAAAGCACGTCGGAACGTTTGGAAAGATATGTTGTTAAGCCAGGCCAAGTTGCATAAAGCGATCCTTTTTTTAATAAAGTTAGAATATCAAAAGGCGGAATAGGTCCTGAAGAAAAGCCAAAACTAACAAAACAACCAAAAGGACGCAGGCAATCCAGTGAACCAGGAAAGGTTTTTTTGCCAATACTATCATAAACAACATGACATCCCTGACCATGAATGATGGCTTTAATTTGAAAGGTTTGTCGGATTAAAAACCGGGCTGTTAATCCTTTGAGTAAGGATGCGGCTGCAGTTTCATAAGAGATGTTATCAGGCAAGGGTACAAGAAAATGTACAGGAACAATTGTTTGTTCTGCATAAGCACCCAAGGTTTCGATATAAGCTACTCGATCCCCAACGGAAAAATCTTTTACTCCCTCACCAATGGCAATAATATCGCCAGCCCCCTCTTTACCTGGAATAAATGGAAGTGGTGTATTAAAAATCCCTTTTCTTAAATAAATATCGACAAAATTGACTCCAATTGCTCGATTACGGATAAGAACCTCTCCAGCTTTGGGGTGAACAATAGGTATCTCTTCATAATTTAAAACATTTGGATCACCATAATTATGAATTTATATGGCTTTCATTATCTGTATTCCTAGATTTGTAAATGTATTTTCAATTCGTGTCGTAGATTTTTTAATAAAATCAATAGAATGGATGATTTAAAAATTGCGGATGGATTTAATTATAAAGGGAATAGATTAACGTGATTAGATTTAATAAGTTTTATGTGGTTATGAGAAAAAATCACAAATAAAAATATTGAATTTCAAGATCATCTGTATGAATTTCTTGATATTGATTCAAATTTTTCAAGTAAACTGTTAATAGAGATTGATTTAATCTCTATATCGAATAGCTTGAATAAAATTAGAAAAGGCTAACGACATGTTTCTACGATTGGGATAATATAGGTGAAATCCTTGGAGAACAGGGCATCAATCATTCAATGTCTCTTGTAATTGACCATTGTGTAAATAAGGTGCAGCAAGTGGTTGGGGAATAAAGGCCAAATCTATTCCATCAAGGGCACTATTCAACATTTGTAAACTGCTATTTAAAATGAGAGGCCCATTAACTTTGACCGTGAATTTTTCATTATGTTTTCTGAATTCCTAGGCATAAATGTTTCCGGAATTATTATGTCGAATATTGATGCATTTATGATGGATCAATTCATATGGGGTTGTTGGAAATGAATTTTGTTGAAAATAATCAGGAGACCCGACTACAGCCATGCGCCAATTGGTTCCTATACGAACAGCAATCATATCTTTGTCTATGGAATTTACAAGACGAATACCGGCATCAAATTTATGTTCTATAATATTTATAAATTCATAATTGATATGTAATTCTAAGATAATATCAGGGTATTGTATAAAAAAATCTTTTAAAAGAGGTCTTAGACACATTTCAATAGAATCATCAGTACAAGTTATTCTTATAGTACCTACTGGTTTACCACGTAATTCATTGATCTTTTCAAGTTTCAAATTTATTTGATTTAAATGAAATCCAACCGATGTTATTAATTGTTCACCAATTTTGGTTGGAGAAACATTGCGTGTCGTTCTGGCGAGTAATCGTAAACCAAGTTGTTCTTCAAGATCTTTGATTATATGGTTTAAAGCTGATGGAGTTATTCCTAATTCAGCTGCAGCTTTTGTAAAGCTTTTATTTCGTGCTACGGCCAAAAATGATTGCAATGCATTAAGTGTCGTTTTTTTCATTTTATTGTCAGAGGTTTGAAAAAAATAAGAATATTAAATTGAAGAATAAATTTTAAAGTTTGGTTAGAAATTAAAGAATTATTTCATATATATAGTGTATTCGAATTTCCATTCGAAACAATTTCAAATTTTGTATACAAGGAAAACCTGTAATAAATTTTATCTTTAAAAGATAAAAAATTATATGGTACTAGAATACTTCATTGATTGTTTGAACAGTTTTGAAATTAAGATAATGAGCTATGCAGTAAAAGAAATTTTTCTTACCTTGCAGGGAGAAGGCTATTTTGCAGGCAGGACAGCGGTTTTTTGCCGTTTCTCCGGTTGTAACTTGTGGTCCGGACAGGAAAAAGACCGAGCTACTGCGATTTGTCAGTTTTGTGATACAGATTTTGTCGGAATGGATGGTTCTGGTGGTGGACGATTTGAAGATGCAAATTCGTTGGCCATAGCTATTGAAAAACATTGGGGAGAAAGGGATACTTCCTATCGTTTTGTTGTTTTTACCGGAGGGGAACCTTTGTTGCAGCTAGATAAATCCTTGATTGATGTTCTGAAGAAAAATGGTTTTTTTATTGCTGTTGAGACAAATGGAACGATGCCTGTACCAAAAGGGGTGGATTGGATTTGTGTAAGTCCCAAACAAGGGGCTGCCCTAATGCAAATGCATGGGGATGAATTGAAATTAGTGTATCCACAAGAAGCGATGGATCCCCAGAAATTTGAATCATTATCTTTTAAGAGTTTTCGTTTGCAGCCTAGGGATGATGAGCAGAGAGATAAACATTTGCGTCAGGCAATCCAATACTGTCAGGATCACCCAAAATGGTATCTTTCATTGCAAACACATAAATTAATAGGAATTCCATAATGAAAAAAACAGCAGATTTTTCAGAAGGGGCCCTGGTTTTATTTTCGGGAGGCCAGGATTCAACAACCTGTTTGGCCTGGGCTTTGACACATTTCCCAATTGTTGAGACGCTAGGATTTGATTATGGACAACGTCATTTTGTGGAAATGGAATGCCGTTCGGTAATTCGCGAAAAGATCTTGAATATTCAACCGGAATGGAAAGAGCGTCTTGGAGAGGATCATATTTTGAAATTATCAGATTTGGGAGCGATTTCTGATACATCCTTAACGCGGGAAACCGAAATTGAATGGAATAAGCAGGGATTACCTTCGACTTTTGTTCCTGGAAGGAATTTACTTTTTTTAACTTATGCCGCGATTATTGCAAACAGAAGAAATTTGCGGCATTTGGTTGGTGGCATGTGTGAAACAGATTTTTCAGGATATCCTGATTGTCGGGACGATACGTTAAAAGCTTTGCAGGTTGCGCTTAATCTGGGAATGAATACGCGATTTGTTTTGCATACACCATTAATGTGGCTTGACAAGGCTGCAGAATGGAAATTGGCTGAAACTTTGGGAAATGATTCACTTATTGAATTAATCAATAAGGAAACACATAGTTGTTATTTTGGCGATCGTACCCATTATCATGAATGGGGATATGGTTGTGGTCATTGTCCTGCCTGCGAATTACGTCAGGCTGGATGGGAGACCTATTTGCGGCAAAAGGAAATGTTTGGTGTTTGATTTGGTTTTTACTCGTCGTTATTCTATGGGGCATCGTTTAATTCACGGGGCTGGAGATATTTGTGCCACACCGCATGGGCATAATGAAGAGGTGAGCGTTTATTTAAAGGCTCATGAAGCGGAAAGACTGGATGGTTCTGCAAATATGGTCCTTCCTTTCTATTATGCAAAAAAGAAATGGCATCAATTTGTGGATGGTTCCATAGATCATTCTTTTCAGCTTTCAGAAGATGATCCCCTTTTGCCCTGGTTTATCAAAAATGAACCAAAACGTGTAAGGCATTTAGTCGTGACACCAGGTGATCCAACAACTGAATTAATGGCTTGTTTATTAATGATCAAGGTCAATACAATTTTGGATGCAGAAAAAACCAGCTTATATTGTTTTAAAATCGATATCAAGGAAACCCCGACAAATACGGTCAGTTTTTCGGGCAATCCTTTTGATTTTGTTCCCCAATCGAAAAATGGACAAGGTCATTGGTGGGAACGACCGGATATGTCAATTTCTGATTTGGAAGTCTAGAGGGTGAGTTGATATAATATCGTGTGACGACTGGTACAATCTTCCAGTTCCATTGTTGTCGGAATATTATATTCATGAATAGGGAAAAGTTCTTCTTTGGGTAAATAATTACGTCCAGGATCTGCAATAATAACTTGTGCACCGGTGGCGGCACATTTTTTTAGCCAGGGCCAGATATGCTTGGTCATTGGGGCTTCATAACAAACGTCACCACAAAGAATCAGATCCCATTGACAAGGTAGTCCAACAATATTTTTGGAATTTTTATCTAGAAGAATATGATTGACCTTTGCATTTGATGCACACGCTTGCTGTGCCAGAGGGTCAATATCTGCGACTTCAATAAATTGCGCGTTGTTTTTGCCCGCTGCAATGGCGGCAATTCCACATCCTGCTGCAAAATCCAGGACTTTTTTCTGTTTAACAAATTGAGGATGATCTATAATATACCGTGCGAGAGCTTTTCCCCCAGGCCAGGCAAAAGCCCAGAAAGGCGGTTCAATATTTTGCTCGGCAAGCCAGTTTTCAGTCGCTTGCCAAATAGGTGTAATATCACTGGCTTGATAAAGTGAAATTTCCGGAACAAAATCAACTTCTTTTAAAATGGTATAATCGGAAATAAATTTTTGGAATAGTGCCGGATTCATTGAAAAATATTTCCCATTAATAAAGCCAGGGCGATCAATATACCGGCATCACGATTGGATTTGAACAATATTAGGCAACAGGTTGGGTTGCATAAGTCAAAGTTTTTAAGCTGCCATATAAAATGGCTCAAGGGTAAGAGAAGGGCACAGAAAGAAACCCAGCTATTCTGATTTAAAATCATGGCAATCAATAACATTATGATACAAAAGCCATAATTTGTACCCACGAAAATCTTTCCTGCCTCCCCGGCCCATCGGGCGGTTGATTTGACACCAATTCGTTGATCATCTTCTATATCTTGATATCCGTAAATAGTATCAAAACCGATTTGCCAAAAAATAGTTGCGGCATATAACGCAAATTGGGACCAGGATAAACAGCCTGTAGCGGCGGTATATCCAAGGGGGGCACCAAATCCAAATGTAAATCCCAGAACAAGTTGTGGCCAGGCAAAAATTCTTTTTGCACCAGGATAGAGAGCAACAAGAATTAGGGAGGAAGCGCCCAAAAGCCATGAAAGAGGATTTAGCTGTAATAGAATGAGAAAACCAAGAGCCAAGAGAACAAGTAAAAAACAAACTGCTTTTTTTAGGGAAATTGTATTATTTGCAAGGGGCCTTTGTTGTGTTCTGGCAACCTGACGGTCAAAATCACGATCCCATATATCATTTACCACACAACCGGCGCTGCGCATGATGATACTGCCCAGCGCAAAAAGAAATATGAGTTTTAAGCGTATTGCCCAATTGATTTGATGGGGTAATAGGATTCCCCATAACCCCGGGATAAAGAGAAGCCAGTTTCCAATCGGGCGATCCAGTCTGGATAAGATGGCATAAGGTTTTAAGGAAGACGGTAAAAAATTAATCCAACTTGATAAATTGATATCAGAATATGATGATTTTTGATTCACAGTTAATTCCAAAAGGTAAATTTGTGCCTGAATATCGAGGATGGTGTAAAAGCTTTATGGATTTTATAGTATAAAACTGTTTTTTTACTAGAAAAAGATTGTTTGAATATTTTGTTACAGAATGGTGGAATGAATGTCTTTTGTACCGCGTATCTATATTGATTTAGATCAATCTATAACATTGGTTGCAAATGAACCTTGTTATTTATCCGCTACGATTGCTCATTATCTAGGAAATGTTTTACGGTTGAAAAAAGGTGGCAGGGTTATTTTGTTTAATAACCGAGATGGAGAGTGGATTGGTGAAATAGAGCATATATCCAAAAACAAAGGGGTTGTTCATCTGTTGGAGCAGGTAAGGTTACCCATTCTTGCTCATGGACCAACCTTGCTTTTTGCACCCTTGAAACGAGATGCAACAGATTTGGCTGTTCGTATGGCGACTGAATTGGGGGTCAGAATTATTCAGCCTGTTCAGACATTGCGAACAAACAGTCGAAGAATTAAAGATGAAAGGTTACTGGCTATCGCCAAAGAGGCTGCAGAACAAAGTAACCGTTTGACCATTCCCGAAATAAGGTCACTTTGTTCCCTATTCGAAATTTGTGATGTTTGGCCACAGGACAAGCCTTTGCTGATAGCGCTAGAGCGTGGAAATGAAAGAAAGATTGATGCAACTTTTCAACCATTATATAATGGAAACGAGGGGCTCCTTATTGGTCCCGAAGGAGGGTTTGATGAATGTGAAATCGAAAAATTACTTTCCTATAAATTTATACTTCCTATATCCTTGGGAAATCTTGTTTTAAAAGCGGAAACAGCTATTGCTGCAGGACTTGCAAAATTATTTCCTTATGTAAAAGCTTAATATAGTATAATAATTACTTCTTTTTTAAAAATGTAAATGTAGATAGATTGTATATGTCCAGTTTAATTGATCATGATCAGACTTTAGTAACTTCCGTAAAACAATTGGCTGATTATTTGGCCGGTGGATGTAAACCTGTTCAAAATTGGCGTATTGGTACTGAGCATGAAAAATTTGGATTCATTAATTCTCAGAATGATCGTGATTATTTATTCCCTCCCGCTTATAAACCGGATGGAATAGAGGATGTTTTAAAAAATATTCAAGATCAGCATGAAAGCTGGCAGCCGCTTTACGATATGAATAACCTTATCGGATTTAATGGTGACAGGGGTGCGATTTCCCTTGAACCGGCTGGACAATTTGAGCTATCTGGGGCGCCTGTTGAAACTTTGCATGAAACGCGCCGGGAAATGGATTTGCATTTTCAGGATATGCATCGTGCTGCTGACTCTTTGGCATTGGGATTTTCTCCTTTGGGATTTCATCCGTTTGCACGACGTGACCAAATGCCCTGGATGCCGAAAAAGCGATATGAAATTATGAAAGCCTATATGCCAAAGGTTGGAAAACTTGGCCTGGATATGATGACAAGAACTTGTACAGTTCAGGTCAACCTGGATTTTTCTTCAGAAAAAGACATGGCACGTAAAATGCGTGTATCTTTGGCTTTACAGCCCATATTTACCGCTCTATTTGCAAATTCACCCTTTTATGAAGGAAAACCGAGCGGGTTGCAGTCAATGCGTGCATATATCTGGACAGATACGGATAATCAGCGTGCAGGTATGCCCGATGTTTTTTTTGACGATCATTTTGGTTTCGAACACTATATCGAGTGGCTGTTGGATGTGCCGATGTATTTTGTCATTCGTCATGGTAAGATGATTGATGTTTCTGGGGCATCTTTTCGGGCATGGATACAGGGTAGAACACCTGCGGGTTTGGAGCATGAGAAACTGACCATGGGAGATTTTAAAAACCATATAACAGTCGCCTTTCCTGATGTCCGTTTGAAACAATATCTTGAAATGCGGGGTGCGGATGCAGGATCAAGGGAAATGATGATTGCAATGTCGGCTTTCTGGACGGGATTATTGTATGATTCTTCAACATTGCTGGCTGTGGAAAAACTGGTCAGGGAACAGGAATGGTCTGTCTATAAAGCTTTAAGAAATAAAGTGATTGGACAGGGATTGTCAGCATCAATCGGTAGAGAAAACCTTAGGGAATTTATGAAGCGTCTTCTTCAGTTGGCTCAACAAGGATTGAAAAATCGCAATTTTAAGGATGAGAATGGTGATGATGAAACCAAGTATCTGATTCCCCTATTTGAAATTGCTGAGGGAGGTCCAACCCAGTCTGAATATTGGTTACACCGTTATGAAACGGTTTGGGGGGGAGATGTAAGGCGAATTATGAAAGAGTCTATGATTTAGGGAAGATAAAAAATTAATTTTATTGTTCTTTGAGTCATTAAGGTTGAATATTGTAAATTAATAAATTGATTTTATAAAAGGAATTTAGTCATGTCGATTCAAAATTTTGAATTTTATAATCCAACACGTATCGTTTTCGGACAAAATACAATTGAAAAATTGAACAGCTTAGTTCCTAAAAATGCAAAAGTACTAATTACTATAGGAGGGGGCAGTGTTCGCAAAAATGGAACTCTTGCTGAGGTACAAAAGGCATTGGATGGTCGTCATGTCGAGATTTTTGAAGGAATAGAAGCCAATCCTATTTTTGAAACTCTCATGAAAGCTGTTGAGAAAATTCGTCAGGAAAATTTTGATTTTATATTGGGCGTTGGCGGAGGATCTGTCATGGACGGGACCAAATTTATCGCCGGGGCAGTACATTGCAAGGATGATCCTTGGAAATTGGTACTTGATGGTGGAAAAGATATTCAGCAGATTGTTCCTTTCGGATTTGTTTTGACCTTACCGGCAACAGGTTCGGAAATGAACAGTAATGCTGTTATCTCACGGAAGACAACAGAAGATAAATTGCCGATTAAAAACGAGCTTTTATATCCTGTATTTTCTATTCTGGATCCAACGAAAACATTCAGTTTACCGAAAAAGCAAGTTGCAAACGGAATTATTGATGCTTTTGTCCATACTACAGAACAATATTTGACTTATCCAGTTAATGGATCCATTCAAGATCGTTTTGCTGAAGGGATTTTGTTAACTTTAATTGAAGAGGGTCCAAAGACCTATAATAATCCAGAGGATTATGAATCTCGCGCAAATTTTGTATGGGCAGCAACAATGGCCCTAAATGGCTTGATTGCCGCAGGGGTTCCGGAAGATTGGGCCACTCATATGATTGGACATGAACTGACAATTTTGTATGGTCTTGATCATGGGCAGACTTTGGCGATTGTACTTCCATCCTTATTAGAGGAAATGCGTCAAGATAAACGTGAAAAACTTCTTCAATATGGTAAGAGAGTATGGGGATTAACAGGATATAGTGATGAAAAGATTATTGATGAAGCAATCAGCAAAACAAGGGAATTTTTTGAAAGTTTTGGTGTAAAAACCTATTTACACGAATATGATATTGATAATAATGCTGCGGAAAAGGTAATTGAGCAATTAAAGAGACATCATATGACCGCATTGGGGGAAAGAAAAAATATTACACCTGATGTAAGTTATCGTATTGTGCAGGCAAGTCTGTAACAATAATTACATTTCTGCTGAAAGGGTTTGGCCATGCGATTGTTGAAAGTTGTTTCCATTTGCTGTTTTATTGTTGTTTTGGAAATGGTGGGTTTAAGAAATCTTGCTTTTGCTCAGGATAAGACAGGGAATGCAATGACGGGTGTGACATTGACGTCCAAGCAGTTAAATAACATTCAGCAATTGGAAAATTGGATCAACAATCTGACAATAATGAAAGCCAATTTTCAGCAGATTGCCTCGAATGGTCAACGAAGCACTGGACAGGTTTGGATCAAGCGTCCAGGGCGGATTAGGTTTGAATATGATAAACCCAGTCAATTATTGTTGGTAGCGAATGAAGGGAAAATGGTTTTTCATGATGGAGCTGTTGGTCAAACAACCACCATTCCAATTGATCAAAATCCATTAGGACTGTTATTAAAGCCGGATCTTCATTTTTCCGGAGATGTCACGATTGTTAAATATGAAAAGGAAAATGGTTTAATTCAGGTCACGGTTGTCAGGACGGCCTCTCCTTCAGAGGGAAGCCTGACGTTGATATTCAATCAAAATTATATGGTTTTAAGAGGATGGGAGGTCGTTGATGCGCAGGGTCAGGTTACCAAAGTTGACCTGTATGACCTTCATCCTAAAAAATCTGTTTCTGATGAGTTATTTAACATTCATTTTAAGGATGATGAATAGGGATTATATTTTTTGCAGTTCAAGCGCACGTTTATAAACAATTTTTTTGGGCAAGTGAAGAGCGGTGGACACAACTTGGGCAGCGTCTTTAATGGACATTGTTTTTAAGGCCTCAATAAGATTTGCATCAAGATCTATCATATCATGGTTATTTTTTTCTGAAGAGGGGGGGGCCAATAATACAATCATTTCACCTTTTGGTGAGATTTGGGAAAATTGATCAAGCAAAGATTTTAAAGTACCACGTTGAATTTCTTCGAATTTTTTTGTCAATTCTCTAGCTACGGCTGCCTCACGATTTTCGCCAAAAACCTCTTTCAAATCTTTTAGCATATCGACCAATCGATGGGGTGCTTCATGCCAGATATAGGTTGGGGTCAGTCCTATATTTTCTACTGCCTTTAAGATAGCAAAAGAATTTTGCCGAGCTGTTGATTTTGGTGGCGGAAAACCAATAAATAAATAGGGATGTGGTGGAAGTCCTGATAAAGTTAATGCCATTAAAGCTGCATTTGCGCCTGGAATGGCCGTAATTTTAATATTTTCTTTTATGACAGCATGGGTTAGTTGATATCCTGGATCAGATACCAAAGGGGTGCCAGCATCAGAAATCAATGCAATTTTTTTACCCTGGTGAAGTAAATTTAAAACATGATGGATACGATGGGTTTCATTATGTTGATGCAGGCATTCGGTTGGGGTTATAATACCGTAGGTTGATAGAAGTTTTGCACTGACCCGTGTATCTTCACACAAAATCAAATCGCACTCCTGTAAAATCATTTTGGCACGAAAACTTAGGTCACCAAGATTGCCAATTGGTGTGGAAACCAAAAAAAATCGAGCATTATTTTCAATGCTACGATTATATTGGATTGTGTTAATATTTGATTGAATATTTTGTTTTTGCATTTTAATAATAACTGATAATCAGATTTTGATTAAATCAAAGGAGAATACTATTGATAGAGCAGAAAATACCTTTTAAACAAAATTGTTTAGGATTGAATTCTTTTATGGCAAATTTGTTAAAGGTCACTATCCCTGTATGCTTGCTGGCAGCTTGTTCTTCTAGTCATAGTGATAATAATACTCCTATTACGACACCTACTCAAAATTTGCAACAACCTTCCAAAAAACAAATTGGGCTTCTTCTTCCCTTGACGGGGAGAAATGGCGGATTGGGAAACAATATGTTAAAAGCCGCCCGGCTCGCCATTGATGAACCCTCTGCACTCGACGTTCATGATACGGCAGAAACGGGTGGGGCTTCTGCAGCAGCCCATAAAGCCATTGAGGCAGGTGATGGCATTATTCTTGGTCCTTTGACAGCTAAGGATACAACAGAGGTTGCAGCAGTGACTGGTGCGGTCAATATTCCGGTTCTTTCCTATAGCAGTAATGCTTCAATAGCATCTTCAAATGTGTGGATTTTTGGAATTACGCAAAATCAGCAAATTGAAACTTTGGTAAAAGCAGCCAAAAATGAAGGGCGAATGAAATTTGCAGCTTTTTTACCTGATAACAGTTTTGGTCGGGCAATGGCAGATGGATTAATTAAAAGTTGCTCTGATCAGGGATTGATGCAACCCACAATCGTGTATCATGCGGCTGACCTGTCTGACATCACACAAAAATTGAAATCAATGTCAAATTTTGATGAAAGAACGGAAGCGGCTAAAATAAACTCTCAAAACCAGAATTCAACTGATACCACTGCAGCGAATGGACCCAAGGAAGATGGAGATAGTTTACAAAATGAACTTATTCCTTCAAAACCTGAAAAAACGGTCGAGACAAAAAAACTGAAACTGGATAAACCTCCGTTTGACGCCTTGCTTTTGGCTGATACAGGATTACAGTTGCAGTCTGTTATCAATGCGATGAATGAAGTGCAGGTTTCTACAAGCCAGGTCAGGATTATGGGACCTACTTTATGGTCATCTTTTGCCGGTAAGTTGGGAAAATTAAAAGGGGCTTGGTATGTCGCGCCCAATCCGGTCAAACGTCAGGAATTTATCCGGCAATATATGGCAAGATATGGACAAACCCCAAAACCCCTAGCGGACTTCACCTATGATTCAGCTGCATTGGCAAACAGTTTGAGAAAACGTCCAGGTGGTTTCTCAATAGAAAATCTAACGCGGTCTGATGGATTTAATGGTATTGATGGCTTTTTTGCCCTGCATCCCGATGGAACAGTAAAACGTGATTTACAGATTTTTGAAATTCAGTCCTTTGGTGGAGGGAAAATGATTTCAACTCCAAAAGATAATACATCGGGCAGTATGACACATTAGGGTTTATAGTATTCTTTTGGCCATCTTTTATGCAGCCAGAGCCATTGCTCTGGTTGTTTCCTTATCCATTCTTCAATTTTGTCATTTATGCGTTGGGTTAATATTCGAACATTTTCTATATTGTTTTCGACTAGATCCGAATAATCAATGGGTGTTTCGACAATAATGCGCAGTCTTGCAGGTCCAAGTCGTTTTACATAACCGGGAATGATGGGACAACGTAATTTCAGGGCCAGGCTTGCAACAGCGGAAGAGGTCATTGCAGGTTTTCCAAAAAAATTAACCCGAATGCCATCATTCATCTTCTGATCACTTAGAACACCAAGTCTTTTTCCTTGTAAAAGGTGTCTTAATGCTTGTTTTGCCCCTTTTGCTCCCTTTGCAAACATGGGAATTTTTTGTTGCATGGCTTGATATCGTAATTGAAGGATAAGCTCATTTACATAGGGATTGCTAGCTGTACGGAAAAAAGAAGAAAAAGGAACCCCATATTGTGCAACCCCCGGTGGCAACATTTCCCAGTTTCCAAGATGACCTGATACAAATAAAACCGGTCCTTTACGCTTTGCCTGTTCAATTAAATAATTTTCCCCAATGATTTCCCAGCCCGCACCTTGTTTGGTATTTTGTTCAAGATTAGCAAGATGTGGAAATTCTCCAACCGTTCTTCCAAGATTTTCCCATACGCCTGCTATAATTTTTTGTCTTTCCTGCAAGGAGAGATCAGGCATGACAAATTTTATATTTCTATCAGCTATTTTGGAAACGGGAAGTTTCGTGCCAATTTTTTGACAAATCCATCCACCTAGATTGGAGGCTTGTTCTGGAGAAAGTTTTTGTAAGAGGTTAATACAAATTTCAGCGATCAGATATTCACCGTAATATAAACATTGTTTCAACCAATTGGAAATAATCTGACGGGATGGTAAGGGCAAGGACATGAAGGAAATTTTTATTGAATGGATTTTACTAAAACGGAATGGATGACAGTCTAAAAGATTACATAGAAAAGATATAGAGAAATCTTGAAAAATAAATTGGTTAGAAATGAATCATATGGAATATCTTTTGTAAAGATGCAGGATCGTGCCATGTCAAACAAACCTTTAGTGGAGTGGCCAAAGGTCTGAATTGATCTGGTAACCTAACATAGTCCTTGGGTGTTGTTACCAGGGGCAATTGATAATGGCGATGAAGTGATAAAAGCTTGTTTAGGTCTTTGTTTGTGTAATGATGATGATCTGGAAATGAAATTGTTTTTGAAAGGATAAGTTGGTTATCTTTTAAGGTTTGAAAAAATTTTTCAGGTCGTCCAATGCCTGCAAAGGCGATAACAGATTGATTAGAAAACTGTCGAATGGCAGGATTCATTGTTAGATTTGCCCTGAAAACGGGTACATGGGATGAAATCGTGGGTAAAAGCCCTGTTTTATCTTTGCCAATAAAAATACAGGTTTTGACTGTTTTAAGCCCTTGTATAACAGGTTGTCGTAAAGGGCCGGCAGGCAAAAGTCTTTGATTTCCAAAACCTGTTACACCATCAATAACTAGGATGGATAGATCTTTATACAGGGTAGGGTTTTGCAAACCATCATCCATGATTAGTAATTTTATAGGACTTTTCTTTATTGCTGCTTTGGCCGATGCGGCTCGATTGCCACCAATCCACGTTGGTGCAAGTCGGGCCAATAAAAGGGCTTCATCACCAACATCTTTGGCATTATGCTGATTGAGATCAACCATAAATGGTTCTGCAATTCTGCTTTTTCTTTTATAGCCACGCGTCAAAAAGGCGAAAGGAATTGATTGTTGTTGGCAATAATGACCCATTTCCAGCGCTACGGTAGTTTTTCCTGTGCCACCAATAGTCAAATTTCCACAACAGAGAACAGGAATAGGGGCATGCCATCCTGGTTTGTTTATTTGATAACGGGTGATAAGTGAGGTTATGAACGAAAAGGGGGTTAAAATTTTTGCTGTTGGTGTGGGAGGATATTGTTGCCAGAAAAAGGGAGCCTTCATATGGATTGCCTTGCTAATTTTAGAAGATGAGTGCCAATATCCGTAGCAAGATTGCTTTTTTGTTCCATGATTTCCAAGGCCAGGCAGGCTTGTTTTTTTCTCAATTGTGGGTTGGACAGCATTTTATCAACCCAGTTTGTCAGATCGTCTATGGTGTGAATTATTGTAACCGCTTTCTGCAAATGATAATAAGCCTGTCTGAAATTATGTATTTTGGGTCCAGTTGCAATGGTACAATTTAATCGCGCAGCTTCAAATGGATTATGTCCACCCCCTTTATGAACAACATCAAGACTGTTGCCTATGAATACAATGTCAACCAATCTGTAAAATAGTCCAAGCTCTCCTAAAGTGTCACAGAGCCATAAACCGTTTTCAAAAGGAAGCTCATGTTTACTGCGTTGGGCAACCATTCCTATTTCATTAATGATTTCCTGTCCTCGTTCAGGATGGCGTGGTACAATGATTGTAATAAGGTTGGGCCATTTTTTTCTTAATACAGCATGCGTTTTGGCAATAAGGGTTTCTTCGTTAGGATGGGTTGATGCTGCCAGCCAGATTGGAGAATTATTAAAATAGTTTTCTAACTCGACCAATTCTTGAGAATTAAAGTGGAGTTTTTGTGCTGTTTGTTTTAAATTGCCCAAATAATCGGTTGTAATCTGTAGATGTGCAAAATTATTTTGGTCATGTTCAGATTGGGAAACGATCCATTGAAAACGTGATAGAATGTTTTGGATAAGGGATGGACAAACTTTCCAGTTTTTTAATGAGCGATCGGAAAGGCGTCCGTTGATTAAAGCAAGTGGTATTTTTTTTTGGCAGGCCTCTTTGATAAGATTGGGCCAGATTTCACTTTCTGCCAGAACAATAAGGGATGGATGCCAATAAGTTAAAAAACGATTGATCCATTGTGGAATATCGAGGGGTATAAATTGATGAATAATATGTCTGGCTAATATTGGATGATGCGATATGAAATTTTCTAAGATACGAAAGGAGGTAACTGTTCCTGTTGTAATTAAAAAACTCTGGCTGGAATCCTGAATATGAATGGCTTGAATGACCGAAAAAATGGAAACAAGTTCTCCAACACTTGCGGCATGAAACTGTATGATTGAACCGGCAGGTCTGGATTGGGTAGGATAACCTTGCCTTTCTTTAAGGCGGTTGGGAATTTCTTTACCCTTTTTACAACGGTTTTGAAGATAAAATGGTAAAAAGGGAGACAAACAATTCGTTAATGCTGTCCAGGCTGATAAAAGAAAATGATCCTCAATTATGATTTTCATGATTGTGCCAGCTGGTTGGCTTGATGTAGTTGGTTAATGATTTCTGTTTCAATTATATCATAATTTTTCTTTGTGACCTTGATAGGTGTGCGACAAACCATTTTTCCTTTACCGAACGGTAAGGGGACGATCAATTTATCCCAGTTGTTTAGGCGTATTGAGCTGCAATAAGCTCCGACAGGTACGATTTTGGTTTTGGCAAGTAAGGCAAGCTTGATCAATCCCGGATGTAAATGATGGCGTGGGCCTCTTGGCCCATCGGGCATGATGGCGATTAGATGACCTGTTTTGGATAATTTTAGAAGTTTGCGGAAAGCGGTCGCCCCACCTTTATCTTGTCCATTTTTATTGGCAGATCCTTGTACTGTCCATATTCGCCACGGATTAACAATTTTGCTGATGAGGCGTCCATCATTATTTTTACTAATAAGTACATATAGGGTAAGATAAGGGTTCTGAGGTAAGGCCCACCACCACAAACGTGGTGAAAGGATCAGGGTTTCATGCCAAAAAATGACAATGGCGGGTTGACCATCCCTACAAGTAAGTAAAGAGCGTGCTTGCGGGTCAATATCAAATTGCCAACATGTTGTTTGTAAGGCCAGTTTTAAATAACCTCTTAAAATAAAGATTAAACTATTTTGAATTATTTTTTTTATGGAAGCAAACATTTGAAAATGGATAAAATGCTGTTTGAAACTGATGGTGATAAAGATTTACATATGATTGATATAGGAATCTATTGTACAATTTGAACAAGATTTTATTTTATTAGTTAGATAACAGTATATTTTAAAATATATCGTTACTTGTAAGAGACCTAAAGCTTTCTTACCAAACCCTGTTTGGGCTCTTTTAAAACGGAAGACTGAAAACCGATTGTAAAATGCTGTCTATTTTCTTTCCAACTTGCTATATTGGCATTATCTGGGATCAAGATGGTTGTAAAACCAACCCTGGTTAGAAATTGATATTGATCGGGAAGAATATGCCCAATTGCCCGTAATTCTCCTGTAAATTTTAGATGCTCTCTGATTTGGCGAGCTTGTGAAAAAGCCCTGCCATCTTTAAAAGAGGGAAATTCCAGGACAATAAGGGAGAGCTTTTCAAGATAAGGTCTTAAGTGTTCAATATCTTGATCGCATGGCAATAAAACACCAAGTGGTTGATGAATTTTATCGATATTGTCAAGTGTGGATAAAAGCGTTTGCGACAGGATCGGATAATCAGGTAACGATGTTGGTAAATTATTTTCAATTACAATCCAGGGGTTATCAATAATTTCACCATCTTTAAGCAGTAGCATAGACAATTTCCTTGAATGGGCTGATACCTAGGCGGTTGTAAGTATCAATAAAATATTCATTTTCATGACGTTGCTCAAGATAAAAATCAATTAGCCTGCGAACGGCATCAACCGCTTCCTCCGCAGTAAGTGCCGCTCCTAGTATGGCACCTATTGCGGCTCTGCCTTTATAGGAAGATCCGCCAAGTTTTATTTGATAGAATTCCTCCCCCTTTTTATTAACCCCCAAAACACCAATATTCATGATATGATGATGGGCACAGGAATTGATACATCCATCGACTCCAATATGTATGGGACCTATTTTTTCCTGTAAACGGATATCCTGAAATAGAGACATTATTTCCTTGGCGACAGAGATTGACCGCGCATTTGCCAAGGAGCAGTAATCAAGTCCGGGACAGCAGACGATATCTGTAATTAATCCCTGATTTGGCATTGCCAGCCGATATTTTTGCAAAGCCTGCCATAGAAAAAATAATTGGTCTTTTCTGACATGCCCCAAGACAAGATTTTGTAAATGAGTCACACGAATTTCCCCGAAGGAATATTCCTCTGCCAGATTGGCCAGAGCATTCATTTGATCTGCTGTCATGTCACCAGGTGTTTCCCCGATGTTTTTAAGGGAAATGACGGTTGCTATATAATCTTTATGAAAATGAGGGTGGCTGTTATGTTTTACCCATCGGTCAAATTCCGGATTGTTTTGCTGATGTTTTTTCATGGTTTCAGAAGCGTTTGGGATATCGGCAAGATTGGGATGACCAAAACGTTTGTGAATCGAATTTATGATATCGTCAGACAAACGGTATTGTTCTAAATCCATGGTATCAAATTCTTTATCAACCTGTTTGCGATAAGCATCTATACCAAGATTCTCTACAAGAATTTTGATTCTCGATTTATATAAATTATTTCGACTTCCATGCAGATTATAAACACGGATAATGGCTTCAAGATAAGCAAGCAAATGTTCAGGGGGCAAGTCATCACGGATGATTTTACCTTTAACCGGAATGCGGCCCAGGCCACCACCAACCCAGATTTCAAAAACGGGTTTATTCTGTTCATTGCGACGGGTTAATATGCCAATATCATAAAAACAAGCAGCGATACGATCATTTGAAGAGCCACTTATAGCAATCTTGAACTTTCGGGGCAAAAATGAAAATTCAGGGTGAAGCGTTGACCATTGACGCATAATTTCTGCATAAATACGGGGATCCAAGATCTCATCTTGCGCCACACCAGCAAACTCATCACTGGTGATATTACGGATACAATTTCCACTGGTTTGGATGGTATGGATTTCAACAGATGCCAGATATGTTAGAATATCGGGGACCTCCTCTAGTTTTGTCCAATGAAATTGTATGTTCTGACGGGTAGTGAAATGACCATATCCACGATCGTAGTAACGGGCAATATATGCCAAACCACGCAACATTTTTGATGATAAAATACCATATGGGATGGCGACACGAAGCATATAGGAATGTAATTGAAGGTATACACCATTCATCAATCGTAAAGGTTTAAATTCATCTTCAGAAAGTTCACCATTCAGCCGTCTTTCAATCTGTGACCTGAATTGATTGATTCTTTCTTTTAAAAAATCAAAATCAATTTCGTCATAGTTATAACGACCAATGGCTTTTATGGAGTTTGAATCGGTATCATGGGATGGAAACTGTTTCATTGATAATCATCTTATTATAGAGCGTGGATTAAATCCAGGATGTGTACTGGGACCAAACGCTCTAATTTTTTCACGTGCTGATGCTGGATGGAAAGGGTTTATTAATTCTACATAATGTAAATCAATTAAAAAATGGGCAGTATTGGACTGGATGATTTCCTGCAATTTTTTTTCGGCATTTTCCTTATTGGAAAAAAGTTGGGCGTCTTCCAGCATTATCCCCCAATATTCTTGCGGGGTGAACCACACAACCCGCCCATCCAGAAGACGATTTGCGGTTAAAACATAATAATCAGATTGATCGGCCTGCCTGTCTTGAGAAACCACAATAGGTAATTCCTTTTTATAACTATACAAGTATGTATATATAACATTATTTTTTATAATTACACAAAAAAAATAGTAAAAGGAAAAATTATCCTTTTACCATAAGGATAAATGAAGATGATGTTTTATCGATTCATCAAGACAGATATATTGGCGTTTTCAAGCATGTAACGTGTGACCCCTCCCAGAATCAGCTGCTGCCAACGTGGGTGGGAATAGGCACCCATGCATAACATGTCCGCTCCTATCTCATTACAGGTTGAAAGGATTGTATTTCCAACATCCCTGTCATTGCCCAATTGATGGGGAGTTGCTTGAATGTTATGGAATTTGAGATAGTTAACAACATCTTGAATTTTTTTACCATGATTTTCATAATCATTCGTATATAGGATATAGACCTGTTCAGCATAATGAAGCCATCTCAAACTTGCATGCAGGGCGGCGGCTGATTCTGCGCTGCCATTCCAGCAGATACAGATTTTTTTGCCGGTTGTCAGGGGTTTTTGTTTGGGGGCGATAATGATGGGGCGGCCACTATCGAATAATAGGGTATGAAGTGCTTCGGAAGAGGAAATTTCGCTGTCTGAATCGGGGTGAGAAATCACCGTTATGTCGGACAAGCGTGCCCAGTAGGTAATTAATTCATTTTCCCGTCCAACCATATTGGTGAAACTGGCCGTAATTTTTTCCTTAGCAGATTCAGTAAGGTCTGGGTCGGTTAATTCGATATTGTATTTATCGATAAAATTATCGAATATTTCTCGGGCAAGTTTTAACCGTTTTTGATTTTCTGAGGCGGCAATATTCATGACCTCTTCAATCATGGATCCGGACAATCCCTCACTAGTAAGCGGAATGAGGTCTTTTCTATCGGGTTGAATATGGATAACGGCAAGATGAGCATTATAGTTTTTTGAGAGGTAATAGGCAGTGGTTAGAGTAGATTCAGATAAAGGGGTGCCTTGAATAGGAATGAGTATTTTCTTGACGCTAAGCATTGTTTATTCCCTTTCCTTAAAATAAACGGGGTATAATCTTGGATATTAATCGCTTATTTGATTTTTTAATAGATAAAATGAATTCTAGGCTGAAATAGAGCGCTGAAAAGAATCACATTTTTGTGACAGGAATGCTGGAGCTTAATTAAAACAAAAAGTTTGAGGGGTATTATTTGATAATGTTTGGGTTTAATCTCTAAAGATTGTATCCATAATGAAAATGATTTCTTTTCTTTTTTTTTTGTTTTAAAATGAACGCCAATTTAGGAATTGTTCTGTCTACTTTTTAATTGTCAAAAGACATACAAAAACAAAAAATCTATTAAGGGGTGTTATGATAACGAAAAATGATGTTTTGCCTGTAAAGGGAAATTTGATGCAAGGAAAACGCGGTTTGATTATGGGTTTGGCCAATAATCATTCGATAGCATGGGGAATATCGCGTGCTTGTGCGTTACAAGGGGCAGAGCTTGTTTTTACTTATCAGGGAGATGCCTTGAAAAAAAGGGTCGCCCCTTTGGCCGAAAGTTTGGGATCAACCTATCTTTTGCCTTGTGATGTCAGTAAAGATGAGGATATCAGCAACGTATTTGAAGATATTGCCCAAAAATGGGGAAAACTAGATTTTGTTGTTCATGCGATTGGATGGGCTGATAAACAATATTTGCGTGGACGTTATGTTGATACTCCTAGAGAGGCATTTTTAACAGCCATGGATATCTCATGCTATTCTTTTACTGCTGTTGCAAAAGAGGCCGCAAGATTAATGCCAGATGGTGGATCACTTCTTACCTTGACATATCTGGGATCTGAACGTGTGATGCCTCATTATAACGTTATGGGTGTAGCCAAGGCGGCTTTGGAGGCTTCCGTGCAGTATATGGCAGCAGATCTTGGACCTGATAATATTCGTGTCAATGCGGTTTCCGCCGGTCCTATCAAAACATTGGCGGCAAGTGGAATAGGCGATTTCCGTTATATCCTGAAATGGAATCAGCTTAATTCTCCTTTACAACGTAACGTTACCATTGATGAAGTTGGCGGGGCGGGTTTGTATTTCCTTTCTGATTTATCTAGAGGGGTCACAGGTGAAATACATCATGTTGATTGTGGTTATCATCTGGTTGGAATGAAAAATCCTGATGCACCTGATATTGCCTTGTCAGATAATTAATCAATTTTACAGTGAGTGAACAGTAACGTGTCGTGTAATAGTTTTGGAAGCTTGTTCAGGGTTACGACATGGGGGGAAAGTCATGGGCCTGCAATCGGATGTGTTGTTGACGGGTGTCCTCCCTTGATTCCGCTTTCTGAGAAATTGATTCAACCTTGGCTGGATTTACGCAGACCTGGACAATCCTCATTTACAACCACGCGTAATGAGCCTGATCAGGTGAAGATATTATCAGGTGTGTTTGAAGGTAAAACGACAGGCACTCCTATATCATTATTGATTGAAAACACCAATCAGCGTTCCAAGGATTATTCCAATATCGCTCAGTCCTACCGTCCAGGTCATGCAGATATTACCTATGATTTGAAATATGGTATACGGGATTATCGAGGGGGAGGAAGATCTTCAGCCAGGGAAACAGCCATGCGTGTTGCTGCTGGAGCGATTGCCCGTTTGATTTTGGGAAATTCAATTTTTATTCGTGGGGCCCTAATTCAGATTGGGGATAAAAAAATCAATCGTGACCGATGGTCATGGGACGAGGTTAAAAAAAATGATTTTTTTTGTCCCGATGCACAAATGGTCGAGATTTGGAAGAATGAATTATCCATAATCCGTAAGGCTGGGTCATCCATCGGTGCGGTGATTGAAGTGGTGGCCGAAGGGGTTCCGGCAGGATTGGGGGCGCCAATTTATGGAAAACTGGACGCTGATATTGCCCAGGCCATGATGAGTATCAATGCCGTAAAAGCTGTTGAAATCGGTGAAGGCTTTGCCGCTGCAACCTTACGGGGTGAAGAGAATGCTGATCCTATATATCTTGAAAATTGTAAGCTTTCATTTGCCTCTAATCATGCGGGTGGTATTCTGGGCGGTATTTCCAGCGGTCAACCAATTGTGGTCCGTTTTGCAGTTAAACCGACAAGCTCAATTCTTGTCCCTCAACCTTCAATTAATTCAGAAGGTGAATCTGTTGAAGTAATTACCAAAGGTCGACATGATCCTTGTGTCGGTATACGGGCTGTTCCAGTTGGAGAGGCCATGTTTGCCTGTGTCTTGGCAGATCATTGGTTAAGGCATCGCGGTCAAATCGGAAAATTTGGGGAGATAATTCATAAATAATAGAAACTATCATTATATTGATGAACTGTATTTTATAAATAATCAGCTATTTTGATTTCAAGTTTAATGAAAATGTGGTTATACTTTTAAAAAATAAATTTTGGTTTCAAAGTTTATTGGGACTGCCAGACTATGGATGATAATAAAAAACAGAATACTGATTTTGAAAAAGAATTTGTAAGGGATCAATTAATTAAGGTGGCAAGAAACTCTGCTGCAAAAGGCATTCCAGCAGATGTGTTTGAGGCGTTGTTGATTACTTTATCCGATGAAATCGATTTCAAAGCCATAATGATAGAAAATTAAGAGAAAAGTGCAGTGAGTTTAGATCCTTATACCATTTTGGGAATATCGAAAACAGCCAGTCAGGATGAGATACGTAAAGCGTATCGAAAATTGGCAAAAAAATATCATCCTGACCTAAATCCCGGAAATAAAGAGGCTGAGGATAAATTTAAAGCGATTAGCGTTGCGAATGAATTGCTTTCAGATCCAGAAAAGAGGGCCCGTTTTGATCGTGGTGAGATTGACATTCATGGTCAGGAACAGGGCTTTCCGGGGGGAGGTGCCGGATATCGTCATTATGCTGATGGAGCGCAAGGATTTCGGTACAGTCAGGGTGAAGGAATGCACGGTAATCAATTTTCCGAGGATGATTTGCAGGATCTATTGAACCGGTTTGGCGGCGGTGGCTGGGGTGGTTTCTCTGGTCGGGGTTTTTCTCAAGGAAGATCCAGTAGGGGCCCACAGAAAGGGCAGGATCGACGCTATAGTCTGAAAATTAGTTTTCTGGATGCAGTTAATGGTACAACATCGAGAATTACCTTACCTGAAGGAGGAACACTTGATGTTAAAATCCCTCCTGGAATTGATGATGGTCAGACCTTAAGGTTGCGCGGAAAAGGGGATCCTGGCTTTCAAAATGGTCCTGCCGGGGATGCCTTGATTACCATTCAGGTAATGCCTCATGCCTATTTTAAAAGAGATGGTCAGGATATAAGAATGACGTGGCCTGTTGATCTAAAGACAGCGGTTTTGGGCGGTAAGCTGACTGTTCCAACCCCTACCGGTGAGGTTGCGTTAAATGTGCCGGCTCATTCAGATAGCGGAACTGTACTAAGGTTACGTGGACGGGGTATCCCATCCCGTAAAAATCTTGAGGCTGGGAATCTATATGTAACTTTACAAATTACGATTGGTAAAGTCGATCCCGCTTTGGAAGAGTTTTTACGTAAATCCATTGATCAATCCAATTAAATCTAAAAAATGTAAAAGGGAAAGAAAATGATAACCCTTGAAATGTTATGCTATAATTTACCTGAAATAACAGCCAATGATGTCTATCACTGGATAAATAATCAATGGTTGAGGCCAGAAAAGAAAGAGGGAAATTATTTATTTAAGGAGATTGATGAGGCAAGGGCCAAATTAATTCTTGAATTAAGGGATCATTTGGGAGTGGCAGAAGATTCAATGTCTCTGGTTCTGCAACTTTTGGATCAGCTTTATACGACGCGACGACAAATGCGTTATTTATGTGAAGTGATTTCCACGGAGAAATATCCTGATGTTCAACAAATTTTACGTCGTATTCTAGATGATCATTCAACGATTGAGATCAATTAGTTACATAAATGAAACAGAACGATTTAATAAAGCTGAAAGTTCTGCTCTTGCATTTTGATCCTGTTGGAAAACACCAAGCAATTTTGATGTAACCATAGATACACTTGGGTTATGCACACCTCTGGTTGTCATGCATTGATGAGTGGCCTCAATGATTACAGCGACCCCTCTAGGTTGTAATACCTCTTGGATTATATTGGCGATTTCCGCTGTCATTCTTTCTTGAATTTGTAATCTTTTGGCAAAAACCTCTACAATCCTGGCCAGTTTGGAAATGCCGACGACATAGTTATTGGGTAAATAGGCAACATGAGCCTTTCCAATAATTGGAACCATATGGTGTTCGCAATGACTTTCAAAGCGAATGTCACGTAAAAGGACAATTTCCTTATATCCACCGACTTCTTCAAATGTTCGGCCAAGGATTTCTTTCGGGTTTTCTTTATAGCCAGAAAAAAATTCGGCATAGGCATTTATAACACGGCTTGGCGTATCTATTAACCCCTCACGATCCGGATCATCACCAGCCCAGCGAATAAGGGTACGCACCGCTTCTTCAGCTTCTGAACGAGAGGGGGCGGAAGTTTTTTTATCAGTCATATTCTATAAATCTTTTAAACCAGTAAAACTGTTCAATGTTTCTGTTTGGTATGAAGTAATTTTGGACAATATAAAAAGATATATATTAATTTTGTAAAGGGAAAATTAAACGGTTTTGTTTAAAATGAAACTACACGATTTTATTATATTTTCCTTCAGTATTAAAATATATGGAAAAAATTAATATATTTTCAATTTAAAAGATTACTTATTTATTGTTTGTTTTTGCAAAAAAATTGTTAATTTATCAAATCCTTTTTGCAGATCCTCAAGTAAATCCTGTGGATCCTCCATTCCTACTGAAAAGCGGATAATGCCATCAGTAATTCCGAGTTTTAAACGATCCTCTGGACTGACCTTCATATGTGTTGTTGTTGCCGGGTGCGTTACAATACTCCGACTATCACCAAGATTATTACAAATTAATATGAGCTGTAAGGCATTCATGAATGTAAATGCACCTTTTTTCCCCCCATTGACTTCAAAGGCGATCATGGCACCTGGCGCATCCATTTGTTTGCAGGCAAGGCCATATTGAGGATGTGAGTGTAATCCGGGATATCGAATAAGATTAACAACATCAGATTTTTCAATAAATTCTGCGCAGATTTTTGCATTTTCGGTCATTTTTTCCATACGAAGTGGAAAAGTTTCCAGACCTTTCAGCAATATCCACGCATCAAAAGCTGAAATTGTAAGTCCTGTATTATGAACAAAAGGTATAATATCGGCTTCAAGCAAGTCTTTACTACCTAGAATAGCACCTCCTAGGACACGCCCCTGTCCATCCATATGTTTTGTACAAGAATAGACAACAAGATCAGCCCCTACTTTCAAAGGTTTTTGATATAATGGAGTGGCAAAAACATTGTCAATAATCAATATTCCTCCTGCCTGATGGGTCAAGTCAGCAATTTGCCGAATATCCAGAATGTCTAGCATTGGATTGGAAGGGCTTTCAATCAAAACAGCTGCTGCAGGTTTGGATAATGCTTTTTTCCATTCCTGAATATTCGTGCCTTCAACAAAAGCGGTTTCGATTCCTAATTTTGGTAAAAAATTTTCAACAATCCAGTAACTTGATCCAAAAAGCGCCTTAGAGGCGATAACACGGTTCCCACGTTTCAAATTGGAAAATAATGCAGCAAAAATTGCGCTCATTCCTGTTGAGGTGGCAACACAACATTCAGCCTCTTCCAAATGAATAAGTCGATTTTCAAGGTTGGTAATGGTAGGGTTATTAACACGGCTATATTGATAATGCCTTTCTTTTTTTTGGAAAGTGCGTTCTGCTTGTTCTGCACTTTCATAAATGAACCCAGATGTTAAAAAAAGAGCTTCACATGTTTCAGCAAAGGAAGAACGTTCAATATTATCATGAAGTAAACGAGTGGCTAGGCGATGGGAAGAGGTTTTGTTCATAATATTTCTCTTTGATAACCATAAGGAGCGTTCATGATAGAGGAATGCAAGAAAAGTGGTTAGTAATTTCTTTATTTTTTAAAAATTATCAAAAAAGATATATTTTTCTATTCAATTTGGTTATTTTAATATGAAATGTTATTTTTCAAATTTTGGCGGGTGTAATTCAATGGTAGAATGACAGCTTCCCAAGCTGTTCATGAGGGTTCGATTCCCTTCATCCGCTCCAAGAAATATTCTTTATTTTAAACTACATAATATCGATAAAATTGATTATTTAGATATTCAACCTAATTTAGTATTATTGTTTTATCTTAATCATAAATAAAACAATTAATTACTTTAATATTAAATTGAGGGATATAGTGAAAAATTATGATGTAGTTATAATTGGGGGTGGACTTGCCGGATTGACATTGGCCAGTCAATTGCTGCGTGATATACCTGATATTTCCATTTGTCTTATTCATGATGCAAAATTTCCCAATGAAGAGACAGCTTTCAAAGTTGGAGAGGCAACAATTGATTTGGGTGGGTATTATCTTAGGGAATTGCTGGGAGATGAATATCTAGGTCGGGAACATTTTATAAAAATGGGAATGCGGTTTATTTATACAAATGATGAATTCTATAAAGAAATGGGAATTAGAAATTTTCCCAAAAAAAATTCCTATCAATTTGAACGTGGCAAACTGGAAAATCATTTTTTTTCATTATTACAAGATAAAATTGATATTTTACAAAATACGCGTTTTCTTGATGTTGAAGATGAGGGGCATTTTAAAAGAATCCACGTAGTTGAATTGAGCAAAGTCCAGAAAATCATTAATTCTCGTTGGATTGTTGATGCATCCGGACGGAAAAAAGTTATTTCCAGGAAGTATAATTTATCAAGCAAAGGTAATTTACCCAATTCTTCAGTCTGGTTTAGAGTCAAGGGGGCTGTTCTGGTAGATGAAATCTATCCGGCAGAAGAAGATAACCCTTTTTATGGCATGGATAGAAGCTACAGTTCCTTACATATTGATGGAAAGGGATATTGGATCTGGGTTCTTCGGCTTTCTGATCATACGACCAGTGTGGGAATATGTTTTAGTGAGAATATTCATCAATTTGACAGTTTATCGGATTTGGAAAAAACCTTTGAATGGTTAAAAACGCATGAAAGGGTTTTTTATGATTATTTGCTGAAGAAACAATTTTCCATCCTTGATTTTAAATATTTGAGAAAATACGCATCTATTGCGCAGCCCTGTATCTCTGAAAATCATTGGGCATTAACAGGGGATGCATGCATTTTTTTGGATCCAGTTTATTCAAGTGGTATAGATTTGATGTGCATTGAAAACACGTTTATAGTTGATGTCCTTGCACAGGAAAAAAATGGTCAAGACATAAAAGAACGTATGGCATTTTATAATTCGGTCATATCAGATCTGGTAATTGCTTATAGTAACGTATTTGATAAAATGTACGAACAAAAAGATAATTGGTATTATATTTTTGTTAAATATGTTGTTGATTCCGTATTTTATTTTGGATCAATTTGCCCCTGTTTCATGAATAAGGGAATGAGAGATTTTAAAAACGCAAAGATTATATGGGATAAAATTCATAAAATTTATATGGAATATGATAAGGTGAATTCCATACTCAAAACCAAGAAATTTTCTGAAAACAATAGGCAGAATAATTTGGACTTACCAAGATTTATCAATCTTTCTGAAAGTCTATTTGCCAAAATAAACAGTTATTTGACGGAACCTGATAATGACCTGGAGAAATTGATTAACCTGTTACAGGATAATTACCAGGTCATGTGTAAAATATGTGAATATATTTCTTCCGATAGGAATTTATATGATTTGTATATTAGAAGGGATGGACAGCCAGAAATCTTTCATACTTCATGGCGTTATGGTGAATTTTTTCCCAATCCAGAAATGGTGAATAGAAATTAATTATTTTCTGATATAGATATTTATATTTTATTATTCTGAAAGTGGCATTTTTATAGAAAAAGCGTTTACGTATTGATTCTTTGAATATTTTTAATTATAAATTATTAGTTTTTGTTACTAGATTGATTGATTTTAAAACTAAATTCTTATTGTTTTGTTGAATCGGAATGTTTGTTTTAACGCCGCCCTAAGTTAGCACTGTGTAACTAATTTTATTATTTCTGTTTTTTTAAAAAAACAGGAACAGGATTGATGCGATCAGTCTGTTATTGATTAATTTTTCAATTTAAAAATATTTATAGGATTATAATATGTTGCTGTCTTGTAATCGACAAGAATGGCTTGGAAATATTCGTGCGGATATTCTATCTGGTATTGTGGTTGCATTGGCCCTGATACCAGAGTCAATTGCTTTTTCCATTATTACTGGGGTTGATCCGAGTGTAGGACTTTATTCGGCCTTTGCCATTCCTTGTGTCATTTCGTTATTTGGCGGACGTCCTGGAATGATATCCTCATCGACGGGTTCAATGGCTTTACTGATGGGGCCTTTGGTAAAGACTCATGGATTGAGTTATTTACTCGCAGCATCAATTCTTGCAGGTATTTTTCAGATCATTGCCGGATATTTGAAACTTGGTGAATTAATGCGTTTTGTTTCCCATTCTGTCGTGACTGGTTTTGTAAATGCGTTGGCAATTTTGATTTTTATGGCACAGCTTCCGCAATTAGTGCATGTGACATGGCATGTTTACGTGATTGTTGGTGGTGGATTGGCAATTATTTACCTTTTCCCTTATTTAACGAAATTAATACCGTCTCCCTTGATATGTATTATTATAATGACCGCCATTTCAATCGGTTATGGTTTAAATATTCCAACGGTGGGTGATATGGGTAAATTGCCAGATTCTTTACCAATTTTGGCTATTCCAGATATTCCTTTGAACTTTCATACCCTCATGATCATTTTACCATATTCTGCTGGACTGGCAGCGGTCGGATTACTTGAAACCATGATGACAGCAACGATCGTTGATGAATTCACGGATACTTCAAGTGATAAAAATCGTGAGTGTAAGGGGCAGGGAATTGCCAATATCTGTACTGCTTTTCTGGGGGGTATGGCTGGATGTGCCATGATTGGTCAATCGGTTATTAATATCAAGTCCGGAGGAAGGGGACGATTATCTACCTTGGTGGCTGGTATTTTCTTGCTCATTCTTGTTGTTTTTTTAAAGGAATGGGTGGCCCGGATTCCTATGGCCGCCTTGGTGGCTGTGATGATCATGGTTTCTATTAGTACTTTTTCCTGGCGTTCAATTCTTGATTTAAAAAAATATCCGCTTTCTACCAATATTGTCATGATTCTAACGGTCTGTGTTGTGGTTGGAACAAATAATCTGGCCTATGGAGTATTAACAGGCGTGCTGGTTGCCTCTCTTGTTTTCGCAAGCAAGGTTTCACATTTCATGCTGATTAAATCAGAAAAAAAAGATCAGTCTCGTATTTATAAAGTGAATGGTCATGTATTCTTTGTAACGGTTGATCGTTTTATAAATAGCTTTGATCTCAAGGAAGAAATTAAGAATGTTACAGTCGATCTAACCCATGCGCATTTTTGGGATGTAAGTTCAGTTATGGCATTGGATAAGGTTGTCATCCATTTTCGCCAACGTGGTATAAAAGTGGAGGTTCAGGGAATGAACGATGCCACGGCGACCATCATTGACCGTTTTGGCATCCATGATAAACCAGAGGAAATCGAAAAGGTTATCGGGAGTTATTAATCAGGATTATTCTTGGTGATATATATAGTTAATGTGTTTATATCGCTTATTCAGGTTATTTATGAATGGATTTTTTTAATCCATTTAGATTGGGTCCCTGTTGGGTTTCAACATAAGTTGTTTTATTCCATATCCAGACATCTGAACCTTCAATTATCAAATCATGCATCCCCTTGTGGGATGTTTTTTTTATTTCAATATTGCCAGTAACAGAATCGAGTATTTTTACCCAATGATTGTTACGGTTAAGATAGGCTGTGGTGGTACAGCCTCCAGACCCACAAAGACTGGCGGATTGTAACTGGGTAAATAGAACAGTTTGCGGTTTTTTTGTGCTGGAGAGGTTTGCATTGCCAATAAGGATAAGCGGTTTCTCACCATGTTGAACAGCAAAATTAATATCGGTTTTATTCAAGTTATATGCAATTGTTGAAAAATTGTTCGCAGGTTGGGGGGTTAAAACGACTCTTCCTGATTTTGGATTTTGATAATTTCTGTTTTTTTTCGTATGACGGGAAACTGCATAAGAGGATTGGACAGTAAAAGCAAAGGCACTGATTATACAAAATACAACAAGTTTTTTATTCATAATTATTAAGACCTTTTTCTAAACAAGAATATTTGATATTAATAGATGAACTTTTTAAAAAAACTAACTTATACAGAGATAACATTTTTAATTTCAAATGATTATATAAGATAGTGCAGTTTATGGCAAAGAGATGATTTCTGGGATGGATTTTCATATTTTATAGTAAAAAGGATACCTGTATTATTTATGGTAACTTCAGGGATTAAACAGGTTGCAGCTGACGAAACACAAAATGAATCTATTCAGAAATTACTTTTTACTGAAGGACTTGTTTTGGAAAATGGTCAAAAACTAAACCACTTGGAAATTGCATATCAGACTTATGGAAAGTTGTCATCAGCCAAGGATAATGCAATTTTGATTTGTCATGCTTTAACTGGCGATCAGTATGTTACAGGTATTAATCCAATCAGCAAGAAACCTGGTTGGTGGAGCAGAATGGTTGGTCCTGGGCTACCTATTGATACAGACAAATATTTTATAATTTGTAGTAATGTTTTAGGAAGCTGCATGGGAACGACAGGACCACGCTCCATACGAACAGATCATCAGAAAATAGGCTATTGGGGAATAGACTTTCCTGCAATTACCATTAGGGATATGGTCAATGCCCAAAAACTTCTAATCGATCATTTCAAAATTGATCAGTTGTTTGCCGTTATCGGTGGTTCAATGGGAGGAATGCAGGTATTGCAATGGGCGGTAAGCTATCCAGATCAAGTTTATGCAGCTATACCAATTGCCACCTCGTCTTTTCATTCGGCACAGAATATTGCATTTAATGAAGTGGGAAGACAGGCCATATTTTCAGACCCCGATTGGCAAAATGGAGATTATTGGCGATATGGTGTTATCCCGTCCAGAGGGTTGGCTGTAGCACGTATGATGGCACATATTACCTATTTGTCAGAAGATGCATTAAACCGAAAATTTGGACGGAGATTGCAAGAAACAATGATAGATTCTTCGTCGCCAATTTTCGGGGAAATGTTCCAGGTAGAAAGCTATTTGCATTATCAGGGATCGAATTTTGTAAGACGTTTTGATGCAAATTCTTATGTGACAATCTCCCGGGCAATGGATTGGTTTGATTTGTCCCAAGCTTATGATGGGGATCTGGTCAAGGCATTTTCACAGGTTAAATCCAGATTTTGTGTTATCAGTTTTTCTTCTGACTGGCTTTTTCCCACTTCACGGTCAAGAGTGATAGTCAAGGCATTAAATCGTGTTGGAGCCAAGGTTTCTTTTGTTGAAATTGTAAGTGATAAAGGGCATGATGCCTTCTTGTTGGATGAACCGGATCTCGATCATGTAATCAGCGGTTTTCTGGCAGGAATTAAAAGACAGAGGCAATTGGAAAATAATGCGTCTTGATCAATGTTGTATTGTTGACATGATTCAGCAAAATTCAACAATACTGGATATTGGATGTGGTGATGGTACATTAATCGATTATCTGTGCTGTAATCATCAATGTGATGCACGAGGAATAGAGTTGGATATGTCCTGTGTTACCAAGGCGGTAAGTAAAGGCTTATCTGTAATTCAGGGAAACGCAGATTTTGACTTGCAGAATTATCCCACGGATGGTTTTGATTATGTCGTATTATCGAGGACTCTACAGGCGGTTAATCGCCCACGTGAAGTTTTGCAACAAATGTTGCGAATAGGACGGTATGCTATTGTTTCATTTCCAAATTTTGGTCATTGGACTGTAAGAATGCAACTGCTTCTTAAGGGACATATGCCCATGACAAAAGTATGGGGAACCCATTGGTTTGAGACGCCGAATATTCATCCCTGTACCTTAACAGATTTTGTATCACTATGTAAACAAGAGGGATATCATATTAGTCAGTGGATGGCTATTGATGATCATGGCGAGGGGGAAAAGGCCCCCTGGCGACGTTCAATACGTTTGGCCAATTTTTTTGGGGAACAGGCCTTATTTTTGCTGACACGTTGATTAAATGAGACAATCAATGCAACTGTTACATATCTGATATTATATTGATTATATATAAACAAAATTGATATTCATTGGATTAGTTAACAGAGTATTTTAGATTTCTATTTTTATGTCATGAATTGGTTAATAGAATTGACGGGGTTGGATAATATTACTCTATCATTTACATTACATCATGGTTTTGTAGAGTCATATTTCTTATGGGTACGAATAAAATTTTTAGAATAATTTTTTAATATTTGATTGAGGTTTAAAAGAAGTAATGCGAGACTTGGATCGGTCTTCTGAAAGTCATATTTTTGTTGAAAAACATCATTCCCCTTTAAAGATATCATTTCATGGATGGATAAAAATTATAATGGCGACCATTCATACACTAATTGATGGTCCATATATGCTGGTCGCAGCTGGTTGCGCATTTTTTTCTACCTTGTCACTATTTCCTTCTATAAGTAGCTTGATTTCCATTTATGGGCTGGTTTTTGATCCACAAACGGTTGAGCCACAACTGGAATTTCTACAACATTTTTTCCCCCCGAATGTTTATGTTTTTTTACAGGAAATGATTAACAGTATTGTCGAGCAAACCCATTCCACTTTAACAATACAATTGGTTGTTTCCATTTTGTTCGCTCTTTGGTCTGCATCCATTGGGACAAAGGGTTTGGTTACGGGGCTAAACGTTGCCTATAATACACATGAGACACGGAGTTACTTGAAATTTCAGGTTCTATCTGTTGTTTTGACATTCTGCGCTATTTTGGGAACGATTATGACCCTTGCGGTTATTGTTGCTTTACCGGCAATTTTAAATATTTTGCCATATCAATTTCTAAATATTCTTACAGATTACTTTCCAGCTTACAATATGGTGAGAATAAGTAGTAACATTATTGTTTTTCTTTTTGCAACGTGGACTTTTGCTTTATTTTACCGTTTTGGGCCCTGCCGTTCCAACGTGCATTGGCGTTGGACATGTCCAGGCGCTTTTATCGCCACAATTTTATGGTTGTTGGCTGCCTTTTCTTTTTCTTATTACGTTGCCCATTTTGCAAATTTTACAAGTACTTACGGCCCATTGGGAACCGTGGTTGCTGTTATGATGTGGTTTCTGGTTTCCTGCTATGTTGTTCTGGTTGGTGCTCAGTTCAATGCCCAGATAGAAGGATATATCTTGGATAGAAGCGAGGCTTCTAACAAGATACCATAGTCATAGAAAATTATTGGGGAGTTTCAGCAACTTCGATATTATTCAGGGGTTTAATTGTTACATGGGCAGTTCCCCGGCTTAACATGCCAATTTTTGCTGCAGCAGCTTTTGATAGATCAATAATGCGATGTTTTACGAAAGGGCCGCGATCGTTAATGGTGACGATGACTGAGTGCCCTGTATCTTCTGATTTAACCAACACTTTGCTTCCCAAAGGAAGGGTAGGATGAGCTGCGGTAAAATTCTGGTTGTTGAATGTTGAGCCAGAGGCTGTTTTACGTCTTTGCGTATGTCGCCCGCCGTACCAGCTGGCAATACCGCTTTGAAAAGCTGTTTCATCTGTACTGATGATCATGTCTGCAGGATGTCTATTTTTGTGAAGAGTGTAGGGCATCACTCTTTTCTTTAATTTTCGAATCCGGTGAGAGGTGATCTTATGAGAACCGGAGTTAGCATATACTTGCATGGATTGAACATTTAATCCGATAACAAGTGACAAAGCCAGTAATTTATTTCGACGTTTCATATACCCTGTTTATTATAGCGTTTTTTAATCATAATGATTAAGAAAACTGCCATAATTCCTTTAAGTTAATATAAACCATGTTAAAAGCTAGAGAAAAAAAATGGCAAAAAAATGAAAAGATTTGCTTTTGTAACTTTACGCTAATACAATTGACGCACATATGGCAAATAATTTGTTTAATCTATTGTTTCTGGCTGAAATGATATAAATAGACATAGTTTATCAAAAAATTAAGAGAAAATTTAATTAATTTGTTGACTGTTTATAAGAGAGGCTTTTTAAATTCATATAGTGTTAAACCTGATTAAAGGCATGAATAACTAGTGATGGAATTGCCCCTCGTATATGTTTTGAATGGTCCTAATTTAAATATGTTAGGAATGCGTCAGCCAAATGTGTATGGTCATGCAACCTTGGATGATGTAGAACAAATCTGTATTCAAAATGCAGAACAGCTCGAAATAGCAATTGATTTTCGCCAATCCAATGATGAGGGGGAACTTGTTTCCTGGATTCAGGAGTGTAGGGGAAAAGCAAAGGGAATTATCATTAATGCAGGAGCATATAGTCATACTTCTATAGCAATTTTAGATGCTTTACTGGCAGTTGATTTACCTGTTATAGAGGTACATATATCAAATATTTACCGCCGGGAATCATTTCGGCATCATTCTTATGTTTCTCATGCGGCGACAGGGGTAATCTGTGGATTGGGTATTCAGGGTTATGCCTTGGCCTTGGCTGCGTTGGCAAATCTTATATTGGAAGAGGATAGTTGATGAGCAAAATGCTCGTAGATGTAGAAGTTATTCGTAAATTGGCTGATATTTTAACTGAAACAGGGTTAACAGAAATCGAGGTTTCCGAAAAGGATCAGCATATTCGCGTCGTAAAGAATATTACCGTTAACGCAAGTCCAGTAACAGCTCCCGTTTCCATGGCTCCTGTCATGAATTCCGAGCCTGTGCCTGTAACGGTTAATAATGATGATGCCAAACAGGAAGAAGATCTCTCTAAACATCCTGGCGCGCTGCTAAGTCCAATGATTGGTGTGGCCTATTTAACGCCGGAACCTTCTGCCCCCCCTTTTGTAACTGTTGGACAAGAGGTTCAGTCTGGACAGATCATCATGCTTATTGAAGCGATGAAAACGTTTAATCAAATTCGTGCCCATAAATCAGGAAAATTGACGCGTATGCTTGTTAATTCCGGTGATCCAGTAGAATATGGTGAGGTTCTGGCGGTAATTGAATAAAATGTTTTCAAAGATTTTAATTGCGAATCGTGGAGAAATTGCTCTTCGTATTTTACGGGCATGTCGTGAAATGGGCATTAAAACCGTTGCTGTGCATTCAACTGCGGATACAGATGCAATGCATGTGCGTTTGGCAGATGAAAGCGTATGTATTGGTCCCCCTTCAGTCACAGACAGTTATTTGAATAAGAGGGCAATTTTATCTGCAGCAGCCATCACAGGAGCCGAAGCAATTCATCCTGGTTATGGTTTTCTTTCCGAGAATGCAGATTTTGCCGAATTGGTTGAAGAGCATGGGTTTGTTTTTATTGGTCCTTCTGCCCAGCATATTCGTATGATGGGTGATAAGATCCAGGCCAAAACAACCATGAAGAAATTCAATGTTCCTCTGGTTCCAGGTTCAGATGGGGCCCTGTCAGATCTTGCTACAGCAAAAGAGGTTGCAAATAAGATTGGTTATCCAGTTTTGATCAAGGCTTCTGCTGGGGGTGGAGGTCGCGGCATGAAAGTTGCTTCTACAGAAACAGAGTTGGAAGAGGCGTGGCAGGTTGCAAGGGCTGAAGCAAAAATGGCTTTTGGTAATGACGAAGTTTATATGGAAAAATATTTGGATAAACCTCGTCATATAGAAGTTCAGATTATTGGCGATCAACATGGTAATGTCTTATTTTTGGGTGAGCGGGACTGTTCTTTGCAGAGACGGCATCAAAAAGTGTTGGAAGAAGCTTTGTCTTCTTGTCTAACTGTAAAGGAACGTGATTTTATTGGTAAAGTTGCCACCCATGCCATGCAGCAATTGGGATATAAAAATGCCGGTACGCTTGAATTTCTTTATCAGGATGGACAATTTTGTTTTATTGAGATGAATACGCGTTTACAGGTTGAACATCCTGTTACCGAACTGGTTACCGATGTTGATCTTGTTGCCGAGCAAATTCGTGTGGCTGCAGGAGAAAAATTAAAATTAAGCCAAAAAGACATTCAGTTTAAAGGACATGCAATAGAATGCCGTATTAATGCCGAGGACCCTGAAAATTTTGTACCCAATCCTGGAAAAATCGAAGTTTTTCATTCTCCAGGTGGACTGGGGGTTCGTTTGGATAGCGCTTTATATGTTGGTTATACTATTCCACCATATTATGATAGTATGATTGCCAAATTAATTGCTTATGGACATGACAGGGCAACTGCAATTGCAAGAATGCAAAGAGCATTGGAGGAAATGGTTGTGACAGGTGTAAAAACAACCATTCCATTACAGCAGAAAATATTGGCAGATAAAGAGTTCCAGAAAGGTGACTATACCATTCATTGGCTGGAACATTTTATTGAGAAAAACAAAGCTGAATATAATTGAAGCTTTATTCATTATAAGTGATTGCTGAAAATAAGGGGACGTCAATTTTTTCGCGTCCCTTTAAATTTTTTAGTTCAATTAAGGCAGCTGCTCCGATGATATTGGCACCAGTTTTACGTAAAAGTTTAATAGCGGCCTGCAACGTTCCACCAGTTGCGAGCAAGTCGTCAATAATAACAACGCGCTGTCCGGGCTTGATTGCATCTTCCTGAATATGGATACAATTTTGTCCATATTCCAAATCGTAATCAATTGAAATCGTTTTTCCAGGTAATTTTCCGGGTTTACGAATCATTATCATTCCACAGCCTAATGCTGTTGCAAGGGGTGATGCACTAACAAATCCTCTTGATTCAATTCCGGCAATTAGATCGGGTTGCCAAGCTGCAATTCCATGTGCCATACGTGCAGAAGCAATCTGCCAGGCATCAGCATTGCGTAGAAGTGTGGAGATATCGTAAAATAATATGCCTTCATGAGGATAGTTAGGAATAGTACGAATATATTTTTTTAAATCTATATTGGTGGGTGGTGTGAAATCTGTTTGATTAGGTGCGTTGCTCATTTCTAACAATCATTAATAAATTTAACATAAACCATTCATGTTTTAAAAGGTTCAAATACGTCACGCAATAAATTTATTGATCTTATGAATGTAGGTTATTTTTCTGCCAGTTTTTTTTTCTTTTTTCACAAAACTTTTCCACAAAAGGCATTAATCGTAGGATAAAATATGGTTTTAGCATCAAAAGTTTAGTTTGCAATCCTGACCATTTGGGAATGTAATATTCCAATCCTTTTTTCTTGAGGGCTTTCATAATTGTTTTACAGACAATTTCGGGTTCAAGAGGTGGAGAGCAGAAATTAAGCAAAGACCCTCCATTTTGCATTTCATTATGAAGCATTTGCGTGTTAATGGCGCCAGGAAAAATGGATGAAACATATATTTTCCGGGGACGGAGCTCCATGGCCAACGCCAAGGCAAATCCACGTAAACCATATTTACTGGCAGAATATAATGCGCTGTCTTTTAGGGGGAAAATACCTCCCAATGAATTTACAAAAATAATTGAGCTTTTTTTACGCATAAGCGGAAGTAAGCCCTTGGTCAAAAAAATGGCCCCATTAAGATTTACCTGAAGTTGGTTAAGTATTAATTGATCACTTAAATTTGAAAACGAACCTGGATAAATATTTCCTGCACAATGGATTAAAGCATTAATATGATGGAATTGTTTTTTAATATCCTCACATAAATACTGTATTTCATTAAGATGAGAAATATCGCAAATACGAATAATGACTTTATCTCCATAATGGAGAGAAATTTGTTCTAATTGCGCAAGATTTCTTGCAATCATAATAATTTTGTAATGTTCTTCTAAAAGGTAAGAAACAAGTTTTTTGCCCAACCCCCCGGTTGCTCCAGTAAGAACAGCGATTTTATTAGATTGTTTAAAAATATTTAAATTCATTTAGATAAATCTCAAACTTAAAAGGTCATTATACTAAGTTATAGAATACTATTTAATTAAGTATAACATAATATTTTAAAATATAAGATATTTAGGTTTATATAGCGTAATTAATCAAACTTGTTTATTTTTATCATAAAATAATTTTATGAATTAAATGTTATAAGAAGTATCGAGCAATGAATAAAATTGTTGTTTTAACTGGAGCCGGGATCAGTCAGGAATCGGGTCTTGATACGTTTCGTGATGCTAATGGGATCTGGGCGAAATATAATATGGAAGAAGTTTGCACCTTGGAAGGATTTAAGAAAAATCCTGAAAAATTACATGAATTTTATAATCAGTTACGTTCGAATTTGCCTAAATATTTACCCAATGCCGCTCATATTGCCTTGGCGAAACTTGAACAGGCTGTCTTGAAAAAAGAAATTGAAGCTGAATTGGTTTTGATAACGCAAAATATTGATGATTTACATGAACGTGCCGGGAGCCGTTTTCTTTATCATATGCATGGAGAATTGTACAAGATAAGATGCACAACATGTGATCGACGTATGGAATGGCATAAGTCATGTTTTCCATATACATCTTGTCCATATTGTCATGCTGTGACATTACGGCCAGATATTGTATGGTTTGGGGAAATGCCTTATTATATGCAAGAAATTGGAAGGGCATTATCAGATTGTAACTTATTTGTCGCCATTGGCACTTCCGGTGTAGTCTATCCTGCTGCGGGGTTTGTAAACGAAGTACAGGGGCGAGCGAAAACAATCGAGTTAAATCTGGAACATTCTATGGGCACATCAAATTTTGATGAATCCTGGCAAGGTTCAGCAACAGAATTGGTTCCCGAATTTGTCAATTATTTATTAAACGCCTATCAGAAATAAGGGAAAAGAATGACTGACTCTTTAAACCGTCTTTTGAAAGAGGTTCGGGCTTGTCATATCTGCAGGGATTTACCTTTGGGTCCAAAACCCATTTTACAGGTAGGTTCGTCTAAAGTGCGGTTGTTAATCACTGGACAGGCTCCGGGTACACGTGCACATGAAACGGGAATAACGTTTAACGATCCTTCGGGGGATCGTTTGCGTGAATGGATGGGAATTAACCGATCCTTATTTTATAATGATCAATTGATTTCAATTATTCCAATGGGATTTTGTTATCCAGGCAGTTATGAAAGAGGTGGGGACTTACCTCCTCGTAAAGAATGTGCGCCACAATGGAGAGCCAAACTTTTGAAATTATTGCCTAATATTGAATTAACCCTTCTGGTTGGATCTTATGCACAAAATTATGTCTTGGGAAAAGGAAGCCTAACAGAACGAGTTAAGAATTTTCGGGATTATTTACCTAATTTTTTGCCTCTTCCTCATCCTTCATGGCGGACAAGAATTTGGGCAAAAAAGAACCCTTTTTTTGAAACGGAAGTTTTACCAGAGTTGAAAAAAAGGGTTTGCGATATTTTGAGTTTAAACATGAAATCTTAAATATTTATTTAATAACTTATCATATTAAATAAAGGAAACTGCATATTGGCAGAAGTTGAAAATAATTTTTTTATAGCCAACTTATAATTTTTCCAACATTATGTATATGTATTTTAGATTGTTCTTTTTTGGATAAAAGATTATATGCCAAGATAAAATCTGCATAGGTTATATCTTCACTATTTTGATATAAGTAATTATAAAAACTGTATAGATCATGTACAGAATCAGGTGAAACATTGAAATTAATTTCTAAATCCTTTGATTTCAGTTGAAGGTATTCCCATTCCTTACAAATGTTTTTGTTGACATCTACATCTCCAAAAAAACCTGTATCAGGATTTAACGACATAAATTTTTTAGAATAAGGTGTTTGTAATGAATGGTAAGGTGTATTATCAATTGAGCAAACTGAAAATTGATAGGTTGATGAAAATTTATTTAAAAATTTAATAATGAAAGGAATAGTAGATATGGAATTGCTTTCTTTATAGAAAAGATAAATCAAATTTGGTTTATGATTGTATATAACGCCATATATTGGTATCATGTTTTGTATATTTTCAAAATTAAATAAATATCCTTCACGCATATGTAAAGCTAGATACCGTTCTTTTGTTGAGCAAAGTTTGAAACAATTTGATTGCTTGTTGTTGGATTTTTTCTTGTTAAAAGATCCCGTAATTTCAAATATATAACGATATACACATTCCTGTTTAAGGGTTACTAAGATTTCATTGGCTTTTTTGATGAAATCTTTTCTTTCTTCGTGTTGTATATCATTTCTATTGAAATGCTTCCATCGACCTTCTGAATTTATCAAATCTGTATTTAGGCGGTATTGAATTCTAATTATATAATCTTCCATCGATCGGTTAATATAATGGTTGATACATGCATTATCCCATATAACAGTATCACTATCAGCACGTTTGTTTGAAACAGGTAATCCACACGCATTTGCATAATTTTGAGGGATTGTTTTGAAATAATGAGGATTCTCATATTCAAACGAGTAATTTCTAGGCCTTATAAAACATTTTGTTAATAAAGTATCGGAAAAATTTTTATCACAGTGCTTAGTATAAGCTTCATAGGTTGGAATTTTGCTCTTTAAAACTCTATCTGAATTTCCATAAATTCTCCAATTTAAAGAAATACCATTATAGTGTAAGAATCTTTTAAAAAAATCCTGTATAGATAGATCGTGTTCTAGTGATACATATTCATCGGCATCCAAAAATCCAATCCAGTCATATTCTTGATTCAATGCTTTTCGACAAGCGCTTTCAAATGCATTAGCTTGTCGATCATAAAAATAAGGAATACTGACAGGATTTGTTAGTTCAATTTCAATATTATATATATTAGAAACAGTTTTTAATATTTCATATGTTCCATCTGTTGAGTGATCATCATAAATAAAAAATTTATCGATACCGATAGCAAGATGCCAAGAAATCCATGATAAAATGTTTGGATTTTCATTTTTAAGAAATAAAGCGAGACAAATTTTCATACTTAAATAACTTTTTAGAAAAATAACAATAATACGTATTTAAAATTATAAATATATCGAAATAATAATATAAAAATAGCAAAAAATTAATTATTTTTTAATTTTTCTTAATGTTAAGTTATTAATATTTATGTATATTGTCTATTTGTCACCCTTTTCTGAGGAGGGTTTGTTATTGGATAGCTGACTTATATTATTTAGATATTCAGATAAGATGTTATTTCTTACTGCATCTGTATTTGCCAGATAATTTGTATAACAAACAATGGTCATGACTAAAGAGCTTTCTGTAATGTTATCAACCCATATATAGGGTTTTGGATCATCTAGAACATCTTTTTGTTTTTCCATGATTTTCATGATTAACGTACGTGCCTGATCCAATTGTTGAATGGTAATTACAGGTAATTTAAATGAAACCAGACCCATATGACGTCCACGGGTGGCATTCTGAACAGAAGATGTGATAATTTGTGAATTTGGAACAATTAGGGTTGAAAAATCTGACAAACGAATTTCGGTAGCTCTTACTTTGATGCTCATTACCACTCCTTTAACACCATTTATGATAACCGTATCCCCTATGCGGACGGGTCTTTCAGCGAGAAGGATAAGACCGGAAACAAAATTCTGGACAATGGCTTGTAAACCGAAACCAATACCGACAGAAAGAGCGCTGACAATCCAGGTAATGTTTTGGGTTGTTACCCCAAGGATGGATAAATCAATAATGGCGACAACGACCCAACAGCAATAATTGAAAATTGTATCAATTGAATTACAGGTTGCATTATCCAGACTGGTTTTTGGAAAGAAGTTTTTATTTAACCAGTTTCTGATAATTCTTATACAATATATACCAATGAAAAATACCAAGATTGCCTCGGCAATTGTTGAAAAGGAAAATGTAAAGTTACCTATTTTTTGGTTGGTTAGGGTGGTTGTTAAATGTTGGATGAAGACGACCAGATCAAAATTACCGGGGGAAATAATGGAAACAATTGTCAGAATGACAGTTGTTAGTGTGATGACACCGGTAATGATGGTTGATAATTGTTCCATGCTTTGAGGTTTTATGCCTAAAAGTTGTATTTTTTTACCCAGCCAGCGATCCGGATCAAAGATGAGGTTTGTTATATCATTCAAAAGTATTCTTAAAAGACTTAAAGTACTGAAAACCAGAATTACCCAGTTAAGCCATACACACATTGAATAACCCAAATGGATGTATCCTGTTAGGATGGCAACAATAGAGATGATACAGAATAATGGGAGCCCGATTGCAACGACAAGAAGTGTGATATCCGGACTTTGATTATTTTGTGCTGAATGAAGTTTGATTCTTTTCTGACCCACTTCGCGAAGCTTTATGGGAATGGACAAAAAAAGGATTGAGGCGACACAGGCAAAAAAACCATTGCATAATTGCTGTGCTATAATACTTACACCACTAACATTATTGATATAACGGACAATTCCAAGAAGCAGGATAATGGCCATATAAATATTGGGTAGAATATTGATTGAATGCGCAACTTCATCACCAATGGGCAATAACCGCCATTGTGGATTTTTTACAGCAAGGAAACCTCGATAAAGTCCAAAGATGAAACCGCAAAAATAAAGTTGGTGAATTATGTTTTGTGCAAAAGCATAGGCTTGTGGGCTGATCGTATTGTGGTTATTAATGGTTACCAAAATGAGTGTGGCAGATAATCCTGCGGTAAGAGAGGCTATTATTGCTGAACACAGCGTCATTAAACTGCGTCTAAGACGTGTGGGGGGAATGAATTTTTCTGTGAACTGTACCAGTCCCTTTTCAATAAGAGGACGTAGGATGAAAATTAACAGAATAGCGCCAAGAAAACCTGCAAGCATTGTAAGACGGCTTCCCCAGCCATCTTGCCATGTTTTGGTGAATAAACTGCCAAAATCAGAATATAGTTTATTTATGCGGGAACTGTCATCATCGTAATGAATGGCAATTTCATGCCAAAAATTATAACCTAGGGGGGAGGATATGCGGGTAAATAACTGTACCTGTTGAATCTTGGATAAAGCCTGCTGAATTTGTGCAACCTGACTATTGGCTTCCAAGGATATGATTGTTGCCTGCTGAATTTTTGCGCTAAGATCATTTCTATTTTGAATAAAGGATTTTTGTCGATCATTTAAATTTTTAATATCATCTTTATTTTTATCACTTCCTGTATTTTGGATAACGTTATCCAGTAGCTTTAAAGCCTGATTATATCCCTTCAGACGAGGGGTCAAATCAGTTACAATCGCATCTGCCGAGGTGGATATGGATCGCGCTTGATTCAGCAGATTTTTGAATTGTGTAAAATCTTCAGAATGCTGAAGGTTTTGTAAGCTTTTATTAATATTTCCCAATTGTTTTATAAGCTTATTTAAAATTGGTTGAGTTGTTGTATCGGGAATATTGAGAAAAACAGGTGTATTTGAAGGGGTTGATGAGGAAATAAGAGAGTTGGCTGCTTCTTGCGCGTGGGTATTTTGTATAGATATTATTCCAAAGGAAAGGAAAAGACTAAATAATAGGTATTGCACTATTTTCATAGAAGCAGCTCCAAGTTTAAAGGCAAATTTGTTTTATTTTATAACGACTTGGTAAAGTAAACTATAAAAATATGTAAAAATATTGTTTTTTTGTACGAAATAAGGCGAAAATGGCTTTTTTGGAATGAATTATATAGGAATTGTTAGTAAAATGTATTCTCAAACATTGCTTTATTACATAAAAACATAATTTCTGAATGAATTGATGATAGCAAACAATCTGATTTATACGTTAACCGCCCCTTATCAGTTTCAGCAAGAAATTCGAAAAAGTATATTTTTGGCACATGCTGTGCCCGTCTATACAGAAATGCAGGTTGGGGAATGGTTGCAACGATTAAAAATACCAGAGGCAACACATAATTGCTGGGCTTATCGTATAGGACAAAATTATAAAAGCAATGATGATGGTGAACCTTCCGGAACAGCGGGGCGACCCATTTTACAAGTTATAGAAAGACAGAATTTTGATTGTACACTAGTAATAGTTATTCGATGGTTTGGCGGTATTAAGCTAGGCGCAGGCGGTCTTATTCGGGCCTATAGTGGAACTGCGGCTGAATGTTTACGTCAGTCTTCCTTCAAATTATATATTCCTAAAAAAGAAATTATAATTGTCTGTTCTTTTTCAGATTATGCTTTGGTAAAAGTCCGTATTGGAGAATATCAAGCAGAAATTGCCATGGAAAATTTTGAATCCATGGATGTGGAGTGTCATCTTGTCGTGCCTGAAGAACAGTATTTGGCTTTGAAGCGACGTTTACTTGATCTGACAAGGGGACAGATATTGATAGAGGATATTAATAGATAAAGATCGGTGATAAAATACAGGAGGAGAGATGATTTCCTGATCCTTGGGGTATAAGGATCAGTTACGTTTGTATTGACAAAAATTAGAAATCTGTTCCCCCGACGGTCAGGCCGGAAAGTTTAAGGGATGGCTGTCCAACTCCAACCGGTACGCCTTGACCAGCCTTGCCGCAAGTTCCCACCCCTTTATCTAATTCAACTTTATTGCCAATCATTGTGATTTTGGTAAGGGCATCTGGACCATTTCCAATCAGGGTGGCCCCTTTAACTGGATGGGTGACCTTTCCATTTTCTATCAGATACGCCTCAGAAGTAGAGAAGACAAATTTACCAGAGGTAATATCAACCTGACCACCGCCAAAATTGACAGCGTAAAGACCTTTTTTGGTGCTTTTAATCATATCGTCCAACGTATCTTTTCCAGCCAGCATAAATGTATTGGTCATACGAGGAATTGGCGCACAGGCAAAAGATTCTCTACGTCCATTTCCCGTTGATGGTTTATTCATCAGACGGGCGTTCAAACGGTCATAAAGTAATCCTGTCAAAATGCCATCCTCGATCAGGTTTGTCCGTTGAGTTGGAGTTCCCTCATCATCAATATTAAGACTTCCCCGTCGTTCAGAGAGGGTGCCGTCATCAACGACATTAACCCCTGGAGCTGCAATTCTTTTACCCATTAAACCGGCAAAAGCAGAGGTTTCCTTGCGATTGAAATCACCTTCTAATCCGTGGCCGATAGCCTCATGTAACAAAATACCAGGCCATCCAGACCCGAGAACGACATCCATTTCACCGGCAGGTGCAGATTTACTTTCCTGATTGATTAGGGATTGATGCAAGGCTTCATGAACAGCATTTTTCCAAATATTTTCCTGTGTAATATGATCATAACCATAGCGTCCACCACACCCATAGGAACCTATTTCTCGACGTCCATTTTTTTCTGTTATGATGGTAACATTAAGTCGAACCAGGGGACGGATGTCAGCAACACGGAACTGACTGGTCCGGATAATTTGAATGGCCTGCCATTCTGCCGATAGGGATGCGCTTACCTGAACGACATGAGGACTTTTTGAACGGGCATAAGCATCAATTTCATGAAGCAAATGAGCCCGATCGGCAAATTTACCTTGATGAAGTGGGTTGTCAGGGTGATAAAGCTGATGATTGGTCAGGACAGGTTTATCACTGATTATAGATTCATGATCTGATTTCAATTGGCTGACAGTTTCACTGGCACGTTTTAAGGCTTTATCACTTAATTCATTGGAAAAAGCAAATCCTGTTTGAGTATCCAAGACTGATCGTAGGCCAAATCCAGAAGTGATATCTGTTGTCGCGGTTCGGATGGTTCCATCATCAATACTTATCATTTCACTTTCACGATATTCAAGAAACAGTTCTCCATCATCCATGGAAGAAAGGGTCTGATGAATGGATTTTTCTGTCTTATCCCGATCCAGCTGGGTTTTCTGTGGATTAAAAAATATAGAATCTGTCAGGGTCAAGGCATTGATGGGGTCAGTCATAAATGATAGCTTTCAAGAGGATCAAAATAAAAAATGTTAGTTATGATAATGATTTATTTTTACGCATATGATGTAGGGCAATCGTAACTGTTGTCAATAAAACGATTGCAAAGGCTTGATGAACGGTGCCTGCCCAGACGGGAACAACAAGCAATAATGTTGTAACCCCCAGGGCGTATTGGATAAGGACAGCCCATCCCATTGCCATAAAGCTGTCCTTGGTCGCCTTGTCCAATGAGGATTTCAGACCTGTCATAACGGTTATTAGAATCATTATGCCCGTAAATGTTGCCAGGAGCCTATGATTGAATTGAATGGTTGAAATATTTTCAAACCAGTTTAACCAGAAAGGGGATAGTCTGTTATAATCAGCAGGAATCAGGTGGCCGTTCATTAGGGGAAAACTGTTAAAGGAATGACCCGCATGGGTTCCTGCAGTAAAACCACCGGCAACAATGGTGACTAGCAATAAAATGAAATCAGTTCTCAATAGGGTTTTAATAAATTTTATGGCTGGATTTTGGGTCAGTGGATTGGGAACAGGGTGGCGTAATGAAAGGGCTGTCCATAAAATAGCGATATAGAGAATAATGGCGCAGGCTAGATGCAAAACGAGACGGACCGGTTCAACCGCGGTGCTGTTTGCTCTGAATCCAGAATGAACCATGAACCAGCCAATACCGCCCTGTAATCCACCGAGAATAAAAAAAATGAACAGGCGCAGAGCCAGTTGTTTTGTGATCATTTTTTTATAAATAAACCAGATTAAGGGTAAAATGAGAACCAGACCTATTAATCTTCCCAGAAAACGATGGCTCCATTCAGCCCAGAAAATCTGTTTAAATCCATCCAGTCCAAACCCATTGTTAAGAATTTGATATTGTGGAATGGTTTTATAAAGATCGAATTCCCGAACCCATTCTGCGTGGCTTAGAGGGGGAATGATACCAGTGATTGGACGCCAATCCATGATGGACAGACCGGAACCCGTTAGTCGTGTATATCCCCCAAGGGCTATCATGCAAAGAAGCATAAAGCAGATGAGGAACAGCCACGTTGAAATTGATTTATTGTTTTGCATGAGTAAAGAAATTCTAAATAAATGATAAAGGGTATCGTTTTAAAGAAAAGTGAGATATTGTGTTTTTTTTAGTCCTATAAGAAGGTTTTTGCAAGTCAAGCCTTTCATAAGGTCAATAATTTAGTTGTGTTATGAAAAGAAATAAAAATTTAACTCAATACAAAACACTAATTGGTCAAGTAATAAAACCATTATGTATGGTTTTTGGAATTGTTATTGTTCTTTTACTTGCTCGTTATTTTCACGGCTTTGATTTGTTTTTAAATGATCATACGTTATTAAGGCGCGGGATAAAAGGTCCCCTGATTTTCTTATCCATTGCCATCATTATGTGCATGGTCGGTTTTCCAAGACAGCTTGTCTGTCTGACGGCTGGGGTGGTATACGGTTTTTGGTTGGGTATTTTTTACGCCACGATTGCGACTGTCATAGGAGCGTTATTGGCCTATAACTGGGCCCGGTGGCTGGGACGTGAATGGGGGAAAAAATATCTTTCCCATGCAAAACTAAAAAAAATTCATCATTTTATTCAAACAAACCCTTTTCATACCGTTCTTATCTGCCGTTTGATGCCTGTGGGCTCTTCCGTTCTGCTGAATACCATGGCTGGTATAGTTGGTATTTCCGTTATGCCTTTTATCTGTGCGACTTTTCTGGGAAGCTTTCCACAAACGGTTGTTTTTGTTTTACTCGGCGGCGGAATTCGGATTGGCCATTTTGGGCAAATTACGTTAAGTTTACTTTTATTGGCTGTTTCAATACTTGCTGGTTTGATTTTAATGAAACGTTCTTTTAACAAAAAAGATGATTTATTATTGCCTGAATAATTATAAAAGCATTATAATTTTCTCAGGATATTTCAAGGAGACTATTGATGTTAAAGCTTTATACAATTCCAGGTGCTTGCTCAACAGGATGTCATATTGCCCTATATTGGTGCAAAGCTGATTTTGACTTTGAAATTGTTGATCATGATGGTTTAAAAAAGGATGAATTTCTTAAATTGAATCCATCAGGTCAGGTGCCCGTATTGGTTGATGATCGGTTTGTGCTGACTGAAAATGTCGCCATCATGAATTATATTGCGGATTCTTTTCCACAAGGGAAGCTGCTCGGAGATGGTAGTAAGCAACAAAGGGCAGAGGCTTTGCGTTGGTTGGCTTTTGTAAATTCCGATATTCATCCTGTATTCGGTTTGATTTTTGGAGGACAACAAATCAGCGGCGATCAAAAAGTGATTGAAATCCTTGATACTGCCGCTCGTAAAAAACTTCATAAATTATACGGTCAGGTTGATAAACAACTGGCGGAAAAGGAATGGATTGCGGGTTTCCGTAGTGTGGCAGATCCATATTTATTCATGACCTTGACCTGGGTTCAAAATCTAAAAATAGATATTTCGAATTATAAGAATCTGTTGCAGTTTTATATGAAAATGCAAAAAGATGATGGGGTTCTTGCTGTTTTCAAGGCGGAAGGTATTCCGAATTTCGTTTGATGTCCAAATAAGGGATGATGAAAATGAAATCTCATTTTCATCATTTTGGAAAATTATTTTATCCATTATTTGACAAGATTAATTTTTGCATATTTTATAATCTTTTCATCGTTCAATAGATAAAGCTCGTCAATTAATCCGATTTGCAGACTGCCGGGGGCGTTGATATGTTGCATAGCGATATCGGCGGCAATGCCAATAAAAGCCATTGCCGCGGAACAAGCATATAGGGTGTTTTTTTCAACAGCCAGGCATGCTGCGGTGATGGCGGTTGCTGCACAACCAGATCCTGTTACTTTGGTTAAGAGAGAGTGGCTGTTTCTTACGGAGACAATCTCTTTTCCGTTGGTGATATAATCTGTTTGGCCACTGATTGACACAGTGGTTTTATAAGATAAGGCCAGTTGTTTAGCGGCTTCCAGTGCATCATGAGAGGAATCAAGACTATCCACTCCATGGCCCTGTGTTCGAGGAGATGTATTTTGATGATAATGGTAAAGACTGATAATTTCTGACGCATTTCCCCGAATGGCATTGGGGAAATTCTGTAAAAGACTGAGCGTTGTTTTAGCTCGATAAAGAGAGGCACTGATGCCCACCGGATCGAGTATCCATGGAATGTTTTGCTGGTATGCGGTACGACTGGCCAACTGCATGGAGCGTAATTGGGGTGTTGATAAAGTCCCAATATTGATAACCAGAGCGTTGGATTTTTGAACGAATTCCTCAACTTCCTCCTCCGCATTGGCCATGGCGGGTGATGCGCCAAGCCCAAGTAAAATATTTGCGGTAAATTGGGTTGCAACCTGATTGGTTATATTGAGGATAAGTGGATTTTTTGCGCGTATGGCATGAAGAGTGGAAATTAGGATATTGGGTTCGATCATGATAATACAAAGTTTTTGTTTTATAGGTTATGGTTTATGAATGGAGATTATAGACTATTTCGTTGCAAAAGATATCTGCCTTACGTATTCTAGAGATAATAATGTCTTTTAAAATTTGAGAGAATAATAAAGTGGATCTTGGTCTAAAAAATAAAAAAGTGCTTATTAGTGGCGGTTCCAAAGGAATTGGATTGGCGATTGCCCAAAAATTTATTGATGAAGGTGCGTTTGTCAGTATTTGTGCCAGAAATCAGCAAGGTATCGATAAGGCTATTCTGCAATTGGGTGACCGGGCCATGGGCATGACTGTTGATATTAACAAGGCGGATGAAGTTAAAAGATGGATCAAGGAAAGTCACAAAAAGATGGGTGGGCTTGATCATGTGGTGGCGAATGTAAGCGCTCTTGCCTCGGGACGAGATCTGCAAACCTGGAAAAAGGCGGTTGATACAGACCTGTTAGGTACCGTTGCCCTGGTTAACGAGACATTGCCTTATTTAACCAAACAGAAAAACGGATCAATTGTTATCATATCCAGTGTTTCCGCTTCTGAAATAGACGTATTTGCTGAACCATATGGTGCCTTAAAGGCTGCCTTGAATCATTATGGCAAATCGGTTGCACTAAGAGTTGCAGAACACAATGTAAGGGTTAATCTTGTTTCTCCAGGAACAATTTATTTTAAGGGAGGGATATGGGATCAAATTGAACGGGAGCAGCCTGAACTTTATAATACAGCCTTGAAGAATAACCCGTTAGGTCGTATGGGAACACCAGAGGATGTGGCCTCAACAGTTGTTTTTCTGACAAGTGAACAGGCAAGTTTTATTACAGGAAGCAACCTTGTTGTTGATGGTGGCATGACAAAACGCGTGTAAAATTATTGATAAATTGCCTGTCCCAAGCCTTTTTAAAATCAAATAGGCGGTATCGGGTAATTTAACTGGTTATATATTATGTTCTTTAAATAAGGTTAACCAATTATTTTAATATCATATGATAGAAATAATGAATTTATCTGAACAATTTATAATATTATGAAAAATTATACATTAATTCAGCAAGTTGTTTTATTTTTAAAAGATAATCCGCATAAACGATTTACGGCGCGTGAAATTGCAATCCAATTAGTTAAAATTTATCCTGATTATTATAAACAAAAAAGACTAAATAGCCAGCAGCGTTTTACCTCGGAAAATTCTTTTATTTCTCAAATTGTTGCTGAAATTGGTTCACGTATTAAAAGGTTGAAACAATCAAATGCAGGAATATTGATTCAGGACCAACCTCGACCAAGAGTTTACGAATGGAAAGGTAATTCCAGGCTCAAGAGCAATTTTATAGATAAACTGAAAGATGAAGAAAATGCAGGTAAAGACATTTTAAATTTGCCATTAAAAAAGATAAATTATACGGAAGCTGATCTTTATCCTTTATTGATTGAGTATCTTGGTACGGAATATAATTTAAAATGTGATAGGATCAATGAAAAATTTTCAAAAAAAGGTAAAGGGGAAAATGGCAATAAATGGTTGCATCCGGATATTGTTGCTTTGCAGGCAGTGACTGAAGACTGGAATAGTTTGGTTAAAACTTGTGTACAGTCAGGGGATGCTAAAATGGCTTATCTATGGTCTTTTGAAGTAAAAAAACAGATTTCCCGCTCAACGGTTCGTCAATATTTTTTTCAAGCCGTTAGTAATTCCAGTTGGGCAAATTACGGTTATCTTGTGAGTGCAAGCATTCCAGATGATGGAACGATGAATGAGCTGAGAATGTTGTCGGCTTTACATGGTATTGGGTTAATTATACTTAAAACAGATAATGTAATTGATAGTCAGATAATGATTCCGGCGGCATTTAGAGCAGAGGTGGATTGGTGCTCGGTAAACCGGTTGGTTGAAGAAAATCCGGATATGAGATTGTTTATTCAAAAAGTTGCAAGTTATTATAAAAGCGGTTTGTTACAAAAAACTGGATGGAGTAATGATTTACTAAAAGTTGAGAGTAATTAAATATAAATTATTAATATATATTAATTTAACTATAAAAAACTGATTTAATTAAAATAATTCTTAAATAAATATATAAATATTATCCAATATGTTATAATTTACAGAGTAAAAATGAATTTATTCAGTGTGTTATTCATATAAGAGATTTTTCATGAATTTTTATATGTTGGTTTTTGTAAAATTTATTATCGGCTTTGCTGTTGTAATTTTTTATTTTAATCAGTCCGGAAAAACTCAGCTTTCCCAAATGACTCCTATTGATCTGATTGGAAATTTTATATTGGGTGGAATAATTGGGGGGGTTATTTATACTGATAGTATTTCTCTGTCTCGTTATATTGTTGTCTTGATAATTGGCACTCTATTAATGCATTTTCTAAATTATATTGCCAAAAAATTTGATGTTTTCCGTGCCTTGGCCTTGGGTAACACGATTGTTTTTATTAAAAACGGTTCCTTATTAATGGATAATATCCAGGATAAAAAAAATAAAATTGATATTATCAATATTATGTCCAGTTTACATTCCAGAGGCATTGGTTCAATGCAGGAAATATATTATGCCCAAATTGAGCCTAATGGATCGTTGACTGTTAAAAATAAAGAGGAAAAGGATCCTTCCGTCATTTTAATCCTTGATAGCGAGATCAAGGATTGTCCATCCCATTTGTTGGATATAAGTCAAGATACGGTCCAGCATTTACTTGATAAATATTTCTTGAAACTGGAGGATGTTTATCTAGCCGAATACTACGATAAAAAGATCATGTTTGCTTTATATGACGGTAAAAGAATAACTATTCCATTTTATTGAGCATCTATAGTGCTATATAAATTAATTTGAATATTTAAGTTTTTGTTTTTTAGTTTATTTTTGAAAAATGTTTTATTTTATTGGATTTTTAGATGTTTGAAAAACAAAGGTTCTTTGCCTTTTTTATATGTTTATTTATATGTAGTTTTTTTTTAAATTCATTATCTGTCAAAACTGTTTATGGAAATTTAAATGTTCAGAATTCGGGTAATGAACAAATTTTAAAGGTTGTTGACGTATCTGAAATAGACAGGGATGGTTGGGACTGTCTTGCGGTTACTTTTTCATCCCCCCTGAATGAAAACCAGAACTTTGAAGAGATATTGCATCTTTTTGATGCAAAAAAAGGCAAGGTGGATGGCGCCTGGATTTTATCTGAAGACCATCAGGAACTTATTTTTAATCATCTTGAGTCTAACCGGAAACTGGTTTTAACTGTTGATGCTGGATTAAAGGGTAAAGACGCAAAAATTCTCAGAAAAGAATATACGGCCAAAATCACAACAAACGATTTAAGTCCAAATATCAGCTTTGCCAGTCAGGGTTCTTTGTTTCCCGTTAGATTGGCCGAGGGTTTGCCTGTTATAACATTGAATGTAAATCAGGCAAATGTTGAATTCTTCAGAATAAAAAATGACCAGCTTGTCAATTTTTTTGAAGATAAGGAATCTTCCTCAATCTTGTCAAATGACATGATCTCGGCTTTGGTTGATAAGGCGGATCTGATATATACGGGTTCTTTTAAGCTAAATGTAGATAAAAATCATCGTCAGAAAATTTTACTGCCGATTTCTTCCATTAAACCTTTACAAAAAAAGGGTGTTTATTTTGCGGTTATGCGTTCCGCGGGAATGTATAATTACAGTTATCCTGTTACAGTGTTTACGATTTCTGATATTGGCATTTCCGTACATCGTTATCAGGATAATGATCAGATCAGCGTTTTTACACAGTCTCTAGAAACGGGTGATGTCTTACCAAACGTAAATATCAGTGCCTTGGATAAAAAAGGGCATATCATTGCGACAGCTTTTTCAGATAAGGACGGTTATGCAAATTTGACAAATATGTCAAAAGCTAGAATTTTGCTGGCAACACAAAATGGTCAAACATCCTTTATCCAATTAAAGTCTCCAGCTTTGGATTTATCAGATTTTAAAATTGATGGAGATATCCAGCATGATTTACAGTTTTTTGTTTTTGGCCCCCGTGATTTGTATCGTCCGGGAGAAACCGTAATATTGAACGCTTTATTGAGGGATGCGGATGGGCAACCTGTTCAAAATATTCCAGTCAATGCTATTGTTTATAATGCAGAGGGAAAAAAGGCTCAAAATTTTGTTTGGAAAGCCTCAGAGACAGGATTTTATCAATATCAGTTAAAATTACCCGCCAATGCTGTAACAGGCAAATGGTCTGTTGTTGTGAAAGCGGGGAGGAAAGAATTGAATCAGTATCGATTTGCAGTTGAGGATTTTTTGCCTGAACGTATGGGTCTTACTTTACAATCGGAAAATCTGGAAAATTCGAAAAATAATGTGCCTCTGACCTCTCGGCAAGATTTGCATGTCAAGGCGAATGGCTGGTATCTGTATGGGGCACCGGCCAGTCATAATCTTTTATCAGGTTCAATTACCATGCACTCATTGAGAAAAGCGGTTCCTCAATTAAAGGGATTTGAATTTGGTGATAGTCAAGAAAAAAATCTTGATAAACGGATGGATTTTGACGAGATTCATCTGGATCAGCTAGGTTATGGCCAAATTAAAATGGCCAATCAATGGCAAGGGATCAGATCACCTGTTCAATTGATTATTGAGGCCAGCCTGTTTGAAACCGGAGGACGTCCAGTGGTGAGACATTTGACGCAATTTGTATGGCCAGCCAAGCAATTGGTTGGTATCCGGCCCCTTTTTGATTCGGTTACCTCGCATGACAAGCCAATTCGATTTGAGGTTGTCATGGCTGATTTCGAAGGGCATAAATTACCTGCAAAAAATTTAAAAGCAAGATTTATTCATGAACGTCATGATTATTATTGGACGTATTCTGATGATACAGGGTGGGACAGCCATTTTAATAAGAAAGATGTTATAGAGGATGAACAGCTTTTAAACATAGGCCAAAACAAAACAGCGATGCTGACATTTCCTTCCAAAGATTGGGGATCCTATCGATTGGAAGTGTTCAATCCAGATACCGGTTTGACATCCAGTTATTCTTTTGAAACGGGGGCAGTTGAAGAAGCGGGTTCAGAAGAGAATTTGCGTCCCGATCAGGTTAAGGTCATGCTGGATAAAACGGCTTACAAAGCTGGCGATATTGCCCGAATCACTTTGACCCTTCCTTCTGATGGCAAGGGTTATTTGGCGGTAGAATCATCAGGTCAGCTATTATGGCGGCAATCTATTCAGGCTTCTGCCAAAGGTTCAAGTTTTACCCTTCCCATTAATTCAAAATGGTTACGTCATGATGTATATATTACAACTTTGATTATCCGACCCGGTGACCGTAAGGTTGGTGCCACTCCAAAACGATCTGTGGGAATATTACACTTACCTCTTGATCGGCAGGATCGTAAGTTAAAACTTCAAATGAAAATGAATTCAAAAATCGAGCCTTTAACGGATCAGAAAGTTAAGGTCAAAGTTACGGATGCATATGGGAAACCTGTAAAGGATGCCGAGGTTTTATTATCCGCCGTGGATACAGGTGTCTTAAATATTACGGATTACAAAACTCCAGATCCTTTCAGGGCTTTCTTTGATCGCAAAGCTTATAATGTTGATCAGTTAGATGTTTATGGCAAGTTAATCGAGGCAGGTCAAAACCCTTTGGCAAGTTTGGCTTTTGGTGGGGATGCAATCGCTAAGGGGGGGGAAACTGCCCGATACCAAGATCAAGATTGTTACGTTACAACCCAAGCCTATTCATGTGAATGATCAGGGTGAAGCCGAGATTTCAATTACTGTTCCAGATTTTAACGGCGAATTAAGAATTATGGGGCAAGTTTGGACAGCTGGTCAATTTGGTATGGCAGAAAATAAAATAACAGTTGCCGCACCTATTGTTGCCGAAATGTCCACACCACGTTTCCTGGCAGGGGGTGATGAAACGGTTCTGGCACTTGATCTTACACATGACCAGACAGTCACAGGAATTATCTGTGCGTTTCAAGACAGAAGGATTTATTTTTGCAACGCATTCTGGGGATCAAGCTGTTATATTGGCACCAAATGAACGGAAAACACTAAAAATTCCTGTCCAGGCAAAAACAGGATCAGGAGAAGGAAAAATCAGGGTTGATGTTTCAGGAATTGTCTCCAACGGCAAAAAGCAAGTATTGAGCCGTTCATGGTCAATTGGAACACGCCCGCCTTATGCTGCTCAATTTATAATAGAACAGACTAAACTAAATAAAAAAAGTTGGCAGATACCATCATCGGTCTTGCATAATATCGGGATTTCAGGTCGTGAGGGGAGACTGAACATAAGTCCTTATCCACCCTTGAATTTATCCAGACAGATTGAGGATTTACAAACTTATCCCTATGAATGTGCCGAACAAACAACAAGTGGAATTTATCCTTTCCTCTATGTAAATAAGGATATCTTAAAACAGCTTAATATTAAAAACAAGCTAACCGATCAACAGCGTCATGATGCGATTAATGCAGCGATTTTCCATATACTAACGATGCAGCGTTCAAATGGGGGATTTGGGTTATGGAGCAGTGACAGCCCAGAAGAATATTGGTTAACCGTTTATATCACGGATTTTCTTATTCAGGCACGGGACCGGGGTTATATGATTCCTGAAGATGCCTTGCAAAATGCCTTAAAACGTTTGTTAATATATGTTCAAAACGGCAATGAGATTGATCCTTATTACAGTCGTGACTTTAATGAATCGCGTTTTACGGTTCAAGCCTATGCTGGATATGTATTGGCACGAACAAAACAGGTACCTTTAGCCGCATTAAGAAATCTTTACAATCATCGTAAACAGGCACCATCAGGACTTTCTTTAATTCAGTTGTCAGCAGCATTAAAGCTAATGGGAGATGAGGGACGTTCTGCACAGACCTTAAATGAAGGTTTACATTATGGGCAACGTGTTCATGATTGGTGGATAGGAGATTATGGAAGTGATATTCGTGATAATGCGTTAATTCTTGCACTTTTACAGGATAATCATTTGGTCAGTGATGACGTTGTTATACAAAGGCTGTTTGCTTTAAGTCATCAAATTGAAGATAAAATATATTTGTCTACACAGGAAAAGAATGCAATTTTTCTGGCAGGATATCGCTATGTTTCAAAATCCGCTAAAAACTGGAAGGTTGAGGTCGACGTGGCAGGGAATCATTATAACCTGACAAACCAAAAATCTTTTTTGCAATTCAATGATCAGGAAATGAGACAGATCAATACGCTTCGCCTTGCCAGCAAAACGGGAGATGTTGATCTATATCCAAATCTCGGTTTATCCGGTTATCCGTTACGGGCTCCTGTACAGGTTCAGAAAAAGGAACTGAACATAGAAAGAGAATTTCTTGATATTTACGGTAATCCAGTGGATTTGAAAAATGTCAAAACGGGTGATCTTATATTGGTTAGAATTAAGATATTTTCGTTTTCAAGAATGCACGACGCTTTGGTGGTTGATTTCCTGCCCGCTGGATTTGAGCTGGAAAATCAAGATCTTTCAAATGCTTCTGTCAATTTGGAAAATGCAGGGGAGGTAATTAAAAAATCTCTTGAAAAAATGCAGGAAGCATCCATTCAACATCAAGAATATCGTGATGACCGTTATGTAGCCCAATTGGATCTTACAAATAAAACTGAACTGGTTTATTTGGCCCGTGCGGTGACACCTGGAAGGTATCACATACCATCGGCAACATTACAGTCGATGTATCAGCCAGGCCGGTTTGCAAGGACCAGTGGCAATATGACATTAATAGTTAAAGCACGTTAAAAAAATTAATAAAAAGGTCATAATCAGGTGTGCATCAATATATGATGGTGTACGCCTTTTTTATTAGAAATAAATGGTGTGTATAGTGCGTGTGATAGGTCAGATTTACCGAAAAGGGGTAATATTCTGTTTATTTATTTGCATTGGGTTATTTATAGCGGATAAAACCAACCCTCTTCCTTTACCAAATATCAGTTCTTCTCGTGTCGTTTTGGCAGAGGATGGAACGCCCTTATGGCGTTTTACCAATCAAAAAGGGGTCTGGCGTTATCCTGTTACCATCCAACAGGTTTCTCCATATTATATTCAAGCTTTGTTAGCCTATGAAGATCGGTGGTTTTATCATCATCCCGGCATTAATCCTGTCGCTTTGGGCAGGGCTTTTGGACAAGATATTTATCATCATCATATCGTATCGGGTGGTAGTACGCTCTCAATGCAGGTTGCTCGTATTATTGATCCCTGTCCCCATACTTATTTGGGAAAAATTGGGCAGATTTTCCGGGCGTTGCAACTTGAATGGCATTTGAATAAAGAATAGATTCTAACCATTTATCTAAATCATGTATCTTATGGGGGAATGGTAGAGGGTATTGCGGCGGCAAGTTGGACATATCTTGGTAAACCACCGGATCAACTTACCAAAGGAGAGGCAGCCTTGCTGGCTGTTCTACCACAAGCGCCCAGCCGTTTACGACCAGATCGTTATCCTGAGCGTGCCAAGAAGGCCCGTGACAAAGTTCTGGAGCGGCTAGCTCAATTCAAGGTATGGTCAAAGAGGGATATTGAGGAAATTAAAGGGGAAAATGTTTTATTAAGTGAACGTCAGATACCACAATTGGCTCCCTTATTGGCGAGACGATTATCACTTCAGAACAAAGATGCAGTCATCCATAGCACTATCAATATAGATATGCAACGTCATTTGGAGGAACTTCTTGAAAATTGGAAAAACCGTTTACCGCCTCATAATTCCGCTGCCATTTTGGTGGTGGATTCAGCGACAATGCAGGTTAAAGCCTATCTCGGCTCTGTAGATTTACAGGATAAACAGCGTTTTGGTTATGTGGATATGGTAACCGCTATCCGTTCACCCGGTTCAATATTAAAGCCTTTTCTTTATGGGTTGGCCATGGATGAAGGGCTTATCCATTCTGAATCCTTATTGCAGGATGTACCAAGACAATCTGGTCATTATAGGCCAGAGGATTTTTCTTCTTCATTTGTTGGACCCGTTTCAGTAAGCCAGGCATTGCGAAGATCACTTAATTTACCAGCCGTACAAGTGTTGGAAGTTTATGGAGCCAGAAAATTTTACGGCAAATTAACAGGTGCCGGCATTGGATTAAAACTGCCTCAAATGGTTGAACCAAATTTGGCAATTATTCTTGGCGGGATTGGCACGTCTTTGGAAAATGTTGTTACAGCATATAGCGCGTTCGCAAGAAAGGGGAAGGTTGCAATGTTACGTTTCAAGAATAATGGATCCATGAGTGAACGGCCATTATTGTCTAAAGGTTCAGCCTGGGTTATTCGGAAAATTCTGGAAGGGGAAAGTCCATTGGATAGTAATTTTGATCGGCAGATTTTTCAGCAGGATCATTTGGCATGGAAAACAGGGACAAGTTACGGATATAGGGATGCTTGGGCTGTTGGCGTTGGCAGACATCATATAATGGGGGTCTGGATTGGAAGACCTGATGGCACACCTGTGGCAGGCCAATATGGAATAGCTTCCGCAACCCCCTTATTATTTCAAGTATATGATATGGTCAGAAACCAAGCTTCACAGACGTTTTCATATAGTATTAAAGATCATGAGCCGGCAACAGTAAGCGTGGCACAGATATGTTGGCCATCTGGACAGATATTGCCGGATAGGGATCAAAATTGCCGACAAAAAAGGACCGCATGGATTATAAACCATATAGTTCCACCCACTTTGGAAATGGCCGATCAACCGTTAGGAACGGGTATCAGCCAAACGGTATGGATCAATAAACGAGGATTTCAAGTATCGTCTGATTGTCCAGGAGCCATTGACAAAAAAATTGATCTGTGGCCAATTGCACTTGAACCTTGGTTGCCCCTTACAGAACAGCGTCACAATCGTCTGCCCACACAGGATTTATCCTGTCCCTCCTTATCTTTGATGGAATCTTCTTCCTTGTCCATTATAGGTGTAAAAAACGGAGACCATTTACAGTTGCCTCCCAGTAATATGCATTCGTTAACTTTAAAATTATCTGCTCTTGGGGGGACAAAGAAAAAATGGTGGTTCCTAAATGGTTATCTTATTCAGGAAACTGATGGAAATCAAAGTTTTGATCATGTTTTTCATAATCATGGAAAGCAACAATTGACGGTAATGGATGAAATGGGAAAAACGGCTCTTGCTGAATTTACGTTGAATTAAAGGCATGAATTCATAGGATATACTATCAGGTAAAAAATAAATGGATTCATTGACGATTTGAAATCATATTTATGGCCTTGGTATAGACCATCTTCATTCAAGAAAATATTTTGTATCTTTTTATATAATCGTGGAAAACAATTGTTATACACAGGTAATAATTTCAAAGAGAATTATTGGATATGTATCCGAATCATTTTAAAAAAAACAAGGCATCCATTATTTCATTCCTGTTTTTAATTTTGTGTTTTGCATTATTTTTATATGAAAATATAAAAGGTTTAGGTTTTTTAAGATTTACAGACGAATCAGGTCATTTTGTAGGTGCACAAGCCATTCATAGAGGCGACAAACTTTACAGGGACTATATAGATTATCATGGTCCCGTAATTTATATGCTGACATGGATGATGGGATTAATTGTTGGTTTCTCAGAAGTATGGCTGTTGAGACTTATTTCTTCGTTTAGCGCAATGCTAGCTGCCCTGTGTTTATTTTTTTCTCCAATTTTTCATTATTTTTGGCAACGTTATCTTGTAACCGCTTTGTGGTTTGGTTTCATTTCAAGTGTCTGGCTTATACAGGGTTTATATCTTGATAATTATTGGACATTAGGTGGGTGTTTTGCAGCTATTGGTTTGGTCACTCTTGTTATTCCCATGATTTATGACATAAAGCCGTCACGGATACAGGCCTTTACAGGAGGATTTTTTATTACGTTTTTGCCTTTTATTGCCTATCCTTTTGCAATAACCGCCTTTATTTTATTTCTTGTTGTTATCAATGGAATTTGTATAGATCATAGAAAATATGTTTCGATATTCGCGACAAGTTTGTCGGGGTGTTTGACATCTATCATTATGATGCTTGTCTGGTTAGGTATATATGGGGATATAGGTGGAATGGTTGCCTTTCATTTCATCACCAACCAAATGAATTATGCACGATACATTCCCTTCAATTTAAGTAATTTTTTTCTAAGTTTGATTCCATCTTTTTCCTCTAATCATATTGTTGAAACATTTGCTTTATTTTCGTTTTGTTCTGGGGGGATTATCCTGGTTACAAAAGGAAAATATAAAATAAGTGCATGTCTTGTATTGTGCGGGATTCTGGGTTTGCAGGCTAGAGGAAGTATCCTGTTTCAAAATGGTGCTTTCCTTATTGCTTCTGTAACCTTAATAATCGTTGCTTTTGTAAAATCAACGGAAGTCAAGCCGGATATTTCCCTGTTTTTCTCTGTCATTTCAACTTTTTGCATCTTTTTTATCATTGATCAATATGCAGTATCCTCTCCCAATATTTTAGACAAGCAACAACGTAATGCCTATCAATGGCATGCCTTTCGTGAAGGATATAATAAAGACACGAAAGCAATTTGGTTTTACGTTGATAAAAACGAAAGAATATTATCTATACCTTATAATCCAGATATTTATATTTTGGCTAACCGTTTGCCCATAAAAAAATATCACGCTTATTTACCATGGGAGACAGACTACGCTTCACATCCTTGGCACCATTATGAACGGGACCTTTGTAAAGATTTGCCTAAAAATAAGCCACCACTTATTTATTATGATCCATCAATAATATGGGGCAAATATATGCCAGATCAGTTCTTGAGTTGCGTATTGATAGTTTTGAAAAATGATTATACCCATATTGCAATGGATTCTTACATTTATGTTCGTAATGATCGTTATAGGGAAAGAGGTAAAATAAATTAGTCGTGTATTGTTTAACCATATTAGGGGTATTAACCTAATATGGTTATATTGTTATATTGTTATATAGCGTCCGGGTGATTGCTGATTGTTGTTACGTTAATTGTAATTAAAAAGGTTTATCAACACCGGGTTGTTTGAGGCGGATAAAATAGGTCATGATTGCCGCACAATAATATAAGAAACCAAAAATTATGAAGACGCTAAAATGTCCCAATCCTGTAAAAAGAATGAGAGAAACCAAAGCGGGTCCGCCAAAATTGCTTAGACCACCACCAAGATTTTGGATGGATACGGCTGCCCCTTTATGTTCAGGTGTTAACATTGGAAAAATGGCTCCCATTGGAACAAAGGCTGTAATGGTCAGGGCAAAAAACAGGATTCCGCATATGCTAGCCCATATATTTCCGGGAAACCAGACCGGAATAAAATAAAGCAGGATGGTTGCCGTTCCACATCCTATAAATCCCGCCCATCGCATTTGCTTTAACCAACCGATACGATCGCCGATAATGCCCCATAGAACATTGGTTAAAGGTTGGATTGGATATATACTAAGGCTGATAATTTTCCATTGTTCATCCGTAAAATGTCCACCATGTTCAGACGTGTAGAAAATAGGCATTACGACCGCAAGAATACCAAAAAGGGAAAAGTTACAGATCGCACGGGTTATGAGTGCAATTGCCAGATCACGATTATAAAAAACGAGTGAGAGATCTTGGATAATACCTTTAAATTTGTGTTCGAATGAATGAATCTGATGATTTTTCTTTTCTATAACGGGCGCCTTGAGAAGGAAAAAGGCGATTGCACCACCTGCAGTTGCCCAGCCTATGGATTGCCATAAAGTGTTGATCTCGCCAAAGTAACGGACAGAATAAATCGGTAACAAATTTCCGAGAATGCCAAACCCTATGGTGAACATGGACCAGATCCACCCCACCGCCGAGGCAAGCTGGCTATCAGGGGTTTCTTTTACAACCCAATAGAAAAATGCATAAAAGAATAAGGGATAAGCAAAACCGCGTAGACCATAGAATAGCAACATCATGTAATAGTTATGAGGTATAACTCCGAAAAGCATAAAGGCTGCGTGAAAAACAATCCATGTAATGGCACCAATCATCATGATTTTTTTTGCACCAAATGTTTCAGCTAGAACGCCAGAAAGCCAGCTTGAAATTGCAGCGGTTAACCCATAAGCAGCAAAAATAAGGCTGACTTTTTTTTCTGCGAATCCCAGTGTAACAATGTATTTGGAAAGGAAATTCAGTTCAAGACCGTCGCCAATCATGAAAAGGGCAATGGCAATATACCCCCAAAACAGAGAGACTGGCATTCCCATCATCATACGTGATTTTGTTTGGATATTATTCATAAGTAATCTTTGAGCATGATAAGTTTATAAAAAAAGCCCGAATTGAATTGATTTCGGGCTTTGTATCGGAATAAAATTCAGAAGAATCTTATTCGGGCATTTCAATTTGCAATTTTACATCAGTAGGTTGTGCTGATGCGGCCCGTTCAAAAGCCTCGATACTTTTTGAGAATGGATAAACTCCAGAAATTAATGGCTTGATATCAATCTTTCCAGAAGCAATCAGATTAATGGTCCGGTCATAAACATGTGCATATCGAAAGATTGTTTCCATATGTATTTCCTTTGCTTGTGCAGTAACAAGATCAAAGGGGATCTTGTCAACGGGCATCCCTACAAATACTATGGTTCCACCAGGGCGGACACAGGCCAATACGGTGTCATAAGCGGAGGGATGTCCTGAAGCCTCAAAAACGACATCTGCCCCCCAGTCTTTACCGCATTCCGCCTTGACTCTTTCCTCTACGGATTCATTTTTCAAATTAATTGGGATAATGCCATGATATTGTTTGGCAATATCCAGTTTGGGTTGAGCAAGATCAGAGATGAAAACCTTGCTTGCGCCAGAGGCAAGTGCGGCAAGTGCGGTCAGAATGCCAATTGGACCACATCCTGTCACTAAACAGATATCGCCAGGTTTTAATCGGGCTTTTACGGCAGCCTGAACGCCAATGGCAAGAGGTTCAACAAAGGCACCTTCCTCGAAAGATACGTTGTCGGGCAGTTTAAATGTAAAAGCGGCGGGATGTACCACCGTTTCCGTTAAGCATCCATGAACGGGTGGGGTTGCCCAGAACACGACATCAGGATCAACATTGTAAATACCGAGTTTTGTTGCGCGTGAGTGTGGATTGGGTATGCCGGGCTCCATACATACACGATCCCCAATCTTTAAATTTTCAACATTTTTGCCTGTCTCAATAACAATACCGGAAGCCTCGTGCCCGAGCACCATTGGTTGATTTACGATAAAAGGGCCAATTTTTCCATGTGTGTAGTAATGTACATCACTTCCACAAATACCAACATTACGTATTTTTATTTTAACGTCATTATCCCCTACTGTAGAGGGTAAATCAATGTTACGGATACTTAATTTGCCTTTTTCTTCAAGTACAAGAGCTTGAGCCATGAAATGTTCCTTACTGGAATAAACATATAAAATACACAATTATGTTACCAATATTCCGTAAGTATGAAAAATAACAAATGTGTTATTTCAAAGTAATTTCATTCTATTTATAAAAGATTGAAATAGCAATTTTTAATAAAAAAAATATTTGTTCGTAATTATAAATAGTTTTATTGTTATTACAGTTCAGTAGTTTATATAACTATTACATTTAATTGGATAATGACAGAAATATTTTATTTATTTTTTTGTCATTTTGTTTAAATAAAAAAATCCAAGAAAAGAGTTCGATAATGATTAAACAAATATCAGGTAACAAAACGTTAAAGATTGGAATCATTGGTACTGGAGCTATTGGTCAGGATCATATCAAACGATGTACGAACTTTTTATCAGGAGTCGAGGTTGTTGCTGTCAGTGACATTGATAAAAAATCTGCACAGAATGCCATTTCCACATATGGATTGGATGCTAAAGCATATGAATCAGGGAACGATTTGATTCAAGCGAAAGAGGTGGATGCAATTATCATTGCCTCTTCAGGTAAAACCCATGCGGAATATATATTGTCTGGCATTGAGGCAAAAAAATTCATTTTTTGTGAAAAGCCGCTGGCAACGACAATCGAGGAATGTCAAGCGATCATCGAGACTGAGCAAACATATGGAAAACGTTTAGTTCAGGTTGGATTTATGCGCTCTTATGATCGGCGATATCAAGAACTGAAAAAAATCATTCAAGATAAAAAATTAGGCCAGATCCTGATGATACATGCGGCACATAGGAATCAGGAGTGTCCAGAGAATTTTACATCTGAAATGGTTATAACGGATACCTTAATTCATGAACTGGATATATTTCGTTGGTTGTTGAACGATGAATTTGTTACCGTAAGTATGATTCCAATCCGTAAAACATCAAAAGCGCCAAAAGGCTTGCAGGATCCTCAGTTTGCACTTTTGGAAACCCAATCAGGAATCAGAATTAATGTGGAATTATTTGTAAACTGTCAATATGGTTACGATATCAAATGTGAAATTGTGGGTGAAGAAGGTGTGGCCAGCTTACCCGCTCCTGCTGCTGTTTCAATATGCCAGCATGAAAAACGGTATGATCAAATTTTGGCAAATTGGCAGGATTGGTTTTTGGAAGCCTATAATATTGAAATACAGGAATTCATTAATGAATGTCTGGTTGGAAAATTACAGGGTCCGGACGCATGGCGGGGATATATGGCGACTTATGTGGCCGAATTCTGTATTGAATCTCAGAAAAAAGGTCAGGAAATTGCAATACCCGTCTTGAAATGCCCCGATTTTTATAGGTCTGATAATAAAATTGAGTAAATTTATAAAAAATTGGAATATATTTAAGTATAGAATCTAAATCATGATTATTTTTAATAGATAATGAGGAAATGATGAATGCTGTAAAACAAAATTATGAGGATGGTAAATTGGTTTGCTATAAAACTTTGCCAATATGGAATGTAAAAACTTTACCAAAATCTTTCAAGGAATGCCATAATACAAAAGAGGGTGTCTGGGCAAAATTAAAGATATTATCAGGATCTTTGGTAATGGAATTTTTGAATGATAAAAAAGAAATTGAGAAAGAAACTGAATATTCAGTTGTGCATCAACCTGAAATGATAAAGCCACGCCAATATCATAAAATCGCTTCCTGCAGTGAGGATATGACCTGTCAGTTATCTTTTTATACAGTTTCGTCAAATGATTGATACGGGTATCTCCTGTTCCATAGACTATTAATCGATACCAATTAATAGTCTATGGAATTATGTAGGATTACTCGGAAATTGCTTTATCTTCGTAATACGCAATTCTTTTTACCTTAGGCTCTGATCTACCTTTTTCATATTCAGAATCAAGCCAGGCCTGAAGGATTGTTTTTGCCAGTTCTTCACCGATAACACGGGCACCCAATGTGATGATTTGTGCATTATTGCTTTTTCTGGCCCGTTCGGCGGAATAGGTATCATGGCATTGAGCCGCACGAATGCCGGGTATCTTATTTGCAACAATTGCCATTCCTATTCCAGTGCCACAAATCAAAATCCCTCTTTCATGTTTGCCGGACTTGATTGCCTGTCCTACAGACCAGGCAATATCCGGATACAGATTTGAATCGCGATTGGAATCGCTACTGTAGTCTGTCACTTCAATATTGTTGGATTGAAGCCAGTCTACGATTTTATTTTTTAAGTCAACAGCAGCATCATCGCAGCCGATAGCAATAGAAGGCATTTTTATATTCCTTAAAATTTCTCAAAATATTTCATTGTATTGGTGTATTAAAATATTTTTAAAGATTCCCATTCATGGCATGTATTTTATAAAGTTTTTCACCAATAAATATACAAGTAATTTAGATTAAAAGATCACAAGAAGTTTATTTGTTTTTGAATATATTCTGGCTGATCATCATAGTAAACATTACAGATGAGCAGAGAAAAATGATGGAAAAAAACGGTAAATCTTCTATTACGAAAATAGATAATATTCCCAAGACAATGAAAGCAATTGTTGCTTATGCGCCACATGATTACCGTTTGGAAGAGGTTCCTGTACCACAAATTGGGTCTGAAGAAATTCTTGTTAAAGTAGAGGCATGTGGAATTTGCGCTGGGGATACCAAAGCATTTGATGGGGCGCCAAGTTTTTGGGGGGATGAAAAACAGCCTGCCTATATTAAGGCTCCTATGATACCCGGTCATGAATTTATTGGGCATGTTGTTGCCTATGGCGATAAAATCAAAGATTTCAAACTGAATGACCGTATTATTTCCGAACAAATTGTTCCTTGTTGGGAATGCCGTTTCTGTAAACGTGGTGAATACTGGATGTGTGAAAAACACGATCTTTACGGTTTTCAAAACAACGTTAATGGCGGCATGGCAGAATATATAAAATTGCCTAAAGAAGCGATCAACTATCATTTGCCAGATGATCTTCCCATGAAACAGGCTGTTCTGGTTGAGCCATATGCCTGTTCATTACATGCCGTGCAACGTGCAAGCGTTAAGTTGGGAGATTTTGTGGTGCTATCTGGTGCGGGCACTCTGGGTTTAGGTATGATTGGTGCATTGAAAAAATCCGGTCCCGACAAACTGGTTGTTCTTGATTTGAATGATGATCGTTTAGCATTGGCTAAGAAATTCGGTGCTGATATCGTGATGAATCCAGCCCGTGAAGATGTTGTCAAGAAAATCAAGGATATGACCGAAGGATATGGTTGCGATATTTATATTGAAGCTACGGGTGCAGGCAAATCAGTGGAGCAGGGTCTGTCAATGATTCGCAAGCTTGGTCGTTTTGTTGAATTTTCTGTATTCAAAGACCCCGTATCGGTTGACTGGAGTATCATTAGCGATCGTAAGGAGTTGGATGTCTTGGGATCTCATTTGGGTCCTTATTGCTATCCCATGGTGATCAAGGGAATACAAAATGGTGATTTTCCAACGGAGGGCGTTGTAACGCATGTTTTCCCATTAAAAGATTTTAAGGAAGCTTTTGACATAATGAAAAAAGGAGTGGGTTCTTTAAAGGTCGTACTCGATCCAAATTTATAATTTATTGAATTTTAGCCATCTAATTATTTGAAAGTAATTTATTTACTAAGAGGGAGGCCTGCGCGTGAACAAAGTCATAGAGAGACTTTTCATTTCTCCAAAATTGATGTTGGGTTATTTTGGAGTATTAATTTTCATGGCTGGTGAAGGGCTGGAACAGAACTGGTTGTCTCCCTTTTTACAACAGCATGGTCTAACTGCACATCAGGCTTCTACCATTTTCACGGTTTATGGATTGATGGTTGCCATTTCATCATGGCTTTCAGGTGTTTTGGCAGAGATTTTCGGGGTTCGGAAAGTGATGACCATTGGACTTGTCCTTTTTTTTGTAGGGTCATTTCTTTTTTTGGTTTTTGGTATTCCAACTTATAATTTTAGCGTCATATTACCTACCTATGCAGTGCGGGGACTTGCTTATCCTCTGTTCGCTTATGGTTTTTTAGTTTCCGTCGCTTATGAGGCTCCCCGTGAGCGCTTGGGAGGGGCTGTCGGTATGTTCTGGCTTGTTTATGCAGGAGGGATTTCCGTTCTGGGAACTGGCTATTCAAATATTATGCTTTATTATTTCCATATGGAAAATCTGCATTTATTGTGGACAGCATTGATTTTTGTTGCTGTAGGTGCTGTTATTGCATTGAGTCTAAGTGGAAAAAAATCTGCCCAAAATAATTATCCAGAAGATGATGAAACCCATTCATTAAAACATTTGTTAAAAGGTTTGACGATTGTTTATGAAAAACCAAAAGTGGGGATTGGTGGTCTTGTCCGGATGATTAATACAAGTGCCGCTTACGGTTTTTCAGTTTTTATGCCAACTTTTTTATTCGGTATGGGATATGCTGAAAATGCGTGGCTTGAGGTTGCCGTGTATTTATGGATGGGTAATGTTGTATTCAATCTTATCTTTGGGGCCGCAAGTGACAAATTGGGATGGCGTAATGTTGTTATGTGGTTTGGCTGTATAGGCTGTGCATTGAGCGTTATTGCATATACCTATTGCATTTCTATTCATGCGGATCTTTTTACCATAAAAATATGCGCCGCTGTATATGGTGCATTACTTGCAGCATTTGTCCCTTTATCAGCCATTATGCCAAATCTTGCCCCTGAAAATAAGGGTGCGGCCATGTCAATTCTTAATTTTGGTGCGGGAATGAGTTACTTTTTTGGTTATGCAATTGTCATGCTTTTTCAAGGGATCATTGGTAATTTCGGGGTGATGTATATTTATATCGGGCTCTATTTTGTTGCTGCAGCATTAATGATTTTTGTCAAGGTTCAACAATATAAAAATGAAACAATCGATCAAGAAGTCGGTGTGGCAATAGAAGAAACATTATAGCCTATTAAGGAGAGATTTATGTCAACAAATCAAATGTTTGATTTATCAGGTAAAACTGCACTTGTTACCGGGGGGGCTGCCGGTATTGGAAACGAGATTGTTCGGACTTTTTTACAAAAAGGTGTAAAGGTAGCGTTGTTGGACCGACTTGATAGCATTGACCAAGTCGCAAAAAATCTAGGTCCAGATAATGCTATTGGTATCCAGGTTGACGTAACGAATAAAAAACAGGTTGATCAGGCAGTAAAAAAAGTTGTTGATTATTTTGGTCGTATAGATATTGCTGTAAATTGTGCGGGTGTTGCTTTGCTTGATGCAGCTGAAACGCTCAGTGAAGAAATGTGGAATGCGACTATTAATATCAATTTAACTGGTACCTATTGGGTTGCCCAGGCAGTGGGAAACGTGATGTTAAAACAAAAGAGTGGATCCATTATTAATATGGCTTCACAGGCGGGGGTTATCGCCTTGCAAAAACATGCTGCTTATTGTGCCAGCAAGGCAGGTGTTATTGGATTGACACATGTATTGGCATTGGAATGGGGACCTCATGGGATCAATGTTAATGCGATTTCTCCAACCGTTGTTTTGACGGAACTTGGGAAAAAAGCATGGGCAGGTAAAGTTGGTGAGGATATGAAGGCGCAAATTCCCATGCGCCGTTTTGCTGAACCCGAACAGATTGCCGCTGCAGCTGTTTATCTTGCCAGCTCTGAAGCATCTATTGTGAATGGTGCTAATTTAGTCATTGATGGTGGATTTACCATTCAATAAAAAGAAATAAAAAATAATGAGAATAAATAATGACAATGAACAGAATTATTAATGATCCAGATTTAGTCGTTGAAGATGCAATCGAGGGATATGTCGTCGCCCATCCAGAATTTTTTGAAAAAACGGATAATTCTAGAGTTCTAAAATATTCAGGTTCAGAAAAAAAAGGTAAAGTTGGCATTATTACAGGTGGCGGTTCCGGTCATGAACCAGCCTTTCTGGGATATGTGGGTAAAAATATGGTTGATGCGGTTGCAATTGGGGAAATTTTTTCTTCTCCCACTGCTGGTGCATTTTTGGATGCGATGAAAGCCGCAGATTCAGGTGCTGGTGTTGCTTGTTTATATGGCAATTATGCTGGCGATAATATGAATGTCAAGATGGCAATAAAGAAGGCCACAGCCGCTGGTATTACAGTCAAAACAGTTGTTGCCAATGATGATGTCGCTTCCGCATCAGCCAGTGAAATAGAGAAACGCCGCGGTGTTGCGGGTGAAATCCTTATGTGGAAAATTGGTGGGGCTGCCGCTGCCGAAGGATATGATCTTGATGGTGTTATTGCCGCTGCCCAAAAAGCAATAAATAACTGTCGTTCAATTGGGGTTGGCTTGAGTTCTTGTACTATTCCTGCAGTTGGAAAACCAAATTTCCATATTGAAAAAGGAACAATGGAATTGGGTATTGGCCATCATGGTGAACCTGGAATCAAGGTTGTTCCTATAGAAACGGCAAAAGAGATGGCGGAAACCATGCTTCATCCAATCATGGAGGAAGGTCTTTTTGAACCCGGATCTGAAGTGGTCGTGCTGGTTTCCGGCCTTGGAGCAACACCTGTTATGGAGCTTTATATCTATTATGCAGAGGTTGAACGTCTTTTGAAGGCTAAAAATGTCAAGATCCATCGCTGTTATGTAGGAAATTATTTTACTTCTCTTGAAATGATGGGTGTGACGCTTTCCGTTATGAAATTAGATGCGGAATTAAAAAAACTGATTGATGTTCCTGCACGTTCTTTGGGTTTGGTACAGGAGTAAATGGCATGACAGAAGTGGCTAAGATTGAAAATGGTACCGAGATTGTTGATGATCTAATCAGCTGTATCGTGAATAACCGTGATTATTTAAGTGAGATTGACGGTGCGATCGGTGATGGTGATCATGGGATCAATATGGCAAAGGGATTTAACATTTGCAAACATCGTATTGATGGGAAAAATCTTTCATTGTCAGAAGCCTTTGAAATATTAAGTGATTCCCTGATGGAGGGGATTGGTGGTTCAATGGGGCCTTTATATGGCAGTATTTTTGCTGGATGGGCTGAGGCAATTCAAGGTAAAAATACCTTGAATTCAAATGAATTCAAGGAAATGCTTTCAAAAGGGTTGCATGAATTACAGGAAATTAGTTCTGCCAAACAGGGTGATAAATGTTTGGTTGATACTTTAATGCCTGCAATTGAAGGATTCAAAAAAGCGAATGAATCCGGAAAAACATTTCATGAAGCTTTGATTATTATGAAACAGGCAGCACATGATGGTAAGGAATCCACCCGCAATCTTGTTGCTAAAATAGGTCGTGCCAGTCGTTTGGGTGAACGTTCAAAAGGCATTTTGGATGCTGGTGCAACTTCTTGCTGCTTGCTGTTAACGCAACTTGCGGACAGTATTTCGAAAAGAATTTCCTAAATTTTAAAAAAATAAAATACAAGTTATATACATTATCGATTTATCGATAATGTATATAACCTTTTTTTAAAAATTGACCGTAGATCTCAATCCAAAAATGGCGGCATTTGGAATTTTCTTTTTACTATTTTCCTCAAGATTCAATCCTCCACCGGAACGGAAGACATATTGAAAATCAGGTTTTAGCTCTAGCCATGATATGGCCTGTATTTGCCAGGCGAGCTCGATATGATGTTCTGTTTTTCGAACACACCAGTATGGATCCGCAAAATTGCGGTAATCACGGTCATAATGTCTGGCACGGTTGCCAGTATGGGCAAATCCCCAGCCAAAACCCAGGGAATCATGTTCCCGATTGAGAAGTCCCTTATAGACAATCCCTGCATCTCCTGCATAATTGATGGGGCTGCGGTCAGTTGGGCTGACTTGCATTCTTCCAAATATGCCAAGAGATTCTTTTTTGTTTCCCGGGTTTCTCCATATCATTTGATCCATAATTCCATAAACTGACCAGGTATGGCGATGGTTGAGCATTGTTTGGGGGTTGTCCGGATTTCCTAATGGATCCCCATCCCTGTTATAACGTTGATCCGGGAATTTTGAACTATCAAAATAGGCTCCCAACCGATAAGTTCCAGGATAAGCTGTATATTTTTCATCATCTTCATTGCCAGGATTCAGATGATATTGAATTTCATTGGTTATGAATACCCCGGTAGTAAAATTGAAATGTGTTCCTGATTGATGCTTGGAATACGGATCACAGGTAAATGGTCCGGATGGATTGCAAAAAGAAACATTGTTGGGATTACTGTCCGCAACTGCAAAAAGGTCCGTCCAGTGATCATTGGGTTGAAAACTGAAACGGATTGCAGGAGAGGCAACGGGATAGTCAATTCCTCCACTATAGGTATTGACTGATGGAATCATGGGCCATCCAAAAGAGGAGTTAATGAATAGCGTTGCATAATCGCTGATGTTAAACTCCTGGTCCAAACTTAATTTCCCGATGCGAATGGTCATTTTATTATCGAAAAACCCCTGTTGATACCATAGTTCCCATAGGCGTGTCGAGCGATCGCCTTCCCAACCACTGGTAGAGTTATAGGCTCCTATATTTTCTGCCGTAAAAGCCCGTCCTCGAAGTTGCAGGGCGCTAATGTTAAAAAGACCATTCTTAATTCCTGTCACTTTCTCGGGATCCCAGTTCAAGGTAACTGTGGTCAAACCTGTATAGGCAGCACCCTGCTTGATCCCCCCATAAGGATTTCCCCATACCTCATTGACATCCACCAGGGTGAGGGTCAGACCATATTGTGCCATAAGGGAACGTAATCCCAAAATATTTCCCAATAACATATCGTTGTTTTCGGGTGCCTGACCTGTATCCTTATCAAGGATTGTGGCTGGTGGAGGGGATTTTTTTACCGGGGTTGCACCGCTAATATTTGTTGATGGAGATGCGCCCTGATTAACAATAGGGGAATTTCCAACCGCATATGCAGAATGTTGATTAATCAGCGCTTGATATATAACAAAATTAATTAAAACAATTTTGGATAAATCATTTTTTTTTGAAAAAAAAAGCTGGGAATAGGGATGAGACATTATAACACACCTCATTTCAAATAATTGTTACTAATATAAATTTTAAGTTAATCTTATTTATTTTGTATTGTCAATTAGTTGATATTATTGTGCTTATGACCTGTATCAGGATTTGACATTCTTTTTCTGTGCCAATTGTTATCCTAAGCCAGTTTTGAATTCGTGGGAGATTAAAATGTCTTACCAAAATCTTATTTTTTCTTAACTGAATTGCAAGTTTTTCACCAGATATCTCGGGATGAGATGTAAAAACAAAATTTGATTTTGAATCGAGAGTTGTGAATCCTAATTCAGAAAGGGCGTTGATCAGGTAATCTCTGTTTTTGATAATCTGTCGGGCATTATTAACAGACCATTGAATGTCTTTTATTGATGCAATCGCACCAATTTGTGCCAATCGATCTAAGGGATATGAATTAAAACTGTCCTTTACACGTCTAATACCCTCAATTAATTGTGTGTTTCCAATTGCATAACCAACCCGTAATCCTGCAAAGGCGTGAAATTTCGAGAAAGTTCGAACAACAAGAAGATTTTGAAATTGATTGATAAGGGGAATAACCGATTTTCCACCAAAATCTATATAGGCTTCATCGATAATAACAATTTGTTCAGGGTGTGTTTCAAGGTAATGCCGGATTGTCTCCTGGTCAATCAGCAAGCCAGTTGGAGCGTTGGGGTTGGCAATGACGATCCCGCAAGCATCCTCTGCATCATATTGTTCAAGGTCAATCTTGAAATTTTCGGTTAGGGGAATGGTTTTATAGTCAATATTGAAAAGATTGCAGTAAACAGGGTAAAAACTATAGGTTATATCTGGAAAGAGAATAGGTTTTTCATGTTTTAATAAGGCATGAAAGGCAAACCCAAGTACCTCATCAGAGCCATTACCGACGAAAACCTGGTCTGGTTGGACATGGTGCAAATCAGCCAAGGATTTACAAAGGGCCTGGGATGTAGGATCGGGATACAATTTTAATAAATTGTTGGTATTTGTCTGTATGGCTTTTAATACGCTGGGGGATATATCATACGCATTTTCATTTGTATTAAGTTTGATAAGATTATTTACCTTGGGTTGTTCCCCAGGCGTGTAAGGAACTAAATTTTTGACAAAAGAACTCCAATAACGATTTTGCATAAGGATATACCTATTTAAAAAATTATGAAATTTAAATGTTTTGATAGTTTTCAAGTAAGTATATTAGATGTTTATTCCCTTGTTGTTCTGCAAGTTTTAAGGGTGTAATGCCTTCCCCATCGGCGTGCAGAGGGTTCGCCCCGGCTTTTAATAAAATTTCAGTCATGTCGTTTCGGTTAAAAAGGATTGCAAACATCAAAGGTGTGCGTCCTAGATTATTGGGAATATCAACCGAGGCACCAGCCTTAATTAAAAGATTGGCCATTTCAACATGATCTTTGAAAGCTACGCCCATTAAAGCCGTTGCACCTGTTTTATCCTGCAGATCAGGATTTGCCCCGCTTTTTAATAGGAAAGCCGTTGCATCATGATGATTATTGTAAGTGGTTAAGATGAGAGGAGTATAGCCTTTTTCATTCTGATGATTGATATTCATACCCGCGGCGATGAATTCTTCAAGCAAAGGAAGTGAACCTTCTCTAGCAGAATTGAAATAAAGGGTCTCTATTTCCTGTGAAGTGAATTCGGGGGAAGAACTAGAATCAAGAGAAGATGAAACCGTCATGGTATTGCCATATTATTGAGAGTTAATGAACAAAAATCTGGTTTTTATTTTATAGTGCCGCATATAAAAAAGAAAGATCAAGAAAAATAAGATTTCTTTTATAGGAGAAAGTTTTATAAAAGTGTATGATTTTAATATAATTTAATATAATCGATAAAATTGATTACAGATAAAATGTTTTATTAATTGAACATTTGGCAGGGGTCAGAATTTATCGGAATATTAACAATTCGATCTTAAGTTAATTGATAGCTTTGTAGGATAAAATTTTTGTAATTTGAACAATCGATTTTTTTTCCTTTTTTATTGGGTGATATAAATTGATTTAAAAAAAACGATTAAATTTATGATTAACGAAGTTATTTTAAAAGTTGTTTGATGGAGAGACTTGAATGAATATGGATAAGGTATGTATTAATACCATTCGTGGACTTGCAATTGATCAAGTGCAGAAAGCTAACTCTGGTCATCCAGGTACGCCGCTTGACTTGGCACCCGCGACATATGCCTTATGGAATAATATTTTAAATTATGATCCTGCGAATCCATTGTGGCCGGCCCGCGATCGTTTTGTTTTGTCAGGTGGTCATGCCTGTTCCCTTTTATATGCCATGATTCATTTAAGCGGTATTAAGGAAGTGACACGTCAAGGTAAAGTGGAAAACAAACCAGCCTTAACCCTTGAAGATTTAAGTCAATTCAGACAGCTCAATTCAAAAACGCCCGGTCATCCAGAGTATTTGCATACCACCGGAATTGAAACCACAACAGGACCTTTAGCTCAAGGGATTGCAACGTCTGTGGGGATGGCGATTGCCCAGGAATGGTTTGCTGCACGTTATAATCGACCAGAATTTCCATTGTTCGATTATCATGTCTATGCCTTTTGCGGTGATGGTGATCTTATGGAGGGGATTTCATATGAGGCGGCCTCTCTTGCAGGACATTTGAAGTTAGGTAACCTTATCTGGGTATATGATCGGAACCGTATTACGATCGAGGGCAATATCAATATTGCCTTTACAGAAAATGTTGAAAAACGTTTTGAAGCTGCAGGATGGAAAATCTATCATGTAAAAGATGGTAACGATATTGATGATTTCCAAAATAAGATTAATCAAGCGCGTCAAAATAAAGCCATGCCAAGTTTCATCGTCATTGATAGTGTTATCGGGTATGGGTCTCCTAATAAAGCGGGAAAATCAGTAGCGCATGGTGAACCGCTTGGGGTGGAAGAAGTTAAAGCGACCAAAAAGAATCTTGGTTTGCCTGAAGACAAAGATTTCTTTGTCCCTGATGGTGTAATGGATCATTTTAAAGCCAATATTGGTAAAAGAGGGGCTGCAGCCTATCAAAAATGGCATACGCTGTTTGCGGATTATAAGGTGAAATATCCCGAGTTGGGTCAAGAGATCGAGGATATTTTAAATCATCGCCTACCAAAGGGATGGGACAAGGATATTCCAATTTTTGCGCCTGATGCCAAAGGGGTTGCATCGCGGGCCAGTTCAGGTAAGGTATTGAATGCCATTGCGAAGAATGTGCCCTGGTTAATCGGTGGGTCTGCTGATCTTGCCCCCTCTAATAAAAGCAATCTGGATTTTGAAGGGGCCGGGGTTTTTCAAAATCCTGCTTATGGCGGTACATATGATGGACGGAATTTTCATTTTGGCGTTCGTGAACATGCCATGGGGGCAATTGTCAACGGAATGGCCTTAAGCGGTTTGCGTTCGTATGCCGCAGGATTTTTCATTTTTTCTGACTATATGAAAAATCCCATCCGTTTGTCTGCATTGATGCATTTGCCGGTCATATATATTTTTACGCATGATAGTATCGGGGTTGGTGAGGACGGTCCGACACATCAGCCAATTGAGCAGTTGGTTCACTTCAGGGCAACGCCTAATCTTGTTGTCTTTCGTCCCGCCGATGCAAACGAGGTTGTCGAGGCATGGAAATATGCGATGCAGGAAAATTCTAAACCAGTCATTCTGGCATTAAGCCGTCAGAATTTGCCAACAATTGACCGCCATCAATATGCTTCGGCAGAAGGGCTTAAAAAGGGTGCTTATGTTGTTGCGGATTGTGAAGGTAAGCCAGACTTGATTCTCATGGCGACAGGAAGCGAGGTTGGTTTGATTATGGAAGCTTATCAGGTTTTAACAAAATCCGGAAAAAAGGTTCGGGTTGTTTCAATGCCCTCATGGGAACTTTTTGAAGAACAGTCCAAGTCTTATCGTGATCAGGTTTTGCCTCCTGATATAACAGCACGTGTCGCGGTTGAACAGGGATCTCCCATTGGATGGGATCGTTATGCTGGAACAACCGGTACAATCATCGCTATGCGTGGTTTTGGTGCCTCTGCTCCCTATAGTGATCTACAGAAAAAATTCGGGTTTACTCTTGAAGCTGTTTTACAAGCGGCACAGGAACAATTGACAAGGTAAATGTAGTGAATCCTTCTTAATTTATTAAGAAGGATTTTTTGTCGCAGCATATTTAAGGAAAGAAATAGAAATGGTTGAAAACCCTCTCATTAAATTAGAACAGTATAAACAATCACCTTGGCTAGATTTTATCCAGCGTTCATTTACACAAAGCGGTGGGTTAAAAAAACTGGTTGATGAAGATGGATTAAAGGGCGTTACTTCCAATCCTTCAATTTTTGAAAAGGCAATGGGGCATGGCACTGACTACGATGAACAATTTAAACAACTGATTTCTTCGGGAATCACCGATGTTGTTACCTTATATGAAACAATGGCGATTGATGATATCCGTGCGGCCTGTTCAGTATTGTATCCTGTATGGGAAAAAACCCATGGACTGGATGGATATGTCAGTTTGGAGGTTTCTCCATATATCGCTATGGACGGGCATGCAACATTGGAAGACGCACGCCGATTATGGAAAAGGGTTGCTGAAAAGAATCTTATGATCAAGATTCCAGCAACAGCACCTTGTATTGCCGCTATTGAAGGGGCCATTGCCGAGGGAATCAATGTTAATGTAACTTTACTATTTTCCTTGGATATGTACAAACAGGTTCTTGAAGCGTATATCAAGGGGCTTGAAGCGCATCTTGCCAAGGGGCATCATATTGCGCATATTGCCAGTGTGGCCTCTTTCTTTATTAGTCGTATTGATACGGCCATTGATAAGCAAATTGATCAAAGGATCGCCGCAGGGGATAAGGAAAGCGGTGCATTAAAAGCTATTCGTGGCAAGGTTGCCATTGCAAATGCAAAACTTGCTTATCAGCATTATCTTGAAGTGATGCAAAGTGACCGATGGAAAAAACTTGAGGCTGCAGGGGCGAAACCCCAACGTTTATTATGGGCCAGTACAAGTTGCAAGGATAAGACATTTCCAGACACTATTTATGTTGATCAACTGATTGGTAGGGATACTGTCAATACAATTCCACCTGCCACCATGGATGCTTTTAGAGATCATGGTACTGTGGCTGACACCCTGGAACAAAATATTGATGAAGCTAAAAAGATTCTGGCTGAGGCTGAACATTTGAACCTTGATTTAAAAAAAGTTACGGATCAGTTATTGGAAGACGGTGTTAATTCATTTGCCGACGCTTTTGATCAATTATTGGGTTCTGTTGGTGAAAAGCAGATGATATTACAGGGGAATAAGCTAACTCATTTGCAGTCTGATTTACCTTCAGATTATGAAACCGCTGTAAAAACTGGTCTGGATAAATGGCGTAAGAATGGTACAGTCCGCAAACTGTGGGATCGTGAATCTTCTGTCTGGACGGGAAAGGATGAGAATAAATGGCTCGGTTGGCTTGATATTGTTGATCAACAGGTTGAAAATCTTGCTGAACTGGAGGAATTCCAAAAAGAAGTCAGGAATAGAGGTTTTACCGATATCCTTTTACTAGGTATGGGCGGATCAAGTCTTGGTCCTGAAGTTCTGGGAGAGGTTTTTGGACATCAGGCTGGTTTTCCGCGTCTTCATGTCCTGGATAGCACTGATCCACAGCAAGTGCACAGCTTCCAGCAGAAAGTGACAATTGCGACAACCCTGTTTATTGTTTCTTCGAAATCAGGCAGCACTCTGGAGCCTAATATTCTTAAGGCGTATTTTTTCAATGAAGCCAAAAAGGTGCTGGGTGACAAAGTGGGGCAGCATTTTGTTGCGGTTACCGATCCGGGTTCCCATATGGAAGATGTGGCCAAGCAGGATGGTTTCTGGAAAATCTTTTACGGCTTGAAATCAATCGGTGGGCGTTATTCCGTTTTATCTAATTTTGGAATTGTTCCCGCAGCCGCGGCGGGATTGCCTTTACAGGAAATCCTGTATTCGGCCCAACGAATGGAAAAAGCTTGTTCTGCAGGATCTCCACCGGCACAAAATCCGGGAGTTCAACTCGGGACAATTTTCGGGGTTGGTGTTGCTGAATTCAAACGGGATAAATTTACAATCATAGCCTCACCTGATATTGGCTCCTTAGGTTCATGGCTTGAGCAACTTTTGGCAGAATCAACGGGTAAGGTTGGTAAAGGAATCATTCCTATAGATGAGGAAACCTTGACTGTTCCATCTGTCTATGGAAAGGATCGTCTATTTATCTATTTACGGTTAGAGAATAAGATTGATCCTCAACAGGAAAAAGCGATTGCTGAATTAAAAGCGGCTCAACAGCCTGTTGTGACAATAAATCTACATGATAAAGCACAGATTGTTCAGACTTTTTTCCAAACTGAATTTGCAACCGCTGTGGCGGGTGCCTTCATTGGGATTAATCCTTTTGATCAACCCGATGTTGAAGCCAGTAAGATTGAAACCAAGAAAATTACAACTGCTTATAATGAAAAAGGTTCTCTTCCCGTTATTACCCCAATCGTTCAAGAGCAAGGGTTTGATCTTTATGCAGGTAAGGTTGAAATTGCAAAATTAAAAGGTCTTTCCACAATCTCTGAAGCCTTGAAAAGTTTTTTCAATGAAATTGCTGCAGGGGATTATGTTGCTGTTTTGGCCTATATTGAACGTGATTTGGCAACACGGGAGTGGATCCAGAAATTACGTCTGGCTATAAGAGACAAGAAAAAGGTTGCAACAGCGGCTGAATTCGGTCCCCGGTTTTTGCATTCAACTGGACAGGCTTATAAGGGTGGACCCAATAGTGGTGTATTTTTACAGATCACTGCCGATGATGATCATGATTTGCCTGTTCCCGGTGAAAAATACACATTTGGAATTGTGAAGGAAGCACAAGCTCGTGGTGATTTCGATGTATTATCGGAACGGGATAGAAGGGTTATCCGTATTCATGTAAAAGGGAATATGAAAGTTGGATTGGATAAATTAAGCCAATCAATTTTAAATATTCTGTAGATTAATCAACGTTTATATCTTACGATTACCGCAAGATATAAACTTATTGTGATGAAAATGGAGAAATTAACTATGAAACTAGGTATGTATGGCTTGGGCAGAATGGGTGGTAACATGGCAATTCGTTTGGCTCGTCATGGTCATGAAGTTGTTCTGTTAAATCGTACGCGCAGCAAAAGTGAGGAAATTCATAATCAAGCTCCTAAAAGTACCATTGTCGATGATTTGAAATCTTTGGTAGAAGCATTGCCTTCCCCAAAAATTGTTTGGATTATGCTGCCTTGTGGTGAAGTGACAGAACAGGCAATCAAAAGTCTTGGAGATATGTTAAATAAAGGGGATATCGTTATTGACGGTGGAAACACGTTCTATAAAGATGACATACGTCGTGCAAAAATGCTGGAAGCAAAGGGTATTCACTATGTTGATGTTGGAACTTCCGGTGGCGTTTGGGGTCTGGAACGTGGATATTGCATGATGTATGGTGGCAGTAAGGAAGCTGTTGACCATATTGATCCGATTTTGGACTCTTTGGCTCCTGGAATGGGCGATATTCCACGTACAAAGGGACGTAATGCCAATTTGAATCCCCGTGCGGAAAAAGGTTACCTTCATTGTGGTCCCGCAGGTTCTGGACATTTTGTCAAAATGGTTCATAACGGTATTGAATACGGTATGATGCAGGCCTATGCAGAAGGGTTTGATATCATGCGTACCAAAGGGTCAGATCGTTTACCCGAAGATGAACGTTTTGATTTGAATATGGCAGATATTGCAGAAGTATGGCGTCGTGGCAGCGTTATTCCATCATGGTTGTTGGATTTATGTGCGGATGCGCTTGCAAAGGATGGTACTCTTGCAGGTTTTAAAGGTGATGTTGCAGATACGGGAGAAGGGCGCTGGACCATTGAAGCCGCAATTGAAGAGGCTGTTCCTGCCCCCGTTATAACTTCCGCTTTATTCACCCGTTTTCGTTCCCGTTCAGGAAATACGTTTGGCGAAAAGATGTTGTCAGCAATGCGTTTTGGTTTTGGTGGCCATGTAGAAAAGAAATAATATAAATTTTCCAATTTTATTGGAAAAGGCCTTAATCGTGAGGATTAAGGCTTTTTTTTATAAATTTTATACAAAATATATAAGGAATATATGGAGTTAGTGAAATAAATCAAATTTATTTTACTAACATTACGTTAAACAAAATTCGCTATTGAATGGTTTATGACATAATAATTTTCTAACAACATACATAAGCATAATGGTTTTTCATAAAGATTATAAAAATCTACAAGATATAATTTAAGGGTATCATCTAATGGGAACAAAACATCACGATATGAGTCCGGTCATTGATATGACTCAACAACAGTTTGGTGGGCCGGTAAGGAAATTATATCCTGTTTATAATCGCCATTTACCACCATGTAATTATGCTTGTCCCGCCGGCGAGGATATACAAGGGTGGCTTTCCCTTGCTCAAGAGGGAAAGTTTAGAGAGGCTTGGGAACATATTCTTGATAATAATCCCATGCCTGCAGTTCACGGGCGGGCATGTTATCATCCATGTGAAGGTTCATGTAATCGTAAAGAATTGGATGGATCTGTCACCATTCACGCTGTTGAACGGTTTTTGGGGGATATGGCTAATGACCGGGGATGGCAAGTTTCCGTTGCGGATAATCCTAATCGTAAACGTATTTTAATTGTTGGAGCTGGACCTGGGGGGTTATCTGCAGCTTATCATTTGTGTCGTATGGGGCATGAAGTTGTAATACGTGAGGCTTTTCCTGAACCTGGAGGCATGATGCGTTATGGCATTCCCGCTTATCGTTTACCGAGAGATATTCTAAAGCTTGATATTTATCGGATTGAACAGATGGGGGTCAAGATCAGATGTAATGATCCAGTGAGGGACTTATTGAAAGAAAAGCAGGAGGAACGGTTTGATGCGGTTTTTTTGGCAATAGGGGCTACAAAACCAAGTTTGTTAAATATTCCAATTGATAAAGAAGCGCGTCTTTTGTCAGCCATAGAGTTTTTGGGTGATGTCAGTGCGGGGAAAAATCCAAAAATCGGTAAGAACGTTTTGGTCTATGGAGCCGGAAATACAGCGATGGATGCCGCTCGAACAGCCTTTCGTGCAGGGGCGCAAAAAGTAACGGTTATTTTCTTTTGGGATCGTTCGCATATGGAGGCGCATCAATTTGAGATTAAGGATGCAGAGGCAGAAGGTACTCAATTTAAATGTATGAGGACAATTGATTCTGTTTTTAAAGACAGGGTAATTTTACGGAAAATGATCATTGGCCAGGATGCTAGTCCGGAACCATCCGAGGAGATGGAGGAAATACAGATGGATACCGTTATTATGGCATTGGGACAGCAACCTGATAATCATTTTTTGCAAAATATTGAAGGAATAGAATTTGATTCAAAGGGGACTCTGGTTATTGATGCCCAGATGATGACCGGGGTTTCTGGCATATTTGCGGGCGGGGATGCTATTGACGGTCCTCGAAGTATCACGAATGCTGTGGGTTCTGGTAAAAAGGCTGCTCGGTTCATTAATGCTTGGCTGGATAATAAACCCTTTATTGTATCCCCAAAAAATCCGATTACCTATTATACGGATTTACATCTTCCCTTATTGGAGGATACACCTCAGATCCTACAAAAGGAATTGCCTGTTGAAAAGCGTGTTGGATTTACGGAAACATTAATAGGTTTTAATGAAAAGGAAGCTCTGTATGAAGCCAAACGCTGTCTTTCCTGTGGAAATTGCTATGAGTGTGATAACTGTCTGGCAGCTTGTCCAGAGGATGCTTTAACCAAAGCCGGAGTGGGAAAAGGGTATTTACTGGATATGGATCGTTGCACGGGATGTGCGGTCTGTTTTGAATCCTGTCCATGCCAAGCAATTGATATGACAGCTGAAAATATCTAAATATATTAATATTACATGCAGATAACGTCTCAAGAGAGGATGGTTATAGATGACTAATACAATAATGGACGCCAATACTGCAGTTGCCCATATTGCTTATCGTGTTAATGAGGTTTGTGCCATATTTCCGATTACGCCCTCATCCCCGATGGCTGAGCATATTGATGAATGGGCGGCAAAGGGAATTAAAAATATTTGGGGAAATATTCCCCTTGTTCAGGAAATGCAAAGTGAGGGTGGTGCTGCAGGAGCAGTACATGGCTCTTTACAAACAGGGGCGTTAACAACAACCTTTACGGCATCACAGGGATTGTTGTTGATGTTGCCAAACATGTTCAAGATCGCTGGTGAATTGACCTCGACGGTTTTTCATGTGGCAGCACGTTCTGTTGCAACTTCTGCCCTGTCAATTTTCGGGGATCATTCTGATGTCATGGCAAGCAGAATGACAGGTTTTGGCATGTGCTGTTCTGCATCAGTCCAGGAAGCCCATGATTTGGCCTTGATTATGCATGCTGTTACATTGGAGGCACGTGTACCTTTCATTCATTTTTTTGATGGTTTTCGTACGTCTCATGAATTAAACACATTGGATATCATATCTGATGAGATTATGGCTAAAATGATCGATGATGAATTTGTCATTGCACATCGTGAACGGGCCCTAAATCCCGAAAAACCCTTTATTAGAGGAACGGCTCATAATCCTGACACATTTTTCCAGGCACGTGAAGCGGTTAATCCATATTACAACCGGGTTATCAAACTTGTTGAAAAATACGTAAAGCGTTTAGGGGATTTAACAGGGCGTTACCATGATCTGATTGAATATGTTGGGGATTCTCGGGCAGAATATGTTATCGTATTGATGGGATCCGCTGCCGAAACTGCTGATAATACAGCTGAAGCCCTCATAAAACAGGGGGAATCTGTTGGTGTTTTAAAAATTCGTCTCTATCGTCCTTTTCCTTCAGAAAAATTTCTCGAATTCCTGCCTACTTCAGTCAAACGAATTGCAGTTATGGATCGCACAAAAGAATCAGGTGCGTTGGGGGAACCTTTATATTTAGATGTGATGGCGACTTTGGCCGAGGCTGTCTCAAGGGGGAAAAGAAGGGATTTGCCCTTGATTATCGGTGGTAGGTATGGTCTTTCATCCAAGGATTTCACCCCTGCAATGGTCAAGGCCGTATTTGATGAGTTAAAGACAGAGAATCCTCGACATGGTTTTACAGTCGGTATCCAGGATGATTTAACCCATAACAGTTTAATTTATGATTCATCCTTTACAATTGATAGTGATCAAATTAAACGCGCCATGTTTTTTGGATTGAGTGCGGATGGAACTGTTGGGGCCAACAAAAATAGCGTGAAAATTATTGCTGAGGATGCAGGGGAATATGCACAGGGGTATTTTGTTTATGATTCTCATAAATCCGGTGCGCAGACCGTGTCCCATTTACGTTTTGGTAAAATTCCGATCAAGGCGGCCTATCTGGTTCAACGTGCCGATTTTGTCGGGTGTCATCATTTTCATTTTCTTTATCGTCAGGATATTCTTGAACATGTGGTGGAAGGTGGAGTTTTTCTGCTGAATGCGCATTATAATGCAGATGAAATTTGGCAACATTTACCTCGTTTGGTACAACAGCGTATTATTGAAAAGAAATTAAGATTTTACGTTGTTAATGCTTCAAAAGTTGCCCAGGAAGTTGGGTTGGGTATGCGCACCAATACGATTTTGCAAACCTGTTTTTTTGCAATTTCGGATATTCTTCCAAGGGATAAAGCGATTGAATATATCAAACATTCGATCAGGAAAACCTATCTTGTAAAAGGTGAGAATGTTGTACAGCAAAATTACAGGGCTGTTGATGCAGCCTGCGATAGCTTACAGCAAGTAAAGGTTCCAGACCGTGTATCAAGCAATATCGATCTTGAATGTCCTATTCCAGCAGATGCACCAGAGTTTGTTCATAAGGTTATTGCTCCTATGTTTGCGGGCAAGGGGGATCAAATTCCAGTAAGCTTGATCCCGGCAGATGGAACTTTTCCTTCCGGAACAGCCGTTTATGAAAAACGTAACGTTTCGGATTTTGTTCCTGAATGGCGAGAGGATCTGTGCGTGCAATGTGGTCAGTGCAGCTATGTTTGTCCACATAGTGTGATACGTTCCAAAACTTACCATGATCGTTATCTGGAAAAAGCACCAGAGGGATTTAAGACGGCACCTTTAAAAGTTAGGGGATATCCAAATATTAATTATACTTTGCAATTTTACGTGGAGGATTGCACAGGGTGTACTTTGTGTGTTGATGTATGTCCAGCGAAAAGTCCTATTGAGCCCGAAACTAGGGCAATCAATATGACAGCAAAGGAATCCCTGCTTGAAAGAGAAAAAAGGAATATTTTGTTTTTTGAAACTTTACCGGTTGATGATCGTAGCAAAGTTAATTTTTCGAATGTACGGGGTGTGCAGTTTCTGGAACCTTTATTTCAGTTTTCTGGTGCCTGTGCCGGATGTGGGGAAACGCCTTACCTGAAATTATTGACCCAGTTGTTTGGAGATCGCTTGCAAGTTGCCAACGCGACTGGTTGTTCATCAATCTATGGTGGCAATCTGCCTGTAACGCCCTGGTCTGTAAATGGAGAAGGACAGGGCCCAGCCTGGTCCAATTCTTTGTTTGAAGATAATGCCGAATTTGGATTGGGTTTTAGGATTGCTGTTGACAAACAGCTAGAAGTGGCCAGTCATTTATTGAAGCGATTGAGGGAAGAGGTCGGTACGGATCTGGCTGATGCGATTTTGAATTCATCACAGAAAGAAGAATCTGAAATTCAGGCCCAACGTTCACGGGTAAAAATGCTGAAGACACGTTTAGCTCGGCTTAACAGTGATGATGCAAAACGTTTATTGGCATTGGCTGATTACTTTATCCGTCGCAGTATCTGGATTGTTGGTGGAGATGGTTGGGCCTATGACATTGGTTATGGTGGTTTGGATCATGTCTTAGCATCAGGTGAAAATGTCAATATCCTCGTGCTGGATACAGAGATGTATTCCAATACAGGAGGTCAGGCCTCAAAGGCGACACCGTTCGGATCAATTGCCAAATTTGCATCAAAGGGAAAAGAAACAATTCGTAAAGATTTGGCGTTAATGGCCATGACATATGATAATGTCTATGTTGCCCAGGTTGCCCTGGGTTCCAATCCGCAACATACCCTAAAAGCATTTCGCCAGGCCGAAGCTTATGATGGGCCATCGTTGATCATTGCCTACAGCCACTGCATTGGACAGGGAATAGATATGCGCCATGGATTGACCCAACAAAAATTGGCGACAGCATCCGGTTATTGGCCATTATTCCGTTTTGATCCTATGATGCGGAAAATTGGTAAAAATCCTTTCCAACTGGATTCAGCCAGACCACGTATTGCTTTAAAAGAATATGCGGGTAATGAAATCAGATATCGGAATCTAAAACGGATACGTCCGAATGATGCCGAGGAAATTATGGAAAATGCACAAAAGGCAATTGACCGTCGTTATAAACAATATGAGGCCCTGGCATCAATTGAAACGGATGAAGTCAATCCTGTTGTATTGGGATTAAAACATTGAGACTAAATTAAAATATGTGATTGATGACACTCCTTGACGATTGCGGTCAAGGGGTGTTTTTATATTTTGACAATTATATATCGTCATATTTTTATCAATTTGTGAATATAATATTTTTCCAATTGATTATTAGAAAATCAAAAATGGCTTTTTGGATGGTTTTAAAACATTTTAATACAGTTGGAAAGTGTCAATCTTGAATAAAACAACTCCAGCAATTTGGTTGTTAATTTCGGATATTGATGGAACATTGATACCAAACAATAAAATTGTCACAAATGAAAGCATTCATGCTGTTCATAAAATGAAACAGGCAGGGATTGGATTGTCCCTGGTAAGTAGCAGGCCTGCCTTGGGTATGCGTTTGTATTTGGAGCAATTGAAAATAGAGTTGCCTTTTGCCGCATTGAATGGCGGAGAAATTCTTGATGTAAAAGGAAATATCCTTTCCAGAATTTGCATGAATCCTGTCCTGATTCTCGATATATGCAATATGCTCCAGAAGCATAAAATTGAAATATGGCTTTATAGTAGTCTTGAATGGTTTGTATTTACTACTGAAAGCGCCTTTGTGGAGCATGAACAAAAAGCCTTGCAATTGCAGCCGAAAATTATTCAAAACATTCAAGATCATGTAACGGATACAATAAAAATCATGGGTATTTCCCAGGATACTGTTTTACTTGATAATCTAGCACAACAGATAAAACGACGTCATGGCCGGGAAGTTTCCGCAGTTCATTCTTCAAAAAATTATCTGGATATCTCTCATTTAAAGGCAAATAAAGGATTTGCAGCTCAGAAAATAGCGGAATTACTTAAAATTCCGTTAAGTAAAACGGCCTGTATAGGGGATATGGATAATGATATTCCGATGCTGAAAATTGCAGGAATGCCGATTGTTATGGGACAATCAAGTCAAAGGGTAAAACAATATGCTCATCATATTGCACGTACGAATGAGGAAAATGGATGGGCTTATGCTGTTAATCAATTTTTACTTCAATTTAAATGAAAATATTTTAAGTTGTGAAATAATGGTTTAATTTTGTAATCTGAATTGTTGAATCCCGGGAAGGGGTACATAAAAATTATAAAGAACGAGTTATCTATGACAGACAATATGGAAAAAGGGCATAATGCGAAAACCGGATATGTTCTTGTCTTACCCGATGCAAATGCACAGGCTAATTACCTGGCTGATATCATTTTGCATCAGATTGAGGAAAAAAAGGATGCGGTTTTCAGGATAGCGTTATCAGGAGGATCCACACCTAAAAAATTATATGAATTATTAGGGGGAGAGACTTACAGTCATCGACTGCCTTGGGAACGGTTGCATCTGTTTTTCGGTGATGAAAGAATGGTGCCCTATACGGATGAAGCCAGCAATTTTCGTATGGTTACCGAGGCTCTGCTTAATCATGTGAATATTCCATTTAGGAATGTTCATCCGATGCCTGTTTTAGAAGATGTGGAAAAAGCTGCGCGATTATATGAAGAAAATCTACAGCACGAATATGGATCAAGGGTATTGAAGAATGGGGAACCCTTATTTGATATCGTTTTATTGGGACTGGGAACAGATGGTCATACGGCTTCACTTTTTCCTGACACAGCTGTTTTGGAGGAAAAACAGAAGTGGGTTTCTTGGTGTCAACCAAAAGACGCCCCTCATAGAAGAATGACATTGACCTATCCAGCAATTGCTTCCAGCCGTTTGGTAATATTTGTAGTGAGTGGAGAAAACAAGGTTAAGATTTTCCGTGAGGTAAGGGAAGAGAATGCAATATATCCCTCTTCAAAAATTGAAACGGAAGGAGAGGTTCACTGGATTTTGGATAAAGCAGCCGGTGGTGAATAAAAGCGGTCGGTAATTGGATAACGAAAGAATACTAGATAGAGATGGATGCACAACAAATCGTTAAATATAAAGAGCAGCTTGGAAAAATAGGGGCTTCATTAGTTTCGCAAGGGATGAAAGTCGGATTGGGAAGTGGGAGTACCGCGGCATGTGTTATCCGATCTTTAGGCAAGCGGTGGCAAGAGGAAGGGTTGCGTTTTGAAGGTGTGCCTTCCTCGATTGCGTCGGCCAAGCTGGCCGAATCTTACGGAATTGAACTGACAACATTGGGGGAATGTCCAGAATTGGATATTGCCATTGATGGGGCAGATGAGGTTACGCATCAAGGATTACAGTTAATTAAGGGGTTGGGTGGCGCTTTATTACGAGAAAAAATTGTTCGCTATGCAGCCAAAAAATTTGTTATAGTCGTTGATGAACGTAAATTAGTCGATAAGCTTGGTGAGCATACACCTGTTCCAGTTGAGGTTACCCCTTTCGGTTGGGAAGCCACAATGAAACATTTGGAAAAAATTGGAGCATCAATAAAAGTTCGAGTCAAGAATGATCATCCTGATTTTTTCCTGACGGATGGTGGGAACATGATTCTCGATTGTGATTTTGGAATTATTGACGATCCTGTGCGACTAGAGAAAGATATCATTTCGATTGCTGGGGTTATCGAAAGCGGTTTATTTATTAATTGTACGGATGAGGCTTTAGTCGCAGGTTATAACGGGATTCAGCATTTATATAAGTAAAGGAACACATCAATGTCTTTGTCCACGAATGATAATGTACAGATTAGGCCTTGTTTATTGGTGATAATGGGTGTTTCGGGATGTGGAAAAACGACATTGGCAAAAGGTTTGGATCAGTATCTTGACTGGCCTTTTCAGGAAGGGGACTCTTTTCATTCACAACATAATATCCAGAAAATGTCAGAAGGCAAACCCCTAACAGATAGCGATCGTTGGCCATGGCTGGAAAAATGTCATGCATGGTTGAAGGCATGCGCGGAAGAACATGGTGGGAAAGGGGTGTTAACATGTTCCGCCCTAAAAAGATCCTATCGTGATTTTTTGCGCAAGGGCATTAGGAAACCTTTCTATTTTGTAAATTTAAAAGTCCCATATGATGTTCTTCTTCATCGTATTGAAAAACGTGAAGGGCATTTTATGCCCGCAAGTTTACTGGATACACAGCTGAAAAGCTTTGAACCGCTCCAGGTGGATGAACCTCATATAGAAATTGACATGTCCCATCCGCTTGAAACGGTTATTCGAGATACACTAATGAAATTACAGCAACTTTAGTTAAAAGCTGGCAGTCAGGGCGATATTAAAAGAACGACCCAGGCCAGGCAGGGCACGCAATTCGTTTGTTGTGATTAAATCCCCTAAGGACATTCCTCCCAAAGGAAGATAATATTTTTTGTTGGTAATATTTTCTATGCTTGCGTCCAGGCGAAGCATACGCCATGTATAACTCCCCCCGATATTGAACAAAACATACCCAGGTGTTTTTGGTTCACGACGCATAGGGTCAATCTGACTTTTTGTATTGACGAAATTTGCCTCGATCCTGCCAGCCCATGGACCAAAATATTCATTAAGGCTTAACGTTCCATTTAATGGCATCATGTGATAAAGGCTGTTGTGATTGGTTCGATCTTGACCCATAACCCAGTTGATATTTCCTTTCAATATGCCTTGACCATATTTCTTATTGTTCCATAATTTATAGGATTCAGCTGTGTTAATTCCATAGATTTGGGCGTTATGATTGTCAAACTGCAATTTTGAGACAGTTGTATTTTGACGTGTTCGCATACTCCCAAGGTAATTAACGTTGATGTAATGGTGAATATAGGTATAGAAGGGTTGAACCTTGACCTCCCATATATCCTGGTGTGGATCGTGAAAGTCAAAGGTTGTGCTGATGGTATTGCCTACTTCCGGTTTGAGGTTGAGATTGCCGATATAACCATTTCCATCACCAAACCAGCCAATCATGCGCATGGCCATTGGAGATGTGCCCCATGTATAACGTTCATATAAATTTGGAGAACGGCTTTTCCGGGCATACCCACCTTCCCAGGTAAAGGATTTATTGACTGTCCATCGTGCCATGGCTGTAACATCAAAATTGGTATCGGTATGGCCACGGTTTGCAGTATTGAAATTATGAATGGCTTTCCGTTCCTCGGCATTCATTCCATTGATGCCCTGGTATCCAGATATTCTCCCTGTATTCATCATGACCAGATCATTTCGAAAACCGAGAATGGTTGTGACTTTTGGGGTCCATTGGGCTTCCCATTCAGCAAAATTTCCCAATCGATCCCGATGGCCATTATTGATATTGTGATAGGTATGAGGTCCCATCATCATGTTTTTTTGTAGGGGGGGCCACCAGTCATTTAAACCTGAATGATCGAAAGAGCTGCCAATCCGTAACGTGTTATGATTATCTATGAATACCGTTGCCTTAACATTATATCCAGCTGTACGACCATCAATGTTCATGGGCATTCCTTTCGTGGCGGAATGGCCGCCTTTATTGCTGAGCATATTCATGGCATGGGTGACACGTTGCCAATAGCCTCTTGCTTCAATTGTTCCCCAATCGAAGTCACCCTTATATTTTCCATTGACAAAAATGGAGCGATTATTGGTCATATCCATATATTGATTGGGAAAACCTTCATAGGGTGTGTCAGATTGTCCATAGGTCAAAGAGAATAAATGGTTATCCTTTTTATAACCTAGGGTCACATCATGATTGAATGTTTTATAAGCAGAAGAATACACTTTTCCACCTCCGCTGCCTGCATGATAATTGCGGGATTGAGACCATGACCCGTTATAGCGGAGACTTAAATGTTTATTGGCAACAGTAATGTTTCCTGCCGTTCCTACGCCTGAACCATTACTATGATAAAAGCTTGAGACTTCTCCTTTGATGAGAATTTTTTTGTTTTTTTCTGCAAAAAGAGGATCTTTTCGTTGGATATCAATTGATCCGGCCAGGCTGTCCCCTCCCATACTTACGGGTGTGATACCGGCCATGATTTTGGCTGTTGCAACATCATGGGGATTAAGATAGGAAATGGCAGGATTCATATGGTTTGGACAATCCCCATTGATACGCATACCATCAATGAACGTGGCCACCCGATCATCCGCCATTCCGTTAATTACGGGTAAAGAGGCAATACGACCCGCACCATATTGGCTGATACCCATTTGATTTTTGAAAAGATCCATTGGGTTTGGACTGTTATTCACAATATCCTTTAATTTATCCTTTTTTAAAAAAATTGAATTGGGTGGATTTGTGGAAAAGTCTGGGATGTCTTCTGATTCAATATGTATTTCTGGAACTGGTGCAGTGGTATTGGTTCTTGAAAGAGAGGTTTTATTTTGTGTAATGTTTTTTTGTGCTTTTCCATTATAGGGGTAAAGAGAACACAACAATAAAAAAAGGTAAAATTTACATGTACAATGCCATCGATAAGACATAGATTAACCTGATATAATAATGACAAAGGAATAATTTGATCATAATATTTGTATGACCATTAGAACTATCAGTGTTAATAAAGGGGTGGTGCACGGGGTAGCTGCGTATTCAAGGGTAATATCGGGGGAGGTTGAGCCTGATAAACCTTGCGCTTCAAAAAAAGATGAATAATTGTCAATTGGGGAAAGATAAGTAATAAATTTAACAAGGGGCTTGGAACAGCCAATCCATTACAGAGGGGACAAACAAAGATTCCATGATGTTGTTGATTGTGTTTGGAATGTTGATCCGTTTTCTTGCTTATCTTAGAGTGGGAGAGAGTGGCAGTGTCACACATCGTCATTGACATGGATGCATGCTGATTTTGCATCATTGGACAATGCCAAAGCGAGGTAAATGTAAAAGGTAAAAGAATTAAATGACTTATAAACAGAAACAGGACAATAATAACAGAATATAAAGATACAGGATAAGAATCTTTATTTTTTTTTACCCATATATTTGTTGTAGAGGATAAAATCATTAATGCCTTGGTCAAGTATTGAAGATCATTATTATTTATTTGATTAAAATTAAGAATAAAGTCAAATTTCTTTTTAGTATTTGAATGTTTTGTTTTATAGATAGAATAGAATAAAGGCTCTTTACCTCTAATATATTTGAGCAAATATGGCATCAAGGATTATGAAACAGGAACCTATCTGTCCTTCTCTGAAACAGAAAACGATTTTATCATCATTTCCAAAAAGGACGTTGGTTTTTTCCGAACATGTCAATTCAGTAGGGATAGAGCTGGCCTGTACGGTTGCTGTTCTATTTAATATAATTGTTTTCCTGCTAATGTTTTTTTGTTTACATGTAAAGAAAGAAGTTTTCCCACTCTCTTCAATGGTTGTGGTTCAATTTCAAGAAGGGATGAAATCTCTTTCCTCATTGGATGCAATTGCAGAAAATAAAACGGATGATCTGAAGGCAGTAACCATCCCCGTGGCCAGAAGTCCTGTCAATGCTTTGCCGGCCATGAACGCATTGCAAAAAATTTCAGTGCCAACCACTCAGGATCAATCGAGTAATCGCAACATTTCCAAAAATAAAATAGCTGCTCAATCAGCAATGGGACAGCAGAAAAGGCAGGATAGGGGAATGGAACAAAAAGCCAAATCATCAATACCTTTAGTCAGCCACAATTTTCCATTGCAACGCTGCTCATCACCAAAAAGCACTTATCCCTTGGCTGCCCGTAGAAGACATGAACAGGGTGTTGCAAAGGTTGCATTGCAAATTTTGTCAAATGGACAGGTTGGTCAGGTAAAAATTGTTGAGACAAGTGGTTTTGTTGATTTGGATCGGGCTGCAATCGAGGCAGTCCAACAAATAAAATGCAGTGCACTGGAGGATAATGATACGCTTGTTCAGACAACCACCACGGTTCATTTTGAGTTAAGACACAACTAAAAATATACAAGTAGTATTCATGTATAATTGAATAATATTTATGATCGGTTCAGCCGATATATATGTTTTTTATTATATAGTTTATTTGATTATTGCCATTTTATTTTTAAAATTGAAACAGGTTTAAATTAAAAATACTTTTTCGGGAAGATTATCTGAAGTAAGAATATATCAAGAAAGAAAATTCTATCAATGCCTGTTTGGGGTTTATGGATTGATTATTTTCAAACTGTTGGAACCAGAAGACTATAATAAATTTTAACCTAAATTGAGTCATGAAATTCAATTTTATAGATATAATCTTTACTTTGAAACTGTTTGTTTGGTTTATAAAATCCTAGGTTTTAATATTTAATTGAATAAATTAATTTTTGTATCAGAAGAGTGATCATAGATGGAGATGATAAAAACGAAGGCTGCTGTTGCATGGAGAGCCAATCAGCCCCTTTCAATTGAGACAGTTGATTTAATGCCGCCACAAAAAGGGGAAGTTTTAATAAAGATAATTGCAACCAGCGTATGTCATACAGATGCATACACGCTTTCAGGAAAAGATCCTGAAGGTATATTTCCAGCAATATTGGGTCATGAAGGGGCGGGAATTATACAGGCTGTTGGTGAAGGGGTAACAAGTGTTTCTGTTGGTGATCATGTTATACCCTTATATACTCCGGAATGTGGAACATGTGAATATTGTCGTTCTGGTAAAACCAATCTCTGTCAGGCTATTCGTGTCACTCAAGGTCAAGGGTTGATGCCTGATGGTACGAACCGTTTTTTTAAAGACGGCGAACCTATCTATCATTATATGGGAACATCTACATTTTCCGAATATACGGTTGTTCCAGAGATTTCCGTAGCAAAAATCAGTAAACAGGCACCTTTGGAAAAAGTATGTTTATTGGGTTGTGGAATCACAACTGGTATGGGAGCTGTAAAAAATACGGCAAAAGTACAAAAAGGTGATAGTGTTGCAGTTTTTGGGTTGGGTGCGATTGGCTTGTCGGTCATTATGGGAGCCCATATGGCGGGTGCAGGTCGCATTGTCGCAATTGATATTGATTCAGAAAAATTTAAATTGGCTAGGAAGTTAGGTGCTACCGATTTTATAAATCCTAAAGATTATTCCGTCTCAATACAGGAAGTTGTAATTGAAAAAACAAAAGGTGGAGTAGATTTTTCATTTGAATGTATAGGAAACGTTCAGGTAATGCGTTCTGCTCTTGAATGTTGTCATAAAGGTTGGGGAGAATCTGTTATCATTGGTGTTGCCGGGGCAGGTGAGGAAATTTCCACCCGTCCTTTTCAGTTGGTGACCGGCCGCGTATGGCGAGGATCCGCATTTGGTGGGGTTAAGGGGCGTTCACAATTGCCTGTTATTGTAAATGATTATCTGCAAGGCAAATTTGTTTTGGAGGATTTTATAACACAAGACTTGGCATTTGATGAGATTAATAGGGCTTTTGATTTATTGCATCAGGGAAAGGCTATTCGAACTGTTTTACATTACTAGTTTCAGATAGGTTTGACAGGAAATATTATGAAATATGTTGAATTGGAAACTCATCAATCTTTTGGTGGACAGCAAAAACGGTTTAGACACTGGTCAGTCACACTGGGCTGCGAAATGAGTTATTCAGTTTACTTGCCACCTGATTACAGGAATACAACTTTACCTATATTATACTGGCTTTCCGGTTTAACTTGTAATGACCAGAATTTTGTGACTAAGGCAGGGGCGCAAAAATATGCTGCAGAATTGGGAATTATACTGGTTGTCCCTGATACAAGTCCCCGAGGTGATATAATTCCTGACGCGCCTTCTTATGATCTGGGACAGGGAGCGAGTTTTTATGTTAATGCGACACAAGAACCCTGGAAACAAAATTATCAAATGTTTGATTATATTTCCATTGAGCTTCCCAAATTGATCAAGCGACAATTTAAATCGAATGGCAAGCAATCTATTGCTGGACATTCAATGGGTGGTCATGGTGCTTTGATGTTTGCCCTAAAACATCCTGGTCGATTTTGTTCGGTTTCGGCTTTTGCACCAATTGTTAATCCAATGCAGGTGCCGTTTGGGCGGAAGGCATTTTGTCATTATCTTGGAGATAGCAAGGAAACTTGGCAAGTCTATGATAGCTGTTTTCTAATGGAACATTATATTGATCAACCCTTTCCCATATTGATTGATCAGGGAACAACGGATGAATTTTTATTAAAACAGTTACAACCAGAAATTTTGGAAACTGTTGCCCTCAAAAAGAATTGGCCGTTTCAATTGCGATGGCAGAAAGATTATGACCACAGCTATTTTTTTGTTTCAAGTTTTATTTGTGATCATTTGTTATTTCATTATAGATATTTAAAGTAAATATATGTGAATAATCATATCAAGAATTTATGCAGTTTCACGCTTTTTGAAATGAGGACAGTTTGTATAAACTATATTTAATGGATTATTGATTCAAGGGTCTCTACAATCTGATGCGTTTCTGTTCCTGTTTGAATGGAGGTTCTATATTTTCCCTCTGGATCCATGAGAATGAACTGATCATAAGGTTCAACAAGGCTTATATCACTATTGATTGGCGCTTTTTTAATGGAAACATGATAAAGAATTGAAATATCACGAAGCGCCAGTTCACCACCGGTCAGGGCTATAATTTTATCATTATAGGCTTTCATACTTAACATCAGACGGCTGGGTGTATCATAGTTAGAATCAAAGGATATGAAAATTGGAACAAGTTGAGATGCTTTATTCTCTAAATGGTTAATGATCTCACCCATTTTTATAAGATCCTTACGACATTGATTATGCGGGCAACGTGTTGCACCGAAATACATCAACATCCATTTTCCCCTGAATATTCCGTCATTGACGATACTTCCTGCAGGGCTGATAAGTTGAAAACCCCCTCCGATTACATTGGAATTTTCAGGCGCAACGGCTGTATGATTGGCAGTGAATTTAATCCCGAGGAACATCATGCCAATAATGAAAGCGATAAATAGGAATGAAATAATCCAAATAGATTTTTTTTGATTCTGTGGCATGGTTTAATGTGCTTCTGCCCAGTTTTTACCTATTCCAGCCTCAACAACAAGGGGAATGGAAAGATTAACAGTGTTTTCCATTGTTTGCTTAACAAGATTAACGAATGTTTCAGCATAATCTGTTCGCACTTCAAAAAGCAACTCGTCATGAACTTGTAATAACATGCTTACGGGGAGTTTTTTTTCTGTGATGATTTTGTCCATATCCCGCATTGCGCACTTTATAATGTCGGCGGCGCCCCCCTGAATAGGAGCATTTATGGCTTGGCGTTCGGCATAAGCCTTTTGTGGACCTTTGCTATTTTTAATTCCAGCAATCCAGCATTTTCTGCCAAAAGGTGTTAGAACAAATCCCTTTTCCTTTGCCTCTTCCTGGGTATTTTGCATATATGCCCTTATTTCAGGGTAACGTTTAAAATAGGTCTCAATATATTGTTTGGCATCAGATGATGAAACATTCAGTTGTTTGGCTAACCCAAAGGCACTAATTCCATAAATAATACCAAAATTGATGGCTTTGGCCTGTCGACGCAGCAAAGGTTGCATTTCATTGATTGGAACGTCAAAGACCTCTGAGGCTGTAAGGGCATGAATATCCTCATTATGAATAAAGGATTCTTTTAATTGGGGAATATTTGCAACATGTGCGAGAAGCCTCAATTCTATTTGTGAATAATCTGCGGAAACAAGAACATGGCCAGGCTTGGCAATAAATGCTTCCCTGATTTTTCCACCCTCTTCTGTTCGAATAGGTATATTTTGTAAATTGGGATCATTGGAAGACAAACGTCCCGTAACGGTTCCAACCATATTAAAGCTGGTATGTACACGTTTTGTTTCCGGGTTTATTTCCTTAACCAAGGCATCCGTATAGGTGGATTTAAGTTTCGCCAATTGTCGCCAAGCCAGCAGTTTTTCAGCAATCTCGTAACCCTGATCGCTAAGTTCCTGTAATACCTTGACATCTGTCCCCCATGTACCAGATTTCATACGTTTTCCACCAGGCAACTTCATCTGGTCAAAAAGGATCTCCCCAAGCTGTTTTGGTGAGGCCAAATTGAATTCGTCACCGGAAACATGATAGATTTCTTTTTCTTGTTCTGACATTTTTTCGGTGAAAGTAGTAGAAAGCTTTTGAAGAAGGGAAGCGTCAATCATAATTCCATTCTGTTCCATCCTGGTCAGGATTGGAATTAGGGGGCGTTCTATTTCTTCATAAAGACCTAGAACATGTGCGGTTCTTAATTGAGGTCGCAATATTTCCCATAAACGCAAAGTGACATCTGCATCTTCACCTGCATAGGTTGTTGCCTCTTCAATTGAAACTTGCGCAAAAGGGATACGTTTACGACCGGTTCCGGTTAATGCATCATAAGATATTGTTTGATGATTCAAATAGCGTTTTGCCAGCTCATCCATTCCATGTCTGTGCTCTCCTGCCGCCAGGTTGTAAGAAATAATCATTGTGTCATCATAGGGGGCAGGTTGCGGAAACCCGTTATGTTCCAAAACAAGAAAATCATACTTAGCATTATGAAAAATCTTGAGGATGGAAGGATCTGTCAGAATGGGGCCAAGATACTGAATGACATTTTTTAATGAAATTTGTTCTGGTTTTAATAATTCTCCATCTATTTGATGATTGATGGGAATATAACAGGCTTTACCCGGGGCTACAGCTAGGGAAATCCCGATTAGATTTGCCTGTAATGCATTAAGGTTGTCGGTTTCAGTATCCACGGCACAAAAATGGGTTGTTTGAATTCGGTGAATCCATTCCTGTAATTGCGTGTTATTGAGAATGGTCTCATACTGATGATACGGGGCGGCAAGAACCGCTTTGTTTGGTTCGGGACCGGTCTGTGTTTCCTGTCTGCGAGATGTATGAGGAATGTCGTTTGTATTATGAGAATTTTTTGTCCAGCGATTTAATATGGAGCGGAATCCATGTTTTTGAAGCCATGCGGTAACTTTTTCAGGATCAGCCTTGCAACAATTTAACTGATCAATCGGGGTGGGTAGAGAAATATCATCTTTTAGCTGAACAAGTTGGTATGAAATTCGTGCATTTTCCTTGTTGGTTTCAAGATTATCGCGCCGTTTGGAGGGCTTCATCGTAGGAATGGCAGCAAGGATATCCTCCAACTGTCCATATTCATGAATTAAAGCGGCTGCCGTTTTGGGACCTATGCCAGGAACTCCAGGGACATTATCTACCGGGTCTCCCATCAATGCTTGTAAGGAAATCATATCTGTTGGGGACACACCAAATTTAGCTTGTACCTCTTCAATCTTGATGATTTTTTCCTTGATGGGATCCTGCATTTGAATATGTTCGTTGATTAATTGCATCAGATCCTTATCGGAAGAAATAATTGTACATTTGCCCCCATCTGCCACGATTGCTTTTGCGTAACTTGCAATAAGATCATCAGCTTCCCATCCTGCCATTTCAATTGTTGGTAATCCCAGAATTTCAGAGGCTTCCCGAACAAGTGAAAACTGGGGAACAAGCTCTTCAGGAGGAGGGGGTCTATGTGCTTTATAAGCTGGATAAATTTCATTCCTGAAGGTTTTTCTTCCTGCATCAAAAATTACAGCCATATGACTGGCCACACGATCACGGATTAGTTTTATCATCATGTTAGTAAAACCATAAACCGCGTTGACAGGTGTTCCTGATGGATCAGTCATTAAGGGAATGGCATGAAAAGCACGAAAAATAAACCCGGATCCATCAATGAGGATTAAGTGTTTTTGATTTGATGCAGAAGATGAAGTCATGAAAGATGTTAATTTGATTCAGATGGTTTATAGACAAATGATTTTGAGCAATAAGGACAGGTTGCCTGTCCGTTTTTTAGTTTTAGAAAAACCCGTGGATGACCGAATAGTGTATGATTACCCTCACAAGCAACGGTTTGGGAGGACGTATAAATGGTTTCAATAGGTTTCGTCGGTAAGGTTGTTGTAGAATCTTTTTCTAAATTCATGAATATACCCTTGTTAAGTGGTTCAGAACTTATCATTTATAAAAATAAAATTTATCTTGGACAAATATGTTTTTCTTAAACCGTTTAAGTTCTGTCTATTTACATAAAGTTTGCTATTTTTTTCTGATCGGAATTTATTTCCTGACCCAACATTGTAATATAGCCTATGCAGAAGTTAAAGTGAATAGTTCTGTTTTGAATACATCCTCTATCGGTTCTGATCCCTATGCACGTTATAAAAAGCTGATTCCTCCTGATTTGTGGTGGGAAATGTCGGATCATGCCCGTATTCCCGTGCGTATATGGCGGGCAATACAACAAAAGGCAATTATCCTGGCCTTACATGGATTTAATGATAGTCGCGATGCGTGGGAAGATTCAGCAGATTATTTTGTTAAGTCAGGTGTAACTTTATATTCCCCGGATCAGAGAGGATTTGGACAAGCACCGTTAAGAGGGAATTGGGCGGGTAGCCGTCGGATGATTGACGATATTATTGAGGAAATATCATTTTTAAAAACTCGATATCCCGATACACCCTTGTATGTGATGGGAGAGAGTATGGGGGGGGCTGTCGCCATGTGTTTGGCCTCACGTCCCAATGTTCCAAAAGTCGATGGTTATATTTTACTGGCCCCAGCCGTGTGGGGTCATAAACAGCTGGGACTGGTTGCCGATGTTATCTTGCGCATGATCAATACGATCGCCCCGAATTGGCGGTTAAGTGGAAAAAGCGCCCCGGTAACCATCAGGGCAAGTGATAATGATGAATCCCTGTTACGTTTGTATTTTGATCCGTTATCATTGCACAAAGCCCGTGTAAAGGCATTGTATGGGTTGGTCAATTTGATGAGCAAGGCTGCAAAGGCGGCTCCTTATATTCATTCTCCAATCCTTGTAATGTATGGTGATATGGATCAGCTCATCCCTGATTCTTCAATGAAAAAGGTCTGGCGACAATTTCCTTCTTGGGTAAGAAAGGATTATATTCCTGGAGGATATCATTTATTGTTGCGTGGTAGAAATAGAAACATTGTGGTGCAGGATATACTGAGCTGGATTTTTAGTCCGGATCAGTTTTTGCCATCAGGTGGAGATATTTCAACCTCCACATGGTTATCGATTGAGGGAAAGGAAAAAATACCGGTTTATTTGCCAAGCCAGGTTGATAATTTTATTAAAAAATAAAAGTCTCTATATCTTATGGGTGATAGTGCAATAACAGCTTGCCGGCTAGCCTTGGAGGAGAACAGCTCCAGCAGTCCGATTGGTGGCCGTATCTACCAAAATGGCTGCACCCACATCTTTTGCCTGGTTATAGGGTAAAACCGGAATTGGCTGTTGCAAGGTTAGGGAAACTTGTCCAATACTGTTTTTCTGTAAATCCTTGGCAGGTTCTTTTTCCAGATTATGTATATTTAGATGATTATGAATTGATGAGATTTTCGCCTTGATCCAGCGGTGACCATGTTTCAACCAATAAAGTCTTCCAATAATCAAAGGTTCGTCATCCAACCATGCCAGGGTGGCTTGGATCTCTTTTTGTAATGGAGATATGGAAGGAGAGGTTATCCAGTCCCCTCGGGAAATGTCTATTTCCCGGTCAAGAATTAATCCAACGGATTTACCCGCTTCAGCACAGGGTATTTCGTTTTGTAGTGCATCGGCAAAAATCTTAGCAATTTTTGCTTTTAGTCCAGAAGGTTGCACAATAATTTCATTTTCTGGCTTGACAGTTCCTGCCGCTATTTTCCCCCAAAAAATTCTTTGACCATGTTGGGTGGGGCTGGATTGGGTTTCAGATAGTTTTTGTACATATTGGACAGGGAAATATAAAGGACATTTGACAATATGTTGTTGGGAGGGAAGTTCGGTCAAGGCGTCTAAAAGACAGGGACCGTGATAGACATTTTCACATAAGCGATATCTTTCGTTATCAGCTATAGTGGAGATGATATTATAACCTTTTAATGCTGAAATGGGTATGATGTGCGTAACAGGTATATTTGCTTCCTGAGTGAATTTTTTTAGTGCTTTTTTAATATGCACAAAGGCAATATCGGGATTTTTGACAGCATCAAGTTTATTGATGGCGAAAAGCAGCGAAGGGACTTTTAATAGGTTGGCAAGTAATGTGTGTCGACGGGTTTGAGGCAACAAGTCAACATTTTCCATCTCCCAGTTTAATTTTGTCGCATCGACCAAAATGACGGCAGCGTCACTATTGCTGGCGGCGGTTACCATGTTTCTTGTATATTGTTCATGACCTGGTGCGTCCGCGATAATGAATTTACGAGTTGGTGTGGTAAAATAACGGTATGCCACATCGATTGTAATACCTTGTTCTCGTTCAGCTTGTAATCCATCTGTAAGCCGGGCGAGATCATAGGAACGGTCTGTCGAAAACTGTTGTTGTATACCAGATAGTTGATCGGCAAGAATTGCCTTGCTATCGAGTAATAAACGGCCGATTAATGTGCTTTTGCCATCGTCAACGTTTCCGGCGGTCAGGAATTTTAATGTATGATGTGAATGAGAGGTGGAATTTACGGGAGAAGATATCATGATGCATTCCTTAAGAAATAAAAACGGGGATAGAGAGATCAGAAATAACCTTCAAGTTTACGTTTTTCCATTGAGGCTTCTGAGGTCTGGTCATCCATACGGGTTGCACCACGTTCACTGATCGTGACGGTAGCTGTTTCCCTGACAATATCGCGTGCTGTTTTTGCATTGCTTTCAATAGGGCAAGTACAGGTCATGTCACCGACCGTGCGAAAGCGGACAGTTTTGGTAAGAATTTCTTCATCTTGTTTAGGCTGTGTCACCTCTGTTACAGGAACAAGCAACCCTTTGCGGGGAATGACTTGCCGTTGATGAGCGTAGTAAAGGCTGGGTAAGGGAATATTTTCCTGTTCGATATAACGCCATACATCATATTCCGTCCAGTTAGAGATTGGAAAAACACGGAAATTTTCACCCGGATGAATTCTGGTATTGAATATGTTCCATAATTCTGGCCGTTGATCTTTGGGTTGCCATTGACCAAAAGAATCCCTGTGTGAAAAAATTCTTTCCTTGGCACGGGCCTTTTCTTCGTCACGGCGGGCCCCTCCAATTAATGCATCAAAACCAAATTCCTCTATAGCCTCCAACAATGTTACTGATTGATGGGGATTACGGCTTTCCAAAGGATGAGATAGCCTCACCGTACCTCGTTTCATTGATTCTTCTACTGATCGAATGATTAAATTTGCCTTTAATTCTTTTGCTCTCTGATCACGAAATTGGATGACTTCTGGAAAATTATGTCCTGTATCGATCATAAGAAGCGGAAAGGGGAAGCGTCCCTGCCCAAAGGCTTTTTCAGCCAGCCTTAATAAAATACATGAATCCTTGCCGCCAGAAAATAACAGGGCTGGTTTTTCGAAGGAACCAGCCACTTCACGCATAATGAATATGGCCTCTTCTTCCAGATCATTTAAGGCAGGGTTCGAGGATGATATGAGAAAATTCATGATAAAATGACCATAATTAAAATATGTTAAGACTGATGAGAGTTGAAAGAAATGGGTGCACTCACATGAAGACCACATTCCTTCGCCTCATCCTGTTCCCACCACCAGCGTCCAGCTCTAAAATCTTCGCCAAGAGTGATGGCGCGAGTGCATGGTTCGCAGCCAATACTGACAAAAAAATGATCATGAAGCGTATTGTAGGGAACGCGATATGTTTTAACGTAGTACCACACATCTCCATTTGTCCAGTCAAGTAAAGGGTTTAGCTTTACTTCAGGTTGATCATTCCCTTTGTTTTCAGGTTCAACTGCTTGAAGATTGGCCCGGAAATTTGATTGTTCCTTGCGTAATCCTGTAATCCAACCTTTATAGTTCCGTAAAAGGTCGGTCAGGGGGACCAGTTTTCTGATGTGACAACATTCTTTACGAAGCTCAGTTGATTGATAAATCGCTTTTTCACCATTTTTTTGAACATAATTCTGGATTGTTCTTTTGTTTGGATAGTAGCTTTTTATTTTAATATTATAATGAATTTCAGCTTGTCTTTTTAAGGCTAGCGTTTGAGGATGCAGTTTTAGTGTATCCAGCATGGAAACCTGAATGGGTAAATCAAGCTGATGAATAAGATCTGTGATTACCATATCCTCCACCCCTAAACTGGTTGCCTGAACCAATGGTGAATAATCCCGATTTATTTTTTGCAGGAATGACCTTGTTTGTTCGAGCTTCTGTTCATATTGCTCGCTTGGATGTTTGGAATAGAATTCAAGTGGTGTCATCGTAAACTGTTACCTAAGTTGATATAATAATTCTGTTATTAGGAATTTGAAAAAGATGCGGTTAGAAATTCTGGTGTTAATGACTAAACAGGATAATCTGCAATAGGGGGCTGATCCATGATAAAACTATTCCTCAAATTACTTTAATTAACTGTAAAATATAGAATATTTTCAATTTAAGCAATATAATTTGTATTATTTAAGTAAATAAAGTCAATTAATAACTATAAAATATTGTACATTTTATTTGTAGTTTATTGATTTATATATAAAATTTATAATTTCCTTGTATATATTCATATTTCAAAATCTAAAATTGGCTTAAAATAAATAATTTGGCCTTTTTTTAGATTATGAATTTTTGGAATTGTTTTTGGAATTTGGGCTTCAATGTGAGAGGTGCATTGTTGAGGTTTTAAAACTAGTTTCATTAAAGCACCAAGGGGTCGTATATCGATGACTTCTGCTGGATAGTATCCTATAGGGGATATATCGTTAATTTGTATATCAATTTCATAGGGGCGAAAATTAAAGCTTTTTTCCCCAATACGTAAATTATTCGAATCGCCCAAAAAATTATAGACAAAATCATTGGCCGGATTATTGAGGATTTCAATCGGGGAGCCAATTTGTTCAATGATACCCCTATTCATGATGACAACACGATCAGCAATTTCCATGGCCTCTTCCTGATCATGCGTTACAAAAAGGGTTGTCAGTTGAATTTCTTGATGAAACCGGGTTAGCCAACGTCGTAATTCTCTTCGGACCTTTGTATCAAGAGCGGAAAAAGGTTCATCCAGTAATAGAATTTTGGGATTTATGGCTAAGGTACGGGCCAGGGCAATTCTTTGGCATTGTCCGCCGGAGAGTTCATGTGGATAATGATTGGCCACATGTTCAAGTTGTACCATTTCCAAAAGAAATTGAGCTTTTTTCGTGATCTCTTTGGGGGAAAGCCGTACTTTTTTTGGTTTAATGCGTAGACCAAACGCAATATTGTCAATAACTTTCATATGTGGGAATAAAGCGAAATTCTGGAATACATACCCAATATGTCGATTACGAATATCTTCCTTGCTTATATCCTGGTTTTCAAAAAAGATGTGTCCCGAGGTGGGCAATTCCAAACCTGCAATAATTCGTAACAGGCTTGTTTTTCCACATCCCGATGGTCCTAGGAGTGCAACAAGCTCACCTTTTTCAATGGTGAGGTTTATATCATTGAGTGCATGATAATGATTGAACCATTTATTGAGATGAGATATCTGAATACCCATTTTAACTATTTCCCTTCTTTTGGGACGGTTTAAGTTGTTTCTCACACCAATATCTTAGAATGAGAATGAATAGGGCCATGATAAGAAGGAGAATGGAAATACTGAATGCGGCCGCGGCATTATATTCATTATATAAAATCTCGATATGAAGGGGTAAGGTATTGGTCAGGCCTTGTATATGGCCTGAAACAATTGAAACGGCACCAAATTCTCCCATGGCACGGGCGGTACACATAACAATACCATATAGAAATGCCCATTTGATGTTGGGAAATGTTATTTTTTTAAAAATTTGCCATCCTGATGCACCTAACAGACGGGCGGTTTCCTCTTCTTGATTGCTCTGGGTTTGCATTAAGGCGATCAAAGAACGTGCGATAAAAGGAAAAGTCACAAAAATGGTTACAAGAATAATTCCTGGAATTGCATAAATAATTTGTAAGTGATAATGCATTAAAAAAGTATGCAAAATACCTTGCGATCCATAGAATAAGGTATAAATCAAACCTGCAATCACAGGGGAAATGGAAAAAGGCAGATCGATGAGGGTTAAAAGTATATTTTTCCCTTTGAAATCATATTTGCATAAACACCATCCAGCCATCAGTCCGAAGATTCCATTGAAAAAAACGGCGCAGGAAGTCGCTATTATTGTTAATTTTAGTGCCGCCAGGGCTTCTGACGAATTACAGGTGACCCAGAAAAAGACAATACCCTTGCCTAAACCTTCAATTAGAATGATAGAAAGGGGTGCGATAAAAATAATTAAAAAAATAAGCCAAGTAATAAAGATAAGGCTGTTTTTTTGCCAATTTACAAAAGGTTTGGAGGAATAAAAGGGCATTTATGTATTCCTCTGAAAAATATTAAAAGGGGAAAGCTGGGATGTGGATAGAATTAGGCGGTAAGGTTTAAAATGTCTTTGGAACAGGTTGAAAAAAAATAATAAAGAAAAAGAAACCAGCAACATTAAGAGACTGATTACAGTGGCACTCGTATAATCAAACTGGTCAAGTTTTGATACGATTAAGATAGGTAAAATTTCCGTTTTGTAAGGAATATTTGCGGCAATGAACACAACGGAGCCATATTCTCCCAAGCTTCTTGCAACAGAAAGCGAAAAACCGGTAAGCCATGCAGGAAATAAAATGGGGAGAAAGATATATATAAATGTTTGTAAACGGGTTGCACCTAGTGTGTAAGCCGCTTCTTGTAATGAGGGGGGGAACTCTTTTATAACGGGTTGCAAGGTTCTGATTACAAAGGGAATTGTAACGAATATGAGGGCAAGAATAATGCCCAGGGGTGTGTAGGCAACCTTGAAGGGTAAAATTGTACCGAATAAACCGTTGGGCGCATATAAGTCCGTTAATGCAATGCCTGCAATTGCAGTAGGTAATGCCAGGGGAAGATCAATCATTGAATCAATTATTTTTTTTCCCTTGAATTCGTAACGTATTAAATTCCAGGCCAAAAAACCGCCCAGGATAGAGGACATTAAAGAAGCGCAGAAAGAGGTGTAAAAAGAAAGTTTTAATGCGCTTAATAAGCGTTGATCGGTTAAGATCATGACAAGCTGATGACTATTGATATGGGTGCTGTAAAGAATCAGTCCAACCAATGGTAATAAAACGATAAAGGACAACCAGAAAAGACTGTATCCAAAACTAAGCCAAAACCCTGGAAGAATTGAATATCGGGAAAAAGACATAATTTTTTCCTTATGGCTTTATTGATTAATACTGTGAATGATTTGGTCAAAAATGGCATGATCTTTGAAAAACTCTTGGTTAATCTCTGTCCAGTTTTTGAAGAAATCATTGATCTTTAAAAGATGAAGGGGACGAAACATGATGTAATGGGATGCTATACGTGGATTAATGGGACGATAATAATTTTGAGCGGCAATTTTTTGACCTTCATCGCTGTAAAGCATAAGTAAATAATCTTTTGCTACTTCCCTTGTTTTTTTTTGGTCAATAACAGTATCGATGAGTGCAACGGGGGGTTCCGTTAGGATAGATGTGGATGGGGTTATTACCTCAAATTGTCCTGCCCCTGATTCACGGGTTGCCATATAGGCCTCATTCTCCCAAGAAATAAGTACATCTCCAATGTTGCGTTGGGTAAATGTAAGACTGGCGTTCCTTGCCCCGGCATCAAGTATGGGAACATTTTTATAAAGCTGTTTGACAAAATCATAGGCCTCTTGTGGATCATGATTTTTGGTATAACTGTAAAGCCATGCAGCGAGAAAATTCCATCTTGCCCCACCAGAGGTTTTTGGGTTGGGGGTAATTACAGCAATGTCAGGTTTGACAAGATCATTCCAGTCATGGATATGCTTGGGATTACCTTTGCGAACAAGAAAAACAATGGTTGATGTATAAGGAACACTATGATTGGGAAAATTGTCCTGCCAGTTTTTGGTCAGCAAGGGGTGATATTTATTGATTGCATCAATATCTCCGGCAAGAGCTAGTGTGGCAATATCGGCTTGCATACCGTCAATAATGGCCCTGGCCTGCTTTCCTGAACCACTATGGGATTGGTATATTATGACATCCTGACCTGTTTTCTGTTTCCAGTAATGTTGAAAAAAATGGTTATATTGATGAAAAAATTCTCGTGTCGGATCATAGGAAGAATTCAATAGAGTTATGGTTTTAGTACGGACGGTGGATGTTGTAACGGCAAAAACTACAATAATCAAAGCTATATATAAATGTAATGTTTGAGTAATATATCTGAATAAAAACATAGGGATATGGCTTTGAAAGGGGAATAATCACTTGCGTAAATGTGAATATGAACTATTTTAACAAAAAATAAAAGTTAATTTTTAAAAAATATAATAAATTACTTTTTTATAAAGTATTTTAAATCTGTGTAAATATAAACTTTCAGATTTATCTAGAAGATAAATTTGATGATATTAATTTTTATATATATATCAATTATTTCTATTTTGCAACAAACTTCAATTTTCGCGAAAATGTTTATTTTATAATTTTAGGGGTCAATATAAAATACATTTTATAATCATTATCATCATGTTGCCGCCAATTTAAATAATCATTATTTAGATTAGTATAAAATTTAGATTAATTTTATATGTTTTATAAAAATGAATAATATATCAATAACGCTTAACAAATTTATTAAATTATCAGTAAATTGGTTTGTTATTACTGTTTTTTTATCTTCAATTTCATCAATATTATTAATATTAGAATTGGTGTTGTTGTCAAAAATCATTACTTCAATCATATTTTATAAAGCGAATATTTCTTTTGTTGATAACGAAGTTATTTATTTTATATGTTGTGTATTTTTTCAAATTTGTACCAGATCTGTTTCTGATATTACTGGCATAAAAGCGGCATTAAAAATTACAAAAGCCATAAGGTTGGAGATTTATCAATCACTGTTTAGAACAGGTCCAATTTCCTACAGTCATATTTCTTTGGGGGAAATGGTTAACAGCCTAACAGAAGCCGTCGATAATCTGCTTCCTTATTTTGCACGCTATATCCCCAGTGCCGTGATGATGGTCATATTGCCCCTGTTTATTTTGGCCACTGTTTTAAACTTTGATATTTGGGGTTTTGTGATTTTGTTATGTACGGGTCCTTTAATTCCGCTTTTTATGGCTTTGGTTGGATATACGGCACAGGTGATTATGGATAGACAATGGCGGCAGTTATCCCTGTTAAGCGGAAACTTTTTTGACATGTTGAAAGGGTTGAAGACCTTACGGTTATTTGGACGGGCTGGTGAAAGTCTGAAATTTATTGAAAAACTTTCAGATGAATATCGTAAAACAACACTGTCAGTTATGAAGGTTGCGTTTTTAACGTCAGCAGTGTTGGAATTTTTTTCAAGTTTATCAATTGCAGTTGTCGCTGTGACATTTGGTATTCGTTTGTTAAATGGAACCATGCATTTTCACTCTGCTTTTCTTGTCCTGTTATTGGCGCCAGAATATTTCATGCCTTTACGAGACTTTTCATCGAGTTACCATGCCAGACAAAATGCAAATGCAGCCTTGGATCAATTAAAAAAAATATATAGTTTACCAAAATTAATTAAATTTTCTTATCAAAATAAAAGAACAGATACAGGTATTAGGGAAATCATTCTCGATCATGTAACGGTTAAGAATAAAGAAAATATAAATTTAGTGCAGGATATTACTTGTACATTTTTAAGAGATAGGCTCAATATTATATTTGGTCATAGCGGTGCTGGAAAAACGATGTTATTAAATATTTTACTTGGTTTTTTGCCTATACAATCAGGCACGCTTAGAATGGTTGATTTAAAAAACCAGTCACAATCTCTAAATATGGTGGATATTGCCTGGGTTCCTCAAGAACCTTTATTGCTATATGGGACGATTAGGGATAATTTATCCCTGAAAGCTTTTGAACCTTCTTTTGAACAATTGTGTAGTGTAGCCAATCAAGCCGGTATTTTGTCTTTTATAGAAACCTTACCACAGGGTTTTGAAACTCATATAGGGGAGGAAGGGCAGAATTTATCGGGTGGACAAATAAGACGCCTTATGTTGGCACGAGCGCTGTTAAAAAATCCAGATATTCTGATTCTTGATGAGCCCACTTCCGGGTTGGATCAAAAAAATGCCTTGCAGATTATTCAGACTATTCAACTTCTTAAAAAGGACAGGATTGTTATTGTGGCAACGCACAATCCCCTTTTAATCTTTTATGGTGAGGTTTCTGTACAAATAGATCGGGGACAACTGCTTCATAATTCAAGGGTTGGAGGCAAGTCGTTATGAATTTTAATTTTTCTTTTTTTCAATTGGTTAAACCGATTAAATGGCATTTAATGCTGGGTCTATTTTTATCTTGTATCGCGGCCCTGAGTAATTTTGGGTTGCTGTTTTTATCAGGATGGTTGATAGCTAGTGCAGCCATAGTTGGATTAAGTGGGATTATTGCCGTTCAGGCATTTAATATTATTGTTCCAGCCTCAGGGGTCCGTTTTTTTGCCATAACACGGATTGTGACACGATATTTGGAACGTGTGATCACGCATGATGGTGCATTAAGGGTTATAAGCCTGGCAAGAAAAAAGGTTTATGAATGTCTGATCCCCTTAACACCTGCAGGACTTGTGAATAAAAGAGGGGGTGACTTGCTGGGACAATTTGTTTCCGATTCAGAAAATATAGCAAATTATTATACTGATGCATTGCTTCCATTTATTCGGGCTTTATGTTGTGGGATTATATTTGTTGTTACCTTTTATTTCTTTTTGCCTGTGGCGGCTTTCTCCTTGGCCATAGCTTTTATCATGGCAGTCGGTCTGGTTTCTGTTGGAGTTTACGGTTGTTCATACAAGTATATTTGTCATATTCTTGAATCAAGAAACAATTTACAGGCTGATCTAGGTGAGACTCTGCGTCATTTTGGTGAATTATATATTTTTAAGGTTATTGATCAGTATTTTAAAAAAATTCAGACTGCTCAGAAATCTATTGATCAAAGCAGATTGATGCTGGATTGTATTGAAAGTGTGGCCAAGTCATTAATTACATTTATTATGATGATTTGTGTTATTGCCGTTTTGTTTCAGGCCAGTAATGCTCATCATGATATGGGACTGAATGCAGCTGAAATTCCCATGTTGGTTTTGGGTGTAATGGCAGCTTTTGATGTTATACTTCCTTTACCACAGGCCTGTCATGCTCATATAAAAGCATGCTTGGCACAAAAACGGTTACAGATTCTATCAAATGCAGGGAAAAAGAAACAAAGCAGTAGGGTCATCAATTCCGTATCCTCTTCCACTTGTCTCGTATTTGACAAAGTTCAATTCAGTTATCCCCATAACCCAAGAATGATTTTACAGAATGCATCTTTAACAATCAAACAAGGTGATAAAGTGGCGATTATTGGCGAGTCCGGGACTGGTAAAAGTAGTTTGATCAATTTGATTTTTTCGTTTTATCCAATCCAGGCTGGAGAAATTAAGTTTGCCGGTGAAGCTGTCAAGAATTTGAATACGTATAATTTATCTTCTTTTATCACTGTTGTTTCCCAGGATTTTCATCTTTTTTCTGGAAGTATCATGGATAATTTTAGATTGATTGTACCGGATGCAACTGAAAATGAAATTTATGATGTGTTAAAAATTGTGCAACTTGATGATTTTGTTAAACGACTACCAAAGAATATTCACAGTCATATAGGCAATAACGCAATAGAATTGTCGGGAGGACAGGCAAAAAGATTGGCTATTGCTATTGCTCTTTTACGTAAAACCCCTTGGCTGATTCTTGATGAACCAACAGATGGTTTGGATCAGCAAACAAAATATACAATGATGCAGGAATTATTGAAACTATATGCTGACAAAACTCTGATAATCATTACTCATGAAACAAGTATATTGTTTTTAATGAATCTTGTTTTTTCGCTGGAAAATGGATGTTTTAATAAAGTTATCATGGATGACTATAGAAAATAATCTTAATTTCAAAATTAAATTACACGAATATTTTACGTATAATTACAGTTTTTTTATCAATCGATTTTAACAGGATATGTTATAAGGAATTAATATTGTTTTTAGCTGTTTGATAATGTATCCAAAACGGAAAATTGAAGAAAAAAACATAGATAGGGCTTGTAACTATACAGCACTGACAGTTTTGTTTTTCTTTGTTTTTCATTTATTCACTACGCCCCTGACATTTACGAAAATATGGCATTGCCCAATGCATAATGGGCAATTCGCGCCAAAGGCCATGATGCATATGCAACATATGAACAGTATGTTGAGTATGAATAACGTCATTATGCCAATGGATGAGAAAATTTCCTTTTCTCACAGTTCAACTTCTCATTCAAAACAAAAAGGGATACTTTTCTGTCTTTATTGTAGTATTTTTTGGTTGCCAATATCGATTGTTAATTATGAGCCTCTATTACCTTCGATTTTAATATCCATTATTTTATATTTATATCGGGTATATCTTGCTAAGGCTCCACTCAATATTTTTTACAAGGCAAATGGGGCAAGAGCGCCCCCATTTTATGAAACATATTCATAAGTAAAATATTCAAACAATATTTGTGTTTGGCTATTATAGAAAACACCTCGTTGATAAAATAGTTTATAAAAGCAATCAAATAATTATTCTTTTATTTGGTATAGGGTTTTTTGCTGTCTTTTTCTATGATTTTCTATTTTAGCCAGATATTAGACTAGAACATTTTTTTGGAAAAATGAAAGTTATATAAAATGGATGGGATACACCTTCTGGTTGTAAATCTTTCCCGCTTTCAGTTTGCTTTGACAGCTTTGTATCATTTCATGTTTGTTCCTTTGACACTGGGTCTAACATTTATCTTGGCTGCCATGGAAACTGCCTACGTCATTACTGGTAAAGAAATTTACAAGGAAATGACACAATTCTGGGGAAAATTATTTGGTGTTAATTTTGCGATTGGTGTCGCAACAGGATTAACCATGGAATTCGAATTCGGCACGAACTGGTCAATGTATTCAAGGTTCTTTGGCGATATTTTTGGAACACCTCTTGCGATTGAAGGTTTAATGGCCTTCTTTATGGAATCAACATTTATCGGACTAATGTTTTTTGGATGGGACCGGTTGAGTCGTGGTGCGCATCTGGCAATTACCTATCTTGTCGCATTGGGGTCAAATATTTCCGCCTTATGGATTTTAGTGGCAAATGCATGTATGAATATGCCTGCAGGGGCTCATTTTGATCCAGAGACCATGCGATTAACCTCAACAAGTTTTGTTGCTCTGGTTTTCAATCCTGATGCACAGGCAAAAGCTGTACACACTTCTGTGGCAGGATTTGTAACCGCATCAATGTTTGTAATGGGGATCAGCGCATTTTATTTATTACGTAAACAGCATCGTGAATTTGCCGCACGTTCTTTTCGTATGGCCGCATTATTTGGAATTATTTCAACAATTGCAGTCATAACGCTTGGGGATGTCCTTGGCCGATTGGATTATATGCATCAACCGACAAAAGTTGCTGCAATGGAAGGGTTGTGGGAAACAAGCAAACCTCCTTATGAACCATGGATTTTATTTGGTATTCCCGATGATAAAAAGCAGACAAACCATTTGGAGGTTGGAGTTCCCTTTGTTTTAACCCCTTTGTTAACCCATGATTTTACAACTTCTATTCCTGGTGTTAAGGAATTAAAAAATCAAGCGGTTCCAAGGATTGAGTCGGGCATAAAGGCGGTATCGGCTTTAAAACGTTATGGGGAAGACCATCGACAGGCTGATCTCGATATATTTAAGGCTCATCAAAAAGATATGGGATATGGTTTTCTGGCAAGTCAATATGCTCCAGATCAGGATATAGCAAAAATCACGCCAGAGTATAAATCGACTATTATTGAAAAAACCAAGAATGATATTGTCCCTAATGTCTTTGTTACATTCTGGGCCTTCAGAATTATGGTTTTCCTTGCAATCTATTTCTTTGTCATTTTTGCCATGGGATCATACGTAAGCCTGAAAAGACAAATTGAAAAAAACCGTTTGTTTTTAAAGATAATTACATGGTCAATTCCGCTTCCTTTTATTGCATCCGAGTTCGGTTGGATCACAGCAGAGGTGGGAAGACAACCATGGTCCGTTTATGAAATTCTGCCGACAGTTGTTTCTTCGTCAACACATAGTGCGGGATATATGGTTTTTTCCTTGATCGGCTTCTTATTATTTTACAGTGTATTTATTGTCGTGGAATTTTATTTGATGTTTAAATTTGCTCGACTTGGGCCGGTAAAATATCAAGATAGGGATTCTTTATCGAAAAAAGTGTTTACATATCAAGAAGGCTGGGGAGATTGATATGGAGTATTATGTAATTCTCAAATTAATCTGGGCAACATTATTATGTATCCTGCTTATTGGATTGGGCCTGATGGTCGGTATGGATATGGGTGTTGGTATGCTTCTTCGTTTCGTTGGCAAAAATGATGTTGAGCGTCGTACAGCCCTTAATATTATCGGACCCCATTGGGAAGGGAATCAGGTATGGTTTATTTTGGGAGCAGGTGCCATTTTTGCTGCTTTCCCAACCTTGTATGCCACGGCGTTTTCTGTTTTTTATGTTGTTATGGTTTTACTGTTGTTCAGCATGATTTTGCGACCTGTAGCTTTTGAATTTAGATCAAAAGTTGATGCAAAATTATGGCGTTCGAGTTGGGACTGGATTTTTTTGGTTTCTGGTTTCTTTCCAATGTTTGTCTGTGGAGCAGCCTTTGGTAATATCTTGCAAGGTGTAGGATATCATTTCATTTGGAATGGACAGTATTTTCAAGATGAATCTTTCTGGAGCTATCTGATTAATCCATTTGCTGTTTTATGTGGTTTATTATCGGTTTCGTTAAGTATTTATCAAGGTGGAGCCATGTTGATGATACGTGGTGAAGATCCCATTTATTTACGGGCAAAAAAATATGCCACTATTGCAGGGATGATAGCGATAATATTATTTGTTTTGGGAGGATTATGGATTACGCAAATTAAAGGATTTGTTTTAGTCAGTGGTCATCCTGCAATGCCTTCAAATCCATTATTTGGTCAGAATGTTGCATTATATAAAGGGGCCTGGTTACATCATTTTTATGAACATCCAATTTTATGGGGATTACCTTTGCTGGGTGTTTTATGCATGTTACTGGGAACATTAATGGTTAAATCTGATAGACCTGTTGTTGCCTGGTGGATCGGACTTGGTTCCTGGATTGGTGTTATTGGTACGGTTGGGGCTGCCATGTTTCCGTTTTTTATGCCTTCAACAACAATTCCAAATCAAAGTCTGACAATATGGAACAGTTGCGGTAGTTTATATGGACTAATTTGCATGGCTGTTGTGGCTTGTCTTTTTGTGCCCATCATCCTTTCTTATACGTCATGGTGCTTTTATGTCATGCGGGGTAAGGTTAAAACTTCCAATATCATAAACGATCATCACAGTTATTGAATAATAAGGTGTTATTATGTCTATATTTCTACGTTTCACTGGACTTGGCTTGGTTTTAATAGTCGCATTATTAATCGCTGTTTTTGTGGGTGATCAGGGACCTTGGTATTTTGCATGGTTAATTGGTACAGTGATGATTATTCTCATATCAGTGGCAGGGGCAGTTTTATTTGATGCTCAATCAGATTTACGTGATTCAACAGGAGAATTCTAATGGGTGGTTATCTTGAATTAATCATATTTTGCGTTCCTTTTATTTATTTGGCTGTTTATTTGATATTTTATTTTATTACTAAAAGAATTTTTCCCTAATGTAATAGATGTATTTTAAATAACAAAGCCGAGAAAAATATTTTTCTCGGCTTTGTTATTTAAAATAATTAAGTGATATATTAAAATTTGTAAATGAATAATATTGATAAGTTAATTAACTAAGGCAAATAATCCCTATTCAATCAATAAGTAATTAATTAATTTCTTATTATGATTAATTAGTTATTTTACAATAAAGTTGGTTGGGATTATATATGTCTATTCAAAGACCTGGAAAGCTTTTCTCCTCTAAATGGGCAGAAAAAGGCGAGTGTTTTGATATTGTTGAATCTGGTGCAG